>JALNYK010000067.1 GCA_023229845.1 Gallionella sp.
AGCCATAGACTGGGTTTCAATGAGACAGGTCCGATAACGAGCGCCGTCAGGTATCCATCCAGCGTATCCAGCATCATCGTCTCGTCCGAGGTGAGATTCGACAGCAGGAAACTATCGAGTTCTTTTATCTCATCGGGAGATAAGGCTAAAAAAGGGGAGGCGCCGGACTTGTTGGACATGATGCGTGCTCAATAATGCAAAGCGGCATTTTACGGCTAGAACATCGAGGCTGGTTCAGAACTTGAGCAAATTGCCCGTACGCAAATAAGGAAACGAATTGAAACGAAACGATCAACTCCGCGGGTAGCGCCACTGAATCAAGCACCCGCCCCCGATAGCAAAGCATGCGCACCGAAACGCCAGAGAAAACGCTAAATTTTAGATAATAGAGGCCGATACATCCATCAAGGGCGGCGCATATTGCGCGACTCTCTCAAAGCAACAGGAGAACATCATGAGCGTACTGACTATGGATATGAGCAGCTTTGAGGTCGAACGCTGCGAGAATACGGCCTCCGGGTATGGCGACGAAGTGCTGAGCGCCGGTTGGATTCCCGCGCTGGGATTGCGCGAGGCATGTTCCGAGCATGTCGAGATGCCCACTGTGCCGAGAATCATGGATGTGGATACCTTCCTGCGCAAGATGTACCGCTTTCAGTGCTAGGCCGTAACCCTGACTTCCACCCCTAAGCCGCGGATGCGATCGGCAAAGCGCCGCATCGCATCTTCCGGCAGGTTGGACAAGCGCGCGGACTCGGGCTGCAACGAAGGCCGCGCCAGACCGTACAACAGCACGCCTTGCAGCTTATTTCCGTCTCGAAGCAACGCACCGACAAACTCCAGATAATCCTCTTCGTCCTGAACGCTGGGCGGCGCGCCGTCCAATGCGAACCAGCAGGTCTGCAGCCAGGTCGGACAGGCTGAAATCGCCAAAATCAAATTGGCGCGCACCTTGTCGAGCGCAATGCGGGTGTCGTTGACAATTTGCATCCCCGCCTCGCTGGCGCGGTCCAGCTTGAACCAGACCTCGCCGTTGATCTTTGCCAGTTCGCGCAGGCCACGCCGGACATCCTCCCGGTACAGCAGACTGCCGTTGGTAATCAGCACGGTCTTCACCTCCATCGGCAAACCTGTCTCGCGGCGCACGCGCGCGATCAGATCGACGACCTCGGCGAATTCCGCGGCACTGGTCGGCTCGCCGTTGCCGGACAACGCAATATCGTTGATGCGGCGCATGTCTTCCGGCACGCGTGTCTGCATGAAATCGCCGTACAGCAGCTCGTGCAGAAAGCCGCGCAGCTCGCTTTCCAGCAGGCTTAGATCGACCGGGGGCGCTGCGCCGCGCGTTAAGTCCGGCACCTGGCAATACAGGCAACGCCAGTTGCAAGCATTATCGGGATTCAGATTGATGCCGACCGAAACGCCTCCGGCACGGCGGGAAACGACCGGATAGACATAGCGCAGGTTCGCGCTGTCGCGGTCATGGTCGGTGGTGCTGAGTTTCGTATCGTTCAAGGAAGCCCCAAAATTCGCAGGGGCACGGCGCGCCGTGCCGGTGCCGGAACAAATGTCTTACGTGCCCCTACAGAGGGAGATATTTTGCCGGATCGACCGGCTTGCCGAAGCGGCGCACTTCGAAGTGCAGTTTGACCTGGTCGGCGTCGGTATTGCCCATTTCGGCGATCTTCTGGCCGCGCGTGACGCTCTGCCCTTCCTTGACCAGCACCTTGTCGTTATGGGCATAAGCGCTGAGGAAGGTGTTGTTGTGCTTGATGATAACCAGCTTGCCGTAACCGCGCAGGCCGCTGCCGCTGTAGACAACCTTGCCGGGCGCACTGGCATTGACCGGCTGCCCCTGCTTGCCGGCGATATCGACACCTTTGCGGTTGGCCGCCTCGGAGAATCCGGCGATCACCTTGCCCTGCGTCGGCAGACTCCACTCGATGTCGGCATCGGGTTCGACCTCGGCACTCTCTTCGGTCGGCTTGGGCTCCGGTTTCGGCTGAAGCTTGGGCTCGACCTTCTCCGGTTTGGCGGGAGTAACTGCAGCGGGCTTGTCGATCCTCTCCGGCTTGGAGAGTTGCGCCACCGCCGCCTCGCTATAGGCGTACTTCACCAGCTTAGGCTGATCCTTGATTGCAGGTTCGATTGGCTTGGTTTCTGCCACAGCGATCGAATGGGATGCAGCTCCCGGAAACAGGCGTATCTGCTGGCCAGCCTGGATCACATCGGGGTCCTTGATGCCATTCAACTCGGCCAGTTCGTGATAATCGAAACCGTAGTTGAAGGCGATGCTATAGAGCGTCTCGCCCTTCTGCACGACATGCACCTGCGGACGCCAGTCCTTCTCGCGCAGTGCTTTTTTACGCGCCGCAACGGCGGAGATCGTGGTCTTCGAGGCCGCACCGCCACGCTCGACCACTGGCGCGCGCTGCTTGCTCGATGCGCACCCGGCCAGAATAACCGCCGCGACCAGCAAGGCGAATATACGATGCGCTCTGCTCATGATTTCCCCATCAACAAGGGTACGAACTTCACCGGCTCCAGCCGGGTTTCGCGGAAGCCGCGCTCGTCGCGTTCGATCAGGTACAGCCACTGCTCCTGCATCCCGACCGGGATCACCATTCTGCCCCCGACCGCCAGTTGCTCCCGCAGTGCATCCGACAACGCCGGCGCGGCGCAGGCCATGATGATGCCGTCGAACGGTGCGAGTTCGGACAGACCGGCGGCGCCATCGGCGTAGCGCACGCTGACATTGCGCAGCTTCAGATCGCGCAGCTGGCGGCGCGCCCGCTCGTACAGCGGCTGGATACGCTCGACGGTGTAGACCTCCTTCGCTACCTGCGCCAACACCGCGGCTTGGTAACCGCAGCCGGTGCCGACCTCCAGCACGCGGTTGAGCTGCTTGCCGTTGCGCATGATATCGATCATGCGCGCGACGATATAAGGCTGGGAGATGGTCTGGTTGTAATTGATCGGCAGCGACACGTCGTCATAGGCCCGGCTGGCCAGCGCCTCGTCGATGAACAGGTGGCGCGGCGTCTCGAACATGGCCGCCAGCACAACCTCATCCTTGACGCCCTGCTCGCGCAGACGCTCGATCATGCGCATCCGGGTGCGCTGCGAGGTCATGCCGATGCCCTTGATTCTGGAACTCATCGCGGCCCTATCCAGTCGCGCACCGCATCGAGCTGACCGTATTGGGTCAGGTCGATTTGCAACGGCGTGATGGAGACGCGCTGCTGCGCCAATGCGTTGAAATCCGTCCCCTCGCCCGCGTCCTGCGCCTTGCCTGCCGCACCGACCCAGTACACCGTCTCACCGTTCGGATTGCTGGCCTTGACCACCGGCTCGGCCTTGTGGCGCTTGCCGAGACGGGTCACTTCGGTGCCCTGCAAGTCCTCGTAAGGGATGTCCGGCACGTTCACGTTCAGCAGCCAGGGATGGGTATGCGTCTGTGCGGCGAAGCGCTGCACCAACCCGGTCACAACCCGTGCCGCAGTCTCGTAATTGGTCAGCTCCTTGCCTACCAGCGAAACGGCGATAGCCGGGATGCCGAGCAGAAATCCCTCGGTCGCCGCC
>JALNYK010000042.1 GCA_023229845.1 Gallionella sp.
CCACTTCGCGCGAATTGGCGATGCAGTCCATGATGCCCACGCCCGAGCCGTACATCATCGCGAAGGTGTTGGCGAAGCGCGCGAGGATGATCTTGCGCAGGATGGGGCCGATCACCCAGAACTTGAGCTTCAGGTCGTCGTAGCGGTAGCGCATCTCCGGGCTGGAGGCGATCAGCAGTTTCGCGCCTATGGGCAGTACGACAGGCAGGGCGATCAGCACATACCAGTAGTCCACGAAAAACGCCGAGGTGGCGAGCAGCATGCGCGTCTGGAACGGAATCTCCTGGCCCACGCTTTTGATGAAGCCGACCAGTTGCGGCACCAGATAGATCATCAGGAAGAAGGTGATCGCGATCACGATGGCGCCGACGAAGGCCGGATAGAGCAGGATGGTCTTGGTGTGTGCGGCCATCTCGTCCTGCCACTTCAGCGACTCGGTGATATGCAGGAACACCTCGGGCAACTGGCCGCTTTCCTCTCCCGCATGCGTGAGGCTGATGAATATGCGGTCGAATGCATCGGGATGATCCGCCATGGCCAGCGAGAGTTTCTTGCCGCCCTCGATGGCTTCGACCAGGTTGGCGATGACCTCGCGAAAATGCGGGTCGTTCATCGTGTCGCGCAGATCGGCGAGGCTTTCCAGCAGCGGCACGCCGGCGCGGGTGAGTTGCTCGAGGTTGAAGAAGAAGGTGATCAGTTCGGGGCGCTTGATTCTGCCGCGCGTTAGTCCGAGCTTGCCGCTGTCCACCTGGGCGTCGATCAGGTCCAGTCCGGCGTGTTTCAGACGCAGTTCCAGATCGATCAGATTGGCGGCATCCTGCAATCCCTTGTTGCTCTTGCCGTGGCTGTCGATGGCGCGATAGGAATACAGGGCCATGATGCCTCCCTAGCCCAGCCGGTCGGTCAGGTCGACCACGCGGCTGACTTCCGCCAGAGATGTGACGCCCTGCCGGATGCGCCGGATGCCGTCCATCGCCAGCGGGCGGAAACCCTTGTCGATGGCGGTCTCGCGGATTTGTCGGGTGCTGGCGCGACGCGACACCAGATCGTCCAGATCGTGATCCATCTTCAGCAATTCCATGATCGCCATGCGGCCGTTGTAGCCCTGATGGTTGCACAAGTCGCAGCCGGCGGCGCGATACAGCGTGACGTCCTCGTGTTCGGAAATGCCGAGCAGCTTGCGTTCCTGCGTATCCGGCTGGTAAGGGTATTTGCACTCCTTGCACAGGATGCGCACCAGTCGTTGCGCCACGACGCCGATGATGTTGCCGGCCATGATGTCGGGCAGGATGCCGATGTCGAGCAGGCGCGGGATCGCGCCGATGGCCGAATTGGTATGCAGCGTCGAATAAACCTGATGGCCGGTCATCGCGGCGCGAAACGCCATCTCGGCGGTGGGATGGTCGCGGATCTCGCCGACCAGAATGATGTCCGGATCCTGGCGCATCATCGAGCGGATACCGTTGGCGAAATCCAGCTTGGCCGATTCGTTGATCGAGGTCTGGCGGATCAGCGCGATCGGGTATTCCACCGGGTCTTCCAGCGTCATGATGTTCACCGACTCGGTGTTGATGTGGTTCAGCACCGAGTACAGCGTGGTGGTCTTGCCGCTGCCGGTCGGGCCGGTCACCAGCACGATGCCTTCTGGTTTGGCGATGATGAGCTTGAGCGTATTCAGCGTGGCGTCGTCCAGCCCGATCTGTCCGAGCGGTACGATGCCTTTCTGGCGATCCAGAATGCGCAGCACCAAATTTTCGCCATGCGTGGTGGGGTGCGATGCGACGCGGAAATCGATCTGGCGCCCCGAAAGGCGTAGCGAGATGCGGCCGTCCTGCGGCGCACGCGTTTCGGCGATGTTCATGTTGCTCATCACCTTCAGGCGCACCACCATCGCCGGCCAGAAACTCTTGTGCAGGCTGCGCACCTGGCGCAACACGCCGTCGATGCGGTAGCGGATGCGCAAAAAGCTGCTCTCCGGCTCGAAATGGATGTCGGATGCGCCGCGCTGCACCGCCTCGGTCAACAACGCATCGATCAGGCGCACCACCGGTTGGCTGAATTCGTTGACGCCCTGCTGCGTCTGGTACTCCATCTCGCCCGGCTCGATCTCGTGCAGGATGCCGTCGATGGAAAGTTCGAAACCGTAGTACTGGTCGATCGCGCGCAGGATGTCGGATTCGCTGGCGAGCTGGGTGATCAGCCGGTACTCGTCCTTCAGCAGCGCTCGCACCTGGTCCAGCGCGATGATGTTGTCCGGATCGGCGACCGCCAGCGTCAGCACGCGGCTGGTCTTGTCCACCGACAACGGCAGCAGCTGGTAGCGCCGCGCGACATCCTTGGGGATGAAGGCCAGCGCGGCCGGGTCGATGATGATGGCGGCGAGGTCTACGCTCTCCTGACCGAGGTTCTCCGACAGCACGTCGCGTATCGTGGCTTCGGAGAGAAAACCCAGACGCACCAGCAAACGGCCCAGCGGCTGGTGCGTCTTGGTCTGTTCTTGCAGGGCGATGCGCAACTGGTCGTCGCTGATGACTCCCTTGTCGACCAGTATGCGTCCCAACGGCTGCTGGAGCTGGTTGTCCTGTGTCGCGTTGTTCGGCATTTTGTTTACCTGCCTGGGCGGCCCAGCGCTTCGATGCGTCGCGCGACCTGGGCGTGGTCGAAGCCTGCACTGTGCGTTGCGTCGAGTTGCTGCGCGCGCTGGTAGTAGCGTGCGGCCAGATTGCCCTGTCCGAGGTGGTCGAGGCTGACGGCCAGGTTGTAGGCGAATTCGGCGTTGTCCGACTCCAGTGTCCAGGCGTTGAAATAGGCCTGTTGCGCCTCGCTCCAGCGCGATTGTCCGGCGTACAGGTTGCCCAGCGCAAAATGCAGCGCAGCCGAGTTGTTCTGTTCGCGCAGCAGCGTCTTCAACCGGCTCTCGTTGCCGTCGTCTTCGGTGTTCAGCGCCGACATGCCGGCGTTCGCTACCGCGTTGCGCGGATCGAGCGTCAGCACGCGCGAATAATATTGCATTGCTACCAGACTTTCGCCGCGCTGCTGGGCGATTGCGGCCAGACCGAGCAATGCATCGGCGTTGTTCGCATCCTTTCTGACCATCTCCTGGTACAGAGGCTGCGCCTCGTCCGGCTTGCCGCTGCGATAGGCCAGATAGGCATCGCGCAACAGCGGATCGATGGCCTCCGTCCGCTGCGGTTCGATGCGCACCGGAGACTTTTGGCGGGGAGGTTCGACGGCAGGCGCGGGTTCGGTCATGACGTCCGGAAGCGCGGGCTCCGGCGCAATCTCCTCTGCGACAGGGTTGTCAGCGGGAAGCTCGGCGCTTTGCGGTTCCTCTGTCACGGCAGCGACCTGTATCGGTTGCGTAGTTGCGGCGACGGGGTGTTGCGGTGACAGGCCGCGGGCGGAATCGAGATACCACCAATAACCCGCACCTGCGGCCAGCAGCAGCATCGTGCCGCCCAGTGCAGAGAGGAGGTATGGGTTGATATGCGAGTGGTCGGCAGCGGGCGATTTTGCGCTGAACAGATTCTGTCCTGCTTCGCGTGCGCTTTGCCTGGCTTCATCCGCTGCGGAAGCCGGCTGGTTTTCCAATTGGAGTTTGTCCGTCGCTGTGGCCTGACTTGCCTCGGCGGATAGTGCTTTCTTGCGGGCTTCCAGAAGCAGGCTCATGTCAGGGTTTGCCGGACGTCGGCTCCTTAAAGAAATTCTGGTCTGGCAGCATGTTGCGATAGGCGCTGAAGTCGCCTTCGATACTGGCATCCTTGATGACCACCGGACGCAGGAAGATCACCAACTCGGTCTTGGTCGAGGTGTCGTTGCGATGCTTGAACAACTCTCCTGCGATCGGAATCCGGGAGGCACCTGGAATCTCATCGGTGAAATTGTCTATGCGATCCTCCATCAGGCCGCCCAGCACGGCGATTTGGTTGTTATCGATTTTCAGCACCGATTCCATTTCACGGGTTGATGTTTGCGGGATTTCATTCGCGATGATGAGTCCGGGAGTGGGGTCCTTGGCCGGGGCCAGCAGACGCGTGATGGACGGGCGAACGTTGAGTAGCACTGTATCGCTGTCGTTGATCTGCGGCGTCACGCTCATCGTGAAACCGACCGGTACGGTGTTGACGGTGGTGGTGTAGGTGATGATCGGCGTGCATGGGGCCGGAGAACAAGGCGTGGTGCTCGAGTTGACGATGAAATATACCTTGTTGTCCACCACGCGCAGCATCGCGGTCTGGTTGTTCATCACGCTCAGTTTGGGGCTGGATAGCACCTTGACCGTACCGAAAGATTCCAGCAGGGCAACCGAAGCGGACAAATTGCCCAGTCTGGAAGACGGATTGAGATAGTTGAGCGTAAAAAGATTTGCGGTATTCGCGCTGGGTAATCCTGTCGTAGCTGCCTGCCGCAATTGGAAGCCGGTGCCGTTGCGCTGCAATAACGACCAGTCGATGCCTTGCTTGTAATTGTCGTTCAGGCGAACTTCCACCACGGTTGCCTCGATCAACACCTGGCGGCGGGCGCTGGACATGATCTGGTCGATGAATTCCTGAACTTTCTCGTGCTGTTTGCCGGTGGCGCGCACGGTGATGATGCCGCTCTCCGGGTTCGCGATGACCGAGGCCGCTTCGCGGAAGGTGTTGCGGCGGGTGACGATCTTGCTGTCACCTTCCTGTATCGTGGTCTGTGTCGGCGTCGTTTCGTTGCCGGTCTTTTTCGCGGTGTTTTTCTTGTCGGTCACGATGCGGTCGGTGCTGCCGGTTTGTTCGGTGACCGTTTCGCTCGATCCGTCGGGCAATATCTTGTCGGTTTCGCGCAGGATGTCGGTGATGTTTTTGGTCAGGGTGTCCCAGAAGTGATTTTTCGACACGCCCTTGATGGAAAGCGATGAGTTGTTGCCTGTGGCGCTTGCGCCGGCCGTAGTCCCGGAGCCAAGCTGCGATGTGTTGGAAATGGTGCCATCCGCTTCGCGCGACATGTTCACATAATCGATCTTGTAACTGTGCAGATAGGGCGTATCCGGCATCACGATCAGGTTGCCGTTGTCCAGTTCGTAGCGCATGTCCACCTGTTTGGCGATGCGTGTCAGGATTTGCGGCAGGGTCTGGTTGAGGGCGTTCAGCGTGACCGAGCCCTGTATGCCGGGATGGATGTCCAGATTGATCTTCGCGTCGCGAGCCAGAGCGAACAGAATTTCCTGTGCGGGAACGTTGGTGACGACGACGCTATAGGTCTCGGCTTTGGCGACGTACTTCGGCGCCGGAAGTGCCACGGTGCGCGTGAGCGCTTGCGGAATATCGGCTGCAGTGTCCTGCGCGACCGGTCGCTGGATATGCTTGTCCGACGGCTGGATAGGCCGGGTGCCGCAGCCGGCGAGGATTGCACCGGCGGTGATGAGTGTGATGCAGAGACGGGACAAGTTGCGAGGATGCACGCTTTTCTCCATTTCGACCGTTCGTGTCCAGCCTAACAGGTTTGCCGGGCTTGCTCAACGAGCTTTATTGCCATGCGTTCCTAGAATACGTGGATGGCGGTAGCAAAGGATTCCTGATAGCGGGACGGCAAATCCTTGATCGCGTTGCGCGCCGCATCGACCGAGGGGTAGGCGCCATACAGTATGCGTAATCCCTCTTTGTCGCCGAAGCGGGCCGGCACCAGATAGATCTCCGAAAGTTTGCCCAGTCCGTCCGCGCGTTTGAGGAAGCCTTCGACGCGTTTTGGCTGCATGTCCTCGTTGTGGAAGAGCTGGATGCTGGCGACGATATTCTTCTGTCCGAGCAGTTTTTTGCCTGCGGCCAGCCGCTGGTCGAACAGGCTGCCTTTGGCTGCCGGGGGCGGTGAGGTTTTTTGCGCTACTGCAGGTGCAGGGGGCGCGATAGCGGTTTGCTCCAATGCCTGGATCGTCGGGGCGACGGGCGTCGGTGCTACGGTGATCGGCATGGCAGGCGCGGCCAGCTGAGCTTGTTGTGCCGGGGCGGCGGGCTGTGTTTCGTCAGTCGCCCACCATGTGGTCAGTCCGGTCAGCAGCAATGCGACGACCGCGCCGCCAGCCAGTATCCTGGTGGGCGGCAGTTGGATGGAGGGCAGCTCGATTGACGGCAGCTTGAGCTTGCGCGAAGACTGGAGTTCGCTGTCTCGCATCGCGGCCTGGACATGGCGCGGCTCGATGTTGTGGGTGTCTTCGACGAATGCGGCCAGCAGCGATTTGTCTGCAAGGATGTTGATGCGGCGCATCAGGCCTTCTGAGGCGCGCCCGATGAGCTTGAGCGCCTGGGGCGAGAATACGTTCGGGCCGTGGTAGCCGGCTGCGCGCATCCGGAACATCAGATAGCTTTCCAGCGTGTTGTGCGACATCGGCTGCATGTTGAAGTGATGAACGATGCGGTCCTTGAGTTGGCGCATGTTCGGCTGTTCGAGTTTGTTGTTCAGCTCCGGCTGTCCGAACAGGATGAGTTGCAGCAATTTGAAGTTGCCGACTTGCAGGTTGTACAGCAGACGCAGTTCTTCCAGCGTGTCCGGCGGCATCGCATGCGCCTCGTCCACCAGTACGACCACGCGTTTGCCTTCGCGCGCCCGTTCTTCCAGCCTGGCCTGGATGCTGTGCATGATGATGCCGACGCGTTCGCCCTCGACGTTAAGCCCCAGTCCGTCTGCGATGGCGTACAGCATTTCGTCGCGCGACAGGCTGGGGTTGGCCAGATAAATGGTGTCGATATATTTGGGCAGGCGTTCGAGCAGCATGCGGCACAGCATGGTCTTACCGCTGCCGACTTCGCCGCTGACCTTGATGATGCCTTCCGATTCGCTCAGCGAGTAGACCAGCGCGTCGAGAATTTCGCCGCGGTTGGCGCCGGAGAAGAAAAAGGTCGTCGATGGCGTGATCCTGAATGGCGGTTCGTGGAGTCCGAAGTGGTCCAGGTACATGTCAGTATCCTATGCGTTGGGTTTTTCGTGGCTGCCGATGCGGCTGTGCAGCGTGGTGCGATTGAGGCCCAGCAGTTTCGCGGCTTCGCTGATGTTGCCGGAGGCGAGTTCCAGTGCGATGGCGATATAGTCGGCCTCGAGTTCGTGCAGATGGCGATCCAGATTGAAGTCGCCGGTCTTGAGCTCGGCTATGAGGCGTTGGCGCGCCATACCGTTGCTTCCGTCCGGATTTGCCGCGCCTGTGGCAATGGGGTCGAGCTCATCTTCCAGTTGGGCCGCGACTACGGTCTGGCCCGGATATTTGGTCGACAGCCTGATGACGATGTTGCGTAACTCACGGGTGTTGCCGGGGAATCCGTAACGCTCCCAGCGCTGTAGCGCCTCGGGATGCAGCTCGAAAGGGGGCTGACCGAGCTGGTGTGCATAATAGGTGCGGAAATAATTGAGCAGCACTAGTTTGTCGGTGCCCAGCTCGCGTAACGGGGGGACGGCGATCCTGAATACGTTCAGGCGGTGATACAAGTCGTCGCGGAAGGCGCCTGCCTGGACCGCATCGCGCAGGTTGCGGTTGGTCGCGGCGATGATGCGCGCGCGGCTCTTGCGCGTGGCGGTCTCGCCGACGCGCTGATATTCGCCGTTCTCCAGAATGCGCAGCAGCTTGGCCTGCAACTCAAGGGGCAATTCGCCGATTTCGTCCAGAAATAGCGTGCCGTCGGCGGCATCTTCGAAGAAACCGGATTGCGCGTTGCTGGCGCCCGTGTAAGCGCCCTTGCTGTGACCGAACAGCGTCGATTCGATTAGTGTGGGTGAGATTGCGGCGCAGTTGAGCACCCGGAATGGTGCGTCAGGGTGACCGGCAAGTCGTTGCAGTGCGCTCGCTACCAATTCCTTGCCGCAGCCTGACTCGCCTTCGATGAGCACCGGGAACGGCATGGGCGCATACATCGCGATCTGGTCGCGCAATGTTTGGATAGGCTGGCTTTGCCCGACGATGCCGAGTGAGGAATTGGGGGCTTCGTTTTTTTCGCCGGTTTGCACCCGCAGCGCGGCATCGAGGTACGTACGGATATTTTCCGGGGCGCAGGGCTTGGCGATGAAATCTATCGCGCCCAAGGCGCGCGCGTGTCGCGCGTTGTTTTCATCGTCCTGCCCGGTCAGGACGAAGATCCTGATATCCGGGCTGTGGGCGATCAATTCGGCGATCAGATGGAATCCTTCGTCCGGGCGATGCGGCAAGGGCGGAAGCCCTAGGTCGACGAGAGCAAGTTGCGGCGGGGCGGGCAGCCGGCGCAGTTGCTCGATGGCGGCGGCGCGTGACTCGGCCAGAAGGACTTCGTAGTGTTTTTCGAAAGCGACAGCCAACCCTTCGCGTATCAGCGGGTCGTCGTCGACGATCATCAGGCAGGGAAGGGGCGATTGGGCGCTCGACATACTTTCGACTTGGGTTAGGCCTTGGACGACGAGCATAGCGGCAAGTGAGTGCAAGCTCAATAGCCCGGTGTAAACGCCCGGAGAGGCGCGAATTTTTTAATTTGGGGCTATCGGTTGAGAATTGAGGATGCGGTAGTTTAGAATGCGCGTCCCCGATAACTTCCGATTGCCCAGATTTTGACACCGCCAGCCCTGGTCGAGATTCGCGACCTCAACTTTTCCTATGACAAGCGGCCAGTCCTGCAAGGCATCAACATGACCTTTCCGAAGGGCAAGCTGATCGCCATCATGGGATTGAGCGGCTGCGGCAAAACCACGTTGCTGCGCCACATCGGCGGTGCGCTGAAGCCGACCAGCGGGCATATCAAGGTGGATGGGCAGATACTGCATGAGCTGGACCAGGACGGGCTGTATGCGATGCGCCGCAAGATGGGCATGCTGTTCCAGTTCGGCGCGCTGTTCACCGACATGTCGGTGTACGACAACGTGGCGTTCCAGATGCGCGAGCATACCGACCTGCCGGAAGAGTTGATCCACGATCTGGTGATGATGAAGCTGCATGCCGTCGGTTTGCGCGGAACGCACGATCTGATGCCTTCGGAGTTGTCCGGCGGCATGGCGCGCCGTGTGGCGCTGGCGCGCACCGTGGCGCTGGACCCGATGCTGATCATGTACGACGAGCCGTTCGCGGGGTTGGACCCGATCTCGCTGACCGTGGTGGGCGACTTGATCCGGCGGCTGAACGATGCGCTGGGTGCGACTTCGGTCGTCGTTACGCACGACATACAGGAGTCGCTGAAGATCGTGGATTATGTGTATTTCATGGCCAACGGCGTGATCGAGGCGGAGGGAACGCCCGACGAGATTCGCGCTTCGGGGCGTGAGTTTGTGCACCAGTTCGTGCATGGCGAGATGGATGGCCCGGTGCCGTTCCATTATCCCGGCGGCGATTACCGCCAAGATTTGAATTTGAGAGCCTGACATTATGCCGGCAGCGAAAACTATCAGAGTCATCGGACATCGCGCCATCAACGCGGTGTGGCGCATCGGTATGGCGACTCGCTTTTTCTTCCTTATCCTGCTGTATTCCGGGAACAGCTTCCGCCGCTTCCATCTGACCATCAAGGAGCTGTTCTCCACCGGTGTGATGTCGCTGATCATCATCATCGTGGCGGGATTGTTCGTCGGCATGGTGCTGGGTCTGCAAGGTTATGAGACGCTCAAGCGCTATGGTTCGGAGTCGGCGCTGGGCGTGATGGTCGCACTCGGCCTGGTGCGCGAGCTGGGGCCGGTGGTTGCGGCGCTGTTGTTCGCCAGCCGCGCCGGTTCGGCGATGACCGCCGAGATCGGCCTGATGAAGGCGACCGAGCAGATTTCGGCGATGGAGATGATGGCGGTGAATCCGGTCGCGCGCATCGTTGCGCCGCGTTTCTGGGCCGGGGTGATCTCGATGCCGCTGCTGGCGGCGCTGTTCAGTGCGGTCGGGGTGTTCGGCGGCTATTTCGTCGGCGTGGTGCAAATCGGCGTGGACGAAGGTTCGTTCTGGTCGCAAATGCAGGCCGCCGTGGATTTTCGCGAGGACATCCTGAACGGCGTGATCAAGAGTTTTGTGTTCGGCATGGCGGTGACGGTGATAGCGCTGTTCGAAGGCTATGATGCGCCGCCCACCGCGGAAGGCGTTTCCGGCGCGACCACGCGCACCGTGGTGCAATCGTCGCTGGCGATCCTGATGCTGGATTTTGTTTTGACTGCAATGATGTTCGGAGGGAATTGAGTTATGGAACGCACGACGCTGGATCTGTGGGTCGGCATGTTTGTGGTGGCGGGTATCGCTGCCCTAGTGATGCTGGCGATGAAAGTGGGGAACCTTAGTACTTATAATGTGTCTGAAAGCTACGAGGTTCATGCGTATTTTACCAACATCGGAGGACTGAAACCCAAGGCATCGATCAGGAGCGCCGGCGTTTTGGTTGGGCGCGTGACCGAGATTACGCTGGATACCGAGCGTTACGAGGCCAGGGTGGTGATGAGTCTGGACAAGCGTTACCCCTTTCCGAAGGATACGTTCGCCAACATCCTGACCTCCGGACTGTTGGGCGAGCAGTACATCGGCTTGATGCCCGGCGGCGATGAAGAGATGCTGCAGAACGGCGAGCAGTTGAAGAAAACGCAGTCTGCGGTGGTGCTGGAAGAGTTGATCGGCAAGTTCCTGTACAGCAAGGCTGAGGAACCGGCCAAATAATCGAGGAGTGATGGGAATGAAGGGTTTGTTTGTCGGGATGGTTGCGGGATTGTTGTGCGCGGCAGGTGTGGCACAGGCTGAGGTGGCCGCTCCCGATGTGTTGATTCGCGCCACCGTGCAGGATGTGGTCGCGATCGTGAAGCAGGACAAGGACATTCAGGCTGGCAACCAGAAGAAGATACTGGAGTTGGTGGATGCGAAGGTGCTGCCTCACTTCGATTTCACGCGCATGACCCAGTTGGCGGTCGGTAAAAACTGGCGCACCGCCACGGCGGAACAGAAGAAAACGTTGGTGGACGAGTTCCGCAACATGCTGGTGCGCACCTACACTAAAGCATTCGTCGAGTACCGCAACCAGACGGTGGAGGTGCAGCCGTTCAAGATGGCTGCCGATGCGACCGAGGTGACTGTCAAGACCATGATCACCAAGCCGGGCGCGCAGGCTATTCCGGTCGATTATGAAATGAAAAAGAGCGCCGACGGCTGGAAGGCGTTCGATATTGTCATCAATGGGGTCAGCATGGTGATGAGTTATCGCGGCACTTTCGATGCCGAGGTGCAGCAGAACGGCATCGACGGGTTGATCAAGATGCTGTCCGGCAAGAATATCAATGCCGCGAACGTGGCGTTGCGTAAGGCAGAGAGCAAGTGATTTCGCGTGAGGATGGCCGTCTGGTGGTGCGCGGTCGCCTGACTATAGAGACCGTCCCGGCGCTGTTCGAATCCGGCCTGCAGCATCTCGCGAAAGAGGATTTGCTGGTGGATCTGGTGCAGGTCGAGGCTGTCGATTCGGCTGCGGTGAGCATGTTGCTGGGGTGGGCGCGGGCGGCGCAGCGCAACCAGCGTACGTTGCGTGTAGAGGGCTTGCCCGCAGACCTGCTCAGTCTGGCGACGCTATACGGTGTCGCGGACATGCTGCCTCAGCAGTCTGTCTGATTTGTAACGGTGCAGACTCGTTCGCGCATCCCTTCCCGGTTTTTAGTATCATGCGCGTCTTCGGACGCTGGCGGCGTATGTCCGCCGACGAGTCGCAATCCACAATCAGAATAACCCATGAGTATTCCTACGGTCACGCCGGAAAGCATTCGGATCAATATTGCCCAAGGGCTGCCGACCGAGCATCTGTCGGTGGTTGGCGACGGCGCCCATTTCGAGGCGGTCGTGGTCTGTGCCGCTTTCGCGGGCAAGAGTCGTGTACAGCGTCATCAGATGGTGTACCAGACATTGGGCGAGCGGATGCGGGAAGAGATACACGCGCTGTCGATGAAAACATTTACTCCGGAAGAGTGGGAGAAACAGTCTTAAGACGTAAGACGTAAGTTACTAGTCGTTACACCTGCTTAACTTACGTCTTACGTCTTACGTCTAAAAACTGAATTTATGCAAAAACTAGCTATCCAGGGCGGCAATCGCCTCAACGGCGAGGTGCGGATTTCCGGCGCCAAGAATGCGGCCTTGCCCATCATGTGCGCCAGCTTGCTGGCGGCGGACGATCTGATTCTGGCTAACCTGCCGGACATGCACGATGTGGCGACCATGGGCAAGTTGCTGCAGCAGATGGGCGTGAAGATCGAGCCGGATGGACAGACGACGCGCTTCAATGCGGCCCATGTCGACAAGCTCGAAGCGCCATACGACATGGTGAAGACCATGCGCGCGGCGATTCTCGTGCTGGGTCCGCTGGTGGCGCGTTTCGGCGAGGCGCGCGTGTCGCTGCCCGGCGGCTGCGCGATCGGCTCGCGCCCGGTCGATCTGCATATCAAGGGCTTGCAGGCGATGGGGGCCGAGATCCACATCGAGCATGGCTATATCCACGCGACTGCGAGCCGCCTCAAGGGCGCACGCATCTGCTTTGACCTGGTCAGCGTCACCGGCACCGAGAACCTGATGATGGCGGCCGCATTGGCCGACGGCGTGACCGTGCTGGAGAATGCCGCGCGCGAACCGGAAGTGATCGATCTCGCGGTCTGCCTGCGCGCGATGGGTGCGAAGGTCTCCGGCGACGGCACCGACACCATCACCATCACCGGTGTGGACAAGCTGCATGGCGCATCGCATCGCATCATGCCGGATCGCATCGAGAGCGGCACCTTCCTGGTTGCGGCGGCGGCGACTGGCGGCAAGATCGTGTTGACCGATGCGCGCGCCGACATCCTCGACAACGTGCTGGACAAGCTGCGCGAAGCTGGGGCGAAAATCGAAGTTTCCGGCGATCGCATCGAACTGGAGATGGATCGCCGTCCGACCGCGGTGAACCTGCGTACCGCGCCGTATCCGGCGTTCCCGACCGACATGCAGGCGCAGTTCATGGCGTTGAACACCATCGCCGAAGGCAGCGCGATTGTCGTCGAGACCATCTTCGAGAACCGCTTCATGCATGTGCAGGAACTGCGCCGCCTCGGCGCGCAGATCGATGTCGAGGGCAACACCGCGGTGATCAAGGGCTGCGCGCAGCTGGAGGGCGCAACGGTGATGGCGACCGACTTGCGCGCCTCGGCGTCGCTGGTGATCGCCGGCCTGGTCGCTCAGGGCGAGACAGTCGTCGATCGCATCTACCATCTGGATCGCGGCTACGAACACATCGAGGCGAAGCTGTCGGCGCTGGGCGCCCAAATCCGCCGGATCAAATAACAAGGCCGCTAGAAACGGCTCAGGTATCGAAAAAATGATAACGATCGCGCTGTCCAAGGGACGCATCTTCGAAGAAACCCTGCCGCTGCTGGAAGCAGCAGGCATCACCGCGCTGGAAGACCCGGAGTCTTCGCGCAAGCTGATCCTGCCGACCAATCGCGACGACGTGCGGCTGATCATCGTGCGCGCCTCCGACGTGCCGACCTATGTGCAATACGGCGCGGCCGACATCGGCGTCGCAGGCAAGGACGTGCTGAACGAGCATGGCGGCACCGGGCTGTATCAGCCGCTGGACCTGAATATCGCCAAGTGCCGCATGATGGTCGCGGTGCGCAACGACTTCGATTACGACTCCGCGGTGCGCCAGGGCGCGCGCCTGCGCGTGGCGACCAAGTATGTGCAGACCGCGCGCGAGCACTTCGCCGCGAAGGGCGTGCATGTCGATCTGATCAAGCTTTATGGCTCGATGGAGTTGGCGCCGCTGGTCGGCCTGTCCGATGCCATCGTCGATCTGGTGAGCAGCGGCGGCACGCTGAAGGCCAACAATCTGAAAGCGGTCGAGCATATCGCCGACATCTCGTCGCGGCTGGTGGTGAACCAGGCCGCACTCAAGCTGAAGCACGCCGCGATCCAGCCTATGCTGGACGCCTTCGCCGGCGCGGTCAGGAAATAGGGAGTGAGCAGGATGAACATCAGAAAACTTTCTTCGCGCGCGGACGACTTCGCTGCGACGCTGGACAAGCTGCTGGCCTTCGAGGAGACGGCGGACGAAAAACTGGAGGCGACTGTAGCGGCCATCCTCGCCGATGTGAAGAAGCGCGGCGACGAGGCGGTGCTGGAATGTACGCGCAAGTTCGACCGCCTGCCGTTGGCGAATGCGGAGGCGATGGAATTGCCGAAAAGCGAGCTCAAGGCGGCGTTCGACGGCCTGCCGTCCGAGCAGCGTGTCGCGTTGGAGCAGGCCGCGAAGCGGGTGACCGCTTACCACGAGAAGCAGGTGCAGGCTTCCTGGAGCTACACCGACGAAGACGGCACGCTGCTCGGGCAGCAGGTGACGCCGCTGGATCGCGTCGGTCTGTATGTGCCGGGCGGCAAGGCAGCTTACCCATCGTCGGTGCTGATGAATGCGCTGCCGGCCAAGGTTGCAGGCGTCGGCGAACTGATCATGGTCGTGCCTACCCCGGACGGCGTGAAGAACCAGCTGGTGCTGGCGGCCGCCCATCTGTCCGGCGTGGATCGCGTATTCACGATAGGCGGGGCGCAGGCGGTGGCGGCGCTGGCCTATGGCACGGCGACCATTCCGCGGGTGGACAAGATCGTCGGCCCGGGCAACGCCTATGTCGCTTCGGCCAAGCGTCGAGTATTCGGCGCCTGCGGAATCGACATGATCGCCGGGCCGTCGGAGATCCTGGTGATCTGTGACGGCAAGACCGATCCGGACTGGATCGCGATGGATCTGTTTTCGCAGGCCGAGCACGACGAGCTGGCGCAGGCCATTCTGTTGTCGCCGGACGCCGCGTTCATCGAGGCGGTCGCTGCCAGCGCCGACAAGCTGCTGGAGCGGATGCCGCGCAAGGACATCATCAGGACCGCGCTGGAGAATCGCGGCGCGCTGATCCATGTTGCGGATATGGACGAAGCCTGTGCGATCAGTAACCGCATCGCGCCCGAGCATCTGGAGTTGTCGGTCGAAGAGCCTCAGGCCTGGCTGCCCAAGCTGAAGCATGCCGGGGCGATCTTCATGGGACGTTACACCTCCGAGTCACTGGGGGACTACTGCGCCGGGCCGAATCATGTGCTGCCGACGTCCGGCACTGCGCGTTTCTCGTCGCCGCTGGGGGTATACGACTTCCAGAAGCGCAGCAGCCTGATACAAGTATCGGCGCAAGGCAGCCGCAAGCTGGGCGAGATCGCCGCCACGCTGGCGACCGGCGAAGGCTTGCAGGCGCATGCGCAGTCCGCGTTGTATAGGCTCGGTTGATTCCTGGGTTTGGCAGGAATTTGCCAAAATTTTGCAAAAATATGTCAATTTGATTTGACATCGAGAAAGGTCATCGGCATAATCGCCGGCTCTGTTTGGAGGGGTGGCCGAGTGGTTAAAGGCAGCAGACTGTAAATCTGCCCTCTATGAGTACGAAGGTTCGAATCCTTCCCCCTCCACCAAGTTTTGAGGTTGTATTGAGTTGGGTTTCGGCGAAGTTGTGTATGGCTTCGTTGTGTTGAAGCGAAGACTGCGGGTGTAGCTCAATGGTAGAGCAGAAGCCTTCCAAGCTTACGACGAGGGTTCGATTCCCTTCACCCGCTCCAGTTTTTGCCCATGTGGCTCAGTGGTAGAGCACTCCCTTGGTAAGGGAGAGGTCGCGAGTCCGATTCTCGCCATGGGCACCAGTTTTTTGTATTTATTATTAACTTTTGACATTGATAAGGAAACGTCATGGCAAAGAGCAAATTTGAACGTACGAAGCCGCACGTAAACGTGGGCACGATTGGTCACGTTGACCACGGCAAGACCACCTTGACTGCAGCGATCACCATGGTGCTGTCGAAGAAGTTTGGTGGCGAAGCCAAGGCCTACGACCAGATCGACGCAGCGCCGGAAGAAAAGGCGCGCGGTATTACCATTAATACCGCCCACGTTGAATATGAGACTGCGACTCGTCACTACGCTCACGTTGACTGCCCGGGCCACGCCGACTACGTCAAGAACATGATCACCGGCGCCGCCCAGATGGACGGTGCGATCCTGGTTGTGTCCGCAGCCGACGGCCCGATGCCCCAGACTCGCGAGCACATCCTGCTCGCGCGTCAGGTTGGCGTTCCTTACATCGTCGTGTTCATGAACAAGTGCGACATGGTCGACGACGAAGAGCTGCTCGAGCTGGTCGAAATGGAAGTGCGCGAATTGCTCTCCAAGTACGACTTCCCTGGCGACGACGTGCCGATCATCAAGGGCTCCGCCATGCTGGCAGTCAAGGGCGATCAATCCGAAATCGGCGAGCCTGCAATTTTCCGTCTGGCCGACGCGCTGGACAGCTACATCCCGACACCGGAACGCGCCATCGACGGCGCCTTCCTGATGCCGGTTGAAGACGTATTCTCCATCTCGGGTCGCGGCACCGTTGTAACGGGTCGTGTCGAGCGCGGTATCGTCAAGGTTGGCGAAGAGTTGGAAATCGTCGGTATCAAGCCGACACTGAAGACCACCTGCACCGGCGTTGAAATGTTCCGCAAGCTGTTGGATCAAGGTCAGGCAGGCGACAACGTCGGCGTGCTGCTGCGCGGCACCAAGCGCGAAGAAGTCGAGCGCGGCCAAGTGCTGTGCAAGCCGGGTTCGATCAAGCCGCACACCAAGTTCACTGCCGAGATCTACGTGCTGGGCAAGGATGAAGGCGGCCGTCACACTCCGTTCTTCCAGGGCTATCGTCCGCAGTTCTACTTCCGTACCACCGACGTGACCGGTGCGGTCGAACTGCCGGCAGGCACCGAGATGGTTATGCCTGGCGATAACGTCAGCATCACCGTGAATCTGATCAACCCGATCGCGATGGAAGAAGGTCTGCGTTTCGCGATTCGCGAAGGCGGTCGTACCGTCGGCGCCGGTGTGGTTGCAAAGATCATCGAGTAAGAGAATGTGAAGGATGGGAGAGAAGCGGGAGGGGGTTGCCCCTTCTTCTTCTCTTTTCTCACTTCCCGAGTTTTAGGCCAGTAGCTCAATTGGTAGAGTATCGGTCTCCAAAACCGAGGGTTGGGGGTTCGAGACCCTCCTGGCCTGCCAGACAAAGTAAGTAAATTGGAACAATCGCGCATGGCGGACAAAATCAAGTTGCTGGTGGCATTTTTGTTGGTTGTGGCGGGTATCGCCGGCTATTACTACCTGAGCGAAAGTGCGGCGGTACTGAGGTTTGTCTCGGTGCTGGTCGGGCTGTTGGCGGCTGCTGGTGTGGTGTGGACCAGCGAGCCGGGCAAGCGATTCTTTGCATTCGGCAAGGAGTCGGTCGCCGAGGCCAAGCGTGTTTCCTGGCCAACGCGCAAGGAGACGCTGCAGACCACGGGTATCGTGATTCTGTTTGCTATTACCATGGCTTTGTTCCTGTGGATTGTGGATGCCAGTTTGATGATGGTGGTGGATAAACTGACTGGGCGAGGTGAGTGATGGCCATGAGTTGGTATGTTGTTCATACGTACTCTCAGTTTGAGAAGAGCGTGCAGCGTGCGCTGCTCGAACGCATTCAGCGTGAGGGTATGCAGGATAAGTTCGGGCAGATATTGGTTCCGGTCGAAGAGGTCGTCGAACTGAAGTCCGGACAGAAGAGTATCACCGAGCGCAAGTTCTTTCCGGGATATGTTCTGGTCGAAATGGAAATGACCGACGAGAGCTGGCATCTGGTAAAGAATACGCCCAAGGTTACCGGTTTTCTCGGTGGGTCGGCGATGAAGCCGACGCCGATTTCGCAGCGCGAAGTCGACAACATCATGCAGCAGATGCAGGCGGGCGTTGAGAAGCCGAAGCCTAAGGTGCTGTTCGAGGTGGGCGAATCGGTGCGCGTCAAGGAAGGCCCGTTCGCCGATTTCAATGGTGTGGTCGAGGACGTCAACTACGACAAGAACAAGATCCGTGTGGCGGTGACCATCTTTGGTCGTTCGACGCCGGTGGAACTGAATTTTGGCCAGGTAGAAAAAGGCTAAATAGCGGGAAATGTGCATGGGGGACGCAGCTGCAGCGATTGCAGACGCGGTTCCCCGTTGTGCGTTTTTCATTGTTGGGGAGAGATGGATAATCTCGTTGGTACCCGTTTGATAGGAGTGCATCATGGCAAAGAAAGTCGTCGGCTACATCAAGCTGCAAGTGCCTGCTGGTAAGGCAAATCCAAGTCCACCGATCGGCCCTGCATTGGGTCAGCGTGGCTTGAATATCATGGAATTCTGCAAGGCGTTCAACGCCCAGACTCAAGGTGTCGAGCCTGGTCTGCCGATTCCGGTGGTGATCACCGCGTTCGCGGACAAGAGCTTCACCTTCATCATGAAGACCCCGCCCGCGACCATTCTGATCAAGAAGGCCGCCGGTATCCAGAAGGGCAGCCCGAAGCCGCATACCGACAAGGTCGGCAAGCTGACCCGCAAGCAAGCGGAAGAAATCGCAACAACCAAGATGCCGGATCTGACAGCCGCCGATATGGACGCCGCAGTGCGCACCATCGCGGGCAGCGCGCGCAGCATGGGTATTACCGTGGAGGGCGTATAACATGTCCAAGCGTTATAAGGCAATTGCAGCCAAGGTCGACCGCAACAAGCTGTATCCGCTGGGCGATGCGCTGAATCTGGTCAAGGAAAACGCCGTGGCCAAGTTCGACGAGTCCATCGACGTCGCAGTGAATCTGGGCGTGGATGCACGCAAGTCGGACCAACTGGTTCGCGGTTCCGTCGTGCTGCCGAAGGGCACCGGCAAGACCATGCGCGTCGCCGTGTTCGCGCAAGGCGCCAAGGCTGAAGAAGCCAAGGCCGCAGGCGCAGACATCGTCGGTTTCGACGATCTGGCAGAAAGCATCAAGGGCGGCAACCTGAATTTCGACGTGCTGATCGCTTCTCCGGATGCGATGCGTCTGGTCGGTCAACTGGGCCAGATCCTCGGCCCGCGCGGTTTGATGCCTAACCCGAAGGTGGGTACGGTTTCCGCCGACGTTGCCGGCGCGGTGAAGAACGCCAAGGCTGGTCAGGTGCAGTATCGCACCGACAAGAACGGCATCATTCAGTGCACCATCGGTCGCGCCTCGTTCGCGCCGGAAGCTCTGCGCGAAAACCTGCTGGCTCTGATCGATGCCCTGAACAAAGCCAAGCCGGCGGCATCCAAGGGCGTTTATCTGAAGAAGATATCGCTCTCCAGCACCATGGGTGCGGGTGTCCGCGTCGAACAGTCCAGCCTGACGGCCTGATTGATGTGAGTTTCGCCGACGGATTTTTCCGTCGGCACAAGTTTTGGAATGCTGGCGTGTCTGCAGCATCCGAGACCGTAGGTGGCGAGGGCGCAGTTGGCCTGAGACTTAAATTTTCGGAGGAATCCGGAAGGCCCACGTAGATGGTGCGTCCGCGAGCGGGAATAGTTGTTGTCCTGCCTCAAGGTCGCTGTTGTAACCGATGGAGCGTGCGCAAGCGCGTTCCGGATAATGGAGGAAGACTTGAGTCTCAATCTGCAAGAAAAACAGGCAGTGGTAGCCGAAGTCGGCGCACAAGTGGCGCAGGCTCAGACCATCGTCTTGGCAGAGTACCGTGGCATCGGAGTCGCCGACATCACCAAGCTGCGTGCCAATGCGCGTCAGTCCGGTGTTTATTTCCACGTGTTGAAGAACACGCTGGCTCGTCGTGCGGTGCAGGGTACTCCTTTCGAGGCGTTGGGCGACAAGATGGTCGGGCCGCTGGTTTACAGCATCAGCTCCGACGCAGTCGCTGCGGCAA
>JALNYK010000043.1 GCA_023229845.1 Gallionella sp.
AAACCCTCAGGTATCCCCTGAGGGTTTTTTGTTTTTGCGGTTCGGGGTATCCTCGCGGACGAAACTCATCCTAGGAGGCGCGCATGACCCGACAGATCCAGGAAGCCTACATCGTCGCCGCAACGCGTACCCCGGTCGGCAAGGCACCCCGCGGCATGTTCAGTCTGCCAGCTTTTGTTCGTGCGCCGCTGATGATGATTGCTAATGTGCAATGAGGGGGAGTGTAGCGACCCGAAAATAATATAAATGTCGGACTTGGCAAAACATGAGTGTAAATATAAAAATATAAGTTGAATATTCCGGGGGCATTCGGTAGAATTCGCGCTCTTTTGAAAATCGGTTGGAGTAAAACCATGGCACGTGTATGTCAAGTGACGGGTAAGGGCCCGATGGTCGGGAACAATGTTTCCCACGCAAACAACAAAACCAAGCGTCGTTTCTTGCCTAACCTGCAACGTCGCCGTTTTTGGGTTGAGAGCGAAAATCGCTGGGTCAGCCTGCGTCTGACCAATGCCGCACTGCGCACTATCGACAAGAACGGCATCGAAGCCGTATTGTTCGAAATGCGCGCTCGTGGCGAAAACGTTTAAGGAGCTAGCAAATGCGCGAAAAAATCAAACTCGAGTCCAGTGCCGGCACCGGTCACTTCTACACTACGGACAAGAACAAAAAGACCACTCCGGAAAAGCTCGAAATGAAAAAATTCGACCCGGTTGCTCGCAAGCACGTGATGTACAAGGAAACCAAGCTGAAGTAATTCAGGCTTGTTACCTGTTCGATAAAAACCCGCTTCGGCGGGTTTTTTATTTTCTGCCGGAGTCGCTGGAGGCTTGTGTTAGCCTGAATATAGAATAGTGGCATATGACCGTACCGATGAAATCCAGACAACCCCATGCGGATGCTCCCGTCGAAAAAAACGGCCTGCATCCGCGCAATCCCCATCGCAGCCGTTACGACTTCGGGCGGCTCGTTGCATGCTGCCCGGAGTTGGCGCGTTTTGTCGCGACGAATGCCTATGGCAACGAGACTATCGATTTTGCCGATCCTGCGGCGGTCAAGGCGCTCAACCGTGCGCTGCTGAAGCTGGAATACGGGATCTCCGACTGGGATATTCCGCCGCAGTATCTTTGTCCGCCTATCCCGGGCAGGGCGGATTATGTTCACTATATCGCCGATCTGCTGGCGGACGGCGGAGACATTCCGCGCGGGCCGTCGGTGCGGGTGCTCGATGTGGGTGTCGGCGCCAACTGCATCTATCCGCTGATCGGCCTGCGTTCATATGGTTGGCGTTTCGTCGGCAGTGACATTGACCCGGCGGCACTCGCGAATGCACAGTGTATAGTCGATGCGAACGGCCTGGACGACGGCATTGAGTTGCGTTTGCAGTCATCGCGTTCGGCGATCTTTGTCGGGGCGATAAAGCCAGATGAGCTGTTTGACCTGACGATGTGCAATCCGCCGTTCCATGCGTCGCCGGACGATGCGAAGGCGGGGACGCAACGCAAATGGCGCAACCTCGGTAAGCAATCGGGCAGGCAGCCGGTGCTCAACTTCGGTGGCCGGGAGGCGGAGCTGTATTGCGACGGCGGCGAGGAAGCCTTCATCGGACGCATGGTGGCGGAGAGTGCAATGCATCCGATGAGCGGTCTGTGGTATACCACGCTGGTCTCGAAGTCGGCCAGCTTGCCCGGCGTCTATCGCGCGCTGAAGCAAGCCGGAGTGCGGGAGAGCAGGACGATAGATATGGCGCAGGGACAGAAGAAGAGTCGTATCGTTGCGTGGACGTTTCTGGATAAGCGACAGCAGACGGAGTGGCGCGTAACGCGATGGAAATGACGGCATATGGAACAGGAGCTCGGATACACATGAAATCTACGGTAGCGGCATCTTGCAATGAGTGAACATCAGTCCATCGAGTGGGACGAGGCGGGCGAACATCGTTCCGCGCGCTGGCGCGCGGAGAGCGGCTCGCCGCCGCCGAAACGCATGATCGTCGCCGACGACACGATAAAGGCAGATGCCGCCTACCGGCTGGCTTGCGAGGGGACGGCGCTGTTGTGGCGCGGCGATTTCCAGAATGCTCGCCAGTTGCTGACGGCGTTGGCGCGGCGTGCCGAGCGCAAGCCGCGCAAGACATCTGAGCAGCCCGCCGAGGCATTCCACCTGCATCGCCAGTCTCAGTCGCAGCGCGCGCGGGTATTGGCGATGCTGCTGTTGCCGCTGGACGGCGATTATGCGATCCCGTTGCGGCGCGCGCCTGATGCGCGACAAGCCTGCATCGAGGCCTGGGGTGAAGCGGACGGATTGCCGTCTGTGGTCTCGCTGCGCGAGTTGCAAGGGTTGATCGGCGCGCACGAATGGCGCAAGAAGGGCGTCGAGATTGCAGCGCTGGGCGCACGCATTCATCCGTATTACGGTGTGTTTTCTCCATTGCGTGGCGAATATGTACAACTGGTGAACGAAGCGCCGTTGCCTTCGATGGAGCTGGCGTTCGACATCGGCGCCGGTACCGGCGTGCTCGCAGCGGTGTTGGCGCGGCGCGGTGTCAAACGCATCGTCGCGACCGATCAGGATGCGCGCGCACTGGCTTGTGCGAGAGAGAATCTGTCGCGGCTGGGATTGGGCGAGCAGGTCGAGGTGGTGCAGGCCGACCTGTTTCCGGAAGGGCGCGCCCCGTTGATCGTTTGCAACCCGCCCTGGGTGCCGGCGCGCCCCAGTTCTCCTATCGAATACGCGATATTCGACCCGGACAGCCGCATGCTGCGCGGCTTCTTGAGCGGATTGGCCGCCCATCTATCGCCGGGTGGCGAGGGCTGGCTGATACTGTCTGATCTGGCCGAGCATCTTGGGCTGCGCAGCCGCGACGAGTTGCTGGCGTGGATAGACGCAGCGGGGCTGAAGGTCGTGGGGCGGCAGGATACCCGCCCCCATCATCCCAAGGTGGCGGACGACCGCGACCCGCTGCACGCGGCGCGCGCGGCGGAAGTCACTTCGCTGTGGCGTCTCGCCGCTGGGGATTGATTTCGAAGTATTTCAGGCGCGATTGTTTTGCAATTGGCCGTGCCACTTGGCGCGGCGAAGGTCGCTCTCGCAAGCGCACCCAACATCAAGTTTTATTAAAGGATTTCGATAGTTTGCCGATGTCTTTAGCGAGACGGAGGCAAATCATGGATATGATCGGCAACATCCAGTTCATCGAAAACCGGCTGGGCGGACGGAAGCCCAGCCAAGGCAAGCGCAGGCCGGAGCCATCCAAAGAGCGCTCCCATAGCGGGGATGAAAGTCCGGCGCAAACCGGAGAGCATCCCGCCGATTCGGAAAACGATTATCACATCGGTCGTATCGTCGATACGACTGCCTGAAAAACGGGATACTAACCTCCCTTGACCGTGTTGCAGCAGTTGAATCCCTGATTTTGCGCATTCGCGCTTCCTGTATCGCATTCGGCTGTCATTCATATAAATGTAAAGAATCTCATATGTAAGGTGGAAGGGCGCTTTCCACCCCATCGGGATATGCGCGCATCGGATTGGCATTCCGGAAAACCGGGCTGGATGGGGATGGTCTGTCTAACTAATTAAATCAATAGTGGATTTTTGTATTTCTACGCTGTGGCACGGAACTTGTTATTTCACACACGGTAAGCAAGGATGATTTTCCGTTTCGGGCGGACGGTTGATTGTGCGTGAGTTGCCTGTGCCAATAACAAGGGAGAGCAGAAATGTCAGTCGAAACATTCTATGAGGTGATGAGGAGGCAGGGGATTTCGCGCCGCAGTTTCTTGAAGTTCTGTAGTTTGACCGCCGCTTCATTGGGCTTGTCGCCGACGATGGCGCCGAAGATCGCGCATGCGATGGAGACCAAGCCGCGCACGCCGGTGATCTGGCTGCACGGTCTGGAGTGCACCTGCTGTTCCGAATCGTTTATCCGTTCCGCGCACCCGCTGGCGAAAGACGTGGTGCTGTCCATGCTCTCGCTGGATTACGACGATACGTTGATGGCCGCCGCCGGACATCAGGCCGAGGCGATCATCGAGCAGGTGAAGACCAAGTACAAAGGCAATTACATCCTCGCGGTGGAAGGCAACCCGCCGCTGAACGAAGACGGCATGTTTTGCATCCACGGCGGTCGCCCGTTCGTGGAGGTGCTGAAAGAAACCGCCGCCGACGCCAAGGCCATCATCTCCTGGGGTTCCTGCGCCTCGTGGGGCTGCGTGCAGGCCGCCAAGCCGAATCCGACCCGAGCCACACCGGTACACAAGGTCATCACCGACAAGCCCATCATCAAGGTGCCGGGCTGTCCGCCCATCGCGGAAGTGATGACCGCGGTGGTGACTTACATGCTGACTTTCGATCGCATTCCCGAACTGGATCGCCAGGGGCGTCCGAAGATGTTCTACGGCCAGCGCATCCACGACAAATGCTATCGCCGTCCGCACTTCGATGCGGGCCAGTTCGTCGAAGAGTGGGACGACGAAGCCGCGCGTAAAGGATTCTGCCTGTACAAGATGGGCTGCAAAGGCCCGACGACTTACAACGCCTGCTCCACCGTGCGCTGGAACGGCGGCGTGTCCTTCCCGATCCAGTCCGGTCACGGTTGCATCGGATGTTCCGAGGACGGTTTTTGGGACAAGGGCGGGTTCTACGACCGCGTCACCGACATCAAGGAATTCGGCGTCGAATCCAATGCCGACAGGGTCGGCGGAACGGTGGCGGGCATCGCCGGTGCGGCCGTGGCGGCGCATGCGGCAGTCAGTGCGTTGAACAAGGCGCGCAACGATAAGAACGATCAGAACAAGGGAGACAAATAATCATGTCAGCTTACGAAACTCAGGGCTTCAAGCTCGACAACAGCGGTAAGCGCGTGGTGGTCGATCCGGTGTGCCGTATCGAGGGCCACTTGCGCGTCGAAGTGAATCTGAACGCCAACAACGTCATCACTAACGCCGTCTCCACCGGCACGATGTGGCGCGGACTCGAAGTGATCCTCAAAGGCCGTGATCCTCGCGATGCATGGGCCTTCACCGAGCGTATCTGCGGCGTGTGTACCGGCACGCACGCGCTGACTTCGGTGCGCGCGGTGGAAGATGCATTGCAAATCCAGATTCCCGAAAACGCCAACACCATCCGCAACATCATGCAGTTGAATCTGTATGTACACGACCATCTGGTGCATTTCTATCACCTGCATGCGCTGGATTGGGTGGACGTGGTGAGCGCACTCAAGGCTGATCCGAAGAAGACTTCGGAGCTGGCGCAAAGCATTTCCGACTGGCCGCTGTCCTCGCCCGGCTATTTCCGCGACGTGCAGAACCGGCTGAAGAAGTTCGTCGAATCCGGCCAGCTCGGCCCGTTCAGCAATGGCTACTGGGGCAGCCCGGCGTACAAACTGCCGCCGGAAGCAAACCTGATGGCGGTGACGCACTACCTCGAAGCGCTGGATTTCCAGAAGGAGATCGTCAAAGTCCACACCATCTTCGGCGGCAAAAATCCGCATCCGAACTGGCTGGTGGGCGGCGTGCCTTGCGCGATCAACATCAACGACACCGGCGCGGTCGGCGCGATCAACATGGAGCGGCTGAATCTGGTAAAGAGCATCATCGACCGCAGCAAGGAGTTCGTGGAGAAGGTGTATATCCCCGATTTGCTCGCCATCGCGTCCTTCTACAAAGGCTGGGGTTACGGCGGCGGTTTGTCTTCCAAGAACGTGCTGTCCTACGGCGACATTCCGGGCAAGGCCAACGACTACAGCGCCTCCAGCCTGCTGTTCCCGCGCGGCGCGATCATCGACGGCGACCTGTCCAAGGTGCATGCGGTGGACCTGCGCGATCCGGAGGAAATACAGGAATTCGTCAATCACTCCTGGTACAGGTACGCCGACGAGAGCCGTGGCCTGCATCCGTGGGACGGCGTCACCGAGCCGAACTATCACCCGGAAGGCCCGAACTTCAAGGGCACGCGCACCAGGATCGAGGCGGTGGACGAAAGCGCCAAGTATTCGTGGATCAAGGCCCCGCGCTGGAAGGGTAACGCGATGGAAGTCGGCTGTCTCTCCAGAATGTTGTTGGGTTATGTACAGCCCCAGCAATTCCCGTTCATCAAGGACACCATAGACAGCGTGCTGAAGAAGCTCGACCTGCCAGTCGGCGCATTGTTCTCCACCCTGGGGCGCACCGCCGCGCGCGGCATCGAAACGCTGTATTGCGCCGATCTGCAATCGCAGCAGTTCGACAAGCTGATGGCCAGCCTCAAGGCGGGCGACACCGCGACGGCCAACGTCGAGAAATGGGATCCGTCCACCTGGCCCAAGGAGGCCAAGGGCGTGGGCTTCACCGAAGCCCCGCGCGGCGCACTCGGCCACTGGATCAAGATCAAGGACGGCAAGATCGACAACTACCAGTGCGTGGTGCCGACCACATGGAATGGCAGTCCGCGCGACCCCAAAGGCCAGATCGGCGCATACGAGGCCGCATTGATGGATACGCCGCTGGCCCAGGCCGATCAACCGCTGGAGATCTTGCGCACCCTGCACAGCTTCGACCCTTGCTTGGCATGCTCGACCCATGTCATGTCGCCCGAGGGCCAGGAGCTGAGCAAGATCACGGTACGCTAACGCGCACGGAAAGGAGTCTGTCATGTCAGTCAAATCGCAAGACGACGAATCGGCGATCACCGCCGCGGGCAATACGGTTTACGTGTACGAAGCGCCGGTGCGTATCTGGCACTGGCTCAACGCGTTGAGTATCGTGGTGATGGCGGTCACCGGCTATCTGATCGCCAGCCCGCTGCCCAGCGTGGCGGGCGAGGCGAGCGATAACTTCCTGATGGGATATATCCGCTTCGCCCACTTCGCCGCCGGATATGTCTTCGCCATCGGCATGCTGCTGCGGCTGTACTGGGCATTCGTGGGCAACCACCATGCGCGGCAGTTGTTCATGTTGCCGGTGACCGACAAAAACTGGTGGGCCGGGTTGGTGCAGGAAATGCGCTGGTACCTGTTCATCGAAAAATATCCGAAGAAGTATGTCGGGCATAACCCGCTAGGCCATCTGTTCATGTTCTTCGCCATCACGCTGGGCGGCACGTTCATGATCGCAACCGGATTCGCGCTGTACGGCGAAGGCGCGCAGGAAGGCCATTGGTCGCATACCCTGTTCACCGGCTGGCTGATCCCCTTGTTCGGGCAGAGCCAGGATGTGCATACTTGGCATCACATGGTCGCGTGGGGCATCGTCCTGTTCATGATCCTGCATATCTACACGGCGATCCGCGAAGACATCCTGTCGCGCCAGACCATGATTAGCGCCATGATTAGCGGTCAGCGCACCTTCCGGGAATAGCGGGGAAAACGGGTGGCAAGCATCGCAACAGGCGATCTGGCGACCTTGCCGAAGGTGGGAAAAAACGCGGGCAAAAGCCCGCGTTTTTATTGGTCCGCACCGCGCGCGCCGGTTCATCCCGGTCACTTCCTTGAGACCCGCTACCTGACGCCGGGCAAAATCTCCCAAGATGCCTTGGCTATCGCGCTCGGCATCTCGCGCCGCCGCATCAACGAACTGGTATGCGGCAAACGTGCGGTCACGCCGGACACCGCAGTTCGTCTGGCATTGCATTTCGGCACGGATGTCGCCTTCTGGCTGGAAATGCAGTTCGCTTGGGATTTGCATCAGGTCAAGCAGATGTACTACTGCAGGCGTGCAGATGGGCTGACGCTGCTGTAAATATAAAATAGACAATCTATTCAATGCATGTTACGTTACTGAGTAATTTTACTCGGTAACGTAAATGCAATGATTTTCAAGCGCCCACAAGAGCAGACTCTCAAGCAGCGGTTAGGCGAGAAGGTACATTTCATCAACATACTGGCGGGCCCGCGGCAGGTCGGTAAAACCACGATGATTCGGGATGTTATCGAGCAGAGCCCCGCGCGGGGATATTACGTGTCGGTTGACGAAGAGCCCGGCAATATTTGGGAGACAGATATGTCCGGCGATGCATCGACTGCCCTGTCTCCGCCGCAGAAAAAAGATGCCGCATGGTTGCAATACCATTGGCAGGAAGCCCGGAATCGTCAGGCTAAATGGCAAGAGGGGCAGAAGGCTGCCGTCTCTGCGCAAGCTGAATTCCCAGAAGAAAATTTCGTTTTCGCCATCGACGAAATTCAAAAAATCGAACAATGGTCGGAGGTGGTCAAGGGGCTATGGGATAGCGACCGCGCCAAAGGGTTGAGCATGCATGTCGTGTTGCTGGGCTCGGCTCCGTTGTTAATGCAGAAAGGGCTTTCCGAAAGCTTGGCTGGGCGTTTCGAAACCATTACGGTCAGTCATTGGGGATTGGCCGAAATGCAGCAGGCATTCGATTTCAGCTTGGAGGAGTACATCTATTTCGGCGGCTATCCGGGTAGCGCCTCGCTGATACGCGAAGAGGCGCGTTGGAGGCGATATGTGCGGGACAGTCTGATCCAGCCCAATATCGAAAAGGATATTGTGCAACTGGTGCGCATCAAAAATCCAATGCTGCTCAAGCAACTTTTTGAACTGGGTTGTCACTATTCCGGTCAAGAATTGTCTCTGACCAAAATGATTGATTCGATCAACGAAGCCAAACATACGGAGACGTTAGCGGACTACCTGAATTTGCTCATGCAGGCGAAGCTGCTGGCCGGACTGCACAAGTTCGCCGAGCAGGAAGTTCGTAAACGAAACTCCGTTCCAAAATTGAATGTGTTCAACACCGCACTCATGTCGGCCATGCAGGACTACACATTCGCTGAAGCGCAAGCAGATCGCAGCTATTGGGGGCGGTTGGTGGAGAGCGCGGTGGGCGCGCACTTGCTCAACACTTGCGACGAAGATACCAAGCTTCATTACTGGCGCGACGGCAGTAATGAAGTCGATTTTGTTTTATCCAGAGGCAGCAAGCTTTGCGCAATCGAAGTGAAGAGCGCTGCTAGGACGAGGCCGATCAGGGGCTTGGATGTGTTTGTCGGGCACTTTCCTCGTGCGAAGAAAATATTGGTTGGTGCAGGTGGAGTGCCGTTGGCGGAGTTTTTATCGCATTCTGCTGCCGATTGGTTGGGGTAATCATGCTTCACTTCGTTCCGCGCAAATGCAGCACACGGGAAGAAGACCCGTCTAAAAACATCATTGCCAATACAGAGTATTTTCGGCAGTTGGACGCTTATGTGTTGCTGGGCGATCCGGGCGCGGGCAAGTCGCGCCTGTTCAAAGACGAGGCGGACAAGACCGAGAACGGCCACTACCTGACGGCGCGCGACTTCATCGATTACGAGCGTGAAGAATGGCGGGGAAAGGTTTTGTTTATCGACGGCCTCGACGAAACCCGCGCCGGTCGCAACGATCCGCATACCCCGCTGGGAGCACTGCGCGGCAAGCTCGATAGATTGGGCCGCCCGCGTTTCCGGTTGTCCTGCCGCGCGGCAGACTGGCTGGGCAACAGCGATGCCGAGGCGTTGAAATCCTGTGCGCCGAACGGAAAAGTCGCCGAACTTTACCTGGAGCCGCTCGGCCACGAACAGGTCGTTGAAATCCTCAAGCATGATGATCGCGTCCAGAACGCCGAACTGTTTCTGGATAACGCGGGCAAATTCAATCTGGAAGGTTTGCTCTACAACCCGCAAACCCTCGACATGATGATAGATGCCGTGGAGGGCGATACCTGGCCGACCACCAAGCTGGAAGTTTACGAACTGGCCTGCAAGAAACTGGCGGTCGATGCCAAGACGCCGCGCCAGCCATACACAGTTCCCCAATTGCTGGATGCGGCAGGCTGGCTGTTCGCGGTGCAACTGCTTGCCAATGCTGCAACCATACGGGTAGGCAATGCCAGAGCTAACGACGAAATCGGCTTGAGCGATTTGAATGCAACGGACAGCAAGTTGAGGCAGGCCGCGCTGGGAGGCCGTTTGTTCACATATCTGGGGGACGACGAATACAGCTATGTCCACCGCAGTGTTGCGGAATATCTGGGAGCAAGATTCATCGCCGAAAAAATAAAACAGGGCTTGCCGGTCAGCCGCATTCTGGCGCTGGCTACCGGCTTCGATGGCGGAGTCGTGGCGGCGTTGCGCGGCTTGATGGCTTGGCTGGCGGCGCTCAACACGCAAGCGCGAGATCGTATGATCGAAATCGATCCGCTCGGCATGGTGTTGTATGGAGATGCGCAGCTTTTTTCGCCGGAAGCCAAGGTGTTGCTGCTGGACTCGCTGAGGCGAGAGGCGGAAAAGACTGGCCATCTCAATTACAACTGGGGTACGCGCGCATTTGCTGCACTGACCACGCAGGACATGATGCCGCATTTGTTGAGACTGTTTAGCAGCCCGTCTCGCGAAAAATCGGATCAAAGCGTATTGGATTGTGTGCTGGAGGGACTCAACCGTTCTCCTGTGATTCCCGGATTGCAATCGGCATTGATGGGGATTGTTCGTGACGCGACGCATTGGGAAGGCGTGCGGGTAAGCGCGCTACAGGCTTTTACGAGCCAGTATCCGGAAGAGTATGAGAGCTTGGTGCAGCTTGCCGAAGACATACGGCTGGGCAAGGTGGAAGACAACGAATTTCGCCTGCTCGGCTTGTTGTTATATCAACTGTTTCCGCAGCATATTCCGGCCAGCGGCATCCTGAAATATCTGCAACTCGGGCGCGGTTTTGGTTCAATTTCTCACTACGAAGTGTTTTGGGAAAGAGAGCTGTCGCAACGCGCTTCCGATGCTGATTTGCCGATTTTGCTGGATGCGGTCAGTGTAATGAATATCCCGTATTTGAGGGGGCAGATGGTCGATAGGCAAGCTGCTTGCATGGCGGTTAGTCTGCTGGCTCGCGGACTACAAGTTTATGGCGAGCAGGTTGAGGTTGAGCGTCTGTATCGCTGGCTGTCCATAGGGCTGGACGAGTTCGCTTTCGATCATCTGGATAAAGAAAGTGGGCAGCAAATCAAGGATTGGATCGGTTCTCATCCGGAACGGTATTTGGCTATCCTTGGGGCTGGCATACACGGCATCACCGACTTGGAGAATGTTTCTTGGCAAATTTACCAAGTGACCAAACGGCTCCACGGTGCCAAGAGGCCGGAGGGCATCGGCCTATGGTGGCTGGAGCAGGCGCTTGCCGCTCATGAGGTCAAGCTGCGCGAAGGTTTTTTCTACCAAGCCTTTGGGGTGTTGCTGCATGAAAGCGAAGGCCAAAAGGGATTGTCTCTGGACGTCTTCGAGGAATTTGTCGCTCAATATCCCGAGTTCGCCGACGCATTTCGGAATGCCAGCCAATGCGATTTGGAAAGCCAAAGTTGGCGGCAGGATCAAATTGCGCTCGAGAGCGAGATGAAGCAGGAGCGCGAAGCCGAACTGGCGGCACGAATAAGATATTTCCGCGAGCATAAATCCAGCATCGAAGAAGGCCGCGCTCATCCGCAGGCATTGCATCATCTTGCGGCGGCATGGTTCGATCTCTACAGCGGAGTAAACGGAAAAACCGGGGAAGAGCGTCTGTCTGAATTGTTGAATAACGATGAGGAACTGATTGTTGCTGCAAAAAACGGCTTGTGCAAAATATTGGATCGCTCCGATCTGCCGCAAGTCGAGGGGATATTTTCCTTGGCCGTCGATCATCGCCAGCATCTTATCCTCTTGCCCTTCCTCGTCTGCATGGAAAAGCTGTATCAGGAAAATTCAGCCATGATATTTACGCTGAGCGATGAGCTTGCGGAAAAAGCGTTGGCGTTCTGGTACGCCTATGGCGCGGGCGAAGAACCCGTCTGGATCAAGCCGCTCAGCCTGTCTCGCTCGATACTGGCAGCGAAGGTGTTGACCGAATACGTCCGTACCATGCTGGCGGGCAAGGTGCAGCACATCACTGGACTATATCAACTCGTTTACGACCCCGATTATCGGGATGTCGCCGGGCTGGTCGCTATCCCGCTACTGGAAAGCTATCCAATCCGCAGTAACCAGCAGCAGATTTCCTCGCTGGAATATTTGCTCAAGGCGGCGATTGGCTGTGCGGACAGGACGGCCTTGCTGGCATTGGTTGAAAAAAGGTTGGCGCTGAAGGGGTTGGATGTCGCTCAACGCGTGTACTGGCTGGCAACGGGGTTGATTGTCGCGCCCGAGATTTACGAGCCCATTGTGCGGAAGCAGATTGGCGGCAAAGTGGTGCGCATTAATCATCTTTCCGCATTCATGTATTCGGGGTGGCACAGGACTCAGGAAAAAGACTATGTTTTATCGGTTGCGAGCATGGGGTGGCTGATCGAGTTGCTGGGGCCGCGCTGTACGCCGCGATGGGCGACAGGCGATGGATTCGTTACTCGTGCCGATAACGAAAGGGATTATGTGCAAGCCTTGCTGAACAAGCTGGGCAGTATGCCCGGCGAGGATGTTGGGTGTGTGCTGCGCGGGCTGCTTGCCCAGCCGGGATTGGTCGCTTGGCACGACGTTATTCGCAACGTGCAGCAGACTCAGCAGGTCAGTCGGCGCGAGGCTACATTCCGGCATCCGGATATAGAGCAGGTCATCCAGTCGCTGGATAACCGCAAGCCCGCGAATGTGGCCGATCTGGCGGCACTGGCCTCCGATTTTCTGGAGAAACTGGCAGTCGAAATTCGCACCAGCAATACCGATAGCTATAAACGATTCTGGAATGTGGACGGTTACAACAAACCGCAAAATCCCAGGCCGGAGAACAGTTGCCGCGACTATCTGGTCGAGCGGCTCAAGCCCTTGCTGGCTCCTTTCGATGTCGATGTACAGCCGGAGACGCGCGAGGCGGAGTCCAAGCGCGCCGATATTCGTCTCTCTTATCGCAGCAATGGCGCGGCATTCCATCTGCCTATCGAAATCAAGCTGGATCACAGTCCTGACTTGTGGCGCGCTATCCACGAGCAATTGATTCCGCTGTATATCATCGCGCCGGAGACAGGTGGGCGAGGGATTTTGCTGGTGATCTGGTTCAACGATTCCGGCAAAAGATCGTCCGCGCCGCCTACCGGTGTGAAGCCCAAAACGGCTGATGAGTTGGCTCGCAGATTGCGAGATCAGCTCTCGCCGGCAGAAGAAAAGCTCATAGACGTGTTTGTACTGGATGCATCGAATCGACGAGGTCGAATCGCGCCATAACGACATCAAAGTGGAAAGTAACTTTCCATTGAGGCGTTCCGTTTTATCCCCCTGATTCATTAGTCTGTTGATTATTAACGGCTAGTCTTTTCCCGATGGCTGGCATGTCTCCTGCTGTGTTACGGTGCTGGTAACACTGGAGATTCGATGTGAAAAACACTCAATTGTTGGTGCTGGGGATAGGCAACATCCTGTGGGCGGACGAGGGCTTCGGGGTGCGTTGCGTCGAGGCGCTGAATGCCGCTTACCGGTTCGGCGACGAGGTGACGGTGCTCGATGGCGGCACGCAGGGTTTGTACCTGTTGCCTTATCTGGAAGAAGCGCGTTATCTGATCGTGTTCGATGCGGTGGACTATGGCATGCAGCCCGGCGAGATGGTGGTCGCGCGCGACGACGAGGTGCCGCGCTTCATGGGCGTGAAGAAGATGAGCCTGCACCAGACCGGATTCCAGGAAGTCATCGCCTGCGCATCGCTGGGCGGCAAGTTGCCGGAATCCATGGTGCTGATCGGCGTGCAGCCCGAGCAACTGGAAGATTTCGGCGGCAGCCTGCGCGACATCGTCAAGGCGCAGATACCGCGCGCGCTGGAAGTGGCGCTGGCGCAAATCGAGCAATGGGGCATTCCCTATGAGCGACGAAGTTCGCCGGTGGTGGACGACGAGCATCAGCGCGCGTTGCAGATGGAGCACTACGAAGCGGGGCGGCCTTCCGCCGAGCTGGCTTGCCGCTATGGCGACGAGCGCGTCATGAACGGGCAGCTTTGATATGTGCATGGGCATACCGATGCAGGTGCTGGAAGCGCATGAGCACAGCGCGATCTGCGTGGGCCGCAACGGCACGCAGCTCATCAACACCATGCTGCTGGGGCGGGTGGAGGTCGGGCAGTGGCTGATGACTTTTCTGGATGCGGGCCGCGAAGTGATCGATGCGGAAAGAGCGGCGCTGGTGAATGCCGCGCTGGACGGTTTGCAGGCGATGGCCGATGGCGGCGAGGCCGATTGGGATAGCTGTTTCGCCGACCTCGCGAACCGCGAACCCACGCTGCCGGATTTTTTGAGAAAGGATGGCGCATGAACGAGACGGTCGAATTTGCGGCGGTGCGCGCCGCGGAGATGAAAGCGGGTTTCGACAGGCTGCTGGAGCGCTTGCGCGCGCAGAGCAATATCTGTTTGCTGGACGAAGCCGGGCTGGAATCCTTTATCGCCGCTGCGGGCGACGGCATGGTGCTGTTCACGCAGGAGCCGGACCAGCAGCCCGAAACCTGGGATGTGGCGGTGATCTTGCCCGAGGTGCTCAAGCAGACCGGAGATCGATTGCGCGCCGCCATCGTGACGCCCGATCTGGCGCGCAAGGAGAAGGCGCGCTTCGGCATCGCGCGCTGGCCGTCGCTGGTGTTCGTGCGCGACGGCGAGTACGTGGGCGCAATCGACGGCATGCGCAACTGGGACGAGTACCAGCGCGAAATCGCCGCCATGCTGAACAAACCGACCGGACGCGCGCCTTCGGTGGGCATTCCGGTGATGGCGGCGGGCGGGGTGTCTGCTTGTCATTAATCGCGACTGGTAATGGATATAGCCCCTCTCCCGCAAGCGGGAGAGGGGTTGGGGTGAGGGGTGTTGAGTTGAAATTGAACGATGTTCTGTGTGCTCAGCCCCTCATCCTCGGTCCTTCTCCCGCTTGCGGGATAACCAGCGACTTAGCGCAAGTTTTATCGCGCTTAGTCGAATGGCTAGTAGTTTCATCAGAAGGAAGCAAAGCAGGCGGTCGTGCATAGGTGGCTTGCCAAAATGGAGTCGTGCAAAGAATTAAGGAGCATCACATGGTGAAAGAATTCCCTATCCCCGTCGTCGCCGGTCCCGGCTCGCAGCCGGAAGAAGATTCGTTGCAATACTTGCCGATGCCGGATGCGATGACCACTTTTGCGTTGCCGATAGCCGATGTCGAGGCCGACCCCGCGGTGCTGGCCGCGGCCTGCGCGGTGGTCGAGCAGTTGCGCGACCGCATGTGCGCCGCGCCGCTCGGTTCGTCGCCCGTTCTCGTCCCCGTCCCCGTCATCGAGTTGCTCGACAGGGATGCGGATGTCGTGCGTCTGCTCAACCAGACCATGGGCGAGGGCGAAGTGAGTATCGCCGTGCGCGGCTCGGCGCAATACCGCATCCAGGAAACCGTGTTCGCCAGCGTGTGGCGGGTGCGCGAATATGCCGCCGACGGACGCTTGGTCAGCGACGCGCTCATGGCTTGCGCGATTCCGCCCATCGTCCGGCAATTGGCGCTGGACGGCGCAATACTGGAATGCGCCATCCCGGAAAAATCGGGCGGGCTGATGAATTCGCCGGCGGTGCTGGTCGAGATCGCGCACAAGGCCGCAACGCGCAAGGCCGGCGATGCGGCGCATGTCGTCAATCTCACGCTGCTGCCGATGTCGCCCGCGGACATGGACTGTCTGGTGCAGACGCTGGGTATCGGCACGGTGACCATACTCTCGCGCGGCTACGGCAATTGCCGCATCGGCAGCACCCGGCTGTCCAACGTGTGGTGGGTGCAATACTTCAACAGCATGGATACGCTGATCCTGAACACCCTCGAAGTCGCCGATGTGCCGGAAGTCGCGCTGGCCTCCGGCGAGGATCACGAGGACAGCATCGAACGCCTGGGCGAGTGGCTGCAAGTCATGCGGGCGACGGAAGCGGCCTGAGATGAGCATGTTCGAAGGCTCGTTTCTTGGCGATAACGGCAAACTATCTGATGACCAAGTGATGGAATGCGGCATCTGCTGGCATGTGTACGACCCGGCGCAGGGCGACCCGGTGTGGCAGATCGAAGCGGGCACGCCGTTCTCGCAACTGCCGGAGCACTGGACCTGCCCGAACTGCGACTCGCCCCGGCACAAGTTTATGGCGGCGAACGAGTGAATCCGTCCGCGCAAAAATTGCATGCGGTATTCGACGACATCGCCGCTACGCGCATGGCGGGGCTGCCGATCTGCAATGCGGCGCTGCGCGTCGAGGTGGTGGGCTGGCGCGAATGGAACGGGTGTCATGTGGCGGTGCTGGTCACGCCATGGACGATCAACCTGATGCTGCTGCCGGGCGGCGAAACACTGGAACCCTTGCCGCTAGACGCGAAGCAGACCTGGACATTCCCCTCCGGCAGTTACGATTTCATGGGGCTGAACGACGCCGCGCTGGGCGTTTGCCACACCTGCCCGCTGGTCTCGCCGACCTTGCATATCGCCACGCAAGCAGAAGCCGTGAGCATCGCCGAGCAGATCATGGAGATGTTGTTTGTCGGCGAACAGTCCGACCGGATGCGCGATGCGGAACGCAAGCAATCGCTGGAAGCGGCGCGCCTGAACGGCGAAAAGATTTCGGATATCCCGTTGTCGCGACGCGATTTTCTGCGCGGCTTTTTAATGGAATCGTAACAGCGATGGATACGGGAAAATTATCCTTGGCCGTGACTTGGGACGGCGCATCGGTCGGCTCGGTCGATGTCCGTTCGACGCGCCCGCAGGCGTCGGTGTTGCTGAAAGGCAAGACGCCCGCGCAAGTCATGCAACTCGTGCCGCTGCTGTTCAGCGTATGCGGGCATGCGCAGGGTGCGGCGGCGGAATCCGCGTTGCGGGCCGCGCGGCAAATCGATCCGGGCGATGCTCAGGCGCTGGATCGCAAGATACGCAGCGAAGTATTGCAGGAACATCTGTGGCGCATGCTGCTCGATTGGCCCAAGGCGCTGGGCTTGCCGCAGCAAGAAAAACTTTTCATGCACTGGCATGCGATGCTGCGGAGAATCGCGTCGGGCGATGCGGGCACGACCCGCCTGCGGCTGGAATTCGAGCGCGATTGGCTGGGAGTGGCGCTGGCGGACTGGCGCGAGCTGGACGATGTGCGGGCATGGTGGCGTTCGACGCAGAGTCCCGCGGCCCGGTTGCTGGCGGCGCTGGACGAACAAGCGTGCTGCATGCGAAACACCTCTGCATTGTTGTCGGCGTGGAGCGCAGCGCAAGCGCAGATCGCCTGTGCCGGAAGATGGAGCACGGCATTCGCCGCAGCACCGGATGATCGTGGCGGTGCGGCGGAGACTGGGGCTTGGTCGTATCATGCCGACCACCGCATGCTGGGCGAGCGATACTCGAACGCATCGAAGCGGCTGCTGGCCCGATTGATCGATACGGTGAAATTGCTGGATGAAAACGCCGCGCCACGATTGGATGCCATCGCCCCGGCAGCGGGAGAAGGAATCGCCGTCGCGCGCACCGCAAGGGGGCTGTTGATGCATCATGTGCAGCTAGAAGCGGAGCGGGTGACGGAATATTCCATCGTTGCGCCGACCGAGTGGAACTTCCATCCCGGCGGCGCGTTCGTGCAGGATATGGTCGGACTGGAAGAGCGGGACGAGGCAAGTTTGCGACGCCGTGCGCACATCGCGGCCCTGTCGCTCGACCCCTGTGTAGCTTTCGAAATCGAGGTGCGTCATGCATGAAATGTCGCTGGCCGAAGGTATCGTGCAACTGGTGGAAGACACCGTGCGCGCTGACGGTTGTAGCAAAGTTAAAGCCGTGTGGCTGGAGATCGGCCAACTGGCCGCCGTGGAAAAAGAAGCGCTGCGTTTCTGCTTCGACGCGGTGACGCGCGACACCGTCGCCGAAGGCGCGCGGCTGGAAATCATCGAAACGCCGGGGCAGGGCTGGTGCATGAAATGCGAAGGCAACGTGCCCGTCACCGCGCTATACGAAGCGTGCCCGGTGTGCGGCAGTTACCAGATACAAGTGACCGGCGGCAGCGAGATGCGCGTCAAGGAACTGGAAGTGGAATAGGGGAAACTATGTGTACAACATGCGGATGTGGAGCAGGACAAACACTCATAGGCGGGCACGCGCTCAAGCAGCGCAAGGCGGGTGGGCAGAAGATGCAATATCGGACGCCGGATCATTCGGCGCACGAACACGATCACGTTCATGAGCATACGCACAACTCGATAGATTTCGGCACCGGCCCCGCAGGCGCACATGCACCCGGCATGACCCAGGCACGCATGGTGAAAATCGAGCGCGACATCCTCTCCAAGAACGACAGCTACGCGAACGAAAATCGCGGCTACCTCGCCGCGCACGGCATCTTCGCGCTCAATCTGGTCTCCAGCCCCGGCTCCGGAAAAACCACGCTGCTGGTGAAGACCATAGTGGCATTGAACAACGAACTCAAGCTCGCCGTGATCGAAGGCGACCAGCAGACCGACAACGACGCCGCGCGGATTCGCGCGACAGGTGCCTCTGCGCTGCAAATCAACACCGGCAAAGGCTGCCATCTGGACGCGTACATGGTGGGGCGTGCGATGGAGCAGATGAAGCTGGAAGACGACAGCCTGCTGCTGATCGAAAACGTCGGCAACCTTGTGTGCCCCGCCAGTTTCGATCTCGGCGAAGCGCACAAAGTCGCCATCCTTTCCGTGACCGAAGGCGAAGACAAACCGCTCAAATATCCCGACATGTTCCGCGCCTCGGATTTGATGCTGCTGAACAAATGCGACCTGCTGCCGTACCTGACCTTCGACGCCAACCTCGCCATAGAAAATGCGCGCCGCGTGAACCCGAATATTCAAGTGATCCGCATCTCGGCAACCAGCGGTGAGGGGATGGAGGAGTGGCTGACGTGGATTAAGGCGGGGTGCCAAAAGGCTGTAGCAGGTAGGATGGGTGGAGCGTAGCGATACCCATCGAAAATCATGATGAACCAAATTTAAAAACAAGCCGTCGATAATTAATGACCGCCATGATTCGCGCGCAAATCAAAGTATTCGGCCAAGTTCAAGGCGTAGGTTTCCGTCCTTTCGTCTTCCGGCTTGCGCATGAACTCGGTCTGGCGGGCTGGGTGCGCAACGACAGCGAAGGGGTGGAAATAACGGTCGAAGGTGCGCATCCGCAAGTGATGTCTTTGATCGAACGTCTGCAAAGCGAACCGCCCGCCCTAGCGCGCGTGGAAAAAGTCAGTCACGATCTGGCGCAGGAAATTACCGGACTGCAAGGCTTCAGCATCATGGCCAGCAAGGCTGGCCGCGTGCTCACCGGCATCGCGCCCGACATGGCGATTTGCCCGGATTGTCTGGCCGAATTATTCAATCCCGCCGACCGCCGCTACCGCCATGCCTTCATCAATTGCATCCACTGCGGCCCTCGCTACACATTGACTGCACGGCTGCCATACGACCGCGCCAACACCAGCATGGCGAAGTTTGCGCAATGCCCCTTGTGCCAAAGCGAATATGACACGCCAACCACGCGCCGCTTCCACGCGCAGCCTAATGCCTGCCCGGAATGCGGGCCGCGCCTGAGTTTGTTCGATGCGGGCTGGCAAT
>JALNYK010000068.1 GCA_023229845.1 Gallionella sp.
ATTAGACATCTTTCCTAAATATTCGTCATAGAAGCAGCATTGATAGGGTTAAAATAGCAGCCTACCTCTATAAACACGGATAGCCATGACCCCTTACGCCCAACTGCCTACGAACAAGCCTGAAGAATTTCTACGGACAGTCGGCCTGTCACAAGAAGATTTCCTGCATCTTCACGGGAAATTGGCGGCTTACCTGGACGAACAAAAAGCCCTCAAGCCGCTGACAAGACGGGGGCGGAAAGACTCCAAGCTGGCCTTGGAAGACCGCTTGTTGCTGACACTTTATTATCTTCGCCACTATCCGACTTTGATAAATCTGGCGGCGATTTTCGGTATCAGTGAGTCGTATTGCCATAAGGTTTATGCCCGCACTGCAAGACTATTAGCCAAAGTCGAAAAACTCCCCAACCGCAAGGCACTGTTGGAAGATCCCACAGCCACCGTGGCCATTGATGTTTCGGAGCAGCCTATCGAGCGTCCTGTTAAAAACCAGAAAGCGTACTACTCAGGGAAAAAAAACGCCACACGATCAAAGCCCAGCTCGTGATCTGCCTTTTGACGTTGGCTATCCTGTCCGTGGTGATGGGTAAAGGCCAGCAACATGATTTTTCGGTTTTCAAAGACAGCCGCCTATTGTTGCATCCCGATGCCCTGCTGTTGGCGGATTCGGGATACCAAGGGATACACAAACACCATCAGAACTCGAACCTGCCGATCAAAAAGAAAAAAGGCCAACCTCTTTCGGCAGAAGACAAAGCTTATAATAAAATACTATCAAAACAACGTGTTTTCATTGAGCATATCAACCGCCGATGCAAGATTTTCAGGATCGTCAAAAATGTTTATCGGGGCAAGCACAAGCATTACTCGCTGACATGGAATTTAGTGGCGGCTCTTGTTAACTTGCGCTATGGCTGTATTTAGGAAAGATGTCTATTGATGCAAAAAAGGAATTTCTACATTGGATCAGATGTATTCGGAAGTACAGATGTGGATTTCCCAAACGATAACTTCGGTAAACTTAAGCCTCTTGAGCTAAGAGGTAAAATACAAGTCCCAGATGGTCCAACTATAGTAGCTACGCTAATTGAAACAGGCCTAAAATTCGAAGACTGGTGTGAACCTGATTTGCTTGTGCCAAAGGAAACAAATATCAAAGGGCACTTTTGGACGGTATTTGATGATAGTGCAATTCTTACAGTTGGCGTAAAGGATGGATATTTTAAACTTCGCCGGCTTTAAATGCCTAACCATCACAGCCAGAGGGACAAATTACTCGCTGGCGCTCGCAATTTGCCCCTGGTGTAGGCTTTAGCACTATGAACATTCGTACAATTTTCAGGCCACCATTTGTCAAACAGCCCATGGTCGGGCATGCTGTTTATGCCCGACATTTCCATGATCCAATATGATGTCGTATTTCGGTTTTGCCTCCCGTCTTTCCATCACCAGTAGAAATGCCGGGCAACGAAAAGCTGTCGCCTCGGCAATTGCTCCTGCATTGCCCTACCTCCTGCATCCATGCAGTCGTACAGCGCCTACTTTTGCAGCAATTCTCATTATGACCAAAACCTATCCGATTCCAGGCTTGGGAGGTCGGACGATTCGGCTTTTCGGGGTATGAGACCACCCTTCCAGCATAAAATCGAGCAGGTGTTCCCAGCTATCAAAGCACATGTAGGTCGTAAGCGCCTTCATATCATCGAACAAACGTTTGCGCGAGGGAAGTTTTTGACGAAGCAGGCAAAATTTTTCGTCCATTAAATCCAGCAGCGTATGCAACAAGTAGGCAAGCATGATGAGCGTTGCCAGCAAAGAAGACAAGAACTGTTCACCATGACCGTAGTTATGCTCGAAGCAATAGCCCTTGGTCTTCAAGGTATTATTGTTTTCATTTTCAATTTTCCACCTTGCGCGCCCCGAGGCAACCACCGCTGCCACGTTGGTGTCGTCAACCGTCAAGGACGTGACGAACGCGTTCCGATACAGGACCTTACCGTCTGCCGTGCGGGTAGTGATCTCGCACCAGTTCACGGATAATGCATCATCGGCATCGCGCAAGGGTACGGCACTAACGTAACGATAGCTGTCAGTTTCGTGTCGTTTGCCCGTCCAGCGAGTATGCACCAGGGTTTTAACAATACCGGTACGCTCCAGATCAGCAACCCATTCGTACAAAGTCTTATGAGAGAGGGGCTTGCAGACCAGGATAAACTCAAATCCTTTGGCCAGCAACGCCCGGCAAAACGGCTCGTGACAATACAGATCATCGCCGAGCACCGTAGTACCTAGCGCGGCGTACCAGCTACCCCGGCTTTCCAGCCAACGCAGAGAAGCGTTGATCTCGCAATCCTGTTTTTCATGGCCGTCCTGTGGCCTTATAAATTCCGGAGCCAGTGGGATGACCTTGTCGCTGCCCGGCTTAACCAGTACCGGTGTGACTACCGTGTGCGAATAGCTGACTTTGCCGTTGCTGTGCGTTTTACACGAACAGCACGGACCGTGGAGGTTTGTTGATGAAAAGTATCCGGTTCCATCCAATGCCAGCAATAATCGGTTGTCTGCCGTGCGAAACGAGTCGATTACGCCCGCATGTTGAAAACCGTCAAAGACAAAATCAAACAGCGAATACACCGCAGCCGGTTCGACGGCATCGAGCAGTGTGCGAATATGATTATCTGTCGGGATTTGGAAAACACCGAATAGCGTTTGCGCATTGTTTTTCCCTTGGGTCTCCTGCATGGTCCGTTGAAAATCCAAAAAAGAGGGGCTTTGCATAAAAAATACCGAAAACGCGCTCAGTCCTGCGTCAGTCATCGTATAGTTGGTATTTTTTCCAGTTCGCCGATCGCAGAAAGCTTCGAAAGTAGTACGCAATTGCTTGACCACATCGCTAAAGGTTAAGGCATTTTTTCCAAAGGGGGCGCTCATATATTGGTCTCATGGGGGTATCGGTCTACCATTTTAGGTGGTTGGCGCCATAATGAGAATTGCTGCTTACTTATTGTTGTTACTTATTGTTGTTGGGACTGTTGGGAGTAAATAAAATGACCGGTTTTATAGCAAATGAATTATCAGATTTTTCGGCAAGCCTAGGCCCGCTAAAGCCAGTGCGAGTGGTCCACTGGCGATCCAGCTTTGACGGTCTGAATGACCTCTTCTGGCCGTTATGCAAAGCTTTGCATAACGGCCGAAAGTGCCAGTTGGCTTGCTGTCTGAATTCGACGGTCCGCTTTCCGTTGGTAAGCCGCTATTCGGAAATCTGGGTCGAGTGACTGCTCAGGGTCGTTATGCAAAGTATCGAATTATGCAAAGCGATAGATAAGCGAGCCAGTCTCCGTCATGGTTTCATGGCATTGAAAGGCTCGCGAGCTTTGCATAATTATAGCGTTTTGAGGAATTGTAACA
>JALNYK010000004.1 GCA_023229845.1 Gallionella sp.
ACGCTGGCGGGCAATCGTCCTTCTTTCTTGAACGCCAGCCGCAGGTCGCGCGCGGCCTTGTCCAGTTCGTCGCAGCCCTTGGGCAGCGGCGCGAAATCCTTGGCCGAGGCGATGGCTTCGAGGCGCGAGTCTTGCGCCAAGTCCAGCAATTGCGAGGTCGAGATACTCTCGCCGAAGAACAGGCTGGCGGTCTCCGGCAGCTGGTGCGCCTCGTCGAAGATCACCGTGTTGCAGGCGGGCAGCAGCTCGGCGACGCCTTCGTCGCGCAGCATCACATCGGCGAAGAACAGGTGGTGGTTCACCACCACGATGTCTGCCTCCATCGCCTCCTTGCGCGCCTTGAGCACGAAGCATTCCTTGTGCATGGGGCATTCTTGGCCCAGACAGTTGTCTCGCGTCGAGGTCACATTCATCCAGATCGGCGCGTTCTCCGGCACATCGGCTAGCCCGCTCTTGTCGCCGCTCTGCGTCACCTTGGCGTAATTCACGATCTTGCCCAGATGCTTCACGTCCTCGCGCGTCTTGAACAGCCCGTTTGATTGCGCCAGCTCCAGATGGTAGTGGCACACGTAGTTCGAGCGCCCCTTGAGCAGCGCCACGGACACCGGCGCTTTCAGCGCGTCGCGCACCATAGGCAGATCCTTCTGGAACAACTGGTCCTGCAAGTTCTTCGTGCCGGTCGAGATCACCACCTTGCCGCCGTTGAGCAGCGCAGGAACCAGGTAGGCGAAAGTCTTGCCGGTTCCGGTCCCGGCCTCGGCGACGAGGATCGCGTTGTCGCGTATCGCCGCGGCCACGGCCATAGCCATCTCCCGCTGCTGCGCGCGCGGACGGAACGCCGCGACCTCGGTGGCCAGCGGGCTCTGCTCGGAAAAGAAACGTTCGACTTCGGTGGTCACGGCTGCGTAGATAGAAGTGATGTTGTCGGAGATTGGCGCAATAGCGGGCGGGATTTTACGCGAGAGACGTAAAAGATGTTATTTAATCCAGCGACTCTTAAGGGCGAGTTCGGCGAATCAGGGTGCACGCGGATCGCTCCCTTCGAATGCCAGCATTGGACACAAGTCCGGATAACGGGTGCGCAGGCGGTCGAGCGCCTGAGCCTTGAATGCCGCATCGGGGACATTTCTACTTTGCAGAAAGGCGACATTACCAATTCGCTCCCACAAAAAATCAATATCCTGTTGCTGAAGCGATTTACCAGCGGCTACACTGAGCACATGTTTAACAATATCCCTAATCTCCTTACCTGGCTAAGAATCCTGCTTATCCCGGTGTTCGTTTCGGTGTTCTATCTGTCCGACGATACGCTGAGTCCGCACCTGAAGAACCTGATCAGCACTCTCGTGTTCCTGTTGGCGGCGGCAACCGACTGGCTGGACGGCTATTTGGCGCGCAGGCTTAACCAGTCCTCCGCCTTCGGCGCGTTCCTCGACCCGGTGGCCGACAAGTTGATGGTGGCCGCAGCGCTGATCGTGTTGGTCAAGCTGGGCCGTGCCGATGCGATCATCGCCTTCATCATTATCGGTCGCGAGATCACCATCTCCGCGTTGCGCGAATGGATGGCCAAGCTAGGCGAGGCCAAGAGCGTCGCGGTCTCGATGCTGGGCAAGATCAAGACCGCGTTTCAGATGATCGCGATCCTGTTGTTGCTGTATCACGACCGTCTGCTCGGCATCGATTGCCAGGCGATAGGCGCGTTGCTCCTGTACCTCGCTGCGCTGTTGACGCTGTGGTCTATGGGCTATTACCTGATGCTGGCTTCGCCGCAATTAAAAAAACACAAAAACTGAATTGATTTCTGAGGCTGCGTCTGTATAATGCGCAGCCTTCGGGGTGTAGCGTAGCCTGGTAGCGCGCCTGCTTTGGGAGCAGGATGTCGGGAGTTCGAATCTCTCCACCCCGACCAGGTTCAGGTAGTAACACAAGCCGTGAAAAGAATTGTGCCCGTAGCTCAACCGGATAGAGCACCAGCCTTCTAAGCTGGGGGTTACAGGTTCGATTCCTGTCGGGCACGCCAAGTGTCTGACGAATAAAGTTCCATGGTGGCTGTAGCTCAGTTGGTAGAGTCCAGGATTGTGATTCCTGTTGTCGTGGGTTCGAGCCCCATCAGCCACCCCAAATTTAAGCCCCTAGATCAACGATTTAGGGGTTTTTTCTTGCCCATTAATTCCTTCCGGTTTTCGTGTTTTCCCGAAAAAAGTGTCTCAGAAGTGCCTCCTGAGACGGGAAAATTTTACTTTTAACTGCCGCTAATTTCAGGGGGAATTACCGGGCCTTGTAAGCATAGTCGGTGTTATTGTTCCAAATCTGCTATCAAACTGAGTGGCGATGAAAGTCGGTTTGGCGCCGTAAGAATTAAAGTCGCAGTCCAGCTTCAGTGTCCCTGGAGGAAGGAGTGTTGAGATGGCTAAGAGAATTTCCCCCTGTCTCGCGTCTATCGCCTGCTCGAATCCGGCCCGGTCGTGCTAGTGACGACCGCTCACAAGGGCCGTGCGAACGTCATGACGATGTCTTGGCACACGATGATGGAGTTCGAGCCGCCGCTGGTGGGCTGCGTGATTAGCGGGCGGAATTTTAGTTTTGATGCATTGCGAAAAACGAAGGAATGCGTGCTCAATATTCCGTCGGCGGAGCTGGCTAAGCAGGTGGTGGGTGTCGGCAACTGTTCGGGCAGTCGGATGGATAAGTTCAGAAAATTCAAGTTGACGCCGTTGCCCGCTTCGCAGGTGGCTGCGCCGCTGATCGCCGAGTGCTACGCGAATCTCGAATGCCGGGTAGTCGATACGCGGATGGTGAATAAGTACAACTTTTTCGTGCTGGAGGTGATCCAGGCCTGGATCGATCCCACGCAGAAGAACCCGCGCACGTTGCATCATCAGGGCAAGGGCGTGTTTATGGTGGCTGGCGAGACGATCAAGCTGCCTTCTAGAATGGCATGAGCGATGCCGCGCGACTAGGGGAGAAGTGATGCAGATTTGGGTGGATGCCGATGCGTGTCCCAAGGTCATCAAGGAAATTCTGTTTCGTGCGGCAGAGCGGCGGCAGATTCCGCTGACGCTGGTGGCGAACAAGTTGCTGTATTGCCCGCTGTCGATGGTGATACGCGCTCTACAGGTGCCGGCGGGTTTCGATGTGGCGGACAACAAGATCGTCGAGCTGACCGAGCCGGGCGATCTGGTGGTTACCGCCGACATTCCGCTGGCCGCCGAGGTGATCGCGAAGGGTGGCCATGCGCTGAATCCGCGCGGCGAGCTTTATACCGTGGATACGATTCGGGAACGTCTGGCGATGCGCGACTTTATGGATGTGTTGCGCAGCAGCGGTGTGGAGACCGGCGGACCAGCGATGCTGAGTCCAGGCGATCGTCAGGCGTTCGCAAACCAGTTGGATCGGTTTCTGGCAAAACACGCCAAGACTTAGCCGTATTTCGGGCCGCGCGAACTGTTTTCCATATACCGTAAAGCTATCCGATCAGGCTCTTCATGACCTGAGATTTGAAGTGATCGACGTCTCGCCCCGCCATTCTGAAATCACACAACGGCAAAACTGGTAGCATGCGTCCGTTTTGAAGACGCAAATCCAAGAGAACTTCTATCCATGCTGAGCTACCGTCACGCCTTTCATGCCGGCAATCACGCCGATGTACTGAAGCACTTCGTCGAAGTGCAGTTGCTGCAATACCTGGCCCAAAAGGACAAACCGTTCTGGTATATCGATACCCATGCCGGCGCGGGTTGTTATGCGCTGGACAGCGGTTACGCCACGCAGAACGCAGAATACGAGAGCGGCATTGCGCGGCTGTGGGATCGCGACGATTTGCCGGCTGCGCTGGCCGACTATGTGGCGCTGGTGAAGGGCATCAACTCGGACGGGCAGATGAAGCTGTATCCGGGTTCGCCGCTGGTGGCGCAGCAGTTGTTGCGCGGACAGGACAAGATGCGGCTGTTCGAGCTGCATCCGACTGACAGCGAAATCCTGCAGGAGAATTTCTCCGGACATGGTACGCAGGTGCTGATGCAGGAAGCCGACGGCTTCGGCGCGCTGAAGGCGTTGCTGCCTCCGCCGCCGCGCCGCGCGCTGGTGCTGATCGATCCGCCGTACGAGGACAAGCAGGACTACCGCCGCGTCGTGTCGGCGCTGGGCGAAGGGCTGAAGCGTTTCGCCAACGGCGTGTACGCGGTGTGGTATCCGCAGTTGCAGCGCACCGAGGCGCGGGAGTTGCCAGAACAGCTCAAGCAGTTGCCGGTCAAGAGCTGGCTACATGTCGCGCTCAGCGTGCAGGGGCAGTCCGAAGACGGCTTCGGCATGTACGGCAGCGGCATGTTCGTACTCAATCCGCCGTGGACGTTGCACGGCGTGCTGCAAGAAGTGATGCCGTATCTGGTTCGTCATCTGGGGCAGGATGGGCAGGCGGGCTATACGCTTGAACATCATGAGCAATAAACCTTAAAAAAGCGGTTGTCCGCAGATTACGCAGATTTCCACAGATTAAACAATAAGCTATCTCGTTAATCAGGCACACCTTTTAAGTGAGGCACTTATCGAGCATAAGCGCATGAAAATCTGCGTTAATCTGCGTAATCTGCGGATAAAACTTAGTTTTTTTTGGATAAATCGCAGTTCAATTCATCGGGGCAGGGGGGCGCATGACACACACATGGAATTTCTTTCGCGCGGGCGGCTTCGATCAGGTGCAGATCGGCAGCGGCGCGGACCTGCTGGCGTTGCGCGAACTCGACCAGAAGCTGTGGGCGGCGCTGAGCTGCCCGACGCGCGGCATCGAGTTCGATGCGCGCACGCTGGACATGATAGACAGCGACTGCGACGGCCATGTGCGTCCCAACGAGGTGCTGGAGGCGATCGTCTGGGCCGGCGGGATGCTGAAAAATCCGGACCTGCTGATCGAGGGAACAGACCGCTTGGCCTTGTCCGAAATCGATGAAGGGAACGAGGCGGGCAGGCAACTGCTGGCTTCGACACGGCATGTCATGAAGAGTCTGGGCAAGCCGGATGCGCAGGAGATTTCTCTGGAGGACATGGACGATGTCGAAAAGCTCGTCGCCAGCCAAGAGTTCAACGGCGACGGCGTGATCTGCGCCGGGCAGATCGCCGACTTAGGCTTGCGTGCGGCAGTCGAGGACATCGTTGCCTGCACCGGTTCGTCGGCGGATGTGAGCGGACAGGCCGGCATCACGCAGGAGATCGTCGACCGCTTCTTTGCCGAGGCTGTAGCCTACGAGGCGTGGTATGCGCAGGGCGAGGGCGATGCGGCGGTGCTGTTTCTCGGCGAGAACACGCTGGCTGCGGCACTGGCCTACGATGCGGTGCGCATCAAGGTCGCCGACTATTTCATGCGCTGCCGCCTGGCCTCTTACGACATGCGTGCCGCAGCACCTTTGAGTCGCGCGGTCGAGGACTATCAGCAACTCGCCGCAAAGAGTCTGTCGGCGCAGAGCACCGAAGTGGCGGACTTCCCGCTGGCGACCGTGGAAGCGAACAAGCCGCTGCCGCTGGTCGCGGGCGTCAATCCGGCCTGGCAGGCGCGGCTGGAGGCGTTCCGCGTGCAGGTCGTGCAGCCGCTGCTGGGCGATGCGGAGTTATTGAGCGACAGCGAATGGGAAGTCTTGTGCGCCCGTTTCGCGGCGTTCGAGGCCTGGCAGGCGGGCAAGTCGCAAGGCAACGTGGAGCGGCTCGGCATCGACCGTATCCGCGAGATTATCTCGGCAGGACGCCGCCAGCAGATCGATGCCTTGATCGTTCAGGACAAGGCGGTCGAAGCCGAGGTTAAGGCGATACGTTCGGTGGAGAAACTGCTGCACTACAAGCGCGACCTGTTCAAGCTGGTCAACAATTTCGTGTCGTTCCGCAACTTCTACACCGGCCGCGACAAGGCGATCTTCCAGGTCGGCACGCTGTATATGGACGGCCGCAGCTGCGAGCTGTGCGTCAAGGTAGAGGACGTGAACAAGCATGCCGTCTTCGCCAACATGAGCGGCGCATGCCTAGTGTACTGCGATTGCGTGCGCGGCACCGAGAAGATGAGCATCGTCGTGGCCTTCACCGCTGGCGATTCTGATTTCCTGACGGCAGGACGCAACGGCATCTTCTACGACCGCAAGGGACGCGACTGGAATGCGCAGATCGTGCGCATTATCGACAATCCGATCAGCATCCGTCAGGCGTTCTGGTCGCCGTACAAGAAGCTCGCGAAGGCGATCAGCGAGCAGTTGCAGAAGTTCGCAGCCTCCAAGGCCGGTGCGATGGACGACAAGATGGTCAAGGCAGTGGCGGAAGGCGGCAAGAACGTGTCCGATCCCGCCGCGCCCAAACCTCCGTTCGACGTCGGCAAGTTCGCCGGTATCTTCGCGGCGATAGGGCTGGCGATAGGCGCGATAGGCGGCATCCTCGCCTCCGTCGTCAGCGGCGTGCTGGGACTGAAGTTCTGGCAGATCCCGCTGGCGCTGATCGGGCTGATGCTGATGATATCCGGGCCTTCGGTGGCGATGGCCTGGTTCAAGCTGAAGCGGCGCAACCTCGGCCCGATACTGGATGCCTGTGGCTGGGCGATCAATGCGCGCGCCTACATCAATATCCCGTTCGGCTCCTCGCTGACCGCGCTGGCCGATTTGCCCAAGGGGGCGAACCGTTCGCTGGTCGATCCTTATGCAGAACAACATGTGGTTTGGCCCTACTATCTGGTCATCGCGATGGGTATCGTCTCGCTGATCGGCCTGTGGTATGTCGGTTTTTTTGGATGATGAAATGACTTTTTCAGAGAATTGCCGTAATTGTGCACGTCTGGCCGATTTCCTCGATCAGGTTCGTGCCGAACATCCCGAGTATCACGCACTGCCGGTGAGTTCGTTCGGCGCGCCGGGGAGCAACTTCCTGATCGTAGGCCTCGCGCCCGGCATGCATGGTGCGAACCGCACCGGACGCCCGTTTACCGGTGACTATGCGGGTAACCTGCTGTACGGCACGCTGCACAAATACGGTTTTTCGACCAGCCCTGATCCGCTGAATGTCGATAAGAACGCGAACCGGGCGCTGGAATTGCGGGGCTGTCGCATCACCAACGCGGTGCGCTGCCTGCCGCCGCAGAATAAGCCGGAGCCCGCCGAGGTGCGCGCCTGCAACGGCTATCTGGCCGAGGAGCTGGCGGCCTTGCCGGGTGGCGCTGCGGTGATGGCGTTAGGTCTGATCGCCCACCAGGCGGTGCTGATGGCGATGGGTCAGCGCAAGAGCGCGCATGTCTTTGCCCACGGGGCGCGGCACGCATTGCCGGGCGGCCTGACGTTGTTCGACAGCTACCATTGCAGCCGCTACAATACCCAGACAAAACGCCTGACTCAGGAGATGTTCGAGCAAGTGGTCGCGGACGTTTCCCGGCATGTAGCCTGAAAGGCTGCGGCCCCGAAAATTCGGAGTATGGTTTTCTGTCCGGCGGTGGGCTGAATCAGCCCGTTTTTTCTGCCTGAACTCCTGCTTCATTTGTCGGCATTGCGCCGACAAGGTCGCTGGGACACCATAGATCATGCGGTAAATAAGTATCAAACAGATACAGGGAGCAACGCCATGTCCAAGCAACCAGCGATCCGCCTAGTCGACAAGAACGACGATCAACATGCCGCCGGAACGCACGCGATCCAGGAGGCGCGCGATCGCCTCGAAGCCGAGACCCAGGCCGAGCTTTCCGCGCAGGCACGCGCTCGCGCCGAAGCCCATGCGCGTGCGGTAGCTCAGGCTCGCGCCCGCGCCGAAATAGAGTTGACCGCCCAGATCGAGGCCAAGGCACAGGACGAGGTCAGACTGGGCGAGGCGATCAGAGCCAAGCTCGATATCGAGAAGCGGGCCTCCGCGGAATGGCAGGCTAGACTGGACCTTGAATTGCGCCTGCAGTCCGAGAACCAGGCCCGGTTGCGCGCGGAACAACAAGCGACCGAGGAACTGAATCAGCGCCTGCAGCAAGAATTGCTTGCCCGCACTGCTGCCGACGAGAAGCTACGCGCCGAGCGCGAACTGGCCCAGTTGATCGAGCAGCGCATCAAGGCGGATCAGCAGACGAAGCAGAACGCCGAAGCCGAGATGCAGACGATACGGGCGGAGATCGCCGAGCTGGAAGCGCTGCTCGTTCAGACTGCGGGCGAACGCGAGGCTGTCGAAATCGAACGCAAACGCAATGCCGAAGAGACGCTGGTACTGGAACAGCAACTGCGCGACATGGCGGTCAAGCGTGCCGAGGCGGAGGCCGAAGAGTTACGACTGTCGCGCAGCAGGGCCGACACGGAACAGGCGGAGCTGGATAAGATCGGCAGGCGCGTCGAGGCCGAGCAGCATTCTGCCCATGCCGCAGAGAATCGCGTGCGTATGGAGCAGGATCTGGCGCGACTGGCCCAGGAGAAAGCTGCGGCCGACGCGGCGATTGCACGAGCCGCCGAAATCAAGGCGCGCAAGGAGCAGGAATCGCTCGATCTGACCAACGCAAGGCTGGCGGCCGAACAGGTGGCCGCCGAGGCGGCCGAAGCCAAGGTTGCCGCCGAAGCATTGGCCTTGAGCGAAATTCAGAAGAAGATCGCTGCGGAGCGCGAAGCCGAGCACGCTGCCAAGACTCGCGCTGCCATGGAACAGGCTGCGGCCGAGATGCTGGCCCAACGCGCTCATCTCGAAGAACAGGCCAGACTCAATGCCGAAGCGCGCGAACGCGAAGAGCGGCAGTTATTCGAGTCTGTCAGGCAGCGGGCCGAAGCGGAAGGCTTGGCGAGGGCCGAAGCCGAACGCCGGTTTCGGAGCGAGCAGGAAGCGACGGAACTGGCGCGATCTCAAGCCGAGTTCGACCGGCAGGTGCAGCAGCAACAGGAAGAGAACAATGCATTGTTGCGAAGGGCCGGGCAGGAGGCGCAGGAGCGTCTCGGCATCGAGCGCAAGGCTGCACAGGCAGCCGCCTACAAGCTGCAGGCCGAGCAGAATCTGACGATACTGACGCAACAGCGGGCCGATGCGGAGATGCTGGCCACCCAGGAGATCGAACTCAAGCTGCAGGCCGAGTTGCGCGAGATCGAAGCGGCCAATCAGCGTGCGGCCGCGGCACAACAAGCCAAACGCGTGGCCGAAGAGAATGCCGAAACGGAAGCCCAGCTGCGTGCGACGATAGCGGCGCGCACCGCTGTCGAACAGAGCGCCGTTCAGAACAACAAGGAGCGTCTCGAACTCGAAGCACGCGCCAGAGAATTGGCTCTGGAGGTTGAGAAGGAAACGATGCAATCGCGGGAACAGGCGGTCGCTTTGTTGCGCCAGGTCGAGGAAGAAGCTCAGGAACGCCTCAGTCTCGAGCGTCAGGCGATTCAGGCTGCAACCGACAAGCTACAGGCCGAACAGCATCTGGCGCAACTGGCCCAGCAGCGCATCGCTGCCGATTCTCAGGCGCTACGGGAACTCGATCTCAAGGAACAGACCGAGCAGAAGGCGATAGCGGCCGCCGACCAGAAAGCGGCCGCGGCACAGCAGGCCCAGTGCCTGGCCGAGGAGAAAGCCGAATCGGAAGCCTGTCTGCAAGCGGCGATAGAAGCCCGCAATGCCGCCGAACAGGGCGCCATCCAGAAGAACCACGAACGCATCGAACTCGAAGTGGAGGCCAGAGAGCTGGCGCTGGAGACCGAGCGCCAAGAGATGCAACTTGTCGAGACCATGCGCGAAAAGGAGCAGGCTGCATTGCGCGCACGGAACATGGCCAAGATTCGCGCCGACGAAGAGGTCAAGGCACTCGCTGCCGAGCAGGAAAAAATACGAGCCGAAGCACTCGCTACCGCTTCTTTCCAGAAGCAGATCGCCGCTGCCGAGGAGGCCCGCCAAACCGCGATGACGCGGGCGGAAAACATGGCCAGATTGCGCATCGAGGAAGAGGGGCGGATCGCCGAGGCCGAGCAGGCGCGCCTGCGCTCCGAGGCGGTCGCCACTGTCTCGACGCGCAAGCGCCTCCAATTGGAAGAGCAGGCCAGAGTCACCGCCGAGCAGCGTGAGCAGATGGAAGCCGAACTGCTGGCTCAGCAACAGCAGCATGCCGAGCGCGAGCGCGAACTGATCGATCAGTTCGCACAACAGAAGGCGCAGGAAGAAGAGACGGCCACGATGCTGCAAGCCCGATTCGACGAGGCCGAGCGCATGGCCTCGCAGGCAGAACAGGAGCGTATCGCAGCGGAACAGGCAATCGAAGAACGCATTAGTGCGATCGCGGAGTCGACGAAGCGGCAACAGGAAGAGCGCGAGGCACGCTTGCAGCAATCCCGCGAACGATGCGATGCCGAGGAGCAGCGTGTCACGGAGGCGGAGCAGGCGCAACGGCAACAGGAGGAGCAAACCGCACTCACCGTGGCCAAGCGCATCGAATTGGCTGAGCAGGCACGCCAGCTTGCAGAGCTGCGCGAGGCGGCCGAGATCGAGTTGCTGGAGCAGCAACGGCTTCATCTCGAATTGGAGCGTGAACTGCTAGATCAGGCCGAGCAGCAGCGCACGCTGAAAGAAGAAACGACCGGTCTGCTGCAAGCCCGCATCGATGCCGAACGCCAGGCTGAGCAGGAAGTGCAGGAAGCGCAGGCAGCGGAACTGTCGGCCATGGAACGCGCCAAGCGGCTCATCGAGGAAGCCAGAAAACATCGAGAGGAATTCGAACTGGCTGCTTCGCGTGCGGCAGAAGCGGAACTGCGGAAGATGGCCGAAAGGAACGAGCGTCACCACAAGCCGGAATATTATCCGAGTTGGGAACGCCTGCTGGCCGAACAGTCGACGAACGAACAGTCGATAGGCGAACAGTCGACGAACGAACAGTCGATAGGCGAACAGTCGATAGGCGAACAGTCGATAGGCGAACAGTCGATAGGCGAACAGTCGATAGGCGAACAGTCGATAGGCGAACAGTCGATAGGCGAACAGTCGATAGGCGAGCAAGAGTTTGAGCGGATGGAGGTGGAAGCTCAGGCCGGTGTGAGTTCCGATGATGTGCTGCCGCTGTTGGAGGAGCACACCTCGCAAGAAGACAGTCTGGAATCGCAAATAGTAGAGGGCACCGATATCAACGAGACATCCGCTGTCGAGGTATTGGCGGAAGAAGATAAATCCGAATCGGTGGTCGTGGAGACAGATGGCAGCCAATCGACAGAGCCCGCGATTGAGCCGCAGATGGACGGCCAGCCGCAGCCAGAACCGGAAGCGCCGCAGGAGTCATGGCTGGATACTCAGCCCCCGCAGTTGACTTCGGAACAGATGCCTCGCCAAGATGCGCCAGCATTCTTTTCCAAGGCGAAGATCATCGGCCTGACGGTGGCCGCAGCTTCCGTGATCGGAATCACGTTGTGGGCGCTCAAGACAAACGAGCCCGTTATACAACCGCCCCCTAAAGCTGCGAAGCCCGCTGTTTCCGCGGTCGACAATGGAAAAGCGGCAGAGGAGGCCAGACCGGAATCTTCGGCTGCGCCTACGCTCAACGGTTTGAAGTTGAGCGATAGCCTCGATCAAAAGCAGTAACCATCGTCCGCACGAGAGACTATCTATTTCGATAGGGCTTCGCGTAGTGCCGCGGTTTTTTCCGGCTGTTCCAGCGCGCTGCCGCTGACCCAGAACACGTCTTCCGCGCGGCTGCCCAGCGTGTTGATCTTCGCGCGGTGCAGGCGGATGCCGCGCTGATCCAGTATCTGGGCGATATGCGCCAGCAGGCCGGGACGGTCGCCGGCGGTCAGCGACAGCACCGTCAATCCCTTGTGATCCGGCCTGATCTCGACTTCGGTGGGGATCGGGAAGTGTTTGAGCTGGCGGCTGATGCGTCCGCCGGCGGCGAGAGTCAGCGGTCCGTCCTGCGCGATCTGCTGCATCAGTTCATGCTCGACATAATTCATGATGTCGCGATAGGCGGCAGAACTGGACGCTGCGGCTTCCATGATCTGGAAGCTGTTCAGCGCATAGCCGTGGCGGGTTGTGTGGATCTTGGCCTCGACGATCGTGAAATTCATCCGCGCGAAAAAATCGCAGATGCGGGCGAACAGTGCGCGCTGGTCCGGGCAGTACACCAGCACCTGCAGACCTTCTCCGGCGCGGCTCAACCTGGTCTTGACGACAGGCCCGGCGCTGTTGACCTTGAATGCCAGTTGTCGCGTATGCCAGGCGATCTCCTGCGGCTCGTGATCCAGAAAGTAGCTGTCGTCGAGCTGCGCCCACAGCAGCTTGTATGTGTCGTGCGACAACGCATACAGATTGAGCGTGTTGGCGGCCTCGCGACGGATCTCGCCGAGCAGGTCGGCAGACTGTCCGTCGCTGAGGTAGCGGCGCGCGAGATGGAACAGGTCTTCCATCAGCTTGCCTTTCCAGGCATTCCACACCTTCGGGCTGGTGCCGCGCACGTCCGCGACAGTTAGCAGGTAGAGCGCGACCAGGTGGCGGTCATTCCTGATCGTTCTGGCGAAATCGGCGATCACCTCCGGGTCGGACAGGTCCTGCTTCTGCGCGGTTGCCGACAGCGTCAGGTGCTGCTCGACCAGCCAGACCACCATCTCGGTGTCATCGTCGCTGAGTTCGTGACGCTTGCAGAACGCGAGCGCGTCCTTTTTGCCCAGTTTCGAATGGTCGCCGCCCCGGCCTTTGGCGATGTCGTGGAACAGTCCCGCGACATACAACACTTCGGGACGAGCGAATTCAGCCATCAGTTTGCTGCACAGTGGCACCTCGTGCGCGTGCTGCGGCAGCGCGAAGCGGCGCAGGTTGCGCACCACCATCAGGATATGTTCGTCCACGGTGTAGACATGGAACAGGTCGTGCTGCATCTGGCCGACGATGCGGTCGAACGCGGGGATGTAGCGACCGAGGATGCCGTACTGGTTCATGCGCCGCAGCGCGTGGACGATGCCTTGCGGCTGGCGCAGGATCTCCATGAAGCGCTGGCGGTTCAGCGGGTTGTTACGGAACGCCGCGTCGATGCGGCGCTGTGCGCGCCACAGCGCGCGCAGCGTCTTCGCGGACATGTCGGTCAACTCATCGTGCTGTTGCATCAGCAGCATGGCTTCGAAGATCGCCGACGGGGTATGCTCGAATAGTTGTTCGTCGCGGATGTCCAGCAGCGTGCCGATGACGCGGAAGCGTTCGTTCAGCGCATGCTGCGGCGGCATGTCGCGGAAGATGCGGTCGCGCAGGTTTTGCAGCAATATAGTGTTGAATTGGCGCACCGCGAGGCGGGTGCGGTAGTAGCGCTGCATCAGATGTTCGCTGGCGCGGCGGTTGGCCGACGCCGCTATACCCATCTGATCGGCCAGCGCAGTCTGGAAGTCGAACAGCAGGCGGTCTTCGCGACGCTTCGCAAGGTAATGCAGGCGGATGCGCAGTGTCTGCAGCAGCGCGTCGTGGCGCGCGATCTGGCGCGCCTCGGTCGGCGTGATCAGCCCCGCCCCGGCGAGCTCGGACCAGCGCGTACCCAATCCCGCCGCACGGGCTATCCAGTTAACGGTCTGCAGGTCGCGCAGGCCGCCTGGACTTTCCTTCAGGTTGGGTTCGAGGTTGAAGTCCGCCTCTAGGAAGCGCGCGTGGCGCTGCTGCTGCTCCTGCTGTTTGGCGAGGAAGAACGCGCGCGGATCGAGCTGTCGTTGTACTGCGGCGTTCAATGCCTTGAACAGCTTTGCATCGCCGCAAAGCAGGCGCACCTCCAGCAGATTGGTCTGCACCGTGATGTCGGTAGACTCGGCGAGGCATTGTTCTATGGTGCGTATGCTGTGCCCGACTTCCAGCCCGATGTCCCAGAGCATCTGCACCAGTTCGTGCAGTTTCTGCTGCAGAGTCTCGTCCGGCGGGTGCCCGTCCATGAGTTTTCCGGATTCCGCATCCAGCAGGATCAGCAGGTCGATGTCCGACTTCGGGTACAGCTCGCCGCGACCGTATCCGCCGACCGCGATCAGCGCGAGAGGCGCGGGTATCCCCAGTCCTTGCCAGACGTGGCGCAAGTAAGCGTCGATCAGCCTGCTGTGCGCCTTTAGCAGGGACGCAGCCTTGCCGTGCTTCAGGTAATCCTGTTCGAGGGCAGTGCGGTCGCCGCGCAACGAGGCGCGCAGGGTTGCGACGTCGTCAGAGGGGAGGAGGGGGCGGGCAGCCATCGGAAACGGTCAGCACTTCGAAACCGGATTCGGTGACGAGTATCGTGTGTTCGTATTGCGCCGACAGGCTGTGGTCCTTGGTGACCACGGTCCAGCCGTCGCCGAGCTGCTTGATGTCCTTCTTGCCGGCGTTGATCATCGGTTCGATCGTGAAGGTCATGCCGGCTTCAAGGCGAATACCGGTTTTAGGGCGGCCGTAGTGCAGCACCTGGGGCTCCTCGTGGAAACGGCTGCCGATGCCGTGGCCGCAGAATTCGCGCACCACGCTGTAGCCCAGCGGTTCGACGAAGCTCTGGATCGCGTGACCGATGTCGCCCAGATACGCGCCCGGCCTGACCACGCGGATGCCGCGCCACAGCGCCAGCCAGGTGGTATCGCACAGGCGTCTGGCCTGGATCGACGGCTCGCCGACCATGTACATCCGGCTGCTATCGCCGTGGTAGCCGTCCTTGATCACTGTGACGTCAAGATTAACGATGTCACCGTTTTTCAGCGCCTTGTCGCTTGGTATACCGTGGCAGATCTGGTGGTTGATCGAGGCGCAGATCGACTTGGGGTAGGGCGTATGGCCGCCCGGCGCATAGTTCAACGGCGCAGGAATGCCGTGCTGGACATCGACGATATAGTCGTGGCACAGCTTGTCCAGCTCGTTGGTGGTGACGCCGGCCTTGACGAACGGGGTAATGTAATCGAGCACCTCGCTGGTCAGACGACCGGCGATGCGCATCTTATCTATTTCTTGCGGAGTCTTGATGGAAACGGACATGGTTATTGGATGACTTTCTCGGAAACCGAGAATATCATGCGCCCCGGATTGCCGACAAATTGGATTCGGAACTTAAATCGCATCGGGTCTGACTAACCGGCGCAACATCCCCAAATCCTTATCAGTCACGGAGACAATATGAAAAAGCAATTAGCAATCGCCTTGTTCCTTACCGCCAGCGTGAATGCCTATGCCGTTGACGGCGGCGCCGTCGTCGGCGGCGCTATCGGCGGAGCGGCCGGCGCTGCCGTCGGTTACAACGTTGGAGGCCAGAACGGTGCGATCCTGGGCGCAGCCATCGGCGGAGCGACTGGCGCTGCAGTGGGGAGCCGCAACACCCCCGCTCCCGTCGTGCAGGCAGCGCCGGCAACGGTGGTTCCAGTGCGGACGGCGCGCGCGGATGACGAGGAGCATGGTCACTACGACAACGGAAAGCATCGTGGCCATGACAAGCATCACCACGATAAGAAGGACTGAGTTTTTGTTTCAGGCAAGAAAAAAGGCACGGTGACGTGCCTTTTTTCTTGGTGGGATATTGTTTATTCGGCTGCGGCAGCAACCGGTGCCGCATCGACATACAACGTTTCCAGCTGGGCTTCGCCGATATCCAGGATCTGCAGGCAGGCGGCTCCCAGCTTGGGCCATTCCTGAGTCAGGCTCAGGCCGAGTTGCTGCTGCACGATGTGTTCGGCAAGCTGGGATGTCGCGATCAATCTGCGGCTCAACATCGGCAGAGCGGAGTTGGCCGATTCGATCGCATCACGATCATGGTGGTTGCGGATAGCGAGACAAATTTCTTCCGGCAGCCACCAGCTTTGCGCCAGTATGCAACCCACCATCGCATGGTTGGTAGGCATCGCAGCTTCTTCCACTTCGGTGAAGCTGCGCACCGCGTCGCGGTTGGCTTCGTCCAGTACGGCGGCGTAGTTCGGAAAACGTCCGAGCAGGACCGGGATGCCGCAATCGCGGAACAGGCCGAAGGTGTAGGCATCCTCCGCGCGCAGGCCGCGAATCTTGAGATATTGCGCCAGCCAGCCGGAGAGATGGGCGATACGTGCCGACGCATCCCAGAAACGTTCCAGATTCACTACATTTGGAAACGAGTTGCGCAGGATAATGCCGGCCACGGCACGGCTGGCCGTTTTCAGGCCGAGAATGGCGAGTGCCTCGTTGACTGACCGCACGCGCTGGCGCAGACCGAAGAACGGTGAATTGGCGGTCTTGATCAGGCCGGCTGCGAGACCGACATCGGTGCCGATAATGCTGGCCAGACGGGTGTAGTCCGGCTCGTCCTTGTTTGTCTCGGCCATGAAGCGATCCAGTATCACCGGGCAGGGCGGAATACCCACATCGATGATGGAGCGCTCGAACAGGTTGTCGACAGCCGATGGATTGGAGTCTTGTGCGTTCATTTGTTGTCGTTCCTTGATTGCAACCAGGGAAGCAGCGTCTCCTCCGGCATGGGTCTGGCGTAGAAAAATCCTTGAATGGCATCGACCCCCGCATCGAGCAGGGCGTCGATCTGTTCCTTCGTTTCGCAACCTTCGGCGACGATGGTCATACCCAATTCATGGCCGAGCTGGGTCATCGCTCTGACTACCGCCAGCGCGCGTTTATCTTCAGGCAGTACGGTGACGAAGGCGCGATCCAGTTTGAGTTTACCGGCCGGGATGTCCTTCAGGTTGGCCAGACAGGAGTAGCCGGTGCCGAAATCGTCGATGGCCAGTCCGACGCCAGCGGCGATGGCGTTCTTCAGGTTTTTTTGGACGATGTCGGAAATATCCATGAACAGCGATTCGGTCAGCTCCAGCTCCACCAGCTCAGGCTTGACGTTGGAACAGACCAGCGCCGCGTGCAGCGCCTGAGTGAATTTCGGCGACACCAGCTGGGCGCGCGAAACGTTGATCGCCACCTTGGTGTGATAGCCGGCGTCCTGCAACAGGCGCGCATGCATCGCTCCCTGCAGCAGGCTCCATTCGCCGAGTCGGATTATCAGGCCGGTCTTCTCCGCGACCGGGATGAACTTGCCGGGCGAGATGTTTTCTCCGCCTACCGAACATCGCATCAGCGCTTCGGCGGCCTCGATGCTCCCGTCCGCACGAATGATCGGCTGGTAGTGCAGGCTGAAACCGCCGGTCTCCAGGGCTGTATGCAGGTTGTTTTCGATCGACAATTCCTCGCGTGCGAGGGTGATGCCCAGGCGTCCCGGGATAGGCTCATCGCCGGAGCAAACGATGCTGTTTCCGCCCCTGCTTTTGGCCGCAAACATCGCGCGATCTGCACGATCGAGCAGGGCCAGAGGGTCTTCGTCGGGTTCATGGATCGCGATGCCGACGCTCGCGGTCGGGCGCAGCGTCAAATTGCCGATAGCGAGCGGCTCCTCGACCGTGTTGGCGAGCTCCCCGGCCAGTTGCTGTGCGTGGTTGCGGTCGCAATTCGGCATCAGAAACACGAATTCGTCGCCTCCCATCCGGGCGAGTTCTGCGCGTCCGCTTACGCGGTTGCGAAAGCGTGCTCCCAGGCTTTCGATCACCTCGTCGCCGCCCAGATGGCCGAACGATTCGTTGATCTGTTTGAAACGATCGAGATCGACCCAGATAACGGCCAGCGGTTTTGCATCCGCCGTCGAGTTGGCCACCAGCTTCATGGTGGTTTGAATACAGCCAAACCGATTCAGAAATCCGGTGAGAGGATCTATGCTATTCATGTATTGGTACGAACTGCGCTAATTGCGCGGGGGACAAGGATAAACCAAACGGGGAATATTGTGCAGCGGGTATGCGGTTCACCGAGGCTATGCAGCACCGGCATCCAGACGCGCGATGAAACCGTCCAGTTCCGGCGGCAGGGGGGCGGTGATCTGCAGCGGTTCGCCGGTCAGCGGGTGGTTGAATGAAATTGAATGGGCGTGTAAGAACATTCTCTTAAGGCCTTGTTTCATAAGTGCCTTATTGCGCGAAAAATCGCCATATTTGTCGTCGCCCGCGATGGGAAAACCGAGATGCGACAGGTGCACGCGGATCTGGTGGGTGCGACCGGTCTTGAGTTCAGCCTCTAATAAGGAGAATCCCGGCCAGTTCTTCTGCAGGTTGAAGATCGTGTGGGCCTGCTGTCCGTCCTCGCGCACCATCACACGTTTCTCGCCCTGCGGGGTGTCGAACTTGTGCAGCGGCAGTTTGACGTGCTGGCGCGCGTTCTTCCATTCCCCCAGAACCAGCGCGTAATAGCGCTTGTCGCTGTTTCCTTCGCGCATGATTTCGTGCAGCCCGGTTAGCGCGGAGCGCTTCTTCGCCACCAGCAGCACGCCGGAGGTTTCGCGGTCTAGCCGGTGTACCAGTTCGAGGAATTTGGCTTGGGGTCTTGCGCGACGCAGTTGCTCGATCACCCCGAAGCTCACGCCGCTGCCGCCGTGCACCGCCGTCCCGGACGGTTTGTTGATCGCCAGCAGCGCCTCGTCTTCATACAGGATGGGGAATTCCATGGCAGGGACGAACTCGGCCTCGGGCTTTTCCGCGACGCGGATCGGCGGGATGCGCAGCAAATCTCCCAGTTGCAGCCGGTAGGTTTGGGTCACGCGCTTCTTGTTAACACGCACCTCTCCGCCGCGCAGAATGCGGTAAATATGGCTTTTGGGCACGCCTTTCAGGTGCCGGAACAGGAAGTTGTCGATACGCTGATCCGCGCCACTTTCGTCCACTTCCATTAGTGTCACGGATTCTTTGCGTAAATCATTCATTTTGAATATACTTCGCCGCTCGCGCGTTTTGGGATTTGGGTAAATTCGGGATGTAGTTCCCGCAAAAAGCGACGGCGCAATACGCCGCCACCCCTGAGAAACCAGCCGCAGCCCGGTTAATATCGCTCACCGGAACCAGCAGCGATAGTAATTGATTTACGCGCTCAAAGCACCTGTGGATTTTCCGTGGCGGGGCAAGAGTCGCAACACTTTGCTGGTCGAGTCGGATGCTGCCGGAGCCGCTGTTTAGCCGCTCCCGCCCGCATCCAGGTTTCTCCCCCATCGTGTCGGCGACTGCTGCTGCGTCACCCAACAATTTAAGACAAGCTACTGACTGAGAACCTGATTTTGACCAACCGTTTGCACAAACCAACACTGATTGCACGATTGCTCGCTGCTTGTTCATCTGGCACGTCTAACCGCGTGTAGCTTGGTCTCGCCCGTGTCAGAGCGCGGGAGACAATAAAAATGAAACGCATGTTATTTAATGCGACACAACCGGAAGAACTCCGTGTCGCCATTGTCGACGGTCAGAAACTCATCGACCTCGACATCGAAACCGCCGGTAAAGAGCAACGCAAGAGCAATATCTACAAGGCCGTCATCACCCGCATCGAGCCCAGCCTCGAAGCTTGTTTCGTCGAATACGGCGGTAGCCGCCACGGCTTTTTACCGTTCAAGGAAGTTTCTTCCCAGTATTTCCAGCCCGGTTGCGGCAACCGCCCCAGCATCAAGGAGGCGCTGAAGGAAGGCCAGGAACTGCTGGTTCAGGTCGAAAAGGACGAGCGCGGCAACAAGGGCGCGGCGCTGACCACCTACATCAGTCTGGCCGGTCGCTACATCGTACTGATGCCGAACAATCCGAATGGCGGCGGCGTGTCGCGCCGCATCGAGGGCGAGGAACGCAACGAGTTGCGCGAAGTGCTGTCGCATGTCGATGTGCCTGCCGGCATGAGCATCATCGCCCGCACCGCAGGCATCGGCCGTAACGAAGAAGAACTGCAGTGGGACCTGAACTATCTGAAGCAGCTGTGGGATGCGATCGAGGGCGCCGCGGCATCCGAGAAGGCGCCGTCGCTGATCTATCTGGAAGGCAGCCTGGTGGTGCGCGCGATTCGCGACTACTTCAACCCGGAAATCGGCGAAATCCTGATCGATACCGAGGAAATCTATCAGCAGGCGCTGGCGTTCATGAGCACGGTGATGCCGGACAACGTCAACCGCATCAAGCGCTACATCGACGATGTGCCGCTGTTCTCGCGCTTCCAGATCGAGCACCAGATCGAGTCCGCCCATGCGCGCGAAGTGCGCCTGCCCTCAGGCGGTGCGATCGTGATTGACCACACCGAGGCGCTGACCTCCATCGACATCAACTCGGCGCGCTCCACCAAGGGCGCGGACATCGAGTCGACCGCGTTCAACACCAACCTGGAAGCGGCCGAAGAGATCGCCCGCCAGTTGCGCCTGCGCGACCTGGGCGGCCTGATCGTGATCGACTTCATCGACATGGAATCGAGCAAAAATCAGCGCGCGGTGGAAGACCGCCTGCGCGACTCGCTACGCTACGACCGCGCCCGCGTGCAGACCGCGAAGATTTCGCGCTTCGGCCTGCTGGAACTGTCGCGCCAGCGCCTGCAACCCAGCCTAGGCGAGAGCAACTACATCGCCTGCCCGCGTTGCAGCGGCATCGGCCACATCCGCGGCACCGAGTCCTCCGCACTGCATATCCTGCGCATTCTCCAGGAAGAGGCGATGAAGGACAGCAGCGTCGCAATCCATGCGCAGGTGCCGGTGGATGTCGCCACCTTCCTGCTCAACGAGAAACGAGGCGACATCCATCGTATCGAGTCGCGCCTGAAGGTCAGCGTCATGCTGATTCCGAATCCGCATATGGAAACGCCGAATTACACTATTAACCGCCTGCGTCACGACGATTTGACCGCCGAGGTGCTGCAAGCCAGCTACAAGCTGGTGGAAAAACCAGCGGAAGAAAAACCGCTGACTGCGGCACAGGAGCAGCAGAAGGCCGTGCGCGCCACTGCTGTAGTAAAGGGCATCACTCCGGCGCAACCGGCGCCGGTGAAGGCGGAAGAGCCTAAGGCGCAGGGGCCTTCTCTGCTCAGCAAGGTGATAGGCTGGTTCAAGTCGTTGGGCGCGGAAGAAGAACAACCCAAGGCAAAGCCGACCGCAAGCAAATCGCGTCAGCGTCGTGAGCGCGGCGAACGAGGCGATCGTGCTGAACGCGGAGAGCGCGAAGGCGGCAAGCGCCGCGATCGCGGCGAGCGTGGCGAAGGCCGCCGCGAGCGCGGTGAAAAGCCGGCTCAGGCCGAGGCTAAACAGCAGGAGCCGCGTCAGCAGGCCGAACGCGAACCGCGCCAGCCGAAGCAGCCGCGTCCGCCGCGTGCAGCTCAGGCTGTCGAAGCCGAAAAACCAGTGCTGGAATCCCAGGTCGCCGCGCCTGTAGCCGAACAGACGGAAGAGGGCGGTGCGCGTGATGGTGCGCGTCGTCGCGGTCGCCGCGGAGGTCGTCGCGAGCGTGAGCGTCGTGAGAATGGCGATGTGATGACGACTGAAACCGCTGGCGGCGAGCAGGCCGCCCCTGCCGCTCCGGCAAAATCCAAGCCGACCGAGTATGTCGCTTATCCCGCAGGCTACGTTCCGCCGCTGAAACCGACCGAGTACATCGCCTATCCGGCGAATTACGCGCCGCCAGCGGCACCGGTTCAGCCGAAGCCAGTTGCAGCGCCACGGCCTGTTGCAGCCGCACCTGCAGCAGCGGTCAGCGGCGAAGGACTGGTCCAGATCGAAACCGATCCGGGCAAGTTCAGCGCTGTTACAGAACCGGTTCCTGCCGGCAACCAGCCGGTAAACCGCCGTCGCGCGCGTCAGCGTGAGGTGTATGTCGAGAACGAACCATTGGTTCAGATCGAGACCCAGCACCCGCAAGCGTAGTTTCACTCAGGCAGTAATACAAAAGCCGCACGATGAAAATCGTGCGGCTTTTTGTTGCTTGCTTCTCAGGTTATTCGCCGGGAGGGTCTCGCTCCCGGCGAACGTTGAGGGCTCAGGGAAACTTCGGTGCTACCTGCGGCAAACCCCAAATCTCGCGGTTGTAATCGAGGATGGTACGGTCGCTGGAGAACTTGCCGCTGGTCGCGGTGTTGAGGATGCTCATACGCGTCCACTCGTCGCGATGCTGGTAGGCATGAGCCGCACGGCGCTGGCAATCGACGTAGCTGCGGAAGTCGGCCGCGGTTAGCCAGGGATCGCCAGGACTGTAGATCGACTGGATGACCGGATCGAAGATGCCGGGCTCGAACAGACTGAAGTGTCCGCTGGTCAACAAGCCCATCACACGGCGGAAGTCTTCGTCGGCGTTGATGATCGCTGCCGGATCGTAATGGCCGCGCGTTGCATCCACCTGTTCAGCAGTCAGGCCGAACAGGAAGAAGTTCTCTTCGCCGGCTTCTTCGCGGATTTCGATGTTGGCGCCGTCCAGCGTGCCTATGGTCAGCGCGCCGTTCATCATGAACTTCATGTTGCCTGTGCCGGAGGCTTCCTTGCCGGCGGTGGATATTTGCTCAGACAGATCGGTTCCCGGGCAGATCGCCTCCATTGCGGTGACGCGGTAGTTCGGCAGGAACGCCAGACGCAACAGGCCCTCGGTGTCCGGATCGCTGTTAATCACCTGGGCGACGGAATTGACCAGCTTGATGATGCGTTTCGCCATCATGTAACCGGGAGCGGCCTTGCCGCCGATCAGCACGCAACGGGGCGTCCAGTCGGCGGTGTCGCCGCGTTTGATGCGGTCGTAGAGATGGATGACATGCAGCACGTTCAGCAGCTGCCGCTTGTATTCGTGGATGCGCTTGACCTGCACGTCGAACATCGCGTTGCTGTCGAAGTCGACGTCGCAGTCGCGTTTTACCATCTCGGCCAGACGCTGCTTGTTCGCCTGCTTCACGTCATGCCAGCGCGCGCGGAATGCGGGATCGTCGGCGAACTTTTTCAGTTGCTGCAGTTTCGACAGGTCGTTGCGCCAGTCTTTCCCGATGCTCTCGTCGATCAGGGCGCCCAGCGCCGGATTGCTCCAGGACAGCCAGCGGCGCGGCGTGACGCCGTTGGTTTTGTTGTTGAACTTCTTCGGCCACATCTCATAGAAATCTCGGAACAGTTGCTGCTGCAGCAATTGCGAATGCAGCGCTGCGACACCGTTGACCGAATGGCATGCCACTACCGCCAGATAGGCCATGCGCACCTGCTGGTCGTGACCCTCTTCGATGATGGACATGCGGCGCTGGCGCTCGATATCGCCGGGATAGCGCAACGCTACCTTGGCGATGAAGCGGGCATTGATTTCGCGCACGATATCCATCAGGCGCGGCAGCAAGCGCCCGAACATGCTGACGGACCACTTTTCCAGCGCCTCGGGCAGCAGCGTATGGTTGGTGTAAGCCATCGTGCGGCTGGTCACGGACCATGCTTCGTCCCACCCCAGGCTGTGCTTGTCCATCAGCAGGCGCATCAGTTCAGGCACCGCGCAGGTCGGGTGGGTGTCGTTCAGCTGGAAACAGTTCTTGTCGGCGAATTCGCTGAAATCGTTGCCGTGCATCTTGACCCACTGGCGCAGAATGTCCTGCAGGCTGGCCGATGCGAGGAAGTATTGCTGGCGCAGGCGCAGTTCCTTGCCGTTCTCGCTGGCATCGTTCGGATAGAGCACCATCGTGATGTGTTCCGCGGCGTTCTTGGATGCGACCGCTTCGGTGTAGCTGCCGGCATTGAATTCCGTCAGGTCGAATTCCTCGGTCGCTGCCGCGCGCCACAGGCGCAACGTGTTCACCGTGCCGTTCTGGTAGCCCGGTATCGGCACGTCGTAAGGCATCGCCATCACATCGCGCGTATCGACCCAGCGCACATGTATCCGTCCGCTCAGGTCGGTGAAATATTCGGTGCGACCGCCGAACTTGATCCGCGTGGCAAATTCCTGACGCTCGATCTCCCAGGGATTGCCGTCGCGTAGCCAGTGATCCGCTTCTTCGATCTGATTCCCGTTCTCGATCTTTTGACGGAACATGCCGTATTCGTAGCGGATGCCGTAGCCCATCACCGGCAGTTGCAAGGAGGCGCAGCTGTCGAGAAAGCAGGCCGCCAACCGGCCGAGGCCGCCGTTGCCCAAGCCTGCGTCGTGCTCGTGTTCGGCGATCGCGTCGAGTTCGACTTCCAGTTTGCGCAACGCGGTGGCCATGTTCGGGTCGACATTCAGGTTCAGCATTGCGTTGCCGAACGCGCGTCCCATCAGGAACTCCAGCGACAGATAATAAGTGCGCTTGCAGTTCGCCTCGCGATACGCCAGACGCGTGTTGCGCCAGCGTTCCACCAAGCGGTCGCGCAGCGACAACACCATCGATTCGTACATTTGGTAGCTGGAGAACTGCGGCTCGTCGCGGCCCAGCGTGTGGCTGAAATAACGGCGAAAATCGTCGACGATGCTGTCGGCATCCATGCCGAGCGGGGGCAGGTTGCCGATCACGGATGGGACGTGATTATTTGGGGGGGTCTTGATGATGTGCTCCTCGGTTCGATTCATTCTTACCGGCCATTCCGAAAGGGAGCCTTGGGCCAGCGATACTGGATTATACCGTCATTGCGGACAGACGCATCGGCCAGCGGGGAGGGGGCGGCGCATGCAATCAGGAGCGGGTGTATACCGCAACGCGGTGGAAGCTACCGATACCCGGTGCGATCTCTCCTGGTGGTGCGATGTCCCAACGCCATTGATCCGGTGTCGTATCGTCGAAACCGAGCCGCGATGCGAAATCGATCCGTTCGATTATTTTGCCGTCGCTGTCATGGACTATTTGTTCCATGTCGGCCAGCAGACAAGTCGGTGCGGCGAAGGTGGCGAGGTAGTCCAGATGCTGGCGCATCAGCCGTGTGCCCCATGAATCCAGCGTCGCATGGTCCAGTTCGGGGAAGCGTCGGCTCAGCCAGTCCAGGGGCAACAGCGGCAACTGGGAAAGCAGATTGACCGATGCTACCCAATCGATGTCCGGATCGTCGAGAAAGCGTTCCGGCAGCGGCAAGCCCAGATGTTGCGGCGATATCGTATCCAGCTGCTGCATGAAGCCGGTGACATCGAGGGAGATGCAATGCACGTTGGAGTGACGGCGCACGGCGCGTCTCACTTCGGGTAAATGGACGACATCGACCAGATACACTTTCTCGAAACGTCGGGCCAGTTCATCCAGCGGGACATCCAGCAACAGCCCGGAGCCGAACACCAGCGCGCTGCGAAAGCTGTCGCAGGCCTGCAGCGAGGCTAGCAAGGCCGCGCGGCTGCGTTCCAGATGCGGCTGCCACGCCGTCTTGCAACGCCGGTAACGCGAGCGGATGGCGATGCTTTCGCGCAGATAGCCGAGCTTGCGGGCGGATTGCGGGCAATCGGCGGCGATGTAGGTCAGCCATTCGGTCAGCATGAAGTATCTTTATTCAGGATAAATTTTGATGATGAAGCATTCAGCGTCTGCTTTCAATTCCGCAAGGCGGTGCGAGCCGCCTCCTTGTGATCATTCAGCCGGAGCGCCAGCGCCAGCCCGGCCAGGAGCAGGCCACCGGCGACTAGGAAAGACAGCGTGAACGAGCCTGAGTGCGTCTTGAGTATCTCTGAGAGCTTGATCATCACGAAGCCGCCCACGCCCCAGGCGGTGAACAGCATGCCGTAATTGACGCCGAAGTGGGGCATGCCCCACAGGTCCTTGGCGTAACTCGGGAAGATGGCGAGATTGGCGCCGTAGTTGAAGCCGATCAGCGTGGCAACCAGCACTACCAGCAGTGCGCCGCTGGACTGGCTGGCGTAGGCCGCGCCGAACATCAGCAGCGCCTGGAACAGGAACACGCCGGCCAGCACCTTTCTGCGTCCGAACCTGTCGGACAGTATCCCTGCCAGCACGCGCCCGGAAGCATTGCCGAAGGCGAGGATAGCCACCGCGAGATAGGCCTGCTCGCCCATGCTCAGCTTGGCCAGTCCGGAGATGCTGCCGATGACCATCAGGCCGGCGCCGGCGCCGATGAAGTAGAGCAGCCATAGCGCCCAGAACTGGCGCTTTTTCAGCAGGGTCTGCGGCGTCTCGTCGGCATGGGGAAACGTTTCGCGTGTCTTCCGGTTATCGCCGTCGCGCCGACTCTGAAATTCGGCGGGCTTGAAGCCGGGCGGCGGCCGGACCAGCAACATTGACAGGGAAGAGACGACGATAAGGAAGGCTATCCCGAATATAAGCATGGTTTGCAGCAAGCCATAAGCGCCAACCAGATGTGATGCCAGCGGGGCGATGTAGGCGGGTGCGAGGCCGAAACCGGCCACGACGATGCCTGCGACCAACCCGCTCTGCTGGGGCGGGAACCATTTGAGTGCGGCCGGCGTAGCCGCCGAATAGCCGAAGGCGAGCCCCGTGCCGACCAGGCCACCGAAGCCGATCACCCACGTCCAGTAATCCACTGAGTGCGCGATCAGCAGGAAACCCATGCTGACCAGCACGCCGCCGACAAAGGCGGCCACGCGCGGGCCGAACCGGTCCTGCGCCCGTCCGGCTGGGATCATCGTGAATGCGAATACCAGGCACGCCAGGGCATAGGGATCGTTGATCGAGGCGGGGTCCCAGGCGAAGGCGCCCTCGCCGCCGGTGGCTATGGAGTTTCCGATGGATTCACGGAACACGCTCCAGCTGTAGAGTATGCCCAGGGCCAGATTGATGCCCGTACCTGCGAGGACAACGGTGACGCCGCGATGGTTCTTCATAGCACCTCCTGAAAGTCGCCTCCCTGTGGCTGTGCGGCATCGCTTGCGATACCGCACGGACTTTCACGGCTGTTGCCGCCGTTATGCATCGTTTCCGGAGCCCACCTTACCATGGAATCTGTCGATCCCATGATGGGACAGGGCGCTAGCGCTGCTCCCGGTAGTACGCGATCAAGCCGTCTGTCGAGGCGTCGTGCACCGATGCCGCTCCGCCGTTGCGCAGTTCCGGCAATATCCTGCCTGCCAGCTGCTTGCCCAGTTCCACGCCCCATTGGTCGAAGGGGTTGATGTTCCACACCACGCTCTGCACGAACACCTTGTGTTCGTACAAGGCGATCAGCATGCCCAGCGTGTGCGGATCGAGCCGGTCGAACAGCAGGGTGTTGGTCGGTTTGTTGCCGGGGAAGACCTTGTGCGGCAGCAGGGCTTCGAGGGCGTCGCCGCCCAGGCCCTGCGCTTCGAGTTCGGTGCGCGCTTCCTCGGCGGTCTTGCCCAGCATCAGCGCCTCGGTCTGGGCGAAGTAGTTGGCGAGCAGGATGGCGTGGTGTTCGCCGATGGGATTCTGGCTGTGCATCGGAGCGAGGAAATCCGCCGGGATCATGCGCGTGCCTTGGTGAATCAGTTGGTAGAAGGCGTGCTGGCCGTTGGTGCCGGGTTCGCCCCAGACCACCATGCCGGTGTCGTAATCGACCGGGTTGCCGTCGCGGTCGACGCGCTTGCCGTTGCTCTCCATGTCCAGTTGCTGGAGGTAGGCCGGGAAGCGGTGCAGGTACTGGTCGTAAGGCAGCACGGCGTTGGAGCCGCAGCCGAAGAAGTTGCCGTACCAGATGCCGAGCATGCCCATCAGCACCGGGATGTTCCGCTCCGGCGGCGCGCTGCGGAAGTGCTCGTCCATCGCATGGGCACCGCCCAGCAGTTCCTCGAAGCGGTCCATGCCGACATGCAGCGCGATGGGCAGGCCGATCGCCGACCACAGGGAATAGCGTCCGCCGACCCAATCCCAGAATTCGAACACGTTGTCCGGGTTGATGCCGAACTCGCCGGTGGCCTTGAGGTTGGTGGAGACGGCGGCGAAGTGTTTAGCGACGGCCTGCTCGTCGCCCAGTTTGCCGACCAGCCAGGCTCGCGCCGAACGGGCGTTGGTGATGGTTTCCTGGGTGGTGAAGGTCTTGGAGCTGACGATGAACAGCGTGGTTTCGGCGTCCAGCTTCTTCAGCGTTTCGGCCATGTGAGTGCCGTCCACGTTGGAAACGAAGTGCGCGCGCAGATCGTTGCGCCCATAGTGTTCGAGCGCCCCGCACACCATCAGCGGGCCGAGGTCGGAGCCGCCGATACCTATATTGACGACATCGGTGATCTGTTTGCCGGTGTGGCCGCGATGTTCGCCGCCGCGCACCGCATCGGCGAAACGTCGCATATGTCCCAGCACACGGCGCACGTCCGGCATCACGTCGCGGCCGTCCACCTGCACCGGGCGGTCGGAGCGGTTGCGCAGCGCGGTATGCAACGCTGCGCGATGCTCTGTGGCGTTGATTTTGTCTCCATCGAACATGCGCTCTATCCAGGCAGGCAGCTCGGCCTGAGCAGCCAGATCGAGCAGCAGCCCGACGGTCTCGGCGGTGATGCGGTTCTTCGAGTAATCGAACAGCAGGTTGTCGAACCGGATCGAGAAGCGCTCGAAACGCGCCGGGTCGTCGCGGAACATCTGTCGCATCGATAACGGTGCGACGGCTGGATGGTGTGCTTTGAGTGCTTGCCACGCGGGCGATTGAGTGAGTTTCGACATGATGGTCAATTCAGATCACGATAGAACGGATATAGGGGCAAGATTTATCGCGCCCATTTTGATCGGGGCGCGATAAACCGCCCCCTACAGGTTTACCTCAGGGACGAGGATGACCCCGGCCAAAGGGGGCAACGAGATCATGGCGGAGTAGGGCTGCCCCATCCACGGCGTCGGCTCGGCTTGGATCAGTCCAGCGTTGCCGACGTTGCTTCCCGCGTAGTGCTCAGAATCGCTGTTCAGCACCTCGCGGTAACTGGTTTGCATCGGCAAACCGATGCGGTATTGCTTGCGCGGAACCGGCGTCAGGTTCAGTGCGACGATGATGCTGGAGCCGTCGCGTGCATGGCGCTGATAGGACAGCACGGAATGCTCCGCATCGTTGCAGTCTATCCAGCTGAAACCATCCGGCTGGAAGTCCTGATCGTGCAGCGCAGTCAGTTTGCGGTACAGCAGGTTGAGGTCGCAGGAAAGATTCTGTACGCCGCGGTGGTAGTCCTGGCCGAGTTGCCACCATTCCAGCTCCCACTTCGATTGCCATTCGCGTCCCTGGGCGATCTCGTTGCCCATGAAGTTGAGCTTCTTGCCGGGGCTGGTCATCTGGTAGGTCATCAGCAGGCGCAGGTTGGCGAATTTTTGCCAGGCGTCGCCCGGCATCTTGGACAACAGTGAACCTTTGCCGTGCACCACCTCGTCGTGCGAGAACGGCAGCACGAAGTTCTCGCTGTAGGCGTAAAGCTGGCCGAAGGTGAGCTGGTTCTGGTGGTAGCGGCGATGCACCGGGTCGTGCTGGAAGTAACTCAGCGTGTCGTTCATCCAGCCCATGTTCCACTTGATCGAGAACCCCAATCCACCGAGATACACGGGGCGCGATACGCCGGGCCATGCGGTGGATTCTTCGGCCATCGTCAGCGCGCCGGGGAATTCCTCGTGCACCATGATGTTCATCTCGCGCAGGAAGTCGACCGCGTCGAGATTCTCGCGTCCGCCGTATTTGTTCGGGATCCATTCGCCGGCCTTGCGCGAATAGTCCAGATACAACATAGAGGCGACCGCATCCACGCGCAGCCCGTCGAAGTGGAACTCCGACAACCAGAAGTGCGCGCTGGACATCAAAAAGCTCTTCACCTCGTTGCGTCCGAAATTGAAGATGTGCGTGCCCCAATCCTGATGGAAGCCGAGGCGGGGGTCTTCGTGCTCGTACAGCGCCGTGCCGTCGAAACGCGCCAGCGCCCAACTGTCCTGAGGGAAATGTGCCGGCACCCAGTCGAGAATTACGCCGATGCCGGCCTGATGGCAGGCGTCCACAAAATGGCGCAACTCGTCCGGCGAGCCGAAACGGCTGGTCGGCGCGAAATAGCCGGTGGCCTGATAGCCCCATGACTCGTCCAGCGGGTGCTCGGAGACAGGCATCAATTCGATATGGGTATAGCCCATGCCCTTGACGTAGGGCACGAGGTCGGTTGCCAGTTCGCGGTAAGTATAGAAGCGTCCGTCCGGATGACGTTTCCAGGAACCCGCGTGCACCTCATAGATGTTGATTGCGCCGTGCAGCCAATCCCACTGGCTGCGCTGTTCCAGCCAGGCGGCATCCTGCCAACGATGCTGATAAGGCGGAGCGGCGAGGGCCGCCGTGCCTGGACGCAATTCGTAGCCCTGCGCATAGGGGTCGGTCTTGGTCAGGATATGGCCGGTGGCGCGGTTGCGTATCTCGTAACGGTACAGCGCATGCGCCGCGATCTCAGGCAGGAACAACTCCCACACGCCGCTGGAGCCGTGCGAGCGCATCGGATGCACACGTCCGTCCCAGCCGTTGAATTCGCCCACCACGCTGACGCGCTCGGCGTTCGGCGCCCACACCGCAAAGCGTACGCCCTTGATGCCATTGATCTCGACGCTGTGCGATCCCAGCATGCGGTAACCCTGACGCAGCCGGCCTTCACTGAACAGGTGCAAGTCTTGCGGGGAAATGTGGGGGGGGAATTGGTAGGGGTCGTAAGTCTCGCGGGTAGTGCTGCCGTAGTGCAGGCACAGGCGGTAGGGGCGGGCGGGCTCGTCCTTGCCGCGCCATTCGAATACGCCGCCGGGATGAACTCGTTCCAGAGCGGAGTTTCCCGTCTTGTTCAACAACTCGACGCCAGTTGCGTGAGGTTCGTAGGCGCGGATGACCCATTCTTCGCCTTCGCGATGGAGTCCGAGCAATCCGAAAGGGTTATGGTGGCGTGCTTGCAACAATAATTCGAACGGTTTACTCACCTCTAATCCCCCGCTGTTCTTGTATAGTTGATCGATTGTAAACGATAATGGATGCACCAAACAGACGAATAGGTGGAGACGCGATATGAATACCGAACTGGGTTATCTGCAGAAGAAATATCACCTCGCTTCCGGCGATACAACGCCGCGTTTCATTAGTCGCATCACCAAAAACACTTACGCGATGATTCTGGCCGGAGGGCGCGGTAGCCGGCTGCACCAGTTGACCGACTGGCGCGCCAAACCGGCTGTTCCGTTTGGCGGCAAGTTCCGTATTGTCGATTTCGTGCTGTCCAACTGCGTCAATTCAGGCATCCGCCGCATCGGCGTGGCCACGCAATACAAATCGCACAGCCTGATCCGCCATATCCAACGCGGCTGGTCGTTCCTGAACGGCCAATTCGGCGAGTTCGTCGACATCCTGCCGGCGCAGCAGCGCGTGGACGAGGAACACTGGTATCAGGGCACCGCCGATGCGGTGTACCAGAATCTCGACATCCTGCGCGAGAACCGCCCGGAATTCGTATTGATCCTGGCGGGCGACCATGTCTACAAGATGGACTACGGTAAGCTGCTGGCTTTCCATGTCGATACCAAGGCCGACATGACCGTGGCTTGTCTGGAGGTGCCGCTTTCCGATGCGACCGCATTTGGCGTGATGAGCGTGGACGAACATGGCCGCGTCAAGGAATTTGCCGAGAAGCCGGCCAACCCTGAACCGCTTCCGGGAAATCCGGACAAGGCGCTGGCCAGCATGGGTATCTATGTGTTCAATACCAAATTCCTGTTCGAGCAATTGATCCGCGATGCCGACGATCCGAAGTCCAGTCATGATTTTGGCAAGGACATCATTCCTTATCTGGTCGAGAGATATCGCGTATTTGCGCAGAGCTTCGACCAGAGTTGCGTGGGCATGGGCGACGACCCGATACCGTACTGGCGCGACGTGGGGACTATCGACTCCTACTGGGAAGCGAACATGGAACTGACCAAAGTCATCCCGGACTTGAACATGTACGATCAGGAATGGCCGATCTGGACGCATCAGGAGCAATTGCCACCGGCCAAGTTCGTGTTCGACGAAGAGGGGCGACGCGGTATGGCGATCGACTCGCTGGTTTCCGGCGGCTGTATCGTCAGCGGCTCGATGGTGCGCCGTTCGCTGCTCTTCTCCGATGTGCGCATATGCAGTCATTGCAGCATCGAAGATTCAGTGCTGCTGCCCAACGTCAATGTCGGTAGCCATGCGGTATTGAAGCGCGTGATCGTGGACAAGAATTGCAATATTCCGGACGGCCTGCAGGTTGGCGTAAATCCGGAGGAAGACCGTAAACGTTTTCGTGTCAGCCCTAACGGGATTACATTGATCACCGCTGACATGCTCGGACAGAAGGCTCATAGCTTCCGTTAAATATGCAATGCAACCAATTGAGTTAATTAAACATATCTGATGAATAAGTCCGCCAACCTGGTTTTCCTCTGGCACATGCATCAGCCGGATTATCGAGATTATTCCAGTGGTGACTTCGTGTTGCCCTGGACTTATTTGCACGCCATCAAGGATTACACCGATATGGCCTACCACCTTGAGCGCCATCCCAAGGTGCATGCGGTGGTGAATTTTGTGCCCATCCTGCTCGACCAGATCGAGGATTATTGCGATCAATTCGCCAGCGGGCAATTGCGCGATCCATTGCTGCGCCTGCTGGCGCACGAGGATCACAACAAACTTTCGGCAGAGCAGCGCCAGCTGGTCTTCGACGCCTGCTTCCGCAGCAACCACACCAAGATGATTTCGCCCTATCCGGCCTACAAGCGTTTGCTGGAGCTGTTCAACCGCTTGCACGGCGACGGGGAAACCGCATTGTCCTATCTATCGGGACAATACCTGACCGACTTGCTGACTTGGTATCACTTGGTCTGGTGCGGCGAGAGCGTGCGGCGCGAACATGCGCTGGTGCCCCACTTGATGAGCAAGGCCGAGGGCTTTACCTTCGATGACCGAAAACAGTTGCTCGACCTGATCGGCCTGAAGGTTGCCGGCATTATTCCGCGCTACCGCAAGTTGGCCGAATCGGGGCAGATCGAGCTTTCCGCCACACCGCACTATCATCCGCTGGCGCCGCTGATGATCGATTTCGCCAGTGCACGAGAGGCCATGCCCGAGGTGCCGCTGCCCAAGTCGCCGCATTATCCCAAGGGACGCTTGCGCGTGACCGAACATGTCAGGTTGGCGCAACGCAGCCATCGCGATCGCTTCGGTACGGAATTGCAGGGGATGTGGCCGGCCGAAGGATCGATTTCTACCGAAACGCTGGAAGTGCTGGCGGCGGAAGGTTGCCGCTGGACGGCAAGCGGGGAGGGGGTGCTGGTCAACAGCTTGCACAAGACCCAGCAGACTATTCCTGCGCGCGAACAATACCTGTACCGTCCTTACCGGCTAGCGCAGAAAGGCGAAGGTCTGCAATGTTTCTTTCGCGACGATCATCTGTCCGATCTAATCGGTTTCGAATATTCGCGCTGGCACGGCAAGGATGCGGCCAGCCATTTCGTCGATCAAGTCACAGATATTGCGAAGCGGGCAACGGAAGGCGAGACGCCGGTGGTCAGTGTGATCCTGGACGGGGAGAATGCTTGGGAGTATTACCCATACAACGGTTTCTATTTTCTTGACGAGTTGTATGCCGCGCTCGAATCGAGCACTCAGATACGCACTTTGACTTACGCCGACTATCTCAATAATGGCAAGGCGCCAGCGGCGACCGGCTATGCGCGTCCACATAGCCTGGAAAGCATCGTCGCCGGAAGTTGGGTGTACGGTAATTTTTCGACCTGGATAGGTTCACCAGACAAGAACCGCGCTTGGGATCTGCTGTGCACCGCCAAGCAGAGTTTCGACATGGTTATGTCCAGCGGGCGGCTCAGTCAGGGCGAGCAGGATGCTGCCGAGAAGCAACTGCGTTCCTGCGAAAGCTCCGACTGGTTCTGGTGGTTCGGAGACTACAATCCGTCGCATTCGGTATCCAGTTTCGACCGATTGTTTCGGCATAACTTGACCGAGTTGTATCATTTACTGAAATTGCCTCCCCCGATGAATTTGTTCGAGCCGATCAGTCAAGGCGGCGGAAATCCGGAATCGGGCGGTGCAATGCGCCGCGCATCAGAATAAATCTGATTTTCAAAAAACATCTAAAAATGACACGCCTATGTTGAATAAGCGGGCAAGCGGCATATTGCTCCATCCCACCTCGCTGCCAGGCCGGTTCGGCTCCGGCGATCTGGGGGCAGATGCTTACCGCTTCGTCGATTGGCTGGCAAGTGCCGGGCAAACATACTGGCAAGTGCTGCCGCTGGGCGAGATCGGTCCCGGTAACTCGCCTTATATGAGCCGTTCCGCCTTTGCCGGCAATCTTCTGCTAATCGACCTTGCTGAACTAGCCGATCACGGGTGGCTGGAGCAGGGCGATTTGGAACCGTTGCCGGAATTTCATGACGGTTTGATCGATTTCGGTCTGACGCAACCATTTCGCATGGATCGCCTACGCCGCGCCGCAAACAACTTCTTCTCTAATAACAAAGAGATGTGGCATGAATATAATTCTTTTTGCGAGGAAGAAAACAACTGGTTACGTGACTACGCGCTGTTCATGGCAATCGCCGAACACCAGGAGGGGCGGGAGTGGGATTGCTGGCCAGAAGCATTGGTACGCAGAAACGAGCAAGCGTTGCGCAGTTTTGAAACAAAGTATGCTGCCGAAGTCGGTTTCTGGAAATTCTGTCAGTGGTGTTTCGCGCGCCAGTGGTTTCGGCTTAAGGAATATGCCAATTCGCGAGGAATTCGAATCATCGGCGATGCGCCTATTTTCGTAGCCTATCAGAGCGCCGATGTGTGGGCGCATCAGGAACTGTTCAAGCTTGATGAAGGCGGGCGCCCCACCGTGGTTGCCGGCGTGCCACCCGACTATTTCAGTGAAACCGGCCAACTCTGGGGAAATCCTGTCTACCGCTGGGAGACGCATGAATCAACCGGCTTCGCTTGGTGGATAGCGCGCATGCGGCATGCATTTCGCCTTGCCGATCTGGTGCGCGTTGATCACTTCCGGGGATTTGCTGCCTATTGGGAAATTCCCGCTGACGCACCCAACGCCATCGGCGGACAGTGGGTTGCAGCTCCCGGGGAACCACTGTTCCATGCGCTGAAGCATAGCTTTCCGCAGCTGCCGATCATCGCCGAGGATCTGGGGATAATTACCCCCGATGTAGCCGCACTGCGTGACAAATTCGAACTACCCGGTATGCGTGTCCTGCAGTTCGCCTTCGGCGACAATGATGCCAATCCTTTTCTGCCGCACAATTACGCACCTAATACCGTCGCCTACACCGGAACCCACGATAACGACACGACGCTGGGCTGGTGGAGCACATTGTCCGAGCGCGAAAGAACATTTGCCCTGCAATACCTGAACTCTGCTGGACAGGCTATCCATTGGGACATGATACGAGCGCTTTCAGCCTCCGTAGCCAATACCGTCATTTTCCCCATGCAGGATATCTTGGGATTGACCAGTGAGCACAGAATGAATTTTCCAGGCAAGCCATCCGGAAATTGGGAATGGCGATTCGCTTGGGATCAAATCAAATTAGATCAGACTAAAGAATTAGCCCGGATATCCGTTGAGTGCTCGCGAAGCCAGGCTGACAAATAAAACCAGACAATTGAATAATAGGACGAAGCGTTCAATGTTGTTATTTGACATAATATACATTATGCGAATTAACTGACGCAGTTCATTGAGTGATTGCGTCTCAATTAATCCTGATGGATATAACGATTGTTACTGCGCATCTTCTTCCAGCAGATGGATGGCCAATGATCTGAGTTTGGCCGGCTTGACTGGTTTGTGCAGCAAGTGATGGCCGCTTACGGCGGCGAGTTTAAGCACGGTTGGTCCGGTATCCCCGCTGACTAGGATGCACGGCAGATTTTGAGCCTGATTTTGCTGCACCATGCCAATCACATCAATGCCGGTAGTATTGTTTTCCAGTTGATAGTCACTGATGACCATGTCCCACGTCATGCCGTTTTGCAGCGACTGCTCGACTTGGGCCAGTGATGTCGCCAAAGTCACCTGACATCCCCAGGCCATGAGTATGCTGGCCGTACTGTTTAATACCATTTCGTCGTCATCGACAACCAGCAGCTTTTTGCCAGCCAAGACGGAATTATCGGCTACCGTTTCATTTTCCGGCTCAACGGCATGAACCACGGACGCCGCGATGGCACCGGAAGCTATCGGAACCTCCACTGCAAAAACCGATCCTTTACCGGTAGCAGAACGCAAGTCGATCCGGTGCCCGAGTAATTTGACTAAGCGATCCACAATTGCCAATCCCAATCCTAATCCTTTACTGGAATCGAGTTGCGGCTGGTTCAATTGGAAGAATTCGCGGTAGATATTCGCCTGATCGCTCTTGGAAATACCGATACCATTGTCTCGCACCTCTATGCGCAACCTGTTCTCTCGTCGGCGGCAGACGATCATCACACGACCATTTTGCGGGGTGTAACGCAATGCATTGCTGACCAAGTTTGTCAGAATACGCTCCAGCAACATGGGATCGCTGAAGACATGTACAGCACAAGGACGAATTATCAGCCGGATATTCCGTAAATTGGACAGTATATGGTAATCCGCCGCCACATGTTTCAGCATCGCGCCCACATCGCAAACCTGCATATGCGGAACGATAGCTCCGGCATCCAGCTTGGAAATGTCGAGCAAGGCGTTGAGCAGCGTGGAAAGCGATTCAACCGAACGTTCCACCTGCCCGATCAGATGCTGCTGTTCGCTGCCGATTGCCTTACGCTGCAGCTCCGCAATGTAAAGCCCAAGAGCATGTAAGGGTTGGCGCAAGTCGTGGCTGGCTACTGCAAGGAAGTGGCTCTTGTCATGACTGGCACGCTCGGCCTCCTCTTTTTTCTCGCGCAACGCCTGTGTAGCTTCCTCGATGCGATCTTCCAGAATCGTACGTTCTTCCTGAAGTTGGGCCGCCATGTTATTGAATCCGTTTGCAAGATCGCTTAATTCCTGCGTCCCGCTGTCCGAGACATGAACGCGCGTATCGAGATTGCCTCGGGCAATTTGCTGCACGGCATCGCTAAGGCGGCGGATCGGATAAGTGATGTTGCGACTGGCCAAGAATATCGCGTAAAGAGGAAACGCCAGAATCAGCACCGTCACGCTGATGGTAAACCAGAGCATCTCCGATTTGCGCTCCTCGGTGTTCGCCCTGCTCATTTCAACGATGACCGCACCGATCTGCTGTGACTTGGGGGCATCAATCAAGTCGTCCAGCCCTACTTGCGTTGGGACGATAGGTTGGTAGAGCCATACACTTTTAGCATCGACGCCGATGGGATTCAACAAGTCCACTTGGGCTCGGTATTCGCTCCCATTGATTCTTAATTTTCCATTTTGTCCAGTAGAATCATATGCGTAATGCAAAATTCTGGAGTTTGAGTCAACAATGGCAATACTGTGCACATCGGTCTGCATCAACGTATAGTCGGCGATGCCCTGCAAGAAAGCTTGGTTGTTCGAGAACACACCATACTCGGCGCTACCGGCCAGTTGACGCGCCAAGAGTTTGCCGTGCTCTTGCAGGTCGCTGTCCAGATCGGCAAAGCGATCCTGCAAGAAATAGCCCTCCATGCTAATCACTACCACCAGCAATGGGATAAGCGTCAGCGCCGTGATCTGGCCGCGGATGCCGAAGCGTCTCATCGCCCGTCCTCCCCCACACGCATGCGCTTGCGAATCTCGTCTTCGGAAGGCAAGCGGATTTCAAGCGACCTGGCAACCTGGTTGTTCAGTGCGACGGTAAAATTTTCCGGGTAGCCAGGAGCTGCAAGCCCCTTCTTTTTATCGAACGCAACGATCTGTCTGGCAGTCTGTTCGGCTATCTGTTCCGGAAGTGTGAATATTGCGGCCAGCGCACCGGCATTGACATACCCCTGGGACAATCCGATCAGCGGCACCTCGTGGCGATAGCTGGTCAGCAGAATGTTGCGGATGCTGGCTGCGTTGTAGATGCGGCTGTCCGGTATTGCGAGCAACACATCGCTGCCGGAAAGCACCTTCTCCAAGCTGGCAAACAGCCTGTCGGCTGATTGCACCGACTGCGCGACGACTGAGCCACCGCGATTGGCCACGCTGTTGAGCAGCGGGGAGACCTCGAGACGGGTCTCGGACGAATACAACAGACCAACCCTCTCCACATCCGGCAACACGGCATAGAGGAAGGCAACCTGCCGCTCCCAAGGTTGATCCAGATAGATAGCCGAAGTGCCATAGGCTGCTTTTTGCCCCAGAAACAGGCTGTCATATCCGGCTTTGGGTACCATCACGGCCAGAACCGGTGGACGGGGGACGGCGGCAATGGCGGCTTCTGCCGCTTTCATGCCAACGGCGACCACCAAATCAGCAGATACTGCAGAGCCATTTCCCTCTCGCGCCGGATCATGCACGACAAGCTTGATCGAAGCAGGCAAACGCTGACGCAGAGTCTCGAAGAAGGTCTGATAGGGAGCGCTACTGTCGCTCAACAACAGAGTCACCGCCAGCCCTTCGGCCCGGGACGATGGCGACAGCAGAACAAGCAGGCACAGCAGCAATATCGCTGTTCCCCTGTTCTTCCACACCTTTTTAGTCCCGTTCAGCATCACCTACCAGTCAAACGTAAAAGTAACGTAGCTGCGCCGATTGAACACGTTGTTGGCAATATATTCTGTGTAGCCTTGATTAAACAGGTTTTGTACTACGAGAGAGACCTCTCCGCTCATCCCCCCGACATCGCGAAACTCCTTGGCCAGCCGCACGTCGACGCGTCGTTGTATCGGCTGATAGTCCACCGAGCCTCGATCGTAGGGTTGCAGTGAATCTTGATAATAATAAGATGCACTAAAGGAAATTTTCTTGGAGAAACGTTGAGAGTAAAGCAGGCTTGCGCTGTTTCGCGGAATGCTCGCTCCCAGAACATCGCTGATCCAAGGGCTAGCGGGTGTGGCGGTTGATTTTCCGGCCACAACAAGGGCAGATAGATTACTGTTTGCCAATTCATGTGCAAAATTGACCGTCAAATCGCTGTTATTGCTGAAAGACTTTTTGAGGGTGGCTTCTACTCCTTGATATGCAGCGGACATCTCATTTTCAAAGGTCAATTTAAGTCCGTTCAAGTGTATTCCGCTGCTAACCTGGTCACTGAAAAAACGGACATCCAGTAATGCATCCCAATTAGGGAATTGACCGAGATAACCGATCTCTCGTGACAATAATTTTTCTGGTTTCAAACCAGGAGAAGTGATCGTTTGATCCGGCATAGCCAATGATCCCGACGCAAATAGCGGGCGATATATTGCTGTTGCCCCTGTATATAAGGCCCTGAACTGGAGAAAACGATTTACCGGATATCTTTCTTCAAGCATCGCAGGTGTTCGATACGCAACGGAAACCCCCATGCGCAAGGTATGCAACGGAATAACATTGGCATTTAGCGCAACGCGCGGGGATAGATTCTGATGCCCCATGCCGTCGCGCTCAAACATGGCGCCAGTATTGAGCAAGAGTTGGGGCGTAATGCGCCACTCGTCATGCGCAAATACGCGATACTCATTGCTATTGAATGAGCCGGAAAATCCAGTAACGGGGAATTGAGAGAATGCGGTTTGACCATTGAACCTGTCTGTCCGATAGGCAGCCCCATAAACAATACGGTTAGATGCTGAAAATGACAGCGTATGTTGCACTTCGATCTCATCCCGGCCCGTGTGTGCCGATTGCAAAATAAGCCCTGGTAAGGGGACGTTCAGTACGAAGTAGGGCGAAGTTTCATGCTGGTTTTGCTGGATATGGTAATAACGGAAGCTGAGTTCTGAAGCATTATCCAGCTGGCGTTTCCATCCCAGTTGCAGAAAGCCTGAGTTGCAAACTAGATCATGATAAGGATTGGCGTTTGCAGAGGGGTTTTTGTCGATGAAACCTACACCCTGTACATCACGGTTAAGGCCTAACTGGACATCAAATTGATCCACACCGTTAGGATGATAGCCTGCAGTGAAATTCAATAAGCGAGCTTGATTGCTGTCATTGTCGTTATTTAACAGGGTGTTGACCTGGGGCTGCGTAATGGATTTGCCAGGGGGCGGTGCGGTGAGCATGTCATAACCGTTATCGGCGCTATAAGCCAAGGTCATGCGGTAATCGAACGTATCACCACGCTTTCCGAAACGAGCCGAAACATCGTTAATGCCTTTCTCGCCGCGGGTATATGAGACTCGCTTACCATCCAAATATCCCGCATCCCGTGTAATGATACTGATCACCCCTTGAGTCGAATTCGCGCCATGCGAGGCTGCTGCGGGACCGCGTATTACTTCGATACGCTCAATATCATCAACTGTGATCGGCAAACTCGCCCAATTCACCGAACTAATCGGGGGCAGATAAACACTACGGCCATCGATCATTACTTGCATGCGTCGCGCGTATTGGTCGGTTGATCCGTGATAGGCGACAAAAGGCTGACTGCCTTTGTAATAACTGACATACATCCCGGGAACGAGCTTGAACAGATCGGAAATACTCCTGAAGCCAGAAGCTACGATCATTTCGCGGTCGATCACCGTCATCGCATTTGGAGCTTCGGATTGCGGCTGTTTCAGCCGTGAGGCAGTGAGTACAACCGGAAATTCCTGGAAATAATTCTGCTCGCTGGACTCCTCGGTGGCCAAAGCGACCTGAGCTAGGAGTGCGGCAAATATGGCCGCCGAAAGCTGCCGATACTGGAATGGAACCATCATCGCACCCAAAGTTTATTGGAGAAAACACTCAACATGCCTATATTATTTCTTAATTCTTTTGGGCATGTCTGCGCGATTATACGGTGGAATAACGAAAAAAGGGCCAGTGACCTTCCCCCGGCTTTTCGTCTTTCAGGAAGTGGTTCCATGCTATCAGTTTTCCCTGTTGCTGAGCATTGAGCCAGTCGCTCAAGAACTGCACTGGTGACCTGTAGCCCAACGTCGAATGCAGGCTCTTCCGGTTGTAAAACACCCATCTTTGAGTGTGGGGAACGCTGATCCTCGACTTCTCAATTATTTCGCCAGCGTGATGAACGACAGCTTGCCCACGCCTACGTGCTGCGCCAACGCCATCAGTTCGGCGATGCGGCCATAAGGCACCTTGTCGTCCGCCTCGATCTGCAGCTGGAACTTCGGGTCGGCGGCGCGTTGGCGCAACAGATCGGCCAATCCCTTGTCGCTGACGTGCATGTTCTCGAGTTCGAGATTGCCCTGCGCATCCACCACCAGGCTGACCTGCTGCGGTTTGTCGTTGCTCTGCACCGCATCCGTCTTGGGCAGACTGATCTTGAGCGACTGCGGCGCGAGCAAGGGCGCGGTGATGATGAACACCACCAGCAGCACCAGCATCACGTCCACCAGCGGCGTGACGTTGATCTCGCTCATCATGTCGTCGGAGTTGTTATTGAATGCCATGTTCTACCTCATTCATTGCAGCCTAAGTTGTAAGCCTATAGTAGGTCGGACTTCAGTCCGACAACCAAAATTGTCGGGTTAAAACCCGACCTACCCCTTGAAGTTATGCTTCAGCGCGAGGCGCAGAAAGTCGTGCGCAAAGTTGTCCAGCTCCGCGACGCGCAGGCGCAGGTTGCGCAGGAAGTAGTTATAGGCCATCACCGCCGGCAGCGCGGTCGCGATTCCTATCGCGGTGGCGACCAGCGCCTCGCCGATGGGCCCGGCGACCACGTCGAGCGAGGCGGCGCCGGTCTGACCGATATTCTGCAGCGCATGCATGATGCCCCACACCGTGCCGAACAGTCCGACGAAGGGCGAGGTCGAGCCGATGGTAGCGAGTTCGGCGAGGCCGCGTTCGTGGCTGCGCTGGATGTTCTGCGCCTGCTGGCGCAACTGGCGCTCCAGCACTTCCTGCGGCGCGCCGGTGTGCATCAGATCCTGGCGCTCCGCGCCCAGCGCCTTGAGCTCAGCGAACCCGGATTGCGCCAGCCGCGCCACATCGCCCTCGCCGCGCGCGGCGACATCCGCCGCGGACGACCAGTCGCGCGCGGCCCAGAATTCCGCGAGGAAGGCGCGATTGCGCTGACGATCCTGCAACTGTCGCCGCAGCTTCATCAGCGCGATGGACCAGGTCGCCACGGACAGCAGCACCAGCAAAACCAGCGTGGCGAAGACAATAGAAGAGTCAACGGAAAATAGTTCGTTCATACTTTATTCCCTACCATAAAATCGGATCGGCACTTGGTACCAGTGCGTAACGACATTCCCGCCACGACGAGCCGGAATAAATTTCCAACGTTGCTGGACTGTCGCTCTCGCCACGTTATCCAACAACTCATGACCGCTGCTGTGAAGAATCTTGACCTGCCCTGGATTGCCGTCAGACAGCACCTCCACATGTAGTACAACTCTGCCTTCCGCTCCCATTTTCTTTGCCCATTCAGGGTAAGGCGGGGGCGGTGCATTCAGATATTTGGCATGCTGTTCTGGCTGCGACAACACTGAAGAGGCTGCCACTGGCTCGGGAAAGATTGGGCTAGCATCTTCCGCCGCAACAACTATAGAGTAATCACAGAAAAATCCACATATCAGGAAAAAGAAATAGCGAATCACTCTTCCTCTCCTTCTATGCGGAAATTCACAGGTATTTCTTTTTGCGTCGCAACAGGTTTCCCTGCTCGACGAGCCGGATTGAAGAGCCATTTTTTCACCCCTTTAATTGCCGCCCTGTCCAAAATGGCATATCCGCTACTGCGTGACACACTTACTTCACCACATGTGCCGTCAGCAAGGATCTCTACCAACAAGATAACCTTACCCTCCATTTCCCTATTTAACGCAGCCTTGGGATAAGGTGGTTTTGGATTACTCAAATAACTGGCCGTGATATCTGAAGCGGTGTCAGTCACCGGCGCGGCGGCTACGACGGGAGGTGCAGCCTGCACCGGAGTCGCGGCGACGGGCGGCGCAGCTACCGGCTGCGGGGCAGCTTTGGCCTCTTCCTGCACCGGCGGTTTCGGGGCCGGCTTCTCGACACGCTCAACTCGCGGCTGCGGTTTCGGCGGCTCGGGTTGAGCCTGCGGTTGTGCGACAGCCGCCTGCTGGACCACAACCGACACCGACATCTCGCTGACCGGGACAGCCGGGGGCTCCGGCTGCATCATCCACGCCAGCACCAGACCGGCGTGCACCGCCACGACCAGCGCGACGACACCAATCCGCTCGCCCCAGGGGGCGGCAGGCAACGTAGTCTGGGGTATGGTGGATGCGATCATCGGAAACGTTCGAAAATTTCTGGTCGGTATTCTATGCCGGTTGGCCGTAACGTTCAGCGCTGCTGACGTTCAATCCAGCGTTCCACATCCGCCTGCTCGATCTTGCCGCTGGCGGCCCGCACACCCTCTTTCGCCGCGTGAAAATAAGTCCGCGGCAATTCGCCGTACCACTCCGGATCGACCTCGAAGCGCAAGCGGTCGGCATGGCTGTCTGCGAACACCCAGACCTCGGCCCGGTCCAGCGCATGTTTTTTCAGCACCGCGGCGATCTCCAAGTCATCCGCCGGCGTATCGGTGGAGACCAGCACCAGATCGAGGCCGGGATATTTTTTCAGCAGCTTGCCGAACATCGCCAGTTCCGCCCCACAATAGGTGCAGTTCACCGACCAGAACGCGACGATGAACGGCTTGCCCGCGCGCGCCGAGACGATCTGCTGCTGGCTGCCGCGTCCGAATTGCTTCAGCTCCTGCGCGGCCAGCACGGCGGACTGCAGCGAGAGCAGCATCGCGACTGCGGCGAGCCCCAGCCAGCGCTTCATTGATGCGCCTCGATCACTCGATGCCCTTCGTTCTTGGTGTTCCACGACAGGTAGACGCGTCCCTTGCGCTCGATCAGCAACGGGCTGTCGGAGGCGTCTGCGGTGGAAGCCAGACTGACCGGCACGGACCAGTTCTTGTTCTTGCCGCCGTCGCCGGAACTCATCGCGACGATGCGGGTGTGCTCGCCGTCGAACTCCTTCCACGCCAGATGGACGCGCTCGCCCAGGCTGAGCACGGCGGGATGCGCGGCCTGCACCGCGGGCTTGCCGAAGTTCAACGGTGTCGAGAAAGTCTTGCCCCGGTCCGTCGAATACGCATAGAACAGGCCGCGCTTTTCCGGCGCATTGCTGAACCATGCCGCGTGATACGCGCCGTCCTTCGCGATGGAGATGGACGGCCCGTGATGCGGACAGGCCGCAACGTTCCAGTTCTCTTGCCCCAATCTAGCCATCGTCGCCTTGCCGTCCAGTTTGACGATGGCATGGTCGCGGATGTTGCCGTCGTAGACATGACGCCACGCGACCACCGGCACGCCGTCGGTATCCAGCGCCATCGCGGTGCGGCAGCATTCGCAGGTGTGGTCCGCGACCTTCACGTTGCGGCGGAAACGCTTGCCGCCGTCGTCCGACACCGCGTAGTACAGCGCCGCGCCGGCGTATTCCTTGCCGGCTTTTCGCGCCTCGTTCAGGTCGCGCTTGTCCAGCCAGGCGATGTAGACCTGCCCCTTCGCATTCACCGTCATCGCGTCGAAGCGGTGGCTGATAATCTCGCGGTTGTCGTTCACGGTGACGGGAACACTGAAGCTGCGCCCGCCGTCGGACGAGCGACTGAAGCGGATGTCGCCGGTCATCGGCTTATCCAGGCTGCGCGTCCAGGAGACGTAGAGCACGCCTCCTTTTGCGACCAGCTTGGGACGATTCTCACCATCCGCCGCGATCGCCTCGGGCTCGGCATTCACCCGCACCGGCTCGCCGTAGTTCGCGCCCGCATTGTCGGAGCGGCTGACCCACAGGTGGCCATCCCTGACCTGCGCGCGCCACAATCGGCCGTCCTCGTCGAACGCCGCGGCGACGGCCATCGCCGGCTTGGCCAGCATGGCCTGCCACATCTGGGTCATGTCGTGAGCAGGCGGGGAATCCGCCTGCGCCGGGCCGATACAGGCCGCAAAGAGTAATAACAGGAGTGTCTTTTTCATCGCTCGGACTCTATCACACGCCGCTTCACTTCCATGCATTCTGGATGCCGAGGTAGAACGTGCGCGGCATGCCCGGAGCATAGCCGGTCGTGCCGTTCGTGCTCTCGGCGAAACGCCGGTCGGTCAGGTTGTTGACCTTGGCGAACAGTTCCAGTTCACCGTCGATGCGATAGCTGGCCGACAGGTTCAGCAAGTCATGTCCGCTGTACTTCGTCGTGTTGGCATCGTCCATCCAGTAGCTGCCGAGCGAGACAACCTCGGCCGCGACATTGCCGCCATGCAGGAAACCGGGCGTATAGCTCAGCCGCGTGTTGGCGATCACGCGCGGCGCCAGCGCCATCTCCTTGCCGGTGAAGTCCGCGTTGCTGGTCACCCAGCTGTCATAGCTGTGCTTCGCATAGCTGAATGCCACGTCGAGCTTCAGCGCATCCGCTATGGGCGCGGACACGCCCAGCTCCAGCCCCTGGTGCAACGTCTGCCCGCCGTTGGTCGACACCGGTGCATTGGTGATCGGGTTCTTCTGGGTCAGGATGTCGTCGCGTTTGACCATGCGATAGAGCGAAACCTCGTACGAGATACCGGCGGCGAACTTGCCGCGTAAACCGACTTCGTAGCTGTCCACCTTGATCGGCTTCAGTGCGAGGTTGCCCGCGGCGATCTGCTGCGCCTGCAATGCGGTCGTGGTCGCCGCCGGACGGAACAGCTGGCCTTCGGATGGCGCACGGAAGCTGTGGTTGTAGGTCGCAAAACCGTTCAGCCTGTCGCTGAACGCATAGGTAGCACCCAGCTTGGGGCTGAGGTGGGTGTAATTCGTCCTGGTGCTGGCGCTCTGCCCGTACCACTTCGTGCCCGTCCCGGTGCCCTGTATCGCTGCCGCCGGCAGGTTGTTGCGGAAGTCGTAACTCATGTCGTCGTAGCGCAGACCTCCGGTCAGGCGCAACGCGTCGGTCGGCGACATCTCGCCGTGCACATAGGGCGACACGCCCTGATAGCTCACCTTGTAGTCGTAGATGCGGTTCCCGAGCGCGTAAGAGGTATAGACCTGGCCGACCTTGGTCACCGTGATGCTGTCCTCGCCGCGCCCGCCCGGGCTGTGGTCGAAGTCCATGCCGACGATGACGCGCGAACGCCAGGGTTCGAAGTCCATGCGATATTTCCCCAGCACGCCGAAAGACTTGTTGCTGGTGTTGTATAGGGTCGGATCGTAGCCCAGCGACCAGTTCGCCAGCAGGTCCATGCCGTCGTCGCGCATATACGGCGTGACGCTCAGCAGCGTGTTTGCCGTTTCCTTCTCGTAGGCGGCAGACAACCGGAACGCATTCACCTTGCGTAGCGAGATCGGCGTGTAGTTGATCGTCGGGTTGTTCTGGTAATCGGCCAGCAGGATCGCCGAGCTGCCGGCGGTCTGCTGGTCGATATTGGAGAACGTAGCCAGCACCTTCAGCATCGCATCGTCGCCCAGCGCACGGTCCCAGCGCACCGTGCCGCTGTTGCGCGTGTAACCTGTCGCATCGCGCCAGCCGTTCGTCTTGGTCAGATTCAGGTCGGCGCGCACGCCGTTGTCGCCGAACGCGTTGCCGCCGGAAACCAGCAGGCGTTTCCAGCCGAAGCTGCCCAGCTCGCCGCTCGCCTCGACTTCCGCGGCATTCGGCGGACGTCGCGACAGCACGTTCACCACGCCGCCGATCGCATCCGAACCGTACAGCGCCGAGCCCGGCCCCTTGGTCACCTCGACGCCTCCGGACTGCGGCATGTTCACTTCGTACAGCGCATTGTGGTTGAAGAAGCCGGTGGATCGCACCGGGATACCGTCTTCGAGATAGGCATACACCGGTGCGGTGGTCAGCGGCTGACGGATCGCGGTCTGGTGGCCCTCGCCGCCGGTGACGTTGACCCACACGCCCGGCACGCGCCCCATGATCTGCGACGGGTGCGCGGCCTTGGCCGCGCGCATCTGCTCACCGGAGACCTTGCCCACCGTCGCCGCGACCTCGGACTTTTTCTGCGCCTCGCGCGTGCCGGTGACGACCACATCGTCCATCATCGTCGCGTCTTCGGCCGCATACACCGCCTGACCGAGCGCGATGCTCAACAGACTCAACGCAAAACCAGCGAACTTGCCCTGGCATGTCTTCATGCTTCTCTCCCGGATGTTTTTGTATAGGCGCGATGGTATGAGAGCCGTTCAATATTGGGAATGCGGCATATTGTCGCACCCGATTACCCCATGCCCATCTACATACAATTACTTACCAATTGATGGATTGTTGGAAAGTTGTCAGACGTTATACTGGCGGCAATAACCGACGATATTCCATATGCGACTTCGCCTTGAACATCCCGTATGTTGCATGCTGCTCTGCCTCTGGAGCGGCATCGCGGCTTCTGCAGAAACCTCCGATCCGTTCGGCACCGAGGCGGCATTGCCGCTCAAGCCCGCGCTGCGTCTGGGCGGCGCGGTGGGCGATCCCTGCGCGGAAGCGATGCCGCAAGGCGCACTCAATCTGCTCGACGTAGTCAATCTCGCGCTATGCAACAACCCGCAAACGCGCGAGGTATGGGCGAGTTCGCGCGTGCAGGCGGCGCAAGTCGGGGTGAGCCGGGGCAGCTATCTGCCCGGCCTGAGCCTGAGCGCCTCCGGCAACCGCAATTCGCCGGGCACCAGCCAGCGCAGTCTCGGACTGACGCTATCCTATCTGCTGTACGACTTCGGCTCCCGCGCCGCGAACGAAGAGAACGCACGCCAGCTACTCGCGGCGGCGAGCGCCACGCAGGACAGCACGGTGCAGGCCGTGTTCCTCGCGGCGGTGCAGGCCTATTACCAGACGCAGGCGACGCAAGCCGCGCTGGATGCCGCGCACGAAGCCGAGCGCGCGGCCAAACAGAGTTTCGCCGCCGCCGAAGCGCGCTATCTCGCCGGCAGCGCCACACCCGCCGACAAGCTGCAGGCGCAGACCTCGTATTCGCAGGCCACGCTGAACCGCATCGCGGCCGACGGCAACCTGAAGAAGACTGCAGGCTCGCTGGCGAACATCATCGGGCTGGATGCGAACCGCAATGTGGCACTGGCCGCGGCGAACGGCGAAGTCCTTCCCGCCGCTTTCGAGCAGGACGTGAACTCGCTGATCGAAGAAGCCAAGCGGCAACGCCCCGACCTGATCGCCGCCGAGGCACAGGTGAAAGCCGCCGAAGCGAATGCGGATGCGGCGCGCGCCGCCGGCAAACCCTCGATCTCGCTGTCCGCCTCGACCAATCAGCTCAACAGCGCGGGGGCCACTTCGCGTGGTTCATCGCTAGGCGTTAGCCTGAGCGTACCGCTGTTCGCAGGCTATGCGCCGACCTACCGGGTGCGCGCAGCCGAGGCACAGGTGGAAGCGCAGCAGGCGCGCACGGAACGCGTGCGCCTGCAAGTCGCGCTGGACGTGTGGAACGCATACCAGAACCTCGTCACCGCGACGCAATCGCTGCGCACCAGCGCCGATCTGCTGAGCAGCGCGACGCAATCCGAACGCGTCGCGCTCGGCCGCTACCGGGCCGGCGTGGGCAACATGCTAGATGTGCTGAACGCACAAAGCGTGCTGGCCAGCGCGCGCCAGCAACGCATCCAGTCGACGCTGGACTGGAACATTGGCCGCGCCACACTCGCTCAATCCATGGGCAGTCTGGGCGGCAGTCTGTTGCAAACCCTCTCCCCTGCCCTCTCCCACGAGGGGATAGGGAGACAAGGTCTCGCTCCGCGAGATTCAATATCCAGCCAGTCGCCCGCCGCACCAGAGAAAGCACTTCCATGAAGAAATTACTGCGATCCCCTATTGCCTTGTTGCTGCTCGCCGCCGCCATGAGCGGCGCAGGCGTCGTCGCCTATCGCCAGTTCGCCGCCCCAGCACCGGAGCAGCGTTACCGCCTCGAATCCGTGACGCAGGGCGACCTCAGCCAGACCGTTTCGGCCAACGGCACGATCAACCCGGTGTCGCTGATCAGCGTCGGCACGCAGGTGTCCGGCACGGTGAAAAAACTCTACGTCGATTTCAACAGCAAGGTCGAAAAAGGTCAGATGCTGCTGGAGCTGGACGATGCGCTGCTCGCGGCGCAGCAGAAACAGAGCCACGCCAGCGTGCTGAGTGCCGCCGCGTCGCTGGAGCTTGCCGGCGCCAACGAGGCGAGGATGCGCAACCTGTATGCACAGGAATACGTGTCGCGCCAAGAATTCGAAACTGCGATGCAGGCGAAGAAGGCCGCCGAGGCGCAGTTGCAACTGGCGCGTGCGGCGGTCGAGAAGGATCGCGCCAACCTGAACTACTCGGTGATCCGTTCGCCGGTGTCCGGCGTCGTGGTGGACCGCGCGGTGGATGTCGGCCAGACCGTCGCCGCCAGCCTGCAGACGCCCACGCTGTTCAAGATCGCGCAGGACCTGGCGAAGATGCAGATCGACGCGAACTTCGCCGAGGCCGACATCGGCAACATCCGCGTCGGACAGACGGCGCGCTTCACCGTGGATGCGTTCCCCAGCCGCAGCTTTCAGGGGACGGTGCGCCAGATCAGGCTGAACCCGACCATCCAACAGAACGTCGTCACCTACAACGTGGTGGTCGATGTGGATAATCCCGAACAGATCCTGATGCCCGGCATGACCGCTTACGTCAGCATCGCGGTGGCCGAACGCAAGGATGCGCTGCTGGTTCCCAATGCCGCGTTGCGCTTCAAACCCTCCAACGGCGATCAACCAAAGAAGGATGCCGCGAGCAATGGAGCAAAGCCGAAGGACGAAAAGTCCGGAAAACCGCGCGATACCTTCTCCGGCAAGGTCTATGTGCTAAAGGACGGAGAGCCGGTTGCGGTCGGCGTGTCGCTCGGCATCACCGACAACCGCAGCACCGAGATCGTCGGCGGCGAACTCAAGGCCGGCGACCAGATCGTAGTCGGCGATGCGCAAGCCGCGAACGGTGCTTCGAGCAGCGCAGCACCGCGCATGAGAATGTTCTGATGGGCGACAGCGTCATCCGCATCAAGGGGCTGCACAAGTCCTACGAGACTTCCGCGGGACTATTCCCGGTGCTGAAGGACGTCGGTCTGCAGGTCGCCGCAGGCGAATTCGTCGCGATCATGGGACCGTCCGGTTCCGGCAAATCCACCTTCATGAACATCCTCGGCTGCCTCGACGAGCCCACATCCGGGCGTTACGAACTGAACGGTCGCGATGTCGCAAATCTCGATCGCGACGAACTTGCCGCCTTGCGCAACCGCACCATAGGCTTCGTGTTCCAAGGCTTCAACCTGCTGCCGCGCATGTCGCTGCAGGACAACGTCGCCCTGCCGCTGATCTATTGCGGCGTAGAACGCGACGAGCGCCACCAGCGCGCGCGCGACCTGCTCGCCAAGGTCGGGCTGGAACGCTATTTCGAGTCCATGCCCAACAAGATTTCCGGCGGCCAGCAGCAGCGCGTCGCCATTGCCCGCGCACTGGTCAACCAGCCACGCCTGATCCTCGCCGACGAACCCACCGGCAACCTCGACAGCCACACCGGCGAGGAGATCATGGCGCTGTTCGACTCGCTCAATCGCGAAGGCATCACCATCGTGCTGGTCACCCACGAGGCTGATATCGCGCAGCATGCTCATCGCCAGGTGCACTTCCTCGACGGCCGCATCGTCAACGACCATGCCGTTCAGCGGGAGCACAGCGCATGACGCTCGCGATGCTCGGCGAAGCCTGGCGCGCGATGGGTGCGAACCGGCTGCGCACCTTCCTGACGATGCTCGGCATGGTGATCGGCGTAGGTGCTGTGGTGCTGATGATGTCTATCGGACAGGGTGCGCAATACGCCATCAAGCAAAGCATTTCCGCGATGGGCAGCAACCTGTTCATCCTGCTGTCCGGCAGCACGCAGGCCGGCGGCGTGCGCTCCGGCAGCGGTGGCGGGTACACGCTGAACGTCGGGGACGCCGAGGCCATCGCCGAACTGCAAGGGGTGCAAGCCGTCGCCCCCATCCATTCCGGCAGCGCGCAGATCGTATACGGACCGAACAACTGGAACACCGCCGTGATCGGCACCATGCCGGGCTACCTCGATGCGCGCTCGTGGCCAGTGGTCGCCGGTTCCACCTTCACCGATTCCGACGTGCGCTCCGCGACCCGCGTCGCGCTGATCGGCCAGACCGCCGCGCAAAACCTGTTCGGCGACGAGAATCCGCTGGGCAAGACCATACGCGTGCGCCAGAGCCCGTTCGTGATCGTCGGCCTGCTGGGCGTGAAGGGACAGGGCATGGACGGGCGCGACCAAGACGACACCATCATCATCCCGCTGACCACCGCGCAGCGCCAGGTGTTCGGCAGCCAGTTCCCCGGTTCGGTGCGCATGGTCATGGTGCAGACCGCGACGCAGGAGATCATGCCCGCGGTAGAAAAATCGATGACCGAACTGCTGCGCCAGCGCCACCGCATCCGCGAAGGCATGGATAGCGACTTCTTCCTGCGCAACCTCACCGCCGCCGCCGATTCCGCCGCAGAGAGCACGCGCATCATGTCGCTGCTGCTCGGCGCAATCGCCTCGGTGTCGCTGCTGGTCGGCGGCATCGGCATCATGAACATCATGCTGGTGTCGGTCACCGAACGCACGCGAGAGATCGGCATCCGCATGGCCATCGGCGCGCGCGAACGCGACATCCTGCTGCAATTCCTGCTGGAGGCGATCATCATCTCGGTGGTGGGTTGTTTTATCGGCCTGCTGCTGGGCATAGCCGGAGCGCTGCTGGTGGAGGCAACGACCGGCACACTGGTGATCATCTCGTTCAGTTCGGTGGGGGTCGCCTTCGGCGTCGCGGCGGCGGTGGGAATATTCTTCGGCTTCTATCCGGCGAAAAAAGCCGCACAACTCGATCCGATCGAGGCATTGCGCTACCAGTAACAACAGGCCCGGATGACATCCACGCAAAGAAAAAGGGTTAGACTTTCGTCTAACCCTTTTTTGTCTGGTGGGCGATACTGGGTTCGAACCAGTGACCCCTGCCGTGTGAATCGTAACCGAATGCTTTTTATTAGAACAACTTAGCCGTAGATATATTTAAATACAATAGCTTATCTTATTTCACGTTAGCTCATCTTAGCACTTCTTAGCATGCTCAGTGGAGCAAATTTGGAGCAATTCAAGACTCACGCTCAGCGAGCAACTGCTGCTTGTCCGCCTTGGGCATATTCCAATCCCCCGCAATGACGCGAGCGCTCTTTTGAAAAAAATCTTGCCAAAGCTTTTCTTCTTCAAGGGCAATCACGGAGTCAATGGAATCTGGAGTTAATTTATGGGGGGCAGTGCTGTTTTGAAGTTTCTTCAATCTTCGAAAGGCAGCTGACGCAGCCTCTAACCTAATTACATTCTGGAGAATTGATACAACTTGAACAGGTGTCAGCCAGTCATTTGCCCAGGCGTTCGCGATGGCTCGCTTGAAATCAAGTGGCTGCATAGGGGCATTGCCATTTACAAATCGACGAATGACTCTCTTGCTCTTTTCGAGTAACCGATCTTTGTCTTCCTTATCAAGCTTGGCTTCAGTATTGGCTTCGCCTTTCCCAAATAGAGCGGCCGAGAAGTCGAACATCGATATACCAGGGTTCTTGCATTTTGAGCAAGGATAGCTATTCAACTCAGGCGGGTTGGCCTCTTCTTCAACATCATTGTGGGATGTGCAGGGAAAGCATGGACTGTCACTTTCATTTAGGCTTTCCTTCGTAGGCAGCCTCGCAGCCCAGAATAGGCAGTCTGTTACTCCGTTGGACTGGCACGCCATTGTCCGAATGTATTGGAGAGTAGAAGTGGTGCAATCGGCCGGAAGGTTATCGCGGAGCCTTGTGAGCTCGCGTGATTGCCAGTCATTTAGAACTTGGAATGCTTCCCTTCGGTATTCCATGCCTACCTCGTTAATTGTCCGCCCCCTCATTTTAATTCCGGCTGAAGAATGCGCAACATAGATTTTCACAGCGGAGCAAAGTTATGGAGCGCGACTATTCACTTGCTGAGAGGTTGTCGAAGCTGGGCGATGATGTTTTTGTTGGTGTGATTGAGGTGGCAGCCTTGACCGGCTTCGCACCGATCACTATCCAGCAAAGGAGGATAAAGGGGTTTCCAGCACCATTGCCAGGTACCCGGAAACTTCGTTGGCGGCTTGGTCAGATTCGTGCCTGGGGCAAGTAATGAGCCGAACGAGTCGCATTCCTCACCCGCCAGGCACACGGTATGTGCCTATCTACGCGTGGGCATGTACGCGTTTCGGGCTAGCTGGCGCGGCTATCATCGGCCTGCTCGAATTTCTTGACCGAGCGGAGGAATTACCTGAGCAACCACTGGCCAGCCGAGCCAGGATCATCGCTGACCTGCAAGGCTTGGTCGGACGAAACGCGGTTGATGCTGCGCTTGATTCGTTGGTGAAGAGCAAGGCTGTCTCCAGACACATCGAGATCCAGCCCGGAAAAAACAACATTATGCGGTTGGTGCGGTACGGACTAGATTTGCCTGGGTTGGAGCAGTTACTGGGAACTCCCGAAATCGGGAATTCCCGAAGCTCCCGGAATCGGGAGTCCCCGAAGCTCCCGGAATCGGGCCCTAAATCGGGAGTCCCCTCTTATATAGGATTAGAAATAGAAGAAGCAGCACCACGCGCGCATGCGCGTGGCACTGGCTCTGCTGCTGCCGATCAGACTGCCGCCAAGCGAGACCACCCCCTCCGGATCGCAGGGATGGAATGCTGGTATCCGACCGAAGACCCTGAGGCGCGTGCCATCGTTGCGACCCACAATCAAGAGTCGATCCAATCAGCAGTTGCAGCCATCAAGCTGCGCCCCAACAGCGCAGGCAAAAAAACCTCGCCTGTACCGGCACTGGTAAAAGCAGAGCTTGATCATATGAGCCAAGTTGCTATCGCTCAGCAGGAGGCGCAATACCTCGCTGAGGTGACATCCAAGGTCAAACTTAATCCTGCCGCGCAAGCTGTTGGCGAACAAATACTGGACAAGGCGCGCAAAAAACTTTCAGCCAAACACTTACAAGTGGGCACCTGACGTGTTTGCGTTCAATACAGGTGAGGTGCCTTCAGCCGCGCGAGCGCGGCTTGTTGTTGAAGGCCGGTTGGCATTCCCACAGGTTTTCTTCTCTCAACCTGCTTCCCGGCATCACCTTTGCGCTTCGCCAGGTGCAGGCCGGAAAAAGCGCATGTGTCACGCCAGACCCGCTGCGCGGGGCGCGGGCCGACCGTGTGCTCGCCTTCGGCTGCGCGCCGCACCACTCGTCCCGCTTCTGTCATGCCACATGCCCCGGCCTAAACGCACCTGGCTGCAGGGCTGTCGGTGAGCGATGCCGGGAAGCAGGTAAACCAGAGAAGAAAGGAGCAGACCATGGAACAGCTCACCCCATCAACAACAGCAAACCGCGCCCCCCGCGAGCTCAACCAAAAAGCAGGAGGGGGAAACCTATTCACGGTCGATGATGCGATGTCTGACAGGTTCAGCGTTGGCACGACACCGAGAAGCCAGGCATATCGCAGAGGCTTTGAGGCGAAGCTCAGGCGTTTGCTGGAAGGTAGTTGCCTTCCAGGAGATGTATATCAGCCAGGCACGCCGGAGGCGGATGCTTACTGGGCAGGCTGCGATCATGCTGCGGAATACGTGGAGTACCGGACAAACCGGATGGCCGGTGCCCAAATTTACGACTGAGCGGGTAAACCAGAGAGAGGATTGATCATGGAACAGCACAACCCATCAACAACACAAACCACGCCCCCGTCGGTCGCGCCCCGCGAGACTCACCAAAGAGCAGACATTTCAAAAAACATTACTTTCCGCCTTGATCCATTTCGCGAGGATTACGAGATTCGAGACGGGCATGGCAAATGCAGGGGATTTATCTGGAAGCACGATGGGGAATGGGTATGCCGGGTGGACGAGCTTAACGCGCAATACTGCGATACGTTTCTTGATGCCAAAGAACTGGTCATGGCACTAGTTAATGGCGCGAGGACTGAAACACCTCAACCGTTATGAAAAGAGAACGAAATGGTGGAAGAATCGAAGAGGCTTGAGCCAGGTGAAGAACGTGCGCTGCACGCCATTAACCATTTCATCAGTTGTCTCAAGGTACATCTGGTGAATGGCACAGCCCACAACGAGCATGTGCGAGAAGCCCTGATTGAGCTCTCAATTTTGCTGGGCAATATTCCTTATTGGATTGCAGAGGGGCGCGGGAAGGATTTCCATGATTTAATTCTGTCCAATCTACAGGCCGCAGAACCAGCACTCGGATTGATCGCGGTCGACGATTACCCTGAGCCCCCAGAAGGGGAGGATTTGAGCCAAGTGTTATTGATCGAGCCGGATGAATACCCGATACCCGTCGGGGTTTTTAATCGGCGTTCCGAGTAAAGCACGCACAAATAGCCTTACCCACCTCCCGACCGGCCCCCACCTAGAAGGGGCCGGGCCTAACTCGCCGCCATCGCGGCTCGCCCTTGCGGGCGGGACGTGGATAAGGCAGAAATCTCATCAAAATTTCCCTCGGCATCCATAGCCCAAAGCTGACGTTTCTGATTGGACTGAATGATGTCCGCTATTGAGTCCAGAACGAACGGACTATCTATATATTTCGGGATATGGCAGCGGCATGGTCATTCTGGTAAAGTCCCTCAGCAATTTATTGCGGTTGTGTTTGATGGAACGACAATGTGCCCGCCCTTAACTTTTCATAGCGCTGAAAAAGCAATACGCAAACACCAAACGGAGAAATCGTAATGACTGAGCAAATTTCCTTCGGAACCACTGAGTTTGCCGACAACCCGGAACCGCGTTGCCCTTGCCTGTTGCTGTTGGATGTGTCCGGCTCGATGCAGGGGCAACCGATTGCCGAACTGAATGCTGGCTTGACCACCTTCAAAGACGAACTGGCGGCAGATACCTTGGCGATGAAGCGTGTAGAAATCGGGATCGTGACCTTCGGGCCGGTGCAGATTGCTTTGCCGTTCCAAGGGGCAGCGGCGTTCTATCCGCCCGTCCTAACCTCCCAAGGAGACACCCCAATGGGTGCGGCGATCAAACAGGGTTTGGACATGGTTCGTCAGCGCAAGGATGAATACCGCACCAACGGGATTGCCTACTATCGCCCGTGGGTTTTCCTGATTACCGATGGCGGTCCGACCGATGAATGGCAGTCGGCTGCTGCCGCCGTGCGAGAAGGTGAAGCATCAAAGTCGTTTGCTTTCTTCGCGATTGGAGTCCAAGGAGCCAACATGGATACCTTGCAGCAGATTAGCGTGCGGGAACCGTTGCGGCTGGATGGTTTGCGGTTTCGGGATCTGTTCAGTTGGTTGTCGAGTTCTTTGCGCTCGGTATCGCGGTCAACGCCGGGCACCGAAGTACCCTTGCAGTCGCCGCAAGGCTGGGCTTCTGTGTGACGTGGCGAGTAGTGGCCGCCTCGGCGGTCGGAACATCTCACACCGTCACCGGCACGGGTTGCCAAGATAGTTGCCTCGCGCAAGTTGAAACCGATCCGGCTAAACCGCCCCTTCTAACTATCTTTGTCGCGGATGGGGCCGGTAGTGCCCTCCACGGCGGGGCTGGTGCGGAATTAGCGATTGAAGCCGCTACGGCTTTTGTTGGCCAACACTATGCCCGGTCGGAATTTGCCCTCAATGACCACTGGGCGGTGGAATGTATCCAAGCTGTACGGGCCAAAATCTATGCAGCGGCGAATCAGCAGGGTACTCAGGCCCGTGATTTCGCCTGCACCTTCTTAGGCGTGGTTGCATCCCCCTTCGCTACGCTCCTAATGCAGATTGGCGACGGAGGGATTGTGGTTGATGTTGGCAATGGGCTGGAAGTGCCCATTACCCCGATGGCAGGGGAATATGCCAATATGACCAACTTCGTAACCGACGAAAACGCCATTGATGTTCTAGCGGTGGCGACCTTGCCCGCCCGGCCCGAGAAAGTCGCAGTCTTCTCCGATGGCATCCAGCGGTTGGCACTGAATATGGCCACCAACAGCGCCCATGCGCCATTTTTTACCCCGTTTTTTATGGTCTTGGAGACGGCCACGGCGGCGCAAGAGGATCACCTGCAAGCCGAACTGGCGCGGTTCTTGAACAGTCCGGCCGTGAACGAGCGTACCGACGACGACAAGACCTTAGCCCTCGCTCACTGGGTCGGGTAATTGCGCCATGACGAAAACTTTCGTCACTAGCGCTGGTAAGACCATCGAGATTGGGCGGGAACTCGGCAAAGGGGGGGAGGGTTCCGTCTACGAGGTACCAGCGAACCATCATTGGGTTGCGAAGTTATACAACGCGCACCACCAACCGGATGCGACGAAGCAAGCCAAATTGCGCTTCATGGCGACCACGGCCGATACGGAACTCCTGAGTTACGCGGCATGGCCCCAAGAAACCCTGCACAAGACGGCCAACGGGCCGGTTGTCGGGTTCCTCATGCCCAAGATCAGTGGCCGGGTGCCGATCCATATGCTGTATAGCCCCGCCCATCGCCGGCAAGACTATCCCCAAGCCGCGTGGGATTTCCTGCTCTTTGCCGCTCGCAACACGGCGGCGGCATTTGCGGCAATCCACCACCATGGCCATGTGCTGGGTGACGTCAACCAAGGCAATGTTTTGGTCGGTGCCGATAGTAAGGTGGTCCTAATTGATACCGACTCTTTTCAGATCAATGCCAATGGCACCGCGCACCTGTGCAAAGTTGGCGTGGCGCACTTCACCTCGCCCGAACTGCAAGGGGTCGCGTCATTTGATCGGGTGCCGCGCACCATTAATCACGACAACTTTGGCCTGGCGCTGTTGATCTTCCATCTGCTGTTTGGTGGGCGGCATCCCTACTCGGGTGTGCCACTTCGGTCCGATGCGGGCGAAGCCTTGGAAAAAGACATTGAAGCCTTTCGCTATGCCTATGCCTCCGATGGACAGCGGCGCGGCTTTAACCCCCCACCCAAATCTATTCCGATCTCCATTGTTCCCGACCCCATCCAAGCCATGTTCACCTTGGCATTTACGGAAAATGGTGCGAGGGGAAGCCGCCCCACGGCCCAACAATGGGTAACCGCTTTAGACGGTTTACGGGGGCAATTGAAGCGTTGTGCGACAACACCAATGCATGTCTATCCCGGTCACCTTGACCGGTGTCCGTGGTGCGCATTGGAAGATCATGGGGTCATCTACTTTCTTGATGTCCAAGCGGGGCGGGCCTCAACCGGAACTGTCGGCTTTGTTTTGGCGAGGGTCTGGGCGGCGATTGAAGCCGTGCCACCACCGCCTACAATCCCCATTCCGAACATTGCCGCCATTGCGGTTACGCCGACCCCGTTACCACCAGGCATCACGCAAGAAGGAACCATTATGTTCTGGCGGATTGTGACCGTCGGTATCGCTTTGTGGCTCTTTGCCGTTATCCCTGGGGCATGGTTCTTCGTGCTGATTGGGGCTTGGTGGGCATGGGCGGCGGTGGGTGATTTAGGCGGAGATGAACGCAAAGCTGAACGCGCTAAACGCCAAGCGGCCCGCGACGCGGCCCAGCAGGCATACGATCAAATCGTTGGCCGGATCCGCCAAGAGGTCAGCCCGGAAGTATTCGCCAAGAAAAAGCAAGAGCTGGTCCGGCTTCGCGACGAATATCAACAGTTGCCCGAACGCGAGAAATCCGAAATCGCTAACCTCCATGCCACGGCGGAAGCCCGGCAGAAACACCAATTTTTAGAGCGCCACTTCCTTGATGCTGCTGCCATTTCCGGGGTCGGGCCAGCCAAGAAAGCCGCCTTGAGGTCGTTCGGGATTGAAACCGCAGCGGATGTTACTTGGAACAAAGTCATTTCCGTGAAAGGCTTTGGCGAAGTCTTAACGCGGGCTGTAGTAGATTGGCGAAAAGCCTGTGAACGTCGGTTTGTCTTCAATTCCAATCTTGCGGTAACCGAAGCCGATAAGAACGCTGTGCGGGCCAAGATTGCGACCCGTAAGCGCATGCTAGAAATCACCCTCAACGCGGGGGCTGCGGAACTACAACGCTTACGCCAAGATATGATCAGCAAAGCAAATGCATTAAGTCCTACATTGCAGGCGGACAGCCAAAAATTGGCCCAAACACAGGCTGATCTAAATGATATTTAGCTCCAACTGTCATCGGGAGCTTCTAACACTGCACTCTGGAGGGGCGCTGCTTGTGGCCCCCTGAGCTTTAAGGTTGAACGTCAGCTTTGGTTTACGGAAGTAATACTGCGCATTTCAGAAACGGCTGCTTTGGTTAAGGGTTGTCGGATGTCAGTCTGGACTACTGCACATTATCTTTCGTTTGAAAAATCCGTCAAAATTTTTCAAACATTTCCCATGCTGTTCAATTCGACTCAGCGAGCTGTCAGGCCTTTTCATTTAATGCTTTATAAATTCATCTAATACGGCAAATTCGCATGAATTAATGCCCTTAAAATTCTTGACGACATTTTCAATTGGAGGGAGCAAAATGACGATAATTGATTTGGTTTCTCTCCAACATCATTTGCGGTCACTGCATTTCAGGGCACGGTTACACTTAGGGCGAAGGGACAAGCAGGGAATTGTCATACATCCGCTAGCGGATTCTGCCAATTCACACCGACCGCCAAGGGCTATTGTTCGGCGCTTACGCTTCTCACAATTCGGTTCATGCTTGCGCCTGCGGCGAGCTGTCGATGCCAAGCAGTGCAAAGAAGTCTTTTAACGATGAAGGGATGTTATGCATAACACAGGAGTAGGCCCCTATCCTATGCATCGGGACATTGAAGGCTGCACCTTGCTGACGGTGCATGAGCGATTGCATCATAAAAATGTAATCGCCAAGAGCCGAGCTAACGATGCATTAAAAATGGCAAGTAAAATTTACAACGAATCCAAGGATCAGACGCGCCTCATTGAAACAATTATGTTGCTTTTGGCGGATGTGCCGCATGATCCACTTTTGTCTGCGAAGCCAGAAAATATAGCGTCAGTTTTGGGACTTTGCTCACTAGGCATCTTAATGCATCACGATTCGACGGGAATGCAGGCTAGGGAGATCGCAGAACGTGGTGAAGGGGTAATGATTCTCCGTATTTCAGGAGGGCTTGATGCGCCAAAGTGGAACATAGAGTTGTTTAATACGTGGGCTGAGTATGAAGATTTCCTGCGCCCATTACTTGAAACAAGTAATTTTGTAGCAGGAAAGAGCAGCACGTTGTTGTAAGTACATAGCCCCCGATCAGCATGAGGCTCCCTGTGGGAGCCGGAATTGCCCATCAAAGTTTTTGCACGTACCAATCGCGGCCATCCAGCTCTCCGCTTGTGCGAGGGTCTCTGGCGAGCCAGCCTTTAGACATATATTCCGAGACCACCTGGTTATAGCGCCGTGTTCGATTTTCACGGGCGTAACGCTGACGAACACTCGCCAGTGGCTGGCCGGTGAGCCTGGCTATCTCTTGGCAGGCATCGTCCAGTGCGCGTGAGGCGCTGGCCGCTGCACAGTAGCCCTCGTTTTTGGCGTGTGCAACATCGCTGAGCTGCAGATGCATTTCGGCGAGCTGGTTATTCTTGGTCTTGAGGGCCAGCCCCATGCGGTTGGCAAACGCGACGTCTTCGCTCATTTCGCGAGTCTCCTGTCGTATGGCTGCTGCTTCGCTCAAGTTGCGAGCGATAGCGATGTCTTCCAAGTCATGGGGCGTGAGCATATCGACTCCTTAGCCATTTACATTGAATAAATCCTTCGGGTAACGCTTAATCCACATCAGAGGGCCAATCAGGGAACCTTCAGCAAATGTCCGTGACACCCACGTGGTCCAAATATAAAGGATTGCGAGCAAAATAGAAAATCGCAGTAGCCAGTCGGCCTCCGGCATTTCCAGATTGGCGATACCAATCACAGCAAAAATTATTGAGAATGCGAAAGAGGAGCGTCGCCACACACGCATAAAGGCTAAATGAAATTTCCTTTCTTCTTCGTTCCAATCGGCGAGGCGAGAGTCTATTTGATCAAGATGGTTACTCAATTTGGAAATCATGAGACTGGTGCACTTGCTTGTCATGGCTTTTTCTCCTTGTCAGAAATAACTACTTGGGTTGGAATCCCCCGGGGAGGGGATGGGGTCTGCCTTTGGGGCAGTTTTTCGTTGTTGAGCATGGGAGGGCAACGGCGTCGATTGTGATTGCCCCAATTGCTCTAAATAGGCGCGCTCCTGCTGAATCAGGGGCTGCAACTCTGGATTGGTAACTTTGATTCCTTGTGCAAGTGCTAGGCGGATCGCTACCGCTTTATAGGCATCTGGGCCGCCAAGAGTAACTTTGCCATTCCACTTCTGGGCCGCAAGCTGGAGTGCGGCCAATATTGTTGATGCGTCTTGCTGCTGGTGCACGTGAATTTTCCGCCCGTAATCGATAAAGGAGGAAACTGTTGGAGCCGCAGTCGATGAGTAGGCCACGAAGCGCCCTCGGGCATGTCCTTGGTATCCACGTATATCAGTTAGAGTTGCGACTCCATTAGGGCCATGCAGCGAGGCTTGCTTGGTCGAGTAGCGCAGTTCATCATGAACGGCTTGACCTTTCTCCGGGGCATCACGGAAGCCAATCAGAACTTCCCTAAAGGTCGAGAACCTGCGCCACCGCTGACCGAACTCAGCGCGGGCCATTTTCTGGTGCTCTCGAATAGCCGCGAGTTGGGCGGCATGCATGGCTGCCAAAAGGCTGCGTTCGGCCCGCATGGCAGTGCCGCGCCCCTTCCATCCTTGAGCGTAAAAGTTTTTTCGCTCAGTGAACTGTGCAGCTTTCAATTCACGGAACTGCGCCTTCAGAGATGAGTTCAATTTCTCGCGGGCAAGTCGCTTCGTGATTTTGCGTTTCCTTCTGGTCTTTGCGTAATCTATCCACCCTTCCGGCATTGGAGTGACCGGCTGGGGTTCGCGCGGGGGAATCACCAGGTCTTCAAAGGGAGGCAGGAATTCACCTAGCCGTTTGGTCAAACAACTAATAGCGGCATTACGGTGAGCGCTGGAAGCTTTTACGAACTCATCTCCAATCTGAAGCACAGCGCCGCTTCCTTTGCGGTGGTATGCAATGCCAATAGCAGCGAGCTGGCGGTGCAGCTCCTGCCACGATGTGGCGGCCTGAATAATGGGGGCGGCCAGTTCAATCGCAATTCTTTCGGCGGATTTCTCGCCGATTCGTGTTTCGAAATCCCGAGCCGTCTGGCTGATCCGACGATCTCGTTTCGCAGTGCGTTCCTTCGCTTCCGATTTCCAAACAACTTTTCCGTTATCGACAGTGAATTTTCCGGACTCCTCAATCGCCCATCCCTGTGCCAGTTCTAATTCTCGACAGGCCTTCTCAAGTTCATTCTTCGTCCAGCCGTGAGCAGGGTCTATGGCCCGGTAGGTTTCTGGGTGGATGCGATTAACTGCCACGTGGACGTGCAGACATTCAGTATCGTTATGGAGCCCCCAGACGGCTTGGCATTCCTCAAGGCCCAAGCGCTTGAGGGCATGCTGTACTGAAGCCTTGACTTGTTCGAGTGTGGGAGCCTCTCCTTCGCGCCAGGAGAGCATGAAGTGAAATGCTGGATCGTGGCAGCGGGTATTTTGAATCGCACAGGCTTTCATTTCCGCGATCGCAGTGTCTACCCCCAAGAGGTTGTAGCAACCGGCTGCTTCGATCTTCTCGATGACCTTGCCACCTTTAATGCCAAGCGCAGTGTAATTGACCAGCGCAAAAAAACTGCTCAGCCCGTCGCGTCGTTTGTTCATGACCTTGCCGATCATTCGCTGCTCCCGGCCTGAATACGCTTGATAGCAAGAATCACTTCGCGAAGCGCTTCAGCCATTTCAGGGGCGTACATTCCCTTAGTTTCGGTTAGGGCGTGTTTCAGCAATCCACCAGTGCGGCGAAGCTCGTTGATAATGTGAAGATCTGATTTCGGTTGAATTGGCTGTTTGAGGCAGCGGCGGCGGGCGATTTCAGAGACGGATAGGCCCGCAGCTTTCGCGTCGGCAAGCACGCGCTGGTGCTCCAGCGGCGTGGCGCGGAAATTGATGCGCTTGGTCAGGCCATCGCGGCGCATTACTCTACCCCGCTTGAACCAGGGCCAATCGTAAGCGAGCTAGGAGTATGGCCTTCTGGAGCGTGTTCGCGACTTGCTGCTGAGCTATCAGCCTGATCTCGTGCCGCCCCAAGGGAGCGGCGGACAGAGTCCTTTCCGCTGCCCGTGCTGGCCCTTAGCGCGCCACTTGTGACAACCATTGCAGTGCGCCCTTGGTTTGAGCCAATCTGTTCAATTCGGTGAGCTGTGCTTTGTTCGCCCAGATCGCCGATCCCCGCACCAATCCAGCGCAGGATGCGGTCCGGTAGAGTTTGCGGGAGAGAGAACAGCAACATGATGGCTGAGAACAGCACCACGCCATAAGCGAGGATGAATCCCGCCACCGAAAGCAGGCCTGTGATGCTGTCCGCCTGCATGCCTCTGAACATAAGCATGAAACCTGAGTTGATGAAGCCGATTGCAGGGTTAAGCAACGTGAAAGTGGCCACAAGTCCCAATAACATCAATGCAGGGCGAGTGAAAAGCGACATAAGCAGCAGATAGCCTTGCTGTTGCCCGCCGATGAATGAGTCGTTACCTTCAGGCGTCAGGTGCATCACCATCCACAATGCCGAGGCAATGAGAGATTCGACACACTGAACAAGCCAGGCAATAACGCCAATAGTGAAGATGAAATACGGTACAAGAGGAATCCAGATTGACAAGAAGTATCCCAGGTAAAGCAATGCGTACAGGCCTTGGCTCATCAAGGCAAACAGATTAAAGAACAGCCCCTTTACGCCAGCAATCGCGCCAACTACGAACGCGCCAACTGCCGAGATATTCGTGCCCAGCACGCTTTCCTGAGAACCTGTCTTGGCGGCTTCCTGTAATCCCTCCAGCCCTCCTTTCATTATTGCTCCAGCCACCAGCGCCGCCTCGCTGTAGCCCGCGATGTTGTCGCCAAGATCCTTAATCTGCCAGATCAGGTCTTCTTCGCTGTTTGGATTCAATGAATAAACAACCAAACCGACAATATCGTCAGCCCAGCCAGCGAAGGTGCTGGAGAAAAATGACTTGATCGATGAACCGCCATCCATGAAATCTTCGGCCTTGAAAGTCGGCAGGCTTGGCAGCGGTGGCTTGACGTGATTTTCAGGTGTGCTCAACGCCCTGGTGAGCGCATTGCCAGCAACTGCGTTGTACGGGAACATGGCCGTTTGCAACGCCGTATTCACTTGGCCGGGAGTCAAAAGATGATCGAGGCCAGCACCTGGCACAAAAGAACTATTAACTTTGGTCGAGCGACGCACAAAGTCCTTGAGACGCGCGATTTCCATGTATAGGCTTCCCGCTGATACCCAGCCTTGCGCCGTCAGTTTGGTCAACAAGGTGGCATTATCAACAGCGATTCCCGCGTGTACGGTGATGCGCAGTTCGTCCAACATTCTTTGCCGAAGCTGGGTAATTTGTGTCCGGATTGAGGCAGCGGAAACCGGCTGATTGCCCTCGACCGCAGAAATGATCTGGTCGGATATGGGCTTGACCCCGCTCGGGCCGAACAGGCCGGAGACAAATTTGTACTGGGTCACCGTAATCTGATTGGCAAGCTTCGCTGCCACATCTGCCGCGCCCTGATCGTTGGTATGGCCAGGTGCGGAGAAGTTGGAAACAATCTGCATTTGCCCGCAAATTTCGTCACTCCCTCCCCAGGACGGTGAACTGTAGCTGACGGTGGTCATGGTTTTAACCAAATCCCCGGATTGCGTGCGCGGTGTTTCTTTGAATTTTGCAGCGAAGGGCTTCTGATCGGGGAATACAATCTCGGCGGCTTTACCTGCCGCATAGGCACATACCTGCATCCGAATTGCATCTGCTGCCAGCATGTCGAATTTGGAGTCATCGACCACGCTTTGCATGACTGTATTCGTCGCATTACCGACTACCGCGCGTTCCACATAGACACCCCAGCCGACGCTAGCGAAACCGCTGCCCCAAAGAATGATGAACTTCATAATTAGAAGTTGAATCAAGCTATAGCCTGAGGTGCTTGGAATCAGGCAGGCAGAGGCAGTAAGCGTGCGTAAAGGGGTGTAGAACGTCGACCACTTTTTGCCCAAAGCCACTCCATCATTGGCCGTGTTGGTTATTCCAAAAATGGTTATCCACGCCAGAATGACCGTTCCAAAAATCAGCACTCCGCTATTGAACCAGCCGAACATTGCCGCCAGTGCTGATGCGGCGGATGCCATTGCAGGTGGCAATGGTTGCAGGCCTGGTACCCAGTGTTCAATCGATGTACCAAAAACCTGATGCAAAAGATCGACCGCAGAATCGGAAGCTTGCGGGATGTAGGTTTGTGCGTTTTGTGGGTCCATTTGCTACCTCCATGTAGCAAAAACGAAGAAAAAAATATAAAAAAACTTATGCATTTTCGAAATTTTTTAATATTTATTTTCTTCGTTAAATCAAATAGTTGCGCAAAGAAAAATACACGCGCAGAATTCAAAATGCAAGCGAGAATTTAAATATTTTTGGAGGTGGAAATGGGTGTCGTAAATCTCGCCGGTCGAGCCGGTAAGCGGGTCGCTAAAGAAGCTGGATACGTCATCGGAACATACGGACTCGCCGCAGGCGCGAGCGTTATCAAGAAGAGCGCACAGGTGGTCAAAAACAGCGTTGTTGGCGAGCTGCATAAAGCTACGCCAGAAGAGCTCAGTGCGATCAAGGCAGAGTTCGATGATGCGCTCTCGCAACTCACGCCTGCCGAATACAAACGGCAGGCCCGGAACTGGCAGGTAAGAAGCCGCTGGCATTATGTGGCCGCATTGTTGTTGTTCCTGGTCGCGGCCTATTTTCTTCTCGTTAACCCTGGATGGACCGGCTTAAATGCACTGGGCTTGGCGGCATTGAGCTTTTCGCATGGCCTGAGAGCCGCGTATCGCTACTGGCAAATGAAGACGCAGACGTTCTTCGTCGAGGGAGCCTTTATGGGCTGGTTGAAGAGCGGTGCATGGTTGGTCTGATGTACCAGACGGACGAATTCCACGAAGGCCTGCCAGTGTATCGAGACGCTGGCCGCCAGCTCGGGCCAGACGAAAAAACGAAGTGGCAACGGGCTTGGGAAGATGGGTTTTACACTCGGTCTGCGCTTTATCGGCTGAAGGGCCGGAAGCCCGCCGACGATGCCGAACCCAAGGCCTACGTGACCAATACATTGGGAAGGCTCACCAACTTGTACCACATACAGGATGCGGTCGAGGTAAAGCGCCACCGGAAGACATTGAAGCGGCTGGCCAGATTGGCTAGACGAAAACACTAGAAGGAGATAGGCGGAATCATGCTCAAGATATCGAAAAGTCGGCAGTGTTGGTTGATCGTTTGCATTTGTGTGTTAAATGCCAGCACCGCTAATGCTGCGGCGATTGGGGATGCAGCTATGGCTGCTATAGCTGCGCAGTGTCAGGCCCAGGCTACTGCCGTGCATAGTGCATGGTGGCCACAAGTCCAAAACGCCGTAGCCCAAGGAAGCGCATCTGAAGCAAGAACGGCGGCGTGTGGTGACGGTGGTCAATACGATGTACAAATTGATTGCCTTAACCAGTTTTATCAACTGGCATCTCCCGCGCAATTGGCGGCCATACGAATGCAAACCCGAGCCCTGTTATCGTCGCGAGGCTTGAAGCCATGTCCGTAATGACAAAATAAAGTTCTTTCATGTGCTGCCGAGTGCATGGTTTGAGCCTGGTCGAAACGCCAGGCTCTTTTTTCATCAAGATTTAATCTGTAGGTAGATAGCCCAAGCTCGACTGTTGGCGCGTACTGGCGTAGCCAGCACGCAAGCCAATAGTGAGCAGTCCAAGCGGGAGCCGCGCAGCGGCGGTTAGCGCGGCAGGTTCAGCGTGCTTTCTTGGGGGCGCCTTCAGGACGGTCAGGATCGGGCTGTGGGCCTCGGCAGGGGATGGGATAGCTACTGCCAAGGCGAAGGCCGCCAGAATGCACCATAAAGCTCTCATGGCACTATCTTTGTGATACCCATTTCAGCCAGTACCGCATCGCGAAAATCGCCTCGAAAGGCGAAAAAGCTGAACCCATCGAGCTCGTAGATCATCGCACCAGGTTCTTCGGTCTCAATAGCATGATCCAGCACCCGAATCGCCGCTTGGCGCAGCTCCATTTCTACCGGCTCACGAATGCAGGGCCGCATTTTCCAGATCACCAGATCGATGCCGGGCAGTAGGCAGTCCAGCAATATAGGCGTAGTACCTGCGCGCTGCACCAGCGCGGCCAGCGGCACCTGGTTAATGTGTTTGAAGTTAATGGCATCAAAATCAATCATCATCTAGTCCCATATCAAAAATAGCCTTGCGACCGGCCATATTGAGACGAGCCTCTTTCGAAACACGCCAATTGGGATCATGCTTGGCATTGTGGCAAAGCTCGGCGAGTTTCTTCAAGACCGCATTTGAGCCGGCAAATCTTTTTCCCTGCTGGAACAACTCGGCAATAGCTTGAGGATTCCCCCGGTTGTTGAACAGAAGCGCTTCAGCGATGGCGGCTAATGCCTGAAGTTCCAGTTCGGCTTGAGTTCGTTTCCGTGTCATTTGAATTCGGTATCAAGGAAAAAGATCATTTTCGGGCATTCATCCATGCTAGCCAGCCCAGTCGATGTGCTCTCACATCGTGCAAAGCATGGTGCCAAGGCTGGTTTGGCTGGTCGTGGTAACAGCACACGGCATTGTTGAAAACGGTTGTGTCGATCAGCGGTCGCAGGTCATAAACCTTTTTATCCAGATTCACTGGAAGGCCCTCTCCGAATGCATCCCAAAGCAAGTCCCGGTCATGCGTGGAATCGCTGGCAAGCTGAACGTGACGCGGCAGGGTTGCAAACCATGCCCACAGACGGCGGGTAAGTTCGTTGCGATTGCAAGCAGCATCTGGAAATTGGCCGAGACACGGCAAGACAGCCTCTCGCACGAAGTGGTTACACCAGGCATCGTTGTAATCCGTCCGCTCTGCATAAAACTCATGCTGGCCGTCCTCACTCACGATGCCGATGCTGATAAGCTCGCAGTCGATGAAGTCTGTAAATTCGGTATCGAGAAAGAGAATCATGAGTTAGCCTAGTTTTCGTGCCAGGTCCTTAGCGCGAGGATGGTAGTAGCGCTTTAACATCGAAAGCGTCTTGTGCCCGGTTACAGATGACAGTTCGAGCACATTATCCAGTTTTTCTGCAAGCCTGCTCGTTGCCTCGTGTCGCAGATCGTGAAAATGGAGGTCTCCGAGTTGAGCACGCTCGACAGCGCGCATGAAGGCCTTTTTCACAGCATCTGGGGTGGTGGCAAAGACTCGCCCGGAAATATGTCGCGGCAGGTCGTTTAACAGCTCGTAGGCACGTATTGAAAGTGGGACGTCTCGCGATTCTCCGTTCTTGGTGTCATGTAGCCGGACAAATCGATCAACCAGGTACACGTCAGACCAGCGCAGCGCCAACAGCTCGCCGCGCCGCATGGCGGTTTCCAGTGCCAGGATCACGAGGGGGCGTATCCACGGATTTTGCGTTCCGCCGGCCTCGAAGGTTCCGCGTTCCGCCCTGGTTCTTTGCTCCAGTTCGGCCAAGAGCTTTTCCTCTTCGCCAGCCCCAAGCCGACGCTTACGTGCTTTGTTCTCAGGCGGTCGACGGATCATCGAGATAGGGTTCTCGATGTGCATTCCCCATTCTTTCCTGGCTACGTTGATTACGTGAGAGATGAGGTTGAGGTCTCGATTTACAGTCGAACCGCTGACATCCTTGAGGCGTTTGTCGCGCCATTCCGCCATCAGCTTTCCAGAAAGGCCCGCGACCTTGTACTTGGCAATAGGATCGCGCTGCAAGGATTCGAGCCGGTAACGCTCGATGTCGTGTCCCTTTTTCTGGCTGGACACTTCTGTGAGGTATCGCTTGAATAGATCGCCAAGCGTATTTTTCTCAGCTTCTGTCCGATCAGTGAATACGCCGCGCTCCATCTCGGACTCGATGACCGTAGCCCAAGCTCGTGCGTCTGCCTTTGTATTGAAACTACGGGAAATGGTAGGCCAGCCGTCTCGCCTGACTCGTGCCTCCCAGTAAATCCCACGTTGCCGAATTGATGCCATAGCGCGTACTCCATTGCTCTCGTTGGAGCAAATTTGGAGCAATCGGAACGATTCGGGGGAGGACAGAAATCGAGATTGTGAAAAATCTCTTATTGATTAGTGTCTTGGATTGGTGGGCGGTACAAGGTTCGAACTTGTGACCCCTGCCGTGTGAAGGCAGTGCTCTACCGCTGAGCTAACCGCCCTTAAGAGGACGCGGATTAGACCACAACGGTGTGGTTCCAGTCAATCTTGCTTTTAAAAATTCTTGGCTGGCTTGCAGGCATCGAGCGTCAGAATAACTCGATGTCCCCGCCCACCGGTTTGCTCTCGATGGCGCTCAGGTAACGTGTTTCTTCTTCCACGATGACGTTGTTGTGCAATGAACGCAGGCGCTTGACCCTCACCTTCCCGGTTGCGGGGAAGTAGACCACCATCCGCGGATAGATGTCGCCGACGTCCTCCGCAGTCACCCGCAGCCCTTCGGTCGCGAGGTAGTCGCGGGCGAAGGTGATGTTGCGCATTCCGATATCGGTCATATTCGCCAGGATGCGCCCACCGCCGAACAGTTTGACTTCCAGGTTCTGGCGCTGACCGCCATTTTTCAGAATGACGTTGATCAGGTGCTCCATCGCGAAATTGCCATAGCGTGTCGCTGCGCTCAGGCTGGTCGATTTCCAGCCATCGGCATCGGCAGAAGCAGGCAGCATGAAGTGGTTCATGCCCCCGACGCCGCTGACCCGGTCGCGGATGCAGGCAGAAATGCACGAGCCCAGCGTGGTGTAGACGCCCTCGTCGTGTATCGTGACGTAATACTCGCCGGGCAGCAGCCGTGCGGCATAGCTTTCGTAGGTCTGGTTCCAGTTTCGCCTGACATGCTCGAAACCGGGAAGCACCAGCGGTGGACGGGGAATGGTAGGGATAGCCATGCTTGTGTTAATTGGCCGCAGATTTTTCGGGCGCATTGTCGATGAACAGTTTTTCGAGTTCGACAATCTCTTCCTGTGCCTCGCGCACCACATCTTCGATAATATCCAGATCGGCGCCCATGCCGAACATCACCCACGCCCTGAGGTCAATTGCCGAGACATCCTCCGGATCCAGCGTATCGATTTCGGCCATTTGCGCGAAGATATTGGCGATATGCACCAGCGCGACTTCGTGCGGATAGTCCAGCGCCTCGCCGATGGAATGGTGATGACCGATGCATTCCATCAGCAATGGCGGAAGATTCCACTGGCGCACCAGTTCTGCGCCGACCTGCGCATGATCGAAACCCAGCACCTGCCGTTCGGCTTCAAATATCGGCAAATCGTCCACGCTGTCCAGCACCCGCAACAAGGCTTCCTTGGCCTGCTCCGGCAGCCGATTGAATATGACCAGTTCGCCGATGTCGTGCAGCAAACCCGCGGTGAACACCGCCTCGGGATCGCACTTCCCCGTCTTTCTGGCCAGGATGCGCGCGATCACCGCACAATACAGGCTGTGCCGCCAGAAGTTGTCCATAGCCACCAGATCGTTGGGCAAACCGGCAAAGCTGCTGGCGACCGACATCGACAGCGCCAGGCTGCGTATCCGGCCCGTGCCTATCACCGAAACGGCTTTGTCGACGGTATCGATCGAAGAAGAAAGACCGTAGAACGAGCTGTTGGCGACCCGCAACAGACGCACGGTGAACGAGGGATCCTGACTCACCGCCTTCGCGACGTCGGCCATGCTGCTGTCCGGATCGTCGATGAGCTGGTTGATGCGCACGAACACATGCGACAGCGTGACCAAGCCTTCCACGCCGCGAACCAGTTTAACGATGTTTTCGTTGTCTGCCATGGCCGGACAATCTCACGATGCCGCCGCCTCGTCAAGCATCCGCCGCGCCAGGCAACATAAACATCACGAACGCTGCAAGCCTTATGGGCCGGCCCCTCTGTTATCATTGCGCGATGCTCAATATTCAAAACATGACCTTCCTTCAGGGCGGCGTCGCCTTGTTCCAACAGGCAAACTTGCAGGCGTTCGCCAACCAGCGCATCGGCTTGGTCGGCAAGAACGGCTGCGGCAAATCTACCCTGTTCCGCCTGATACGCGGCGAACTCAAGCCGGACGGCGGCGACATCGCCATGCAAAGCGGCAAGACCATCGCCTTTGTCGAACAGGAGATCGCCAACTCCGACCAGCCCGCGCTGGAATTCGTGCTGGACGGCGACGTGCAGTTGCGCCAGCTCGAAAAAGTCTTATCCCGCGACCAGCACGACGCCGCTTGGTTCGAGGCTCAGCACCGGTTCGAAGCCATCGACGGCTACGGCGCTCCGGCGCGCGCCGCGCAATTGCTGAACGGCCTGGGCTTCGCCAGCGACTCGCTGCAACGCACCGTAGCCAGCTTCTCCGGCGGCTGGCGCATGCGCCTGAACCTGGCCCGCGCGCTGATGCACCGCGCCGACCTGCTGCTGCTCGACGAGCCGACCAACCACCTCGACCTCGAAGCGATCCTGTGGCTGGAGCAATACCTGTCGCGCTACCCCGGCAGCATCCTGCTGGTGTCGCATGACCGCGAATTCCTCAACGCCACCGTCAACCGCATCGCCCATGTCCATGACTGCGTGATCGACAATTACGCGGGCGACTACGACGACTTCGAGCGCACCCGCGCCGAACGCATCGCGCAGCAGAATCAGGCCTTCGAGCGTCAGCAGGAAAAAATCGCGCACATGGAAGACTTCGTGCGCCGCTTCCGCGCCCAAGCTACCAAGGCCAAACAGGCGCAGAGCCGCATCAAGGCGCTGGAACGCCTCACCCGCATCGCCCCGGCGCATATCGCAGACGGTCATTTCGAACTGGAGATCGAGGCGCCGGAACGCAGCCCGGACCTGCTGATGCGCGTGGAGAAGATGGGCTTCGGCTACAGCGACAAGCAATTGTTCAACAACGTGGATCTGATGCTGCGCAGCGGCGCGCGCATCGCGCTGCTGGGCCCGAATGGCGCGGGCAAGTCCACGTTGATCAAGCTGCTGGTCGGCGAACTCGCACCGACCACCGGCAAGCTGGAACTCACGCCGGACATCCGCATCGGCTATTTCGCCCAGCACCAGCTGGAAAACCTCGACAGCAAAGCCACGCCGTTGCAGCACATGGAACGCGTAGCACCCAAGGAAACCACGCTCGCGCTGCGCACCTTCCTCGGTCGCTTCGGCCTGGCCGGCAACGAGGAAGATCGTCCGGTGGAGAGCTTCTCCGGCGGCGAGAAGAGCCGCCTCGCACTCGCGCTGCTGGCTTGGCAGAAGCCTCACCTGCTACTGCTCGACGAGCCCACCAACCACCTCGACCTGGACATGCGCGACGCCCTCACGCTGGCACTGGAGGAATACACCGGCGCGGTCGTGCTGGTGTCCCACGACCGGAGTTTGATCCGCGCCGTGGCCGACGAGCTGTATCTGGTCGCCGACGGCAAGGCACAACTGTTCGACGGCGATCTGGAAGACTACAAGACATGGATCGAAGCGCGCCGCCCGCGCGAGACGGCGCAGGCTCAACCGGAAAAGCCGAAGCAGGAAACCGCCGCTGCCAAGCCGAAGAAAAAAGCCCTGCTGTCGAAACAGACCAAACTCGAAGCCGAACTGAACAAGGCTCAGACCGAACTTGCCGAGATCAACGGCAAGCTGGCCGACCCGGCCACCTATGCCTCATGCAGCGGCGACTTCATCGCCGACCTGAACGCCCGGCGCGAAGTGCTGGAAACCAAGGTCGCGGAACTGGAAGAAGGCTGGCTGGAACTGGAAATGAGCCTAGAAGAAGCGATGTAATTCAAATTGGCAACATCCCGGATGAAGCGAAGCGGAGTCCGGGGAATAACTCACCTCCCCTTTCGCCTTTGTTGTACCCACTTGAAAAGCCCTGATGAAAACCCCTAAACGTATTGCCCCGTTGATCGAAGATGGATTGGTCGATGAAGTCCTCCGCCAGTTGATGAGCGGCAAGGAAGCCACCGTGTATGTGGTGCGCTGCGGTGACGATATCCGTTGCGCCAAGGTTTACAAGGAAGCCGACAAGCGCAGCTTCTGCCAGAGCGTGGATTACACCGAAGGCCGCAAGGTGAAGAACAGCCGCCGTGCGCGTGCGATGGAAAAAGGAACCAGCTACGGACGAAAAGCGCAGGAGGAAGCCTGGCAAAACGCCGAGGTGGATGCCTTGTACCGCCTCGCCGCAGCCGGCGTACGCGTACCCCAGCCGTACAACTTCCACGAGGGCGTGCTGCTGATGGAGCTGGTGACGGACAGCGAAGGCAATGCCGCCCCCCGTCTCAACGACTTGGCGTTTACCGCAGAGTTGTCGCGCGAATACCACCGCATCCTGATTATGCAGGTGGTGCGCATGTTATGTGCCGGCGTGGTGCATGGCGACCTGTCTGAATACAACGTGCTGGTGGATAGTGCAGGCCCGGTCATTATCGACCTGCCGCAAGCCATCGATGCGGCTGCCAACAACCACGCCTGCCAGATGTTGCTGCGCGATGTCGAAAATCTCGCCACCTACTTCGGCCAATTTGCGCCAGAGCTGCTATCCACCGACTACGGCAACGAAATCTGGTCGCTCTACCAGAGCAGCCAACTGCACCCGGACAGCGTGCTGACCGGCCGCTTCGAGCGCGACGAAAAACCGGTAGACCTGAATAGCGTGATGCGCGAAATCAACGACACGCTCAAGGAAGAAGAGGCGCGGCAGCAGGCGATTGCAATTCGCCTGAGTAGAGCGCGCGCGAGTTAGCATTTGTAACATCAGTGTGACATTGAAACCTCTGCATTGACGGACGGCAGGAGGCAACCATAGTTAAGCAAGATTTCCCGCGGCATCGCACTACCTCAGACAATGCCCATTTCGTGACCATTGACATGGTCAGAAAAGCATAGGTACAGTTGCGCCCACTTGCAAATCCGCCGTAATGCACACCGCACCGCAAGCACGGTGCGGGGCTACCGGTGGCTCCACCAGAACAGGAGGCTGGCGCAAGTTGCTTCGACCGGTTTCAAATAAATATCGTGTATCTCCGCAGAGTTTGCTTCATCCCATCGGATGAAATATCTCTGCGCGCTCACCCCTGATTTCGCAAGGCGCGCAACTCACAAAAATCGGAAACCGGAGAAGCAAGGTGAGCGACGGAATCTGTCCGTCCTGCAACCGTTCATTCCCGCGCAAACGGGAACGAGCGCCAGCGATAAACTTGTTCAAGGGGAGTCAACATGGTCTCGAGTTTCCAGTTTTTCTTCGTGCCCTTCCGGCATCACCTGCTTAGTTCCTGCCTGTTCATAAAACATTGCCGATAACGCTAGACAGTCTCGATATGAGAGACGCCGGTCTGTTGTCGCGCCCAGCCTGGGCGCGACGATCATTTCGATTACCGAACATCCAAGCATGGGGGCTACGATGGCTGACAACAATTTGAATATCAATTTCGGACAAAAGGGAATCGCGAATTTTCCGCACTACGGGATTTTTTCCACCTTCAGCCTCGACAGGGGCAAGAAGGATGCTTACCAGCAGTGGCTTAAGGTGGCACCGCCATGCCCGGCCTCTCCTGCGAAGAACTGGCCGACTGGCAGTTCCATTTTCTTGCCGCGGCAAGGCGCGGGAAACGTCCGCTGCTCGCCTGCGCCGAAACCGCCGCCCGGTATCCGAACTGCTGGCAAAACTGGCCTGCTGGCTTCCGGCCGCACAGACGGGCGGACTGGTCAAGCTATCACCGGAGGTGGCCTCACAAAGCAAACCCGAAGCAGCCGACGATTCTGCCGCTGCCGATCTCATCCAGCAAAAACTTTTATGAAAGGAGTCAAACATGGCGGAACCCACCAATAGTCTCATCGCGATGCCCGATGCAGAATCGACAGGCGATCAGCCCAAAATACTCGAAAACCTGGCCTTGGCACAGCAGATATTCAACCAGAACTTACAGCAGCAAATCGCCTTGAACCAGCAACAGGCCTTGAACGTAATTCAGCTCGCCGTAGTAGCGAAATGCGCGGCGATAATCGAAAAAATCGACGTACCCGGCGACCAGGCCGGGGTTGCACAACTGGTCGAGGCCATCAAGGAAATAATGCAATGCGTGAGCAACCTGCAGGAGCCGATGAAAGGCACGACATAGACCTTGCGGCGTTCCATGACTTTATCCGCCGACTGGAAACGCGAACAACCCGCGCCGTATTCACCTCATGAACATCAACCATAAAGGAGAAAACCATGCCTAATCAGTTACCGGACGATATCGTCCAAAGCGTCGCGATCGGCAACCTGAAAGCGATTGCCGAACAGCCCGCCATGCTGTCCAACCTCGCCTACTCGAACCTGGTCGCCAACACCAATCTCTCGCAACAGAATGCGGTCGCCAACCAGCAGGCGATGAACGAACTCGGCATTGCCGTCGTTGCCATGGCATGCAACATCGTAAGCAACTCCGTTTCGCCACCTCCGCATTTCGGGGCCGGCACCACGACCAACGACAAGCAGGCACTGGACACGAAATGAGCATTTACATTATTAGGAAATACGATTAAGTCGTCATTCCCGCGAAAGCGGGAATCCAGTTTGTTGATTTAACTGGGTTCCCGCTTTCGCGGGAACGACAAAACCATACTTGTTCAGCACTTCCTTAGAAAGATCGTGATGAAAATTTCATTCGAAAAAAATCAGGCTCTCCTGTGCCTTGGCTTGCTTGCGATATTCGCGCACAACGCCGATGCGCAAACGTGTGCATCAGCAGGTATCACAGTTCCGCCGGAATTTACCGAGGTTAGCCCAGCGCCAGCAGTGGCTGCATGGCCGACAAAATATGCGCCCGTGCAAGCCCCATGGAATGGCGGCATCCAGGCCGGATGCACCGTTACGCCCAATACGGGCAACGTGGTTCTGTATCGCGCATGGGGTGGAGGCAGCGCAACAGGCACGGGCAACTATTCGCAAAGAATGGGCGGTTGGTGGTCGTTGCAAAACCCCATAACCCAATATTCGACCGTAACCGATTGGCGCGCAGCAAATGCCGTTTGCCCAACGTTTAATACGGCAACCACGGTCACCGTGTGTACGCTTAAACCCGACACAAAAGTCGCCATCGGCTATACCCAGAGCATTTATTATCAGGCGACACCGGGCTATGCGGAGTGCGTATATCCGCAAAATAACAAGGCATTGCAAGTATCCGTTTCAAATTATCCGGTCAATACCGCATTTGCCGATGCATGTGCCGACACAAGCAAAGATATTCCAGTGCCGGTGCAATGGTTGGGAAGATAAAATCCAAGCGCCGGTATAAAGAAGACCGAGGAAAATTTTCCATCGCAGAAATGGAAATCGGCACATGCTGGAAACAATGTCCGTGAGCAGTTGCGTTGTTACAAACTACAGAGTCGAATGATGCAATCCCATTGCTTAGCGTCGTCCGAAGCGGCGCCCGTTCTTGAACTTGCCATTAAATTTATGGAGTGCTCCATGACTAAACAAAAAACCACCCTGCTCATCCGTCCAGCGGCACGCGGCGGAAAATATCTCGGCCACGATGCCGCGAACGTGCAAAACCACAGTGCGCTTATTGCCCTCATGCATCCGGAAACCGGAAAGATCGTCGCGCATGCTTTTGCAGAAGCGCCGACTGCACAAAGCGCCGGTCCGCTGGAATTGATGGGATGCACAAGACGGAGCGATCCTTTTGCAACCGACGGCGGCACGGTAAACGTGCAGTTAAGCGTGGAGATCGACGAACCGACCGATTTCAGGGTGTTGGTATATGGCCCGCTGAGCCACCCCGACCAGGCACGGCTGGCGCAAGCCGACATCCCCCTCCTGCCCGGCATCGACATTGGTTTGTCGCCGCAATATCCCGAAGGCTTGGTGATTGAAGTGCCGGGCCTATGCATCAGCAACGTAACCGCCGATCTACAAGGGCCGCAGGTCACATGCAACGCCAAGGTGGCAATGATGTGCGGCTGCCAGATCCACCTCGGCGTCGCCGATCCGTACTGGCCCTGGCCGGATACCGACTTCTCCATCCAGTTGGTCACCTGCATGAAGAGCGGCGTGTCCCACTGCTACCAACTGAAGTTCGATACCGCACCCGGCTCGGTCAGCTCGTTTACCGGACAATGGCCCAATCAGGCTGCGCCGGGCGACTTGGTGGAACAAGCATGGATATACGCCTCCGAGCCCAAGTTGGGCAATCAGGGAGCATATAAAATTTTCCCTGCATCCCACACGCCGCCGCTGCCGGATGAAATCAAAATCATTCTGGAAGCGGAATGCTGATTCTTTGCCGGGTCTGACTATCTCCGCCAGTTGCGCGCGCTCGCATGCGGTTCGACCGACTGGCGCGAATCTTCATGGTGAACCATGGTTTTCATAGCGGTTGCCGAAGCGCATACCGGAATGCGCTTCGGCATGAGCGCTATCCTGAAAGCCGTCGCGGCGTATAATGCCCCCAACTCCATGATAAATATCCGATAAGAGACCCTACCTTGAGCACCGTCAGTTTTGCCGATCTGAAACTCGCGCCTGAAATTCTCAGAGCACTCACCGAATCCGGTTACACCTCCCCTACCCCGATTCAGGAACAGGCCATTCCGTTAGTGCTGGAAGGCCACGACCTGATGGCCGGCGCGCAGACGGGCACCGGCAAAACGGCGGCGTTCGCGCTGCCGATGTTGCAGAAGTTGCTGCCGCATGCCAGTTCCAGCACCTCGCCGGCGCGTCATCCGGTGCGCGCGCTGATACTTGTGCCGACGCGCGAACTCGCGATCCAGGTGGAGGAAAGCGTCAAGGCCTACGCGAAACATACCAAGTTGCGTTCGCTGGTGGTCTTCGGCGGCGTGGATATCAAGACGCAGACGCCGCATCTGAAAAACGGCGTGGAAATACTGGTGGCGACGCCGGGACGATTGCTCGACCACATCGAACAGAAGACCGTGCAACTGAACACCGTGCAGATGTTGGTGCTGGACGAGGCCGACCGCATGCTGGACATGGGCTTCATGCCCGCGCTGAAGCGCATCCTCGCGCTGCTGCCGCGGCAGCGCCAGAGCCTGATGTTCTCCGCGACGTTCTCGGACGAAATCAAGAAACTGTCCGAAGATTTCCTGATCTACCCGACGCTGATCGAAGTCGCGCGCAGCAACGCCTCCGCCGAAAACATCGCGCAAAAAGTTTATCTGGTCGCCCACGAAGACAAGCATGCATTGCTTGCGCAGCTGTTGCGCGGCGACGACGCGAAGCAAGTGATCGTGTTCACCAAGACCAAGCTCACCGCCAGCCGTCTGGCAAAGCAGTTGCAGCGCGAAGGCGTCGCCGCCGACGCGATCCACGGAGACAAGACCCAGTCGGAACGTATCCAGGCGCTGAATGCCTTCAAGCAAGGCAGCGTGACCGTGCTGATCGCGACCGACGTCGCCGCGCGCGGGCTGGACATCGACAGCCTGCCGATGGTGATCAACTACGAGATCCCGCATGCCGCGGAAGACTATGTCCACCGTATCGGCCGCACCGGCCGCGCCGGCGCATCCGGCACCGCAATTTCGTTGGTGTCGCCGGACGAAGAAAGATATCTGCAGGACATTGAAAAACTGATCAACAAAGAGATCCAGCGCGAAGCCCTGCCAGCGCTGGCGAAGCCGCAACACCCGCCGCGCGCCGAGCATCAGGAGCGCCACCGCGAATTCCACAAACCTGCGCCCAAAAAGCCCAGCCACGATCCGTGGTTCGACAAACCCTACGTGCCGAACATTACTCACGCCATACCGGTGAGCGAGCCGGAAGAACCTGCGAGCAAACCGAAGACGCAAATCCCGGCGCTGTTCCGCAGGCCGGGTTAACCAGAAAGCGATCTTCGAAACGGTATTAATCGATCGCTCATGAATATGTTTCTGGCCGATCTGATACTCGTCACCCATGCATTATTTGTGGCATTTGTCGTTCTCGGGTTAGTCGTCGTTCTGCTTGAACGACAGTTGCACTGGCACTGGCTCAGGAACTGGTGGTTCAGGTTGAGCCACCTGCTGGCGATAATCATCGTGATCGCGGAAGCATGGTTCGGTCTGGCCTGCCCGCTCACCGAGTGGGAGAACCGCGCAAGAGTGGCGGCGGGAGAAAGCGGCTATGCGACCTCTTTTATCCAGCACTGGCTGCGCGAGCTGCTGTTCTACGACTTCGAGCCCTGGATCTTTACGGTTGCCTACACGGCATTTGGAATTCTGGTGCTGATCGCCTGGCTGCTCGTGCCGCCAGAACGCAGGCGAGATTGAACGTACTCAGCCAACGCGATGCAACCCGAATCCGGGCACAAATTCTCCGCTGTTCGCCGATTCACTCTTCCCCCGGCGCAGGTATAATTCGCCCCAACGTTCAACCCAATCAGGAAAAATCGTGTCTCTCTCCACTCGCGTTCAAGCTATCAAGCCCTCCCCCACCCTTGCCGTCGCCGCCCGCGCGGCGAAGCTGAAGGCCGAGGGCAAGGACATCATCGGACTGGGCACCGGCGAGCCGGATTTCGACACCCCGCAGCACATCAAGGATGCCGCGATAGGCGCAATCAACAAGGGCTTCACCAAGTACACCGCGGTCGGCGGCACACCAACCCTGAAGCAGGCGATCATCGCGAAGTTCAAGCGCGACAACGGTCTGGACTATACAGCGAAGCAGATCCTGGTTTCCTGCGGCGGCAAGCAGAGCTTCTTCAACCTGGTGTTGTCCACCATCAACCCCGGCGACGAAGTCATCATCACCGCACCGTATTGGGTGTCCTATCCCGACATCGTGCTCATCGCCGAAGGCCAACCGGTGATCGTTCAGGCAGACATCGCGCAGGGCTTCAAGCTGACGCCGTCGCAACTGGAAGCGGCGATCACGCCTAAAACTCGCATGATCGTTATCAACAGCCCGAGCAATCCTTCCGGTGCGATGTATTCATTGGAAGACCTGAAGGCGCTGGGCGAAGTGCTGCGCCGCCACCCGAACATTCTGATCGCCACCGACGATATGTACGAGCACATCCGGCTCGGCGAGGACAAGTTCTACAACATCCTGAACGCTTGCCCCGACCTGTATCCGCGCACCATGGTGCTGAACGGCGTGTCGAAGGCTTACGCGATGACCGGTTGGCGCATCGGCTATGCGGCCGGCCCCGAGGACATCATCACCGCGATGGAAAACGTGCAGTCGCAGAGCACCTCGAACCCGACCTCGATCTCGCAGGTCGCGGCCGAGGCCGCGCTGAACGGCGACCAGAACTGCCTCGCGCCGATGATAGCGGCGTTCCGCGAGCGTCATGCGTTCGTGGTCAACGAACTGAACAATATCCCGGGAGTGAAGTGCCTGATGGCGGGCGGCGCATTCTATGCTTTCCCCGATGCACGCGAGGCGATTGCAAAACTGCACCAGCAAGGCAAGATCAAAGAAGCCACCGATATCGCGTTGTCCGAATACCTGCTGGCGGAAGCCGGCGTCGCGGTGGTGCCCGGATCGGCGTTCGGCAGCGAAGGCTATTTCCGCATCTCGTTCGCAACCTCGATGACCAACCTGCAACAGGCGCTGGAGCGCATGGCCAAGGCGCTGTCCTGATCTTTGCCTCATAAAGAAAAAAGCCGTTCATCACGAACGGCTTTTTCGTTTGCGGGTTCAGAATCGCTAGCGTATTCGCACCGACGGAACGCTAGTGGTGCCGCCGACCTGCAACCCGGCCGATCCCATCCCGGCACGCATCGACAAATCGGCGGCGATCTGTCCCGACAGCTGCTGCTTGACGACATCCAGCGAACCCGTGGCGTTCAACACCCCGGCTTTCATTTTGAGCCTGCGGAAACGATAGCTGCCATTCTCGAAACTCAGGTCGCCGCTCAGCTCGTCAAAGTGGGTGCGTCCGCCCGGCAGGCTCTCCCGGCTGCGCAGCCGGACGGTCTCGACGATGTCGAAGCCGTTGACGAGGCCCTTGCTGACGACGAACGTACCTTCCACGACCGCGGTGTCGACCAGTTTCGCCAGGCTGTCCGCCTGCATCCGGAAACGGGCTCCGCCATCCATGTCGCCGCTCAGCGCCGTGCCGAGCTTCTGCACGGTGACGACCTTGGCCACCAGATTTCCCTTGGCCTGCCAGCCTGCGGCCCAGGACAAATCGAGCTTGCCGAGCAATCGTCCGTCCATGATGCTGCCGTCCAACTCGGTGATGCTAAGCCCATCGCGAGTCAATTCTCCCTTGGCATTCAATTCGTCGAACGTCCAGTCGGCGGGCAATAACGGCAATGCCCCGCGCACCGTGATCGCGGTCGTCAGCCTGCCTCCCGGCGCGGCATCGATGTCCAGCGCCAGTTTGCCGTCGTTCGCATGCAACTTTGCCTGGGCAAATTTTCCTGCCGCATCGAAATTCAACTCGCCGGCGATGCCAGCCATCTGAAAACCATCGGCCCCCAATGTCCCCTGGCTCAGTTCGATGCGGCCCACCGGATATTGGGTATCGGCTGCAAGCTGCTGCAACCAGTCCGGTAGCCGCTGCAACATCCCGCCGTTAACCTGAATTCCCTCCAGCTGCAAACGATCTATCGTCTTGACCGAGGAAAACAAGGCTGAGAACGCGAAATCCAGCCGGGCCTGTTTGACCTGAATCTGCCCGGCCTCGCCGACCGAGACCTCGCCCAACTCCAGCCTTGGGGTCGGCAGTATCCGCCCGGATATCTGGCCGATATGCACCGGCTGTTTCAGCCGTCCGGTAAGCGTCTGTTCGATACCGCCCGCATACTCGCGCATCGGCAACACGAAAGGCGCGAGGAACAGCGCAGCAATCGCCAATACGAACAGCCCCGCGCCAACCTTGCCCCAGGGAGTGGGCTTGCGACGCGCGCGAACCACCGGGGCCTCTTCTCGCAGTATCGGCTGCGACGGCTGGGCAGCACGCTCCTCCTTCTCTCTGGCTGCACGCTGCTCCGCCTTGGACCAGACCTTGGCCTGCGCCGCCGCCATTGCCGAGACCTCTTCCTCGGTCGGCATATGCGCCCCGGCAACCGGCTTGGCCTCTTTTTTTGCATCATGTTTTGGCGGTGTCGCCTGCTCGACCGGCGGCTCGGCAGGCTTCGCTTCCGCCTCGGGAGGCTCGGTCAGGAGGGGGCTTACCAAACCATCCAGCATGATCTCGCCGAACCCGGTCCCCGATTCGGCTGGCGGCTTGACCTCTTCCTGCGCTACCGGTGCGCTCTCGCTCACCTCGATTCCGCTTGCGGCAAAGACGAACGGCTCCAGCTTAATCGACGGCCCCGCATCGACCGCGCGGGGCGCCGCTTCCCTTGCGGCAAGATCGACCAGCTCGTAGACCGCATGCTCGCGCCCATGCTTGTCCTGCTGCAGCCCGCGGTACTGGAACAGATCCGCGTATTCGTCGCTCAATCTGGAAATGAAATCGTAATAAGGACGCGAGATGTATATCTGGTCGACGCCGGCAAAACTCATCACGCGCTGCGCATCATTGATGCCGTCGCCGACCATGTTGCTCTGGCCGTTCATGTCCTTGACGATGCTGACCGGGCCCAGATGGATGCCGGTACGCACCTCCAGTTCGGGATAATCCTTGTGCTGATGGGCCGTCACCGTCTTGCGGAACTGCCGTGCGACTTCCAGCGCATCTTCCGGATGCTGCAGGAAACCGATTGCCGCGCCGTCGCCGGTGTCCAGAATGATGCGCTCGTCGTCGCCCAATGCCGCGAGGCAATCTGAAACCACTTGATTGAAGCGCTTCTTGATCTTGATCTGTTTGTTGACCGGCTGCTTGGTGTAGCCGACGACATCGAAGAACAGCACTGTCGCGCTGGTCGAACGCTGATATTTCGCGCCGACCGACTTCAGTGTGGCCGCCATTCTGGCAAGCCGCTGCGCCTCTTGCTCGGCCTTCAGCGACTCCTCTTCGATACGTGCAGCTTCGGCTTCCCGCTGTACCGTTTTTCCGGCGGCGCCAACCTCGTCATGCGCCTTCGCCTTGGCTTTCGCCTCCGCAGCCTGATGCTTGAGCTCCTCGGCCTCTTCCCGCGCCAAAGTCGCTTCCTGCTCCGCCTTCAGGCGCGCCGCGTCGGCTTCTTTCTGCAGTTTCTGCATCGCCGCTTCGATCTCGGCCTTGGCCTGAGCGGCCTCCTGCGCTACCTTCAGGCGCGCCTGCTCCGCTTCTTCGGCCTGCTCTCTGGCCCGGCGCTCGACCTCTACGCGCGCGCGAATCGCCTCTGCCGCCAACCGATTGGCCTGCTCCGCTTCTTCACGCGCCTTCGCAGCATCCTGCTCCGCCTTGAAGCGCGCCGCCTCGGCTTCCTGCTGCGCCTTCAATTTCGCCGCCTCGATTTCCTTGCGCGCCCCGACTTCCGCCTCTGCATGCGCCAGCGCCTCGACTTCGGCCTTGGCCTGCGCTTCCGCCACCAGTTGCCGGGCCTGCTCGGCTTCCTCGCGCGCGGCAATCGCCTCCTCCCGCGCCGTGACCGCATCCTCGCGCGCCCTGGCTGCTTCCTGCTCCGCCTTCAGACGCACTTCCTCGGCCTCCTGCTGCGTCTTCAGCTTCGCCGCTTCGATTTCCTTATGCGTCCTGACTTCCGTCTCCGCATGGGCGAGCGATTCGGCCTCGGCCTGCGCCAGCGCCTCCGTCACCTGTCGTCTGGCCTGTTCGGCTTCCTCGCGCGCCGTGATCGCCTCTTCGCGCGCCTTGGAAGCTTCCCGCTCCGCCTTCTGTCGCACCGATTCGGCATACTGCTGCGCCTTCAACTTCGCCGTCTCGGTTTCCTTGCGCGCACGGGCTTCCGCCTCCGCATGCGCCAAGGCCTCGACCTCGGCCTTGGCTTGGGCCTCCGCGACCAACTGTCTGGCCAACTCGACTTCTTCGCGCGCCGTGATCGCCTCTTCGCGCGCCTTGACTGCATCCTCGCGCGCCTTCGCGGCTTCATCTTCCGCCTTTTGGCGCGAGGCTTCGGCTTCCTGTTGCACCTTCAGCTTCGCCCCTTCGGTTTCCTTGCGCGCCTTGATTTCCGCCTGCGCAAGCGCTTCGGCTTCTTCCTTCGCCTGCGCCTCCGCGACCAGCCGCCTGGACAACTCGGCCTCCGCCTTGGCTTTAGCTTCAGCGAGTTCGGCCCGCGCCTGAGCCGCCTCCTGCTCCGCCTTTAATCGCGCCTCTTCCGCTTGTTCTCTGGCTCTATGCTCGACCTCCTCGCGCGCAAACGCCGCCGCCTCCGCCTGCTGCTTGGCCTGCTCGGCCTCTTCGCGCGCCCTAGCCGCTTCCTGCTCGGCCTTTTGACGCGCCGCTTCGGCTTCCTGCTGCGCCTTCAACTTCGCCGTTTCGGCCTCCTTGCGCACTCTGGCTTCCGCTTCCGCATGCGCCAGCGCATCGACCTCCGCCTTGGCCTGCGCCTCCGCCACCAGCCGCTTGGCTTGCTCGGCTTCTTCGCGCGCCGTGATCGCTTCTTCCCGCGCGATAGCCGCCTCCCGTTCCGCCTTCAGGCGCGCCGCTTCGGCATCCTGCTGTGCCTTCAACTTCGCCGTTTCGGCTTCTTTGCGCACCCTGACTTCCGCTTCGGCATGCGCAACGGCTTCGGCCTCGGCCTTCGCCCGCGCTTCCTCGGCCTGCTGTCTGGCCTGTTCCGCTTCCGCCTTCGCTTGCGCTTCGGCGAGTTCTGCCCGTGCCTGAGCCGCTTCCTGCTCTGCCTTCAGACGCGCCGCTTCGGCGGCTTGCCGCTTGGCCTGCTCGGCTTCTTCCCGCGCCGCTGCCGCCACTTGCTCCGCTTTCAAGCGAGCCTCTTCGGCATCCTGCTGCGCCTTCAATTTCACGGCCTCGATTTCCTTGCGCGCACCTGCTGCCGCCTCGGCATAGGCATGCGCTTCGGCCTCGGCCTTCGCTTGGGCTTCGGCAAGCTCGGCCCTGATCTGGGCGGCTTCCTGTTCCGCCTTTAGCCTCGCCGCCTCGGCCTGCTCCCGTGCCCGACGCTCGAACTCTTCGCGCGCACGGGCAGCCTCCGCCGCCAGTCGCTTGGCCTGCTCGGCCTCTTCCCGCGCCTTCGCTGCTTCCTGCTCAGCTTTCAGTTTCGCAGCCTCGATTTCCTTGCGCGCGCTGGCTGCCGCCTCGGCATGCGCACGCGCGTCGGCCTCGGCTTTCGCCTGCGCCTGCGCCATCAGCCGCCGGGCTTGCTCGGCTTCCTCGCGCGCCTTGGCCGCTTCCCGCTCAGCCTTGAGCCGAGCCGCTTCGGCTTCCTGTTGGGCCTTTAACTTTGCAAGCTCGTTTTCCTTGCGTGCTGTGGCTGCCGCCTCGGCTTCCTTTTTCAGCTTTTCGGCTTCCAGTCTGGCCCCCTCGGCGGCCAATGCCTCGGGGGTGGGTACGCGAAACATTGAGGTAAAGTCCAGCTCCTCCAGATCATCGTCCTTCGGTTTCTTCATAGCCGGTGACATTCTGGCGGCAGCAGACGGTGGTGTTTTGACAGGAACGACTATCTTCGGAACATTGCCGGCTTGAGCCGAATGTTTTTTGTCCTGAATAAAACCGGATCGCAGCAGAACTTTGAAAGATTCGTCTAGGATGCTCCGCAGGCTGGGAGCCGCATGCTTGCTGATTTCGTCTAACGATGAATTGCCATCCACCATCATCAGGGCGCGCTTGATATCCCCCGACAACGTCGGTCTCCTGCTGCGAATTTCTTCTTCGCCCTTGGCAGTCCTGACGAAAATAATTTTGCTATCCATGTTTTTATTTTAATTGTTGACCTGTCGCCGTTTGATCGAAATCACCGCGTTGCATGCGGTTCAGGCTTTGCTCGGCTGCCGAGCAACTTGTTCATGAAGACGCCCAACTTGCTCCCCAGCGCCGTGCCCAATCCGGGCCCGAGAACGGCCGTACCCACCGCGGCTCCCGCCATGGCCGCCCTGCTGACGCTAACTTCCGGCTGCTCCAGCGTACCCGAAATCACCAGTGGCACACTCATCAAACCGGAGGTCCCCTTCAAATCCAAATCCAGCGTGCCGTTCAACTGCAGTAATGGAGTCATGTCTATCCTGCCGTCCGCATTCAGGGAGCCGGACGATATCTTCAGCTCGCCGAAATGATAGCCGGAAACGTCCACCCTCACTGCCCCGGTCAAATCGCTGAATCGGGTTACGCCGCCGCTCGTTGCAGTCTTGCCCGAATTGCTCACGACCTGCGCCAGATCCACCTTGCTCACCGTCCCGTCGCGCAAATGGAATTCGCCTGCCAATTTCAGATTCTCCGGGAAGCGGTCGAGTCTGTCCAGATTCATCAACAGCCTTGTCTGGCTCTCCATCCGTCCGGTGAATAACACCTCATTGGTCAGCGCCTCCACCAAGGGACGCATGTCGATATCGCGCGCAGCGAGACGTGCATTCAGCGCCGACTTTTTTCGATCCAGCCCCACTTCGCCGGAAAGACTCCCGCCATACAGCCTTGCCTGCAAGTTGCTCAAATCAAGCCGCTTAGAATGCAGCACGACATGAGAGCGGATGGAATCCACCGCGAGCGGCCGCTTGAAGCTTTCGGAAACCCGGGCCGTCACATCGGTCAGACGCAAGTCACCGACGAAGTGCGCCCCTTCCGCCAGCCCCTCCCAGCTATCCGCGCAGCTATCGAGCTTGCCCTTGCCGGACAGTAGGCCGGTCAGTCCTACGGGCTTGCCCAACAATGCCATTAATCGCTCCAGCGGAACCTCGGCCTTCCTCAGTTGAGCATGGAGTTCCAGTCTATTCGAGAAATCCAGCCGGCCGGCCCCCTCGACGCGCAGTCCCTCCGAAACAAGGGAGAATTGTTGCACCAGCAAGTATTCTCTTCCCAACACCCCGTCCAACTGTAATTCATCGATAGGCAATTTCGAGAGCCGCGGCAATTGCGGCGCAATCCAGTCACCGGCCCGCACCCTCACGGCGAAATGCCGATCCGGCAACGACGAAAAAACAACGGTCAGCTTTTGCTCGTCCTGCGCAAACCAGGCTCGCTGCACCGTTCCCGCCTCCGAAAACTCGAGCTTGCCCTCCAGCGGACCGACCGCCATTTCCGGCGCCAGCAATATCAAATCCGAGAACCACAGTTCGCGCACTGTCAGCCCCCGCTCGACGGCAGGTGCGCCGGACAATGCCGCCGCCAACCTGCTCATCTGAGCCATATGAGCGGCGCCATCCCGCACCTCGACATGCATCGCCAACCGTCCTGCCAGCAAATCCGGCAAAGCCGGCGACACATCGACCGAGCGCAACGCAATGCCATCCTGCCCGCCCAGCAGCACATCACGCAATTCGAGATGTGGCAATGGCAGCATGGAGGCACGCAGACTCCCGACGCGAACAGGAACCTGCAGCCGCGCACCCAGGGTACGCTCCAGCTCCGGAATGTAGACATTCAGCGGAATCAAATAAGCCGCCAGCATCGCAAACATCAGCAAGACAAACAGACTGAGCAACAGTCGCTTTAAAAAAATCATAAAAAATTCAAATTTTTTGTTGACCGAATTGGACTGAATCACTATGATGCGCACCTCTTCATTCCCTGATAGCTCAGTCGGTAGAGCGACGGACTGTTAATCCGCAGGTCCCTGGTTCGAGTCCAGGTCGGGGAGCCAGACACAGCAAGGCCTACAGCGATGTAGGCCTTTTTGTTTTTCATCTCATTCAATCCAATATCGCTCAATCGGTTACGACATTTCCAAACAGGGACAGGTGCTTTCACTTTGAATTACTTTCGGGCTGGAATATTGTCGGCATTGTAATCTTGGACCGCTTATATTAACGGAGGTCCGCAGGACTATATCGGAGACATGCCGCTGGGGACAGCAGATAATTTTTCATAAATGGAACCCTAAATTGGACTTGATGAGTTTGCTCTTTCTGCTGGTGCTGGCTGCACTTGGATGGTTCTGGCTAAACAGCCTTCGCATTCTTGAGATCGCTCGAAATGCGGGTAAACAAGCTTGCATTCAGGCGGACGTGCAATTTCTCGACGACACGGTTGCCAGCATCGAACTGGCGCTTGCTCGCGACCAATCCGGACGCAGGGTATTGCGCCGCACCTATCGTTTCGAATTCAGCGAGACCGGCAACTCCAGGGTCGATGGACAGGTCGTCATGCTTGGCGAAAAAATCGAGTCGGTAACAATGGAGCCTTATCAAATATTGCCATGACAGACATATCGTGCTCCTCATGTAAGGCCTGTTGCTGTCGGTTGGAAGTAATGCTGATGGGTGAAGACGACATTCCGGTGAATTTGACGGAACAGGATCGCTGGGAGGGATGGATCATGAAGCGTCTCGACGACGGCTGGTGTGCGGCTTTGGATAGAAACACCCTGCTGTGCACAATTTACGAGCGCCGCCCGATGATCTGCCGTGACTATCAGGCGGGAGACAGCGACTGTATTCAGGAACGACTTTTGCACGCCATTCCCGAGAGTGCTTCTTAAGGTTTCGGGTCGAGCGAAGGAAGCCGCCCTTCTCGATCTCAATGCGAATTGTCGCCTTCCCAACAAGCCTCGCCGGATGTCATGTGCCGTTTGCAACAGTAGAGCGTAGCGAAATAACCAATAACATATAAAACAGTTAGTTAGGAAGCAGCCATATCCGGGCATGCAGTTTGCTCCTCTTTAGGCAAACATCAGCCGGAGGATAAAACTGTGCAATTGCCCGTTATTAACATCGCAACAGCCGAGCCCCCCAAGGGGGGGTGTTCCGCCGGATCGTGCGGCTCCACCGACGATCAGATGGGCCACCTGCCGGATCACATCCGCGACAAGGTGAAGAACCATCCCTGCTATTCCGAAGAGGCGCACCATTATTTTGCGCGCATGCATGTGGCGGTCGCCCCGGCCTGCAACATCCAGTGCAACTACTGCAACCGCAAATACGATTGCTCGAACGAGTCGCGCCCCGGCGTGGTGTCCGAGGTGCTGAAGCCGGAACAGGCGGTGAAGAAGGTGCTGGCCGTCGCGGCGACGATCCCGCAGATGACGGTGCTGGGCATCGCCGGCCCCGGCGATGCGCTGGCGAATCCGGCGCGCACCTTCGAGACCTTCCGCAAGCTGTCCGAGCAGGCGCCGGACATCAAGCTGTGCGTCTCGACCAACGGTCTGGCATTGCCGGAGAACGTCGAGGAGATGTCGAGTTACAACATCGACCACGTGACCATCACCATCAACTGCGTCGATCCCGACGTGGGCGCGCAGATCTATCCGTGGATCTTCTGGAACAACAAGCGCATCAAGGGCCGCGAGGCCGCCGAGATTCTCATCGCCCAGCAGCAGAAGGGGCTGGAGATGCTGGTCGCCAAGGGCATTCTGGTGAAGGTGAACTCGGTACTGATCCCCGGCGTGAACGACAAGCATCTGGAAGAGGTGTCTAAGATCGTCAAGGCCAAGGGTGCGTTCCTGCACAACGTGATGCCGCTGATCTCGGAGGCCGAGCACGGCACATACTACGGCCTCACCGGCCAACGCGGCCCGACGCACGACGAGCTGCAAGCCTTGCAGGACGCCTGCGCGGGCGACATGAACATGATGCGCCATTGCCGCCAGTGCCGCGCCGACGCGGTGGGGCTGCTGGGCGAAGACAGGGGTGCCGAGTTCACCATCGACAAGATCGAGGAGATGGACATCGACTACGCCGAGGCGATGAAGATGCGCGCCGAGGTGCATGCGGCGATCAACGAGGAAATGGAGAGCAAACGCGCGGCGAAGACTGTAGGTCGGGCTTCACCCCGACTTGTCGCCCTGAAGGGCGACCTACGACCCGCGCGTCCCGTGCTGATGGCGGTCGCCACCAAGGGCGGCGGCGTCATCAACGAACACTTCGGCCACGCGAGCGAGTTCCTGATCTACGAAGCCTCCGGTGAAGGCGTACGCTTCATCGGCCACCGCCGCACGATTCCATATTGCGAGGGCGGCGACACCTGCGGCGACGGCGAGAGCGCCCTGGACGTGACCATCCGCGAACTCGCCGGCTGCGAAGCCGTGCTGTGCAGCAAGGTCGGCTACGAACCCTGGGGCCCGCTGGAAGCCGCAGGCATCCAGCCCAACGGCGAACACGCGATGGAGCCCATCGAGGACGCGGTGCTCGCGGTGTACGAAGAGATGCGCGCGGCGGGGAAGCTGGAAGCGAAAGCTGTCGAACAACAGAAGGTGGCTTGAGCACGAATCGTAAAGCTGCGTCATTCCGGCGTAGGCCGGAATCCAGCTAAAACAATATCCCGTGAAACGGACAAAACCATGCTGCCGTCCCGCTTCGCGGGAAATATTTAATCATCTGGATTCCGGCCTGCGCCGGAATGACGGGCAAATGGAGTTGGATTAAACAAGGAACACGACATGGCACTCGAAATCATCGAATCATGCACCAACTGCTGCGCCTGCGAACCGCTGTGCCCGAGCAAGGCTATCTTCGAGGCGAAGCCGCATTTCCTGATCGACGCGAACAAGTGCACCGAATGCGCGGGCGATTTTGAGGTGCCGCAGTGCGCGGCCATCTGCCCGATCGAGGGCGCGATCCTGAACGAAGACGGCGTGGCGCTGAATCCGCCCGGTTCGCTCACCGGCATCCCGCTGGCGGCCTGAGGAAGAGGAAATCATGGCAACTATCCACTTTTACGAGAAGCCCGGCTGCGGCAACAACACGAAACAGAAGGTGTGGCTCGCCGCATCCGGCCACACCGTGCTGGCGAAAAATCTGCTGACCGAAAAATGGACTGCGGAAAGATTGCGCACCTTCTTCGGCGAGCTGCCGGTCGCGCAATGGTTCAACCCTGCCGCTCCGCGCGTGAAATCCGGCGAAGTGATTCCCTCCGCATTCGGCGAAACCGAAGCACTGAACATGATGCTGGTCGATCCCTTGCTGATCCGTCGTCCGCTGATGGAGGCGGACGGCGTGCTATGCGTCGGGTTCGATGCCGAGGCGGTACGCGCCTGGATAGGGCTGAACGATGCCAAGCCGAACGGTAACATCGAGGCCTGCCCGAAAGATCATCACGCCAAGCCCTGCCCTGCCCCCGCAGGCCCCTCTCCTCAATCCTCTCCCGCAAGCGGGAGAGGAAGCAAACGAGAACAGCCTTATTTAACTCTGGAAAACAGTCATGCCTAAAGCCAAGGTCACTTTCGACAAGATAGGCCTCACCGTCACCGTACCCGCCGGCACGCGCTTGATCGAGATATCCGAACAGGTCGGCGCAGGCATCACCTACGGCTGCCGCGAGGGCGAATGCGGCACCTGCATGGTGCGCATCGTCAGCGGCATGGAGCACATGAGCGAACGCTCGGTGCTGGAAGACAAGGTGCTGCAGGAAAACATGGCCGGACGCGACCACCGCCTCGCCTGCCAGGCCCAGGTGCTGGGCGGCGACATCGTGGTGCGCGGCTGACAGGAGGCCATCATGCTGACCGACACCAAGCTTCCGCAAAAATCAGAAGCCCCTCTCTCTAACTCTGGTGTAACTACTAGCCATTCGACTAAGCCCGCAAGCGGGCAAGTCGCTGGTTATCTCCCGCAAGCGGGAGATAAGACGAACGTGAAGGACAATCTTAACTCCCCTGGCCTGTATGCGGAACTGATGGCGCATGCTGCGGACTTGCCGAACGACGAACTATTCGCGCAGATGATCGCCAGCCAGGTCTACGGCATGGGCGCGCTGCCGCCCGGAATCGGTCTCGATGAAAAGGACTTCTCCGCATTGCTGGCGAATCGCTTCCCCGGCATAGAACTGCTCATCAGCGGCGCCGATTACGTCGCCGACCCGCGTGCGCTGGAACGCGACGACCTGCTCGCGCTGCTGCTCGAACATCGTGCCTTCATGGATGGCTCGGAAGAATGGATGGCCGAGATCGTCACCGCCGCCTGCATGGCCAGCGACCACCTGTGGCAGGACTTGGGCCTGTGGTCGCGCACTTTCCTCAGCCAGTTGATGACGCAGAATTTCCCCTCGCTCGCCGCGAAGAACGTGCACGACATGAAGTGGAAGAAATTCCTCTACAAGCAGCTGTGCGAGAAGGAAGGCATCAATGCCTGCCGGGCGCCGAGCTGCGAGGTGTGTGCCGACTACCTGAGATGTTTCGGGCCGGAGGAATGATGCTCTGTGGGGCGCGATTTACCTCGAAGAGGTTCTTGTACCCTGTGGGTATCGCGCCCTTTTTCCAATGGCATGTCAGGGCGCGATGAATCGCCCCCCTACAAAACGCGCATGACTACCGATCGCGCCATCGCCGCCTACCTCGGCCTCGCCATCGGCGACGCCTTGGGTGCAACGGTGGAGTTCATGACGCCGCGCGAGATCGCAGCACTTTATGGCGTGCACGACACGATGCGCGGCGGCGGTTGGCTACATCTGAAACCGGGACAAGTCACCGACGACACCACGATGTCGCTCGCACTCGGCGAGTCCATCCTTGCGCAGGGCAAAGTGGATGCGCTCGCCGCCGCGCAGGCGTTCGACGCGTGGATGCGGGCCAAGCCGGTGGACATCGGCAACACCGTGCGGCGCAACCTGCTGCAGTTCCGCAAGACCGGTGAACCGGAAGCGCCCTACTCCGACCACGACGCCGGCAACGGTGCTGCGATGCGCGTGTTGCCGGTGGCGCTCGCCACTTTCGGCCAGAGCGAAGATACAGTGCGCGCCGCCTGCCGCGCGCAGGCCCATGTCACCCACCACTGTGCGCTTTCCGACGCCGCCTGCGAGACGCTGGTGCTCATGGTGCAGGACGCATTGCGCGGCGCTACCAAGAACGACTTGCTGCACAAGCACGCGCACCCGCTTGCTGCGCGCCATCCCGAATTCAGGTTCCGCGCGGTGCGCCAGAGCCAAAACCCCAGCGGCTATGTCGCCGACACGCTGCAGGCGGTGTTCCAGAGCTTCTTCGACACCGACGACTTCCGCGGCTGCCTGATCGACGTGGTCAACCGCGGCGGCGACGCCGACACCACCGGCGCGATTACCGGAATGCTGGCCGGGACGACATATGGACTGGAACAGATACCGGCCCCATGGTTGAACGCACTGGATATAAACACCCTGCGGTCATGCGAAGCGCAAGCACGGGCTCTGATTCGAATAGCGGACATGCCGGGCTAGAGGCGCGAACACACCGAACCCGAAACCCTGATTCCATAACGCTGTTCCTGAATCAATCTTCTTCGATGTTGTGTTCGCGTTTCTTGGGGAGAAGTATCTCCTGATCGTTGCGCTCCGGCTGTTGCACCTTGGCGGGAGCGGGTTGCGATTTTGCTTGGCTCTTGCTGGGTTCCTTCACTGGGGCAGCCGTTCCCGGCGCGCCGCCCCATCGGATGTCGCTCGCACAAGCGGTCAACAGCAGGACCAATAACAAAACGGAATTTTTCATGCTGCGTCCTCCGTGCTTCGGCTAACCATTCAACCTGGGAACCGTAGTTGAACGAAGTGTAGTGTGCGCTCATCGCGGTGCAGGACAAAACGGGACGACGAGCCATCTCGAGGAGGAGCCTCGCCGCCATGCGCTGCGAGGGCGTGCAATACGCTCCGCAGCTACTCACCCGATGAATGATACCAAAATTCTTTTCTGTTCATTTTCTTGCGGCCTCAACGGAGCGGTCAACTGCGATTTTTAGGTTCAAGATGAAGTTCGTCCAGACAGCTTTCTATCGCGACAACCACCTGGTTAAAACGTCTTTCCGCAGTCGCGATCAATTGCGGATATTCCTGAATACTCCCGGCCTCGATCGCCTGCTCCAGTTCGCGCGCCGCCTCCTCAAGGAGGACCGCGCCGACGGACGATGCGACTCCCTTCAGCGTATGCGTGAACCGTTCCGCAGTAGCGCTATCGTTGACGGCTAGCGCATTCCGTATGGACTGCACCGCCTGCCCCTGGCTGGGAATGAATTTTTCCAGCATGGACAGGTAGATGTCTTCGCCGCCCATTCTCGCCATCGCATTGGCCGCATCCAGGACGGCTTCGTCATCGCTCCGATACCGTATCTCGTCTACGGGGTGCGCCGGAGACTCGTCACGATGGGTCCAGCGGGCAAGGGTGGCATACAAGGTCTGGTAGTGCAGCGGCTTGGAAAGATAATCGTTCATGCCGGCGGCGAGACAGACTTCACGGTCACCTATCATGGCATTGGCCGTCATTGCGATGATGGGCAGATCGGCCAGCGCCGGATTTTCCCGGATACGGCGCGTGGCCTCCAGGCCGTCCATTTTCGGCATCTGCATATCCATCAGCACCGCATCGAATTTTTCCCGCTCCAGCGCCTGCAACGCTTCGATCCCGTCGTCGGCGATGCCGACCTCCATGCCGGCGCGCACCAGCAGGATATTGGCCAGTTGCTGATTGAATTTGCTGTCCTCCACCAGCAGGACATGCAAGCCGCTCAGGTCAGCGTGGATGTCGTCCGGCTGCGAAGGCTGCGGCAATATAATCCGGTCCGACGTGCATGTCATGAGCGCGTCCAGCAACCCGGACGGCGTGACGGGTTTGTTGATGACCGCATCCAGCAATCTTGCCGCGCCGGAGACATTGATCCGCTCGGTATGTTTGTGGCCGGACAGGAAAATCACCTTGGGGCGTCGATGCAACGGCAGATCCTGTTTGATGCGTTTCGCCACTTCCATGCCGCTCATGCCGGGCATGCTCCAATCCAGTATCACGCAACCGAACGGTTGCCCTTCTTCGTCAGCACGTTCGATCTCCGCCAATCCTTCACCGCTGTCGGAAGCCGACAATGCTTCGATGCCGAACGACTCCAGTATGGCCAACATCACTCGGCGCGCACTGTCGTTGTCGTCCACCACAAGCACCTTCATTCCGCTCAAATCAGGAGCGTTGCCGGCCTCGTCCGGAATGTAAGTGAAAGGAATCTCGAATGCGAAAAGGCTGCCCTTGCCCAGCGTGCTTTCCACCCATATGCGCCCGCCCATCAACTCCACCAGACGCTGGGAAATTGCCAGCCCCAATCCGGTGCCGCCGTATTTCCGCGTGGTGGAAACATCGGCCTGACTGAAAGACTGGAAGAGCTTGTCGATCTGTTCCGGCGTCATGCCGATGCCGGTGTCCCTCACCGTAAAAAGCAACACAACCTGACCGTAGCTCTCGCCTTCGGCGTGCATCTGTTTTTCCATTCTGATCTGGATTGCGACCTCGCCCGCTTCGGTGAACTTCACGGCGTTGTGGGCAAGATTGTTCAGCACTTGGCCCAGGCGCAACGAATCGCCGACCAGCACTTGCGGAATTCCGCGCGCCTCGTCGATCAAAAACTCCAGGCGTTTTTCCTCCGCGCGGATGCTGATAATGGCGGCGACACCTCGCAGCACGGCATCCAGACTGAACGGGGTTTTCTCCATCTCCAGCTTGCCGGATTCGATCTTGGAAAAATCGAGTATGTCGTTAATGATGCCCAGCAGCGAGTTGGCCGAAATGGAAACCTTCTCTAGATAATCCCGCTGCACCGGCGTCAACTTGGTCTCTAGGCACAGGTACGAGAACCCGATGATGGCATTCATCGGCGTGCGTATTTCGTGGCTCATGTTGGCGAGGAAATAGCTCTTGGCCTGGCTGGCCAGTTCCGCATCATATTTGGCGGAGATCAGTTCCTGCTGGATGCGTTTGCTCCGGCTGATGTCGCGCACCATGCAGGTGAAGTGGCGTTGTCCGCCCAACATCATCTCGCTTACCGCAAGCTCCAGCGGGAAGGTGCTGCCATCCTTGCGACGCCCGGTGATCTCGCGCTCGCCGCTGTCGGCGTTCGTATCCTTGCTCCTTTGCACCAAACTATCGTCGCACACCCAATCGGCCGATTCCGGCATCAGCATGCCGACATGCTGTCCGACGACCTCGTCGGAGGTGTAACCGAAAATGCGTTCGGCATTGGCGGAAAATTCTTCGACGGTGCAATTCTTACCGAAGGTGATAATGCCGTCCGCGATGGTATGAAGTATCGCGTACATGCGCGCCTCGGTGTCGCGCAAGGCCAGTTGCTTGGCATATTCCGCGGCGGCATTGCTCAGGTCCTGCTGGGCTTGCATTTTCGAATAACGCATCCTGATGAAATACCAGCATCCCACCAGCAACAGCAGCAACATTCCTGCCGCATAAAACGCGGTGGACCACATCACTCTGGAACTAGATTCCCAGATTTGCTTGTCCGGAACAAACGAAACGACTTTCCAGAAATACTTGTCCGGATCGACGCTGGTGCGTATCTGGCCAGCCCCCTCCGTCGGCGAACTTTTCCGCGGCCTCAGCGGATAGACCGTTTCGAAATTCCATAGCCCGCTGTCGTCTTCGAATTGACCGTTCTTCTCCGCCTTGATTTTTTGCCATGCCGCGGGAAATCTTGCTCCCAGCGTCTTGGGCTGGTCGAACATGAATCCCCACTCATCATCCGGCGCATTGCTCTTCAGCCAGTAGCCATCACTGTTCAGCAGCATGTTCCGGCTACCCGATACATCGTTGCTTGCGCCTATCCGCGACAGGAGTTCGTTGACGGCGACAGTGACGACCAATACCCCGAGACGGTGTGCCCGTGCATCGAATACCGGCGTGGCAATGCGAACGATGGGGCTGTGAGGAACGACGACCTTTCCGTTTTCGAACTCCAGTTGCATGGGCGATACATACACCTTGCCCGGTGAAAGCGTGACGCTCTCGGCGAAGTAAAAACGGTCGCTTTTGTTTTCCAGCTTGCTGCGATCCGTAACGCTGATATGCCCGTCGAGATGACTTATTCTCATCATCTCCGTGCCGTTTTCATCCAGCAGACGCAGCTTGGAATAAGTCGGATGCGTCAAGCAGAACATGATGTATTCCCGATGCAGATTTTCCATCCCGGCGCGGGTTAATTTCCGCACTGCGGTCAATTCCGGAAATGCGGCAAGGTAAAGCACATCTTGAACGCTGGCATCCAGCGAGCGTTCGATGGCCCGCCCGTCGGACACCACGTTCAGCGAACCGTCGGCTTTCAGAATGGCTTTCTGATCGTTGACCGCCTGATTGAAAAGATAGACTGCCGCCAGCACGACCAGTAACGCCAATGGAATGAACAGTGCAAGAAAACTTTGGCGGAACCGATTGGGCATGTGGACGCCTTTCATCCCAGATAATCCAACAGACCGTCACTCCGGCACAGGCCGGAATCCAGACGATTAAAATCTCCCGCGCAACCGGGACAATTATGGTTTTTCCGTACATCGAAACTCGCCGCCAACGGCTCGTTTTGTCTGCTTCGCAAAGCGTTTTTATAACTGGATTCCGGCCTGCTCCGGAAAGACGCGTTTTTGTGCTCATGAACTACTGGGGTTCATGGAAATAGCCCGGATGCATGGACTACAGTCTGGCCGGCAGCGGCCCGTCCCGGCAACGGGGACAAACTGCAACCGGAATCAGCGCTTGGCGAACTTGTCTGCCTGTCCCCACATAAAATCCCTCAATTGCTGCATCTCGACCGACTTCTCGCCGGCATCCTTCAGCAGTTTGGAATTCTCGTTTCGCAAGTAGTCCTGCATCATTTTGATCTTGAGATGCGTCCTGACCCGAGCCGCGACAATAGGCGCACTGATAGGCTTGTGAATGAAATCCGATGCCCCCACGGAGAATCCGAGCTCTTCGTCCTTGATCTCGTTCTTCGCGGTTATGAATATCACCGGCACATGCATGATCGCGGCGTTATCCTTGAGCAGACGGCAGACCTCGAAACCATCCATGCTCGGCATCATTACGTCGATCAGAATTAAGTCGGGCGGATTGGCGAAAGCGAGCTCGAGCGCATCCGGACCATTACTGGCTTTCTGGATGTCGTAATCCTTGTTCAATATTTCGTCCATCAGACTCAAATTGAACGGCTCGTCGTCCACCACCAATACTGTTGGGCGTTTAGAAGGAACTGACATGGCATATCCTTTCATTTGAGATACGACAGAGATGTCGCACCGACGATTCCCGATGTGCCGATACGCGCTGCAGATTCTATGCTTGTGCCGCCCCATTGCCAGTCAGGTATAGACCTACCTTGCAGGGTAGGTCTATACCTACCTGGTATTCTTCAATACGGGTCTAGGCGTACCGTTGTCTGTCAAAACAATTCGACCTCTGGTACATTTCACTCTCACAGACCTACAGTATTCCCTGTATCTGCCGCTAGATATTTTGCGTCGGTAATAATATAAAGCAGTCGGGGCGATTGCGAAGCTGGAAAGTGCAATTGCATTCTTTTCGTTTTATTAAAACAACACCAATAACCATGCTAAATCTCTCACTCAAAACTCGTCTGTGGCTGCTCGCGCTGATCAGCGCAACCGGCATCGCCGTTCTGGCCATCTCATCCATCTGGCATGCATACCAGAGCAAGGCCGTACTGCTCAGTTTCGTCGATGAGAAGATCGCCCTGAACCGCTCGGCCACCGCATCCTATTCCCACGGTTTGCAGATGGGGCAGGCATTGCGCAACATCCTGCTCGATCCCGCCAACAGGAAGGCCTACGACAATCTGGCTGCCGCCAGCAAATCATTCAGCCAGGAAACCGACAAGCTGGTATCCATGGTCGCGAAAACGCCCGGCAGCACCGAGATCACCGCCCGGCTGAAGCGCAATATCGAACAATGGCTGCCGCTGCAGAATCAGATCCTCCAAATGGTCAACGAGCAGAAGAATGCCGAAGCCATGAGTCTGCTCGTCGCCAGGGAAACGCCCGCATGGCGCGCGGTCAAGGATGACCTGTTGGGCGTGGTCAAGACTTCCGAGGAAGGCGCAGCCAGCAGCAGGCTCGAGCTTGTCGCCGGCTTCGACAGTTCGCGCAATTTTTCCATTGTGCTCGGCCTGATCAGCTTCCTGATGGTGACCGCGATCACCGTGTTCGTGGCACGCGGCATTTTCAAACTGATCGGCGGCGAGCCGGCCTATGCCGCGACCACGTTGCGGCGAATCGCCGATGGCGACCTGACACAGCAGGTGACCGTTCGCCCCGGCGACAACGCCAGCATTGTGGCCGCGATGCGGGAGATGCAGTCGCACATCCACCAGCTGATCGGTAATTCCGTCTCCAGCGCCGATTCCGTGGTGCATGAAAGCGAAGGTTTGCAGGACGATGCCGCGCGCCTGTCGAAATCCGCAGAAGACCAAAGTGCGGCGGTTGAAGCCATCGCCGCGGCGGTGGAGCAGCTGACGGTCAGCATCAGTGTCATGTCGGAAAACGCCAACGAGGCCGGAAACCTCTCCACACAATCCGAAAAGCAGGCCAGCGAAGGGCTGAAGCTGGTTTCCGCCACGACCGGCACGATCCAGAATGTCGCCGAGCGCATGACCGAAGCGTCGGCCACGATGGAAGAACTGGCCAAAAAAGTGGGTAGCGTAAGCGGCATCGTCCAGACCATCCGGGACATCGCCGATCAAACCAACCTGCTGGCACTGAATGCCGCCATCGAGGCGGCGCGCGCGGGCGAACAGGGGCGCGGCTTTGCCGTGGTCGCCGACGAAGTCCGCAAGCTGGCGGAGCTCACCACGAAATCGACCCAGGAAATCTCCAGGATCGTCGAAGGCATCGGCCAGACCACGGATGCCGCGGTGAACGCCATGCAGCGCGTCAAGGAGCTCGCCCTGAATGGCGCGAACCAGACCGAGGACGTCAACAAGGCGGTGCAATTGATGGACCAGTCCTCGCTTGAAGTCGGCAAGGCGGTTTCGTATATCGTCAATGCATTGCGGGAACAAACTGCCGCCAGCAACGATATCGCGAAGCGCATCGAATCGATTGCCCAAGGTATCGAGCAGACGCATGCCGCCTCGGCGGAGTCCAGCCGCCGCTCCGGCGTGCTGGTGAACCTTTCACATGTGCTGAAAGAAAGCGTTCGCCGCTTCAGGGTCTAGCCGCCTATTCCGGCTTGCCCGCCATCACCTGCTTCACCCACGCTTGCTGACAGACGCGTTTGCGTTTCTGCTCCAGCAGTTTGCGGATATGGGGACGAGCCTGCGTCAGGCTCAGCACGTCGGCTTCGGTGATCGCGTCGCAGCGCAGGACATGGAATCCGAGTTCGGATTCCAGTACGCCGCTGACTTCGCCGGCATTCAATTCGAATAAGGCTTTATCCAGTTCCGGAAAGAGTTTGCCGCGCGGCAGGTCGCCAAGCTTGCCTCCATCCAACGCGGTTGGGCATTCGGAATGCTTGAGCGCCTGCTCTTCGAAGCGCTCCGGCTCTTTCTGCAAACGTACGGCAATTTCCGCGATGCGCTGCTGTGCCGCTACTCGGGTGTTCTCGGGGATGGTGTCATTGACGGTGATGAGGATGTGGCGCGCCAGCCGCGTTTCGGGGCGGCGGAACTGGTCGGGGTGATATTGGTAATACAGCTCGACATCGATGTCGCTGACATTGGCCGCGCGCGTGGCGACTTTTTCCAGGATGGCTTCGACCTTGAGTTCGCGTTCCAGCGCTTCGGCGAAACCGGCCTCGTCGAGGCCGTTGCGCGCGAGGTCTTCGGCGAAGTCGTCTTCGTTGGGATAGCGTCCGCGTATCTCCTGCATCGCGGCTTGTAACGTGGCGGGCGGCACCATCGCATCGCGCGCTTCGGGGGCGGCCAGCACGCGCGTTTCGAGTTCGTGCTGTTGCTGCGCCATGTTCTGAATGCGCTCGAATTCGGATGGTTGCAGCGCATCCGGAATCTTGCCGTAGAGTTTTTGCGCGGCCTTGAGCGCGAGGTAGGCGACGCTGCTGTCGATTACTTCAGGCATGAGATTTCTCCTCGTCGTCGTAGACATGCACCGCCTCCAGCGCCGACTCCGGCACTTGCAGCACATGATCGTGAAAAATGACCTGGTATTGCACGCCGCCTGTTTCGTCGCGCAGCACCTTCAATATTTCGCCCTCCATCCCCGGCGCGGCGCGCACTTCGCCGCGTACGGCGAGCGTGACCTTGCTGCGCACTTTCTCGCGGCTCTCGTATTTGCTGGGCGTCCACGGCTCGTCGATTCCGATCAGCTCTTCTTCGCGAAAGCCGACGATCTTGTCCTGGTCGAGGAAGTTGACGGTGTAGATCAATTGGTCTTGCAAGAACGTGCCGACGTTGATGACGAAGCCGGTGCTGCCGCGCCGGATCAGCAGCGTGCCGGTGGGCACGCCCGGATAGGTGCCGTCGTTGCGCACGTTGCGGATGATGCGGACCTCGTCGCCGAATTCGTATTTAGGCAGCATGGCTTATCCTCTGTCGTCATTCCGGCGCAGGCCGGAATCCAGATAAACAAAATATTCCCCGCGTAGCGGGACAGCATTCAGGCTTTGTCCGCTGCGCGGGCTGTCTGATTCGACTGGATTCCGGCCTGCGCCGGAATGACGGGACAGGATGTTCATCACGCCCCCGCTTTGTTCACCGTGATCGAACTGATCGGCACGAACTTCGTTTGCGGCTCGTGCATGTGGAACACCTTGAACACTTTCTCGGTCAGCGCGTCGGACTTCACGAAGTCCTGATACGCCTGCTGCAGCAGCGTGGCGTAGATCACGCGGCGCGCAGCCTCCACGTCTGGCAGGGTCGTCTTGGCGAGATAGTTGTGATAGCGCTGCAGGATATGCAGGCGGTTTACATGCACCACCGAAGGGTCGAATTCGATGCCGAAGTAGGTGAGAAAATCTTCGGCGGAGACCAGTTCCTCCATCGCTTCATCCAGTGTCAGTTCGTCCATCATGCTCTCCTTTGCAGATCGTCTTCGTTCATCGTGTGGTGCAACACTTCCAGCAATGCCTTGCCGCCGATGCGGTCGTGGCTATCCAGTTGCACCAGTTTTTCCAGCATCGCTTTCCCGGTTTCGATGTGGCCTAGGCGCAGGTTGATGTAGCCTGCGGCCTTGAGCACCATCAGGTAGAAGCGCACCAGTCCCATCGAGCGCATCACGCCCGCGCCGACGTTGGCCTCGCGCAGATACACCCATGTGTCGGGGAACTCCAATCGCCGACCGACTACGGCCAGCGCGCTCTCGGCCACCAGCAGCGCGTCTTCGAGGCGGTGCTGGTAGAAGTAGTAGCGGTACAGCGCGACCAGCACGATCAGGTGTTGCGGCGCCATCAGGTTGGCGCGCAGCAGCAGGCCTTCCGCCGCTTCGCTGCCGTAGGCGTCAGCGGCATCTTCCAGCAAGCGCGACACATCCAGCGCCAGCGGTTCGTCGAAATACAATTCGGTTTGATCGAAATCCAATAAGTCCACAATGCCTCCTTATTTCGAAGCCGCGTCATTCCGGCGCAGGCCGGAATCCAGCAAATAAATATATCCCGCGTAGCGGACAAAACTGTTTTGTATCGCTTTGCGATGTTTGTTCGATTCGACTGGATTCCGGCCTGCGCCGGAATGACGGTTCAGTATCTTCATGCTCTTTCTTTCACGATTTTGCGCGCCACTTCCGTGCCGCATAAATCGTCCGCATCGCAGGTGCGGCATTGGCCGTCCACCGCTTCGCCGCGCTTGTTCAACTGTCCTTCCAGCACCTCGATGCGCTCCATCAGGCAGGCGATTGCGCGGCCGACCGGATCGGGGATCAGGTGATGGTCGAGGTTGATGCCGTAGATGTTGTTCGCATCCGCTTCTTCGGTGCGCAGCACGACCTTGGCGGGGATTCCGACCACGGTGCGGTGCGACGGGACATCCTTGACCACCACCGAATTCGCGCCGACGCGCACCTGTTCGCCCAGCGTGATCGCGCCCAGTATCTTTGCGCCCGCACCGACTACGACGCCGTCGCCCAGAGTAGGGTGGCGTTTGCCCTTGTTCCATGTCGTGCCGCCGAGGGTGACGCCGTGATACAGCGTCACGTCGTCGCCGATCTCCGCGGTCTCGCCGATTACCACGCCCGCGCCGTGGTCGATGAAGAAGCGCCGGCCTATGGTCGCGCCCGGATGGATGTCGATGTTGGTCAGCAGACGTGCGAACCATGAAATGAGCCGCGCCAGATAGCGCAGGCCGAACTTCCACAGCCGGTGCGCGATGCGCTGCATCAGGATGGCGTGCACGCCGGGATAGGTGGTCAGCACCTCGAAGCGCGAACGCGCGGCGGGGTCGCGCTGGAACACGCAGCTGACGTCTTCACGCAGCAAGCGCAGCAGGCTCACCTTTTCGGCACGCTGAACAAAACCCTCTCCCACCCCTTCGGGGCACCCTCTCCCGCGTGCGGGAGAGGGGTTCAATAGCCCCTCGCCCTGTAAGGGAGAGGGGTTGGGGAGAGGGTGCGCGTCTAGCGACATGTCATCTCCTAGTGCGCCGCGCCGGGCTGGCTGCGCCCGATGTAACGCTGGTAAAGGAACAGCAACTCCTGATCGGCCGGGGAGCGCTTCGCGCGCTCCGCGAAGCTGCGGATATCCGGCAGTAGCGCGCGCGCCTCGGCCTGACTCAGGTTCAGGCCCATCGTGGCATAGGCGGCGATGATGCCGTGCGCGCCGGAATGCTTGCCGACCACCAGCTTGTGGCGGCGGCCGACCTCGACCGGATCGAAGCCCTGATAGGTGTCCGGATCTTTCAGCAGGCCATCGACGTGGATGCCCGCCTCGTGCGTGAACGCGCCTTCGCCGACCACGCTCTTCTGCCAGGGAACGGGACGGCCCGATGCGCTTGCAACCAGCTTCGACAAATCGGTGAAGTGCGTGAGGTCGATGCCGGTGTCCATGCCGTAGAGCTTCTTCAGTCCCAGCGCGACTTCCTCCAGCGGCGCATTGCCCGCGCGTTCGCCCAGACCGTTCACGGTGGTGTTGATATGCGTCGCGCCTGCTACGGCGGCGGCGAGGCTGTTGGCGGTGGCAAGGCCGAGGTCGTTGTGCGCGTGCATTTCGATTTCGAGATCGCACGTAGCGCGCAACGCGGCGATGGCCTTGTGTACCCCGAACGGCTCCATCACGCCCAAGGTGTCGGCGAAACGGATGCGTTGTGCGCCCGCGTCTTGCGCAGCTTCGGCTACCTGCAGCAAGAACTCGGGATCGGCGCGTGACGCGTCTTCGCAGCCGACGATGATGTCGCGCCCGAAGTGAAAGGCGCGTGGCACGATGTCGTGTATGGTGTCGAGCACCCACTGGCGGTCGCGCCCGAGTTTCTTCTTCAGGTGGATGTCCGACACCGGGATGGATAAGTCCATCATTTGCACATCGACCTGCTCGCAAGCCTTGAGGTCGTCCATGCACATGCGGTTCCACACGACCAGCTTCGCCTTCAGGCCCAGCGAGGCCACCGCGTTGATGCTGTCGCGCTCCTCCTCGCCCATCGCCGGGATGCCGACTTCCAGCTCCGGCACGCCCAGCGCATCCAGTTGGCGCGCGATGTCCAGCTTCTCATCCAGCGTAAACGCCACCCCGGCGGTCTGTTCGCCGTCGCGCAGGGTGGTGTCGTCGATGATGATGGTGCGGGACATGATGTCGGCCTTATGCGTACGTCGGCGCGAACGCCTTCTCCGGTTCGGCCGCGGGGCCGTCGCCATCCCAGTACGGCGACAGCTTGCGCAGTTGCGCGATGATCTCCGGCACGACGGCGATCACGCGATCCACTTCGGCCTCGGTGCTGTAGCGCGACAGCGAGAAGCGCACCGTGCCGTGCGCGGCGGTGTAGGGGATGCCCATCGCGCGCATCACATGCGAAGGTTCCAGCGAACCCGAGGTGCAGGCCGAACCGCTCGACGCGGCGATGCCGAACTTGTTCAGCAGCAACAAGATCGCCTCGCCCTCGATGAACTCGAACGCGATGTTGCTGGTGTTGGGCAGGCGGTCGTCCGGGTTGCCGGTGACGAAGGAGCGCGGTACTTTCGCGAGGATGCCGGCCTCCAGCTTGTCGCGCAGGCGAGCCACTTCGGTGTTCTCGAAGGCCATCGCTTCCATCGCCATCTCGGCGGCCTTGCCCAGACCTACGATGGACGTGGTGTTCTCTGTGCCCGCACGGCGACCGCGTTCCTGATGACCGCCGCGCAGCAGCGGACGGAAGCGCACGCCGCGCTTCAGGTACAGCACGCCCACGCCCTTGGGCGCGTGCAGTTTGTGGCCGGACACCGACAGCATGTCGATCTTGGTGTCTTTCAGGTTCAGCGGCACCTTGCCCACGGCCTGCACCGCGTCGGTATGGAACATTGCACCGGCCGCGTTCGCAAGCTCGGCCATCTCCACCACCGGGAAGAACGTGCCGGTCTCGTTGTTCGCCCACATCACCGACACGACGGCGGTCTGGTCGCCGAGCAGCTTTTTGTATTCGTCCAGATCGAGGCGGCCCTTGCCGTCCACCTTGAGGTAATGCACCTTGTAGCCGTCTTTCTCCAGCCAGGCGCACAGCGTCAGGATGGCGGGATGCTCGACGGTAGTGGTGATGATTTCCTTGCGTTCCGGCTGTGCCTTCAATGCGGACAGGATCGCGGTCGAATCCGACTCCGTGCCGCAGGAGGTGAAGATGATCTCGGAGTCGTGTTCCGCGCCGAGCAATTCCTGCACCTGCATGCGCGCCTTCTTGATCGCGAGCCCGACCTTGTTGCCGAAGCTGTGCATCGACGAGGGATTGCCGAACTGCTCGGTGAAGTACGGCAGCATGGCCTCCACCACGGCGGGGTCTACCCTGGTGGTCGCATTGTTGTCGAAATAGATGCCGGTCATTTCTGTATCCTTCTCTCGTAGGTCGGGTTAGGCGCAGCCGTAACCCGACACCTCTTTTCTCAACTTGCTCATGTCGGGTTACGCTGCGCTAACCCGACCTACATATCGTTTAAACGTGGCAGCTCGCCCTGCTCAACGCCCCGGCCTTGGTCGGCACGATCTTGATGAACTCTTTCAGTTCTTCCATCAGCTTCTGCTGGATGCCTTGCAGCGTCAGCGCCTCCATCTGGCAGCCCGCGCAGGCACCGGTCATGCTGACGTAGATGGTCTTGCCGTCCACGTCCAGCAGTTCGATGTCGCCGCCGTCGCGCTTGAGTTGCGGGCGCACGGATTCCAGCACCGCCTCGATCTTGCGGATGCGCTGCAGATTGGTCATGCCGGCAGGCTTGGCCTCTTCTTTGGATGGGGTGCCGGGCTTGAAGCTCTCGCCGCGCTCGGCCATCACCTTCACCAGGATCTCTTCGATGCCTTCGTGACAGGAGGAGCAGCCGCCGCCCGCCTTGGTGTAGTTGGTCACGTCCTGCACCGAGGAGAGGTCGTTCGCGCGTATCGTGTCCTCGATCATCACCGCGTCGATGGCGAAACACTTGCACACCAGCGCGCCTTCTTCGTGATCGTCGCTCCACTCTTCGCCGCGATAGTTGGCGACGGCGGCTTGCAGCGCCTCGCGTCCCATCACCGAACAGTGCATCTTCTCGGGCGGCAGGCCGTCGAGGTAATCGGCGATGTCCTGGTTGCTCACCTTGAGCGCCTCGTCCAGCGTCTTGCCCTTGATCATCTCGGTCAGCGCGGAAGAAGACGCAATGGCCGAGCCGCAACCGAAGGTCTGGAAATGCGCGTCGAGGATGATGTCGGTCTCCGGTTCGACCTTGAGCATCAGGCGCAGCGCGTCGCCGCAGGAGATAGAGCCGACATCGCCCACGCCGTTCGCACCTTCCAGCACGCCGGCGTTGCGCGGTTGGAAGAAGTGCTCTTTAACTTTGTCCGAGTAGTCCCACATGGCGATGCTCCTTAAGCAGAGAAAGAGGAACCGCACGCGCAGCTGGAGCTGGCGTTCGGGTTTTCGAATTTGAAGCCGCTGCCGTTCAGGCTGTCGACGAAATCGACGGTCACGCCTTCGAGCAGCGGAGCGGAGAGCGGATCGACCAGCAGCGTGACCGCGCCGTATTCCAGCACGGTGTCGTCTTCGTTCTTGGCTTCTTCCAGCGTCATGCCGTACTGGAAGCCGGAGCAGCCGCCGCCGGAGATGGCGATGCGCAGTCCGGCCACGGGGGCGTCCGCCCCCTTGATGAATTTCTCTACGGCGGAGATTGCGTTGGGGGTCAGGTTGATCATGGTTCGCTCCTATCAGGGTGGTAGTGCCTGATACTCCGCAAACTCTGTGCCAACCAATATGACCGCATGCAACCGATTGTTTAATTTAAAAATCAATCAAACAATCAGCTCAACCAGCATGTATGGAACACAACGGGGAATAGCTCATGTGAGGTTTGCTACAAAGCGGTGCGATGGACATCGACCGGACAGGTTGGAACGGGAGGTAACGGGGACAAGCGCATCCTGGATATCTGTCCAAAATTTCTGCGCGGTCGGCTGTAGCATGGGCTGACACGCTTATTCAAACAACTTGAACAAGGACTTGAAACTCACAACACACGCTGAGTACCGCCGCCTTCCAGCGGTAGCCAGACACATTTATCGTGTGCCGTCGCCTCATCTTTTCCGGTCCTCTTCGGCCTCGCAATAACAATCGTGACGCCAGCGGCATTGCTCTTCCCTCTTCTGGGTGCAATTATCGGCGGTTGGCGTCGCATAGCAGGGAACCTGCCCATGCTCTTCCTGAATCTGCCGGATCAATTCGGCCTGTATGCTGAAGCTGCTCCCCTTTTCCGGTTCCATATCGCCCCCCGTCAGTGTGTCGCCATACTCAATCGCCGGCCCACGCCGACCTTCAAGAACTTTGCCGGCGCATCCTAACAACATTGCAAGGGAATAAAAATAGACCGAAATATCTATGCAATCCGGCCTATGTATTCGGGATACCAAAACAAAAAGGCCAACCTTTCGGCTGGCCTTTTGCTGATTCCTGATGCGACGCGATTAAGCGCGCTTCTTGAACTCGTTGGTGCGGGTGTCGATTTCGATCTTATCGCCGATTTCGATGAATGCCGCAACGGGCAGCTCGAAGCCGGTGCTGATCTTGGCCGGCTTCATTACCTTGCCGGAAGTATCGCCGCGCACCGACGGCTCGGTGTAAACGACTTCGCGCACGATGGTGTTGGGCAGCTCGACGGAGATCGCCTTCTCGTTATAGAACACCACTTCGCAAGCCATGCCGTCTTCGATGTAATTGATCGTGTCGCCCATGCTCTCGGCTTCGATCTCGTACTGGTTGTATTCCTGATCCATGAACACGTACATCGGATCGGCGAAGTAGGAATAGTTGCAGTCCTTGCGGTCCAGAATGATCTGGTCGAACTTGTCGTCGGCAGCGTACACGGTTTCCTTGGCGGCTTCGGTCAACAGATTCTTCATCTTCATCTTGACCACCGAGCCATTACGGCCGGAACGGCTGTACTCGGCCTTCAGAATAACCATCGGCTCGCCGCTCACATTAATGACGTTACCTACGCGAAGTTCCTGTGCTGTTTTCATGTTTACTGCCCCTCAATTTCGAAGGCGCGCATTCTACCGACTTCCTGATAAAAATCCAGTAAATTCAACGCCAGATTGTTTTCTGCCAATTCCCGCGCCCAGACCAGGGCCCGGGCATCCAATTCGCCGCGAACGGCGGCGTATGCGGGCCACGCCGCGCCGGCCCCGCCTTCGCCGTTCCACTCCCGCCACAAGCCTTGCACCGCCTCGCTTGCCGCAGGACTGAGCGACGCGCTATACAGGTTCAGGAAGGCCTGCAGCTTTTCCCAGTGCACCGCGTCGTGCTGCGGATATATCTGCCACACGAACGGCTTGCCCGCCCACTGGGCCCGGACACAGGAGTCCTCGCCGCGCACGAAATTGACATCGCAGGCCCACAATAGTTCGTCGTAGCGTTCCTGTTCGACGAACGGCAGCACCTGCACCTGCAAGTTCCCGCGCCGTAGGTCGGGATTCATCCCGGCATCGCCATCTCGTCGGGATGAATCCCGACCTACAACGTCGAAATAGCGCTCGACCTGCGGCAGGATGCGCCCTTCGGGCACGAGGCACAGCACCGGCTGCGCGCCAGCCGCCCAGACATCGAACAACCCAGCCAGTGCGGCATTCTCGTAGCCGAACAGCGACACCTTCAGCGTCCCCTCCTCCGGCATGGCCAGCCCGAGCGACTGCCAGTACGCCTGCTGTTGCGAGGGATTGCCGAAAAAGGCATCGCGCCGCATCAACAGGTCGCGCTCCAGCAACAGCCCGCCGGTCTGCTTCGTAAAACCGGGAAAGAAGAAATACTTGGTCAGCGGCAGTGACGGATGCGGCGACGGCAACCTGTGGCAGCCATGCACCCAGTCTTCGGCGGAGAGGTATTCGAGGTTGATCCATACCGGCTTGCTTTCCTGTGCAGCCATCGCCTCGATATAGGATTGCGGCAGCTTGCAGCCGAACGCCGCTATCACCAGTTCGGCGGGCCGCACCTCCGGGAACGGATCGAGCCACCGCCGCACCTCGACACCGCGGCAATGCTGACTGTCCAGCACCGCGTCGGCCTCGGGACACAGCTTCGCAAAGCTGCCCAGATCGTCCACCCACAGCCGCACCTGCAGTTCAAACTCATTCGCCAACTGGCGCGCCAGCCGCCAGCACACGCCGATGTCGCCGTAGTTGTCGATGACGTTGCAGAATATGTCGCAGCGTTGCGGCGAACCGGCCTCATTCCGCATGCAGCGCCTCCACCGGGTCCAGCCTTGCAGCACGCAGCGCGGGAGCGACGCCCGCCGCAAGGCCGATGGTGATCGCGGTCAGTTCGGCGAGCACCGCGAACAGCCAGGGCGTATGCACCGGCAGCGCGGGGAACAGCAGGTGCAGCCCTTGCGCAATGCCGACGCCTAGCGCCAGCCCCATCAAACCGCCCATCGCCGAAAGCAACATGGCTTCGCTCAGGAACAGCGTCAGCACCTGCCGTTCGCGCGCACCCAGCGCGCGCAACAGGCCGATCTCGGCGGTGCGTTCGGTCACGGCCATGGTCATGATGGTGAGGATGCCGACTGCGCCGACCAGCAGCGAGATGCCGCCCAGCGCGCCGACGGCGAAGGTGATCACATCCAGCACCGAGCCCAGCACCTCCAGCGCCTGCTCCTGCGAGATAACGGTGAAGTCTTCGCGCCCGTGGCGCTCCTTCAGGCGCTCGGTGATGATGCGTATCACCGTGTCGACATCCGCGCTCGGGCGGTAGCTCACCTGTATCTCCATCAGGCCGGGGCGATTCAGCAACTCCATCGCACGCGCCACCGGAATGAACACCGCATCGTCCAGATCGAGGCCGAGCACCTGACCTTTCGGCTCCATCACCCCGATCACGCGATAGCGCTGGCCGCCGACGCGCAGGTACTGGCCCAGCGGATTCTGTCCGGGGAAGAGCTCCTGCCTCACCTTGGAGCCCAGCACGACGAAGGCGCGCGCCTGTTCGTTGTCCTCGTCCGGCCAGAAGCTGCCGCTCTGCACCTTCATCGTGAACGCCTTGGCGAAATTGCGCCCCTCGCCAAACACCGTGGTGCGGCGCGTCTTGCCGTTGGCGCGCAACTCGGCGTTGCCCATCACGCTGGCGTTGACGTTCTCGACATAAGGCAGGTCGCGCAACGCGATCGCATCGTCCAACGACAACTGGCGCACTGAGCCCAACACGCCGATATTGCCGCCCTGCGTCTCCGTCTTGCCGGGCTGGATGCCGACAATGTTGGTGCCGAACTGCGAAAACTCGTTGAGCACAAACTGGTGCAGTCCCTCGCCGATAGAAGTCAGCAGAATCACCGCCGCGATGCCGATGGCGATGCCCAGCCCGGTGAGGAAGCTGCGCATCCGGTAGGTGAGGAAACTGGAAGTGGTCAGCGTGACCAGGTCGCGGAAGTACATGGCTCTATCTCTCGATAGCGGCTTCCGCGTCTTCCAGCTCTTCCTTGCGTCGCCAATAGCCATGCTTCTCGATCAGCCATCGCGCTTCGGTGAGGTCGTGTTTTGCGCTGCGCCGACTGCCGTCGTCGTTGTGCCAAGGGTATGTTGCTTCGCGGAAGAACAGCCGTGCGCGATACAGCAGGATGTCCGCCTGATACAAGGGCATCGGCCCGCGCTCGGCGATTTCCCAAGCTTCGTCGAGGTCGGCTTGTGCGCCGGTCAGGTCGCCTTGCCGCACGCGCAGCCAGGAACGGGTAAGCAGTCCATCGGGGAGGTGGTCCATCTGACCGGCATAACGCAATTCACCCATCGCGGTCTCAACAGGCTCTGCGACGTCATCATCTGCATCCATGCCAAGCATACTAGAATAAAGCACGATACGGCCCTGTGTTAACCGAGCGAGAGCAACAGCAATACGTACCTCATTTATTTCTGCGACCTTAAGCATTTGTTCCGCACGTACTGCCAACTCGCTCAAGCTGGGAAAACTCAATAAATCGGCCTGATACAAAGGTATAGCACTGCACTGTACACGCCAAGCCTCACGCTCCGTTTTTGCAAGTAATGCTCCGCAATACATAACCCCTTGTACCGAATTCAAGTATGGATTCAACGGATGAAGCTGCGCCTGCATGCGTTCCGCATCCTCAAACAATTTAACGGCCTCGACAGGATGACCAGCTTGGTGCAAGGCGTATGCATTAGCTGCGAGAGCAACCATTTTTTGAAATTCATCCTTACTACGATCAGCATGTGCTGTCATCTGCTCGGCATTTGCTAATGCTTGTTCCACACGCCCCAGAAGCAACTCCAGCAGACTCAAATTAACTGCACCAGTTGCGGCATTGTCCCAATCATTTTGTTCGATGGCCATCTCCAGTCCATACTGCATTGGCTCCAAAGCCTCGGCTGGTCGACCTAGGGCACTCAAATAAAATGCGGCACTATTCAGCAAAAATGCTTGGGCATTCTCAGAGAGTCCCGACAAAAACAGTCGCCAAGGCCGTTCAAAAAAACTAGCTATTCCTCCCAAATCAGAAGCTGCGGCACCAAGTTTATGCAAGCTGTAAGTCTGCTGTCCTCGCAAAATCCGATCCCTATAAATTTCGTTGCATGCTTTTTTCGGCTCCCCTGCCAAACACCCATGCACCACCGCTTGGTACAGCGGAAGCAGTTGCTCCAACGTCGGTTTGTCGCCTTCCTTCGTCGTGATGAGTTGCTTGTAAATACGCCGGTGCGCCTCACGCCATGCCGCCGGATGCTGTTCACGCAGCCGTTTGGCAAAGTATTCGCGCAGCAGCGGGTGGGCATCCAGCGAAACCAATGCGCCCGACGCATTGCGGTTCACCGAGATCAGTTTCGCAGTCTCCAGCCGAGACAGCGCCATGTTGCGTTTCGCGTCGTTCTTCTCGACCAGCAACTCGGTCAGCCCCTTGATGGCGGGCGCTTTCAGCAACGCGTGGATACAATCTGCCGGAGCGGGCCGGTCGAACAGGCCCATCAGTTGCAAAATCGCCAGCGCGCGTTGCGCCTTCCTGTTTTCCTCTACATTGCCGCTGTCGGCGGACAGCCATTGCACATAGGCATCCATCACGCGGAAGGCATGGCCGCCCTGCTCCTCGGCATCGGCCTCCTCCAGCTTCACCTGGTCGCGCTTGCGGATGTCGCCCGCATGGGCGTCGCGCAGATAAGTGCCAAGCAAGTTGAGCGTCAGCGCATGGCCCTTTACGTCTTCGACCAAGCGCTCGTATTCGCCCTGTATGCCCTTCACACCCAGCGACTTGAGCAGTTCCACACCCGCATCTTTCGACAAACGCTTAAGTTCGATTTCCGGCGCTGAGCGTTGCCGAAATGCCTTCAGGTCGGGGATGGAATAACGCGTGGTAACGATGCACAACCCTTGGCTGTTCGCTGCCAGCGCCTTGAGCAACGCGGAAGTGCCGTAATCCTTGAGTTCGCCTGGCATCGCGGCGGTAGGGGCGTATTGCAGCGGTTCTACACCGTCGAGAATGAGCAATGATCGTTTTGCGCCGACAAGCTGAGCCAGCCGTTTTCCCTTCTCGGCAACATGGCGCGCGCTGTTCGCCATTTCCTCGTCGCCAAAGAACACCAGCGCCTCCTTGAGGAACAGGTCGGACGAGGCCGATTCGCTGATCCCCTGACTGTAGAACGACCATGCGAACACCGCTTCGCAACCTGGCCAGTCCTTACCTGAAAGTTCAGCCGCCCATTTCGCCACCAGCGAGGTCTTGCCCTCCCCACCCATCGCGACGAAAGTCAGCACACGCGGACGGTTCGCCTCGCCGTTGACGGTTTTGTTCCAAGCGTCGTCGAGCAAGTCAGTCTCGGCCTTACGTCCGATGAGGTTTTCGGGGGCGTATTTGGCAATGTGAGAGATGTCTATTTTCGTAGCCTGCGGCGCTGCATCGAAAGACAAGGCCGATCCCTGCCGGCGCAGCTTGATTTTCAGTTCGCCCAACGGGCCGGGCTCGACCCCGGCCTGACCCAGCAAGAAATCGTAGAGATTCCCGTAGGCATCTTCCGAGGCCAAAGCGTAGTAGCTATCTTTACGCAGCGGCTCTGGGATGTGCGCATCCACGGCAACCCCAAGGAAAACCGGCACGAATTTCGTCGTGTTGCTGCGGCTATCGTAAATCTCCTGCGTAATGAGCGCGCCCTCCCAATCCGCGCCCTTGCCCTTGCCGGGCTGCTCGTGCCCGCGAAAACGGCGGTAGTAGGTTTCGGTGCAGACGACGAGGACGAAGTTTGCCGCATCCAACTGGTTCAGCATCCAGCGCGGCCAGCCTCCCGGCGGCGTACCGTTCGGGTATCGGTCCAGCCGGGTATCTATACCATCCTGCCGCAGCCGCTCGGACAAGGCGAGCACACGTTCGCGATGCTCGTCGCTATCGTGGCTATAGCTGATGAAAACGACAGGATTGCTCACTAAGCCGCCCTTCTCTCCGGCAGCTTCATGTCCACGACGATCTCGTCATAGGGCGCGAAGACTTGGCCGTTTTTGTCCTTTTCGACGGCCATCCATTCGATCAGGCGTTCGCAGTCGTTGTGGACGTTCTTGTAATCGCGCCCGAGCCTACGGGCGAGTTCGGCGACGGTCATCGCACCGCCTTCGCGCAATTCGCCGATCAATTCCCAACGTTTCGGCGTAAAAATCGCAAATAGTTCGCCGACCTCGTCGAAGCCGACGCCGTAATAGGGCTTCGCCGGCTTGCCCTGTCTCGCAGCCTTCATCGCGGCGGCGGCGCGGGCCAGGCTGGCAGCCATCGGCTCGCCCACGGTCAGATGCAGTACGGAATTTTCGGTTTTCATTTTGTCGCCTCCAATACGTCTTGCCAGAAATCTTCGAGCAATCGGGTTTCGTCCACGAACAGGTATGGCAATTCGGATTCGCCTAAATGCCGGTGATCGCCCTTGCCGCGTTCGTTGTCGTAACCAACCAGCCGCTTGCCGTCGCGCACGAACACCAGCCGGTATTTGAAAGGGTGCTCGGAAGGAGGAACCGGCTCTGGCACACGCCAGACCACCATTTCGACAATGCCCTTGGCATAAGAGCGTTTCTCGCGATAGAGCAGATCGGCATTGATCTTCATGGCTGGATTATGAGTCTTGCCAATCTATGGTGTCAAGAACCATAGATAAGTGATAATCGAACGCATCACCGCCCCGCCAACGCCGCCACCGGATCGAGCTTCGCCGCGCGCCGCGCGGGCCAGACGCTGAACAAGATGCCGGTGCCCAGCGCGGTGCCGAACGCGGCGAGCACCGCCCACCAAGGTGGGCTGACCGGCAGGCTGGGATACATCAGCGCGATGGCCGTGCTGCCCGCGTATCCCAGCGCCAGGCCGGCGAGGCTGCCGATGCCGGAGAGCAGCGCGGCTTCGGCGAAGAACAATCCGCGTATCTGTTTGCCGGGCGCACCCAAGGCTTTGAGCAGGCCGATTTCCTTCACGCGTTGTGCGACGGCGATCAGCATCACGTTCATGATCAGCACGCCCGCCACCGCCAGGCTGATTGCGGCGATGCCGCCGACGGCCATCGTCAGCGCGGTCAGGATGCGGTCGAAGGTCGCGAGCACGGCATCTTGCGTGATGACGGTCACATCCTTTTCGCCGCCGTGGCGCTGGAACATGATCTGTTCGGCGTCGCGCTTGGCCTGCTCGATGGAATCGCGGCTCCGGGCCTCGACAAGTACGCGGAACAGGCCGGAGGTGTTGAACAACTGGTGCGCAGACGCGACCGGCACGATGACGATCTCGTCGGTGTTGAAACCCATGGATTCGCCCTGCGGCGACAGCACGCCGATGACGCGGAAACGCCGCTCGCCCAGCCGCACCCACTGCCCTATCGCCTGCTCGTTGCCGAACAGTTCGCGCTTCATCTGGCTGCCGAGCACGCACACCGAAGCGCTCTCGCGAATGTCGCCCGGCGGCAGGAAACGGCCCAGCCCCAAGCTCATGTGCCGTACTTCCAGCAAGTCAGAGGTGGAGCCGAGCACGACCACCTCGCGGTTCAGCGCGCCGCGCGACAGCGAGGCCGAACCGACGGTCAGCGGTGCGATGCGCTTGACCGCGGGGCTGTCCAGGATGGCCGAGGCATCGTCCAGCGTGATCTCGCGAGGGATCTGGCCGAGCAGCATGCCCGGGCCGATGCCCGCCGTTTCGGTGCGTCCCGGCAGCACGATCACGAGGTTGGTGCCCAGCGAGGCGAACTGGTCGACGACATAGCGGCGCGCGCCCTCGCCCAGCGCAGTGAGCACCACCACCGCGGCGACGCCGATGGACATCGCCAGCATCATCAGCAGCGTGCGCGTCGGGCTGCCGCGCAGGCTGCCGGAGGCGAACTGGAGGGTGTCGGCGAATCTCATAAGATGGCCGCTCGCAAAGAGAAAGCCACGTCATTCCGGCGCAGGCCGGAATCCAGCAGGAAAATTACTCCGCATAGCGGACAAAGCCATGGAGTCGTCCCGCTTGCGCGGGAATTTTTTAAATCGGCTGGATTCCGGCCTACGCCGGAATGACGGACAAATAAGTGATCGAGATTCATCTCGCGGACTCATCCGAAAGTATCCGCCCGTCCAGCATGTGTATCTGCCGATGCGCGCGCGCGCCGATCTCGGCGTCGTGCGTCACCACCACCAGCGAAATTCCTTTTTCCAGCAGCCCTTCCAGCAGCTTGAGCACTTCCCAGCCGGTGTTGCGATCGAGGTTGCCGGTCGGTTCGTCGGCCAGCAGCACCGTGGGATTCATCACCGTCGCGCGGGCGATCGCGACACGCTGGCGCTGGCCGCCGGAGAGCTGGTCCGGCTTGTGGTCGGCGCGATCGGACAGGCCATAGTTCTGCATCAGCACCTGCACGCGCGACTTGCGCTCCTCGGACGGAATACCGGCGAGGATCATCGGCAGTTCGACGTTCTGCGCCGCGGTCAGGCGCGGCACCAGATGGAAGGACTGGAACACGAAACCGATCTTCTCGCGGCGCACGCGCGCCTGCTGCTCGTCGTTCAGCGCGGTGACATCGCCGCCGTCCAGCAGATAGGTTCCTGAACTGGGCCGATCGAGCAGACCCAGCATGTTGAGCATCGTGGACTTGCCGGAGCCGGACGGCCCCATGATGGAAATGTATTCGCCCGTATCGACGCGCAGATCGACGTCGCGCAGCGCGGCGACTTGCTGGTCGCCGACGGTGAAGGTGCGGCAGACTTTCTGCAGTTCGATCATGGTATTTAACGTACGGGCACGGCGCGCCGTGCCCCTACCTCTTCCGGCTGCACCTTTATGCCCGCCTTCACGCCCTCCTGATCCAGCGCGGTGACGATGCGGTCGCCGTCGTTCAATCCCTCGACGATCTCGGTGTATTCCCAGTTCGCCAGCCCGGTCTTCACGGTGCGCTCTTCGAGCATGCCGTCGCTCGCGCGGTAGACCAGCACGCGCTTGCCCTCCAGCAGGGACTGTGTCGGGATGCGCAGCACCTTGTCGCGCACGGTATGGACGATCTCGACATCGGCGCTGTAGCCGACCAGCAGCGCATCGGCCTGCGGCGGCTCGGCGAAATCGACCTCGACCTCGACGGTGCGCGCCTGCTTCTCCAGATCGATCACATAGGGTGCGACGCGCTTGACCTTGCCCTCGAACGACTTGTCCCTGAGCGCGTCCAGCGTGATGCGCGCCGGCAAGCCTACCTTCACATGGGATGCATCCACTTCGTCGATGGGCGCGCTAACGAACAGGCAACTGTCGTCGATCAAATCTATCGCCGGCGGCGTCGGAATGCCCGGCGGCGAAGGCGTGGCATATTCGCCCAGCTCACCGCTGATGTCCGCGACGACGCCGTCGAACGGCGCGCGCAGCACCATGCGCCGCAACCCGGCTTGCGCCACGGCGATGCGCGAACGCGCCTGTGCGATCTCGCCGCGCACCACGGTGCAGGAAGCCTGCCTGGCTTTGGCATCCGCCTCGGCACGCTCCAGCCCCTCGGGAGAGATGAAGCCGCGCTCGCGCAACTGGCGCGAACGCACCGCCTGTTTGCTGCTCTGGTCGGCCAGCGTGCAGACCTCGTCGACGCGCATCGACGCTGTATTCAATTGCTGCTCGGCCAAGCGGGCCTGCGCCTCCAGGTCGTCGTTCCACAGTTCCAGCAATACCTGATCCGCCTTGACCCGCTCGCCCTTCTTCACCAGCAGATGCGCGATCTGCCCGCCCGCCGGCGGCGACATCTTGGCGCGGCGGCACGCCTCTATCGTGCCCGCGCGAGTGTTGCTGACCGTCGCCTCCACCGCACCGCGCTCGACATTGGTCAGCGCCACGCGCAACGGCGCCGGCCGCGTCAGATACCAAGAGGCGCCCGCCAACAGCGCGGCAGCTATGAGCCAGACTAGATAACGGAATATGCGACGCTGCGGCAAGACCATGCTTCCCCCGTGAGGACATTCAATTCAGAGCGGCTATTGTACCCAGACGATACCCCGGCTTGTGGAACATGTCGATGCAGAGATGCCTGCATCCGGAATATCCGGCGCACAAAACAAAAACGCCACCCGGAGGTGGCGTTTCTGACAATCGATTCGAGATCGATTAAGCAGCCTGGATGTTCGAAGCTTGCTTGCCCTTCGGGCCTTGAGTCACTTCGAAGGAGACCTTCTGGCCTTCTTGCAGCGACTTGAAGCCGCTCATGTTGATTGCGGAGAAGTGCGCGAACAGGTCTTCGCCACCGTCATCCGGAGTGATGAAGCCGAAGCCCTTAGCGTCGTTGAACCACTTAACTGTACCATTTGCCATGTTGTTACTTCCTTACTAGAAAAACGGGGAAATCCCCCCCGCGGGACTATTTGAATCGAAGATTGCACATGAAAAACAGTACAGCACAGACTTTGAATCAAATACCAGCCAGCTTTTTACGTGGTTAATCTGGAAGCGTCAAGG
>JALNYK010000005.1 GCA_023229845.1 Gallionella sp.
GCGCGTTCAGCACGCCGTCCAGCGTCTGTTTGAAGTTGAGCGAATGCGACAGAACCCGGCTCACCTGATACAGGGTCTCCAGTTCGGCGCGCAGCAGATCCAGTTCTACGCGAGGATCAGACATGGTTGCCTCCCGACATAAAGGGAAGTTGTACGCGTACGCGGCAGCCGGTGCGATACGACGGATCGATGTCGATAGTGCCGCCGTGGCGCATCGCGACTTCCTGCGCCATGGATAAGCCCAGCCCGAGGTGCTGCTTCGCCGCTCCTTTGGTGGTGAAGAAGGGCTGGAAGACGGTGAAGCGCAGATCGTCGGCGATGCCGGGACCGGTGTCTTCGACGAACACCTCGAAATGATCGCTGCCGGATTTGCAGGCGATGCGCAGCTCGCGCGGCCCGCCGCGCCGTTCGTTCATCGCCTCGATGGCATTGGCGACGAGATGTTTGAACAGGTTGGTCAGTTGAGCCTGGTGCGCGGAGAGCGTGGCGGGTTGAACGGAAGGCGACCACTCCACCACGATGCCCGCGCTCAGCAGATTCGCCGTGGCGAGCTTGAGCACGTCGACCAGCACCTCGTTGAGATCGATCGTTCTCATCGCCTCGTTGCTCTGGTCCGGGATGCAGGCGCGCAGCGTCTCCAATGCCTCGCGGCTCTTGCGCATGGCTTCTTCCAGCGCATTGGCGGCAGGCAGTTCGCCGCCCGAGTCGCGGCGTCGCTCCAGTATGTTGGCGACGGCGCTCAGCATGTTGAGCGGACCTTCGAGTTGGAACACCGCGCCCGCCAGCGTCTCGCGCAAGCCCTGGATGCGTTCCTGCTCGGAGAGCAGCGCGCGCAGGCTGTTGATGCGCAACGCTTCCTGCTGGCGCTTGAGTTCGCTGATATCCTGTATCGTCAGCAACAGGTAATGGCGGCGCAGCGGTTCGTAAAAGGCATCCGCGCCGACATCCTGTTCCTCGAACCAGGACACCGCGCAGGAGAACCAGCGCGCGGCGCGCTTCGGCAATTCGACGCACACCTCGCGCGCGGCGATGTTGCGGTGTTTGTCGTAGGCCTGTGCGAAGGCGTCGCCCATCTGTTCGCGCAACGCGGCAAGCAGTTTCACCGCGGGTTCCTTGCCGAGGTCGCCGATCAGTTTCTTGTATTCCTGGTTGTCGAGCAGCACGCGCTCTTTCTCGTCGAGCAGCACGATGGCGACCTGCGCCGCGTCCACCACCGATTCGATCAGCGTCTTCTGGTTCTGCACCTGCCGTTCGAGCCGGTGCACCTCGGTCACGTCGCGGTGCATGCCGAGGTAATGCGAAGTGATGCCGTCCTCGTTCACCACCGGGGTGATGGTGATGTCGGCCAGATAGCGGCTGCCGTCGCGGCGTTTGTTCACCAGCAGGCCGTTCCACGGGCGCTGGCGCTGGATCTGCGCCCACATGGTTTCGTACACCAGTTTGGGCGTGACGCGGTAGGACAGGATGGACTCGTTGTTTCCCACCAGCTCCTGCCGCTCGTAGCCGGTGGTGCGCTGGAACGACGGGTTGGTATACAGAATGTTGGCGCGCTCGTCGGTGATGGAGATCGCCAGCGCAGATTGCTCCACTGCCTGTCGGAATATGTGCGCCGGCAAGGCATCGCCTGTTTCTTCCGGCGTATTTGGTGCGGGCTTGGACATGATGGCTCCGGTTCTGGGTGATACAAGTGGATCAGCAATATCCATGCCCATAAATTTCCGTTTTGCCTCATCGCCGCGGAATGGGCGGGTTGTCGCGTTTGCGACATCCGTGCAGGACGCGACGCGACAACGACCATGATTTTTTGCACCCGATTGGTGCGTTCATGCACCAATTGCCTGATTCTGTGCGTCTCCTTTTCGTATGCGACTTCTGGCATGACGTTTGCAGGGTAGGGGGCAGGAGATGAACGATATGAGCGAATACCTGTTGCTGCTGCTTGCCACCGCACTCGTGAACAACGTGGTGCTGGTGAAGTTTCTCGGACTGTGCCCGTTCATGGGTGTGTCCAAGAAGATGGACGGCGCGTTGGGCATGGGCATGGCCACCACCTTCGTGCTGACGATGACGACGGCCGCGACCTGGATGCTGGAGCACTGGCTGCTGATGCCGCTGGGCATAGGCTACCTGCGCATCCTCGCCTTCATCCTCACCATCGCCGCCGTGGTGCAGTTCACCGAGATGCTGATACGCAAGGCCAGTCCCGGCCTGTATCAGGTGCTGGGCATCTACCTGCCGTTGATCACCACCAACTGCGCGGTGCTGGGCGTCGCACTGCTCAACGTGCAGGAGCAGAACGGTTTCATGCACAGCCTGCTGTACGGCTTCGGTTCGGCGGTCGGCTTCACGCTGGTGATGCTGCTGTTCACCGGCCTGCGCGTGCGGCTCGCACTGGCCCAGGTGCCGGCGGCGTTCGCCGGCGCGCCGATCGGATTCGTCGTAGCAGGTTTGCTGTCGCTGGCGTTCATGGGGTTCGCCGGATTGGCGTGAGATTGAAGATGAAAAAGCCTCTTCCCGCAGATTGCGCAGATTACGCAAGATTAGAAACGGAATGCCAAGTCAGGGTGTGGCATTTGAATCTGTGTCATCTGCGCAATCTGCGGGCCGGTTTGGTTTTGAAAGGATTTTAGAAATGTTAGTCGCCGCCGTCGTCAGCCTGACCATATTGGGAACCGTCTTCGGTTTGTTGCTCGGCGTCGCCGCGCGTTATCTGCGCGTCGAGGGCAATCCGCTGGTCGCCGAGATCGAGCAACTGCTGCCCGGCTCGCAGTGCGGGCAGTGCGGCTATCCCGGCTGCACGGGTGCGGCGCAGGCGCTGGCCGAGGGCGGCGCTCCGGTCACGCTGTGCCCGCCGGGCGGACGCGCGCTGGCGCAGGCGCTGGCCGCCAAGCTAGGCGTCGATGCCGACCTCTCCGGCGTGGAAGACAAGGGCCCGATGATCGCCGAGGTGAAGGAAGAAATTTGCATAGGTTGCACGCGCTGCTTCAAGGTCTGTCCTACCGACGCGATCATGGGCGCGGCGCAGCAGATTCATGTGGTGTTCCGCGAGGCCTGCACCGCCTGCGGCAAATGCGTCGATGCCTGCCCGACCGAATCGGTCACGCTGCAACCCGTGCCGGTGACGCTGCAATCCTGGCACTGGCATAAACCACAAGCAGGGAGTGTGGCATGAAGCTTTTCGACCTGAGAGGCGGCGTGCATCCCGAAGGCAAGAAAGACCTGTCGGCGGAATGTCCCATCCGCAGCGTTCCCCTGCCGAAGACACTGTATATCCCGCTGCAGCAGCACATAGGTGCGCCCGCCGCGCCGGTGGTGCAGGTCGGCGACCATGTGCTGAAAGGCCAGCTCATCGCTCATGCGCAGGGTGCGGTGTCCGCGCCGGTGCATGCGCCGACCTCCGGCGTGATCTCAGCACTCGGCGACCATGCCGCGCCGCATCCATCCGGCCTGCCGGTTCCCACATTCACGCTGGGGAGCGATGGCCTCGACGAGTGGATCGCGCTGAAAGACGAAGACGATCCGTTCGCGCTGTCGCCGGAAGATATCGCTGCGCGCGTCGCGGCGGCGGGCATCGTCGGACTCGGCGGCGCGACTTTCCCTTCGGCCTTGAAACTTAACGTCAGTCGCGGCGCGCGGACGTTAATCATGAACGGCGGCGAATGCGAACCCTATCTCACCTGCGATGACCGCATCATGCGCGAACGCGCGGTGCAAATCGTCGAAGGTATCAGGCTGATCGCCTATGCCGTCGGCGCGCAGGAAGTACTGGTCGGCATCGAAGACAACAAGCCGGCCGCCATCGCCGCGATGCAGGCGGCCGCGCGAGGCAGCGCGGTCAAGATCGTGGCGATGCCCAGCATGTACCCGATGGGTTCGGAGAAGCAGATCGTGCAGGTGCTCACCGGCAAGGAAATTCCTGCAGGCGGTCGCCCCGCCGACATCGGCGTGCTGGTACACAACGTCGCCACCGCCTGGGCGGTGCAGCAGGCGATCCGTTTCGGCCGTCCGCTGATCTCGCGCATCGTCACCTTGAGCGGCGGCGCGCTGAAGACGCCGTGCAACGTCGAGGCGCTGATAGGCACACCGGTGGAAGAGCTGATCGCCGTCGCGGGCGGCTACGCTCAGCCCGCCGCGCGCATGGTGCTGGGCGGCCCGATGATGGGGCAGCAGTTCTCCAATACCAATGTTCCCGTGGTCAAGGGCACCAGCGGCGTGCTCGCGCTGACCGCGAGCGAGATCGGTCAGGCGGAACCGTCTCCCTGCATCCGCTGCTCGACCTGCGTGCGCGCCTGCCCGGTCGGACTGCTGCCGCTGGAGATGGCGGCGCATATCCGCGCGTCCGACCTGACCGGCGCGGTCGATCTCGGGCTGAAGGACTGCATCGCCTGCGGCTCCTGCTCCTATGTCTGCCCGGCGCATATCCCGCTGGTGCATTTCTTCAACTACGCCAAGGGCGACCTCGCCGCACAGGAACGCGCCAAGCTGAAACAGGAAGCGACGAAGAAGCTGGCCGAGGCGCGCACCGAACGCATCGCCCGCATCGAACGCGAACGCACCGAGGCGATGGCGAAACGCAAGGCCATGCGTGAGGCGAAGGAACGGGCGGCGAAAGAAGCGGCTGCGAAGGCGGAGGCGGTATGAAAACGATGAACCGTCATTCCGGCGCAGGCCGGAATCCAGTAGAAAAAATAGCCCGCGTAGCGGACAAAACTGAAGTGATGTCCCGCTTCGCGGGGAATCATTCGATAGGCTGGATTCCGGCCTGCGCCGGAATGACACAGTTGTTGAACATGGTGAGGAATAACACATGAACCCCATCGCCCATTCCCCCCACGCCCACGCCCCGATTTCTATCGGCAAGGTGATGGGCACCGTGCTGCTCGCACTCGTGCCTGCCACGTTGTTCGGCTTCTGGCTCTACGGCTGGCCTGCGGTCAACCTGTGGGCGGTGTCGCTGATCGCGGCCATTGTCGGCGAGGCTTTCGTGTTGCGCCTGCAAAGCCGCGCGGTGAAACCGGCGTTGATGGACGGCTCCGGCATTCTCACCGCCTGGCTGCTGGCCTTGTCGCTGCCGCCCTACGCGCCCTGGTGGATCGCCGTGCTGGGCAGCCTGTTCGCGGTCGTCATCGGCAAGCAGATATTCGGCGGGCTGGGGCAGAACGTGTTCAATCCGGCGATGGCCGCGCGCGTGATGCTGCTGATCTCGTTCCCGTTGGAGATGACCACCTGGGTCGCGCCCATGCAAGCGCCGGGCTTGCTGGACAGCCTGCGCATCACCTTCATGAGCCAGCCCATCGACGGCATGGCCAGCGCCTCGCTGCTGGGCCATGTGAAGACCGAATTCACGCGCGGCATCGGTCTCGATCAGGCGCTCATCGGCCACTACGTCCCGATGGACATGCTGTGGGGCAGCCGCGTCGGCAGTATGGGCGAAACGACCGCCGTGCTGTTGTTGCTGGGCGGATTGTTCCTGATCGCGAAGCGCATTTTCACCTGGCATGCGCCGGTCGCGATGCTGATCGGCGTGGCCGTACCCGCGCTGGTGTTCAACATGATAGACGGCAACCACTACGCCGGACCCATGGTGCATCTGCTGTCGGGCGGACTGATGCTGGCGGCGTTCTTTATCGTCACCGATCCGGTGACCTCGCCTAACACCGCGCCGGGACAATTCATCTTCGGGTTGGGCTGCGGATTGCTGACCTGGATCATCCGCACCTGGGGCGGCTACCCGGAAGGCGTGGCGTTCGCGGTGCTGTTGATGAACGCGGCCACGCCCATCATCGACCAGTACGTGAAGCCGCGCATTTATGGCCGCGACCGCAAGGGTGCGGCTCTTCCGGCAAATAAGGGGTGATGCGATGAGACTCGAAGAACTGCGCGGCAAGTTGTTTTACCAGGGAATGCTGCTAGGCGGTGCGGCCTTGCTCACCAGCGTCTTGCTGTCCTTCTTCTCGCAGGCCACCGAGGCTGACATCAAGGCGGCGGAAGCCGCCGACCTCAAGGCCTCGCTTTCGCAGGTGCTGCCGGGCGAATACGACAACGATTTATTGAAAGACACTGTCACATTGCCCGCTAATCAAGGCGAAGTGCTGGTTTACCGCGCGCGGCGCGCCGGCAAGGTCGAGGCGGTGGTGTATCGCGTGACCGGCCACGGTTATGCCGGAAACATCCTGTGCGTGATGGGCGTGTCGCGCGAAGGAAAGATACTGGGCGTGCGTGTCATCAGCCACAAGGAAACGCCGGGCCTGGGCGACAAGATCGAGCCGGCGAAGGGCGACTGGATTCACGCCTTTGAAGGCAAGTTCTTGGGCGATCCGCAGCTGGAGAAATGGGCGGTGAAAAAGGACGGCGGCGTGTTCGACCAGTTCGCCGGCGCGACCATCACGCCGCGTGGCGTGGTCAACGCGGTGAAGGGCGGACTGGAGTTTTTCGATGGCAACAAGGCGAAGTTGCTGGATGAAACAGGAATGGGAGAAGAACCATGACATTGCAGCGCCGTCATTCCGGCGCAGGCCGGAATCCAGCAAAAACAAACAGCCTGCGTAGCGGACAAAACCCGAATGGCGTCCCGCTTCGCGGGGAATTATTTGACCGGCTGGATTCCGGCTTCCGCCGGAATGACGGTTTCGGAGGTGTGAAATGAACGAGAAATACGCACGCATCACCCGCGACGGACTGTGGGACAACAACGTGGTGTTCGCGCAGATGCTCGCACTCTGCCCGCTACTGGCCGTGACCAGCAGCGCGACCAACGGCCTCGGCATGGGGCTGGCGACGACTGCGGTGTTGCTGCTCTCCAACGTCATCATCTCCAGCGTGCGCGAACTGGTCAGCCCCGAGGTGCGCATCCCGGTTTACATCGTGCTGATCGCCACGCTGGTAACGCTGGTGGACATGAGCCTGAACGCTTGGGCGCACGAGCTGTACAAGGTGCTCGGCCTGTTCATCGCATTGATCGTCGTGAACTGCGCGATCCTCGGTCGCGCCGAATCGTTCGCCTCGAAGAACTCCGTGGCCGATGCTGCGCTCGACGGGTTGATGATGGGTCTGGGCTTCACGCTCTCGCTGGTGGTCATCGGTGGCGTGCGCGAGATATTCGGCAGCGGCACGCTGTTCGCCAACGCGCATTTGCTGCTGGGCCCGGCATTCGCCTTCCTCGAAACCACCATCGTGCCGGAGTACAAGGGCTTTTTGCTGATGATATTGCCGCCCGGCGGCTTCATGGTGGTGGGACTGTTGCTCGCCGCGAAGCGCGTGCTGGATGCGCGCCGGGCACCACGTGCAGAGATGGCCGTTGCCGAAGCGGTCTTGTAGGTCGGGTTTTAACCCGACATGTCGGGCTAAAGCCCGACCCACACATGCAGTATTGCTCCCTTCTCCCGCTTGCGGGCGAGGGGCTTTAATGGAGAGTAAATCATGCAAATCGGCGTCGCTTTTTCCGAACCCGCACAGCAGCTCTGGCTGCGCATCGAAGTACCGGACGAGTCCACGGTGCAGGCTGCCATCGAGCAGTCCGGCATCCTCGCCAAATTCCCGCATATCGACCTGACGGAATACAAGGTCGGTATCTTCGGGAAAATGGCCGAACTCGATGCTGCGCTGAGGCCGGGCGACCGCATCGAGATCTACCGCCCCATCACCGCCGACCCGGCGACCGTGCCGCGCCGCGCGATCGCCGGCGATGACGACGAATAGCAGCGCCCATTCCCCGATTTCCTGCACAAGCACATGAGAAAACCGACACTACATCAGCGCCTGAGGGCCAAGAAACGCAGCCAGTCGCTGCTGATCGGGCTTACCTGGTACACCGCGGAAACCTGGGCCGAGATGAAGGCCACCGCAACGGACCCGGAATGCTTCGAGGACAGCTTCGAAAGATGGAAAGCCGTGGCGATCAAGGCCCGCAGCGAGTTCCAGCGTTCCGGCGTGCGCGCGATCGAATGCCTGATCGCTCCGAAGGAGTTTGCGGCGTGGTGCGCGCAGAACGGCCAGGAAAACAACTCCACCTCGCGGGCCGAGTATGTGTCGGAGAAGTTGACTGCCGCCCAAGGGGGCGCGAGTTAATAAAGTAGCATGTCATACCGGCGAAGGCCGGTATCCAGTGGTGCGCAAAGCGCGCCGATGTTTGATTGCTGGATTCCGGGTCAAGCCCGGAATGACGGAAATATTACTGTTTATGTGCGGGCTCAATATTGCATGCCCTGCGTGTTTCTCAGGTGCATCGCCAGCGCGCTGTCCATCATCGCCAGATGGGAGTCGAACCATTCCGGCAATCCTTCCCGCACATAGGCCCGCACCAGCAGGATGCGGCCGCGCTTGAGGCTGCGGTTGAGCTGCAGCAACTCGCCCAGCACGCGGTGGTGTTCGCTCTCGTGTTCCGGCAGCCCGCGGTATTTTGAGGCGCGCATCAACCGGCCTTCCTCGGTGAAGTGGACGCGAGTGTGGTCGATCAGCGCCTGGAACAGCGCGGGAAACTCCGCGTCGCTCGCGGCGATCAGCGCGGCCACCTGCGCGATGAACTCCCGATGGGTCTCATCCATTTGCGCCATGTTCAGCGCGTGGCGCGATTCGTCGAATATGGGGTTAGCAGCGCGACGCGCATCGTTCGCTCCCTCGCCCGCTTGCGGGAGAGGGTTGGGGAGAGGGCGGATGGCCGGATGCGTGCTCATGCCGTAGCCAGGCTGCCGTTCCAGCTTTGCGCGGCGGTGAGGAAGTCCGCTACGTCGGCATTCACGATCTCGATGCCGAGCTTCTCCAGATAGCGCTTCTCCTTATCGGTCGGGTGCGGGATCAGCGCCCAGCCGGCGGGCTTGTCTGCGCCGAAGATGATGTCGGAGAACACCATGCGGTCGGTGTCGCGGTTCAGGCGCTGGCCGAGCAGCAGGTAGCGCTTGTTCTGGCGCAGGCGTTTGACGAAGGAGGGGATGGCGAAGCCGCCCATCAGCTCGGTGATGTAATCGACGAAGTCGGCATCCGACGCGATGTAGCTCGATTCCGGCAGCGGCGTGCCCAGCGGCTTGAACAGGATGGGCAGGCTGGTATCGACGGCTTCCTGCTCGACGGCGGAATATTTCGTGCCGTCGTACTGGAACAGCTTGAAGCGATAGCCGGTGCCAGATACGCGCGCGATGCCGGTGATCAGCGTGTGTGGCGTGGCGGCGTATTGCAGTTGCAACTGCGTGTCGCGGTTTGCGTCGACGATATAGGGCAGCTTCTGCTGCGCCAGCCAGGCGTGCAGTGCGGAAGTGCTCCATTGCGTGTCGCGATAGGTCTTGTCGAGGAACTTGTTCACCGCCGAGCGGCCGCGCTTCAGCTCCACATTCATCGCCGCACGCGGGAATTCGTACATCAGCTTCGGCGCCATCGGCTGGCCGTTGTTCATCGCCAGGATCATGCTGTCGCTGTCGGCCGGGATGGCCTTTCCGGTCGCCGGGTCGATCACGCCGTTCAGCGCGCCCGCGCCGAGATAGGGGACGACGCTGCCGTCGGACAGGCCGGAGAAGATATTGTCGTATGCATTGCTCATGGGGATGGCTCCTCGTGGTGATGGACGAGCAACTCATCTGCAATAAGCGCGCCAGCGCGGCAATCCCGTATCAGCGGGGCTTGCGGCGGGGGAAGGTCTGGAGGAAATGCGACAAAACCGAAAGACTTGTCGGATATCGGGGCAGGGGTAGGGCGTAGGTGGGAACCGGTATTCATGGGGAAATTCAAGAAACCCTCAGTCATGCCACCCCGAATCACCCCGTATCGCCCGTTGCAGCACCTGTGCCAGATGTCGCGCCTCGCGCGCCGCACCGTCGCGGATCTGGTGGCGGCAACTGGTGCCGTTGGCGATCAGCAGCGTGTCGGCATCGGCGGCGCGTACCTGAGGCAGCAGGCTGAGTTCGCCCATCTGCATAGCCACTTCGTAATGTTCCGCCTCCATGCCGAAGGAACCGGCCATGCCGCAGCAGCTCGATTCGATGAATTCCACCTGCAATCCCGGCACTAGGCCCAATACCTTTGCCATCGCCGGCATCGCGCCGAATGCCTTCTGGTGGCAGTGGCCGTGTACCAGCACTTTTCCGGTCAGCGGCCTGAGCGGCAAGGTGAGCCGCTTGGCATCGTGTTCGCGCGCGAGGAACTCTTCCAGCAGCACAGCGGATTTTGCGAGTGTCGCTACGCGCTCGCCCAAGCCCAGCGAATGATATTCGTCGCGCAACATCAGCAGGCAGGAAGGCTCCAGCCCGATCACCGGTAGCCCGCGTTCGGCGAAGGGTGCCAGCGCATCCAGCAAGCGCGTCGCCTCGGCGCGCGCCTCGTCTATCAGGCCGCTGGAGAGGAAAGTGCGGCCGCAGCACAGCGGGCGTTCGCCTGCCGCTGGTTGTGCGACATGCACCGTGTAACCGGCGGCTTGCAACACTTCCAGTGCCGCCTGCGCGATCTGCGGATCGAGATGGTTGGAGAAGGTATCCACCAGCAGCACGACCTCGCGCGCGCCCTCGGCGACCGCGACCGACTGCGATTGCGTCGAGATGAAATCGCGTGCCGCTGCCTTCGGCAATGAACGCCGGGCGGCGATACCCAGCCAGCGTTCCATTGCCTTGGCGAGCAGCGGCATGCGCTGACGCAACGCGCCCACCCAGTTGAAGCGTTTCAGGTGTTTGGCATAGCGGGGCGTGAACGCGAACAAGCGCTCGCGCAACGGCACGCGGCCGAGTTGCGCCCAACGTTGCGCCAGCGCTTCCACACGCAGCAGCGCCATATCCACGCCGTGCGGGCATTCGCTTTTACAGCCCTTGCAACTCACGCACAATTCCATCGCCTCGGACAACTCGGCGCTCAGGAATGGATGCGCGCCCAACTCGCCATCGAGCGCGGCCTTGAGCGTGACCGCGCGGTGATGTGTGGAATGCTTCTCGTCGTCGGTGACGCGAAAGCTGGGACACATCACGCCCTGGTCCTTCTTCTGGCAATGGCGCTTGCCCATGCACACCGCCGCCGCCTTGGCATAACCGCCGCCCGTGGCAGGCGCTGCCGCCTCGCTCTCGCCGAAACCGCCGAAATCAAAACTGCCGAAACTGCCGTAGCTCTCGTAGGCCGACCAGTCGAGTTTGGTCTTTAGCTGTGCGGGCTTTTCGCTCATATCCGATAACCTTCTTCCATCAACACCCGGCGCACCGCAGGGCGTTGCAACATGCGCTGGTAGTGCGCCAGACAGTTGGTCGGCAATTCCAGCTTGATCTTGTCCGCCCAGAATTCCACATAGAACAACGCCGCATCGGCGATGCTGAAATTGCCGACCACGTATTCCTTGCCTGCCAACACGCTGTCCATCAGCGCAAGACCTTTGCTCACGATCTCGCGCCCGCGCGTCTGGATCGCCTCGTGTTCGGCTGTGTTGGTCGAATAATTCTCGGTAGTGAAGATGCGCGTATATCCAGATCCGTGGATCGTGCCCACCACGTAGTCCAGCGTCTCGATCACGCGCACCTCGCCCTCGATGTCATCCGGCAGCAACTTCGCCTTGGGGTAAGCGCGCGCCAGCCACCACGCGATGGCCTGGAACTCGGTGATGGCCGAACCATCGTCGCGCACCAGCGTCGGGATGGTGCCCTTGGGATTCACCGCCAGATTCTCCGGCCGCCGATGATCGCCCGCCATCAGATTCACCAGATACACCTCGAACACCAGCTCCAGCTCTTCGAGCAGGATGTGGATACCGGTCGAGCACGAGCCGGGCGTCATGTAGAACTTCATCGTCTTTTCCTGAAATGGTTGCGAACGCGGCTCGACAACAAGCGCTGGCGATGTCGGATTGCCTACAATCGTGATGCGCCGCTTGAGAAGTCGGCAGATGTTGAGGTTGCAGGAATCAGATTGATGTCAGCCGATGTTGCAGAGTGCTACAGGGAGGAGTTGAGCAAGAAGTCGGCCAAGGAAAAGGCCTGCGTGGGGCTATGAGGGGGTAGACGGGAGACAGGTTCAGGAAACCGTTGTACGTCCCCTATTGTTTTTGGAGGCAATCTTCAAGCAGCCTACGCGAACGGATTTTTTACAATCAGGCCGTCAATCTTTAGGCCATTCTGCATGTCTTCCGATAGCAGCACTTTTGCGCCGGATGCAATTGCAGATGCGCAAATATTTGAGTCGTATAACGAAAGCTGATAACGCTTGGCGATTTGCACCGCTTTTTCGTGTGACTCCAGCGTGAGCGGAACGACATTGCATGCGGTTTTGACAGCCAGCAACACCGCATCAATTTCATCCCAGCTCATTTTGATTTTGCGCAGACAAACAGAGGTGACTTCGTTCAGCACTTGCACGCTGATGACTCCGCCCTTGTTCAGCAAAGCCTCGGCACGGTCGGCCTTGGCGGAGTCGCTTGATAACAAATACAAGATCACATTGCTATCGATGAAAACGGTGTTCACTTGGATTAACTCCGCTCGTTGGCTTCCAAGCGATCAAAGTGAAAATCGGCAGGCAGCCGTCCGCGAAATTGATGCAGGCGGGCAAGCAATTCCTTCACATCCTGCTTTTTTGAAACCTCAAAGGTTCTGGCATTGATGGCATGCAGGGAAATTTCTTCGCCTTCCTTCAAATCCAGCGCCTGCACCAAAACGGCGGGCAACCTCACCGCCAGCGAATTTCCCCATTTGGCAACTTGCATGATTGACTCCTTGTGGATATACGTTTGCAGAAAGTATATCACGCCTCACTTTTGAGCGGCATTTGTAGGATGGGTTGAGCATCGCGATACCCATCATTGATCGAAATGGGCGATGGGTATCGCTTGCGCTCAACCCATCCTACGCGGGCTTGGCTCATGTGTTGGCAGTCTTACATCAACGGCTGAGAAACAAGTATTTCTTGAAGCCAAAAGAGATTGTGCTAATTCAAGTACTTCTGTCGACGCATCAGAGATTGCATCGGTGAGAGGTTCTCCGCCATAGGTAGAGTCTGGAAAATTCCAATCCCTAATCTTTTTCCCATCTTCTGCATAGAAAATCTCCCAAGCACCACATGAAAAACCGACTCCTTGATTGCTGCTTGTGACTCTTGCGCGAGAATATCCCTCTTGCCAAAGACAGGCCGCTAGCAATTGAAATACCTCGCGACTGGAGCGCCCAGCTTTAATTTCTGAAGCGAGCAGGTGCTCATATGCGAAACAGTCTGCAATAAACGTATTTGCAATAAGTGGAATATAGACTGAATTGCGGTCGGCTGCGGATGTGATCATATGAATCTCACGGAACCGAGACGCGACTAAGTTTAGCTTTGGTGCGAGTGGATGAAGTGACCGGTAGAACTGTTCATGTGACTCGTGGTGGAAGAGATGTGATGCATCATAGATTACAAGGTCTACCTCATCGCAGTTACGTAGATACCCCTCGGTTTTTTGTTCCTTCTCTGAAATCTTGCTGAAGAGAAGTTCAATTCGCGTCTCCGGCGAGGGCACTTCTTGAATTATCCCTGTTATTTTGTCAAATACGGATTCGTCCTGATTTAGAAGTGTGACTTCTTCCACACGAAGTTGATCAGTATCTGCAAGATGTGGTCGACGAGTGCCATCAATTAGTGCGCCAGCATATCCAGGAAGATGTTTAAGTTTTGCATCAGCGTTACTAGCGTAGAAGCTTGTAACTTCGATGCCAAGGATGTGATTGGCATGCCCATCGATTAAAAAATCGGGCCGTTCAAAATCGCGTGCGTTCAATGAGCGAGGCCAAAATACGCGATGAAGTTGTTGACGTTCGTCGAGTTTTTGCATGTGTCGATTTCTTTCCCACAGGATGTCCCGGTGCGGTCCGTTCTTCGAACTGGATAGTAAACCGGTTTAGCTCGCGCGAGCGCAATAACCAACGGGTATTGCACCCTAATTTGGCAAACATCCGGTGCAATAGTAGGGGCACGGCGCGCCGTGCCCCTACGCGTCAATACGCCGCCATCCCCACCTCATATAACCCGCCGATTACGGTGTATTCGTCTTCCCCCTGCAACATCCCCGGCAGCAATTTCGAGTAGCAAAACACTTTCGATATCGGCACTTGCGCGGTCAGCAGGTAGTCGCCGAATTCGTCGGCGCGCTCGCGGTTGGCGGTGAAGGAGCTCAGGTTGTTGAACAGCACGACGCGGTGTTTGTCGTCCAGCGTCGCCTGGGTTTCGTGGTCGTCCACGCGGTTGATGCCGCGGTACAGGGTGAGGTGGGTTTCGTTGGGGTGCAGTCTGGCGAGTTCGTATTGGCAGTAGGTGTAGAGCAGATCGAGCTGCGACTCCAGCGCGTTGGTGCCGTATAGCGCGGTTGCGCGCATTTCCAAATAGCGTCGATATGCCTCGCCGGAGAAGTCTCTTATCGGGCCGCCGTGGTGTCTGGGCAGCAGGCCGAAGCGCGACTCCACCCAGCCTTTCAATGCCGCGCCTTCGCGGCCGTCCGCATCGAAGCTCCAGCCGCGCACCATGCGCAGGTAGTCGGCCTTTTGTCGCTTGTGTGTCGCCTGAGGGGTGTAGCCCGCCTGTTCCGGTTCGTCGAGGTAGAACGCGGCATTCATGTGCATCGCGAAGGCGCGGGCGCGTTCGGTTGCATCGTCGATCTTGTCCAGCAGTTCGAACAGGCCGCGATGGAACTGTGCGACGCCGTCGAGTTCGAGTGCGGCGGGGCTGCGCTGGAAGGTGAGGCTGCCGAGGATGTCGGCGGGCAGGTTGCAGCGATTGATCGGTAATCTGGCCCAGCGCGGCAGGAGGACGGAGATTGTTGTAGCCACTGCTACAAAATTTTCCGTTTTGTTGTGTTCCACATCCGCCGTGGCGTTTGGTGCGGAATTTATTTTCTCTTGCATTTCATGCGCTTGGGTATTTTTGCGGCGGGTGGCACGGTGCTTGCGGTGTAGAGGGTGCGAGCGACAGTTTTTCAATCGCAACTTTTTGCAACCTCTCAGGAGACTAACATGGCACTGCGTCAATGCGCAATTTACGGGAAGGGCGGTATCGGTAAATCGACGACCACCCAGAATCTGGTAGCGGCTCTGGCCGAATCCGGCAAGAAAGTGATGATCGTTGGCTGCGATCCGAAGGCTGACTCGACTCGCCTGATCCTGCACTCCAAGGCACAGAATTCCGTGATGGAACTGGCCGCTGAAGCAGGCTCCGTGGAAGACCTCGAACTCGAAGACGTGTTGTCGGTTGGTTACGGCGGCGTGAAGTGCGTCGAGTCCGGCGGTCCTGAGCCAGGCGTCGGTTGCGCTGGTCGTGGCGTTATCACCGCGATCAACTTCCTCGAAGAAGAAGGCGCGTACGACGACGAACTCGACTTCGTGTTCTACGACGTGCTGGGCGACGTGGTGTGCGGCGGCTTCGCAATGCCGATCCGCGAAAACAAGGCGCAGGAAATCTACATCGTTTGCTCCGGCGAAATGATGGCGATGTACGCTGCCAACAACATCGCCAAGGGCATCGTGAAGTATGCGAACTCCGGTGGTGTGCGTCTGGCTGGCCTGATCTGCAACAGCCGTAACACCGACCGTGAAGATGAACTGATCATCGCGCTGGCTGCAAAGCTGGGCACACAGATGATTCACTTCATCCCGCGCGCCAACTCGGTGCAGCACGCCGAGATCCGCCGTATGACCGTGATCGAATACGATCCTACCAACAAGCAAGCCGACGAGTATCGTCAACTGGCGAAGAAGATCGTGGAGAACAAGAAGTTCGTTATCCCGACCCCGATCACCATGGACGAGCTGGAAGAGTTGCTGATGGAATTCGGCATCATGGAAGCAGAAGACGAGTCCATCATCGGCAAGGCTGCGGTCGCTGCCTGATAGCAAGGTGTAAAGGGCGGCGGGCCGTTGGTTGTTGGGTACGGTCCGCCATCCTTACCGAGCAAGTTGTAGGTCGGGTTAGCCGCAAGGCGTAACCCGACAGGAGAGTGTCGGGTTACGGTGCAAAAACGCACCTAACCCGACCTACGCAACCCTGACAGACTCCACAGATTAGTGGGTCATTAAAGGAGAACACAATGTCTGCATTAACACGCGAAGAGACCCAGGCCCTCATTCAAGAGGTGCTTGAGGTCTATCCCGAGAAGGCAAGAAAGGACCGCGAGAAGCACCTCGCCGTCAACGATCAATCTATCGAACAGTCCAAGAAGTGCATCACCTCGAACCGCAAATCGTTGCCGGGCGTGATGACGATTCGTGGCTGCGCTTACGCCGGTTCCAAGGGCGTGGTGTGGGGCCCGATCAAGGACATGATCCACATTTCTCACGGCCCGGTCGGCTGCGGTCAGTATTCCCGCGCCGGTCGCCGTAACTACTACGTCGGCACCACCGGCGTGAACGCCTTCGGCACGATGAACTTCACTTCCGACTTCCAGGAAAAAGACATCGTGTTCGGCGGCGACAAGAAGCTCGCCAAGCTGATCGGCGAGATCGAGCAGTTGTTCCCGCTGCACAAAGGTATCTCGGTTCAGTCCGAGTGCCCGATCGGTCTGATCGGCGACGACATCGAAGCGGTGTCGAAGAAGACTGCCAAAGAAATCGGCAAGCCGGTTATTCCCGTGCGCTGCGAAGGTTTCCGTGGCGTGTCGCAATCGCTGGGTCACCACATCGCCAACGACGCGATCCGTGACTGGGTGCTGGGTAACCGCGACGAGAAGGCATTCGAGTCCACGCCTTACGACGTGACCATCATCGGCGACTACAACATCGGCGGCGACGCATGGGCAACCCGCACCATCCTCGAAGACATGGGGCTGCGCGTGATCGCCCAATGGTCTGGCGACGGCACGCTGGCTGAAATGGAGAACACCCCCAAGGCCAAGCTGAACCTGTTGCACTGCTACCGTTCGATGAACTACATCAGCCGCCACATGGAAGAGAAGTACGGCATCCCTTACATGGAATACAACTTCTTCGGCCCGACCAAGATCGAAGCCTCCATCCGCGAGATCGCCAGCTTCTTCGACGACAGCATCAAGGCCAAGGCCGAGGCGGTCATCGCCAAGTACAAGCCGATGATGCAAGCCGTCATCGACAAGTACAAGCCGCGCCTGGAAGGCAAGCGCGTCATGCTGTACGTCGGTGGTCTGCGTCCGCGTCACGTGATCGGTGCCTATGAGGACCTGGGTATGGAAGTGGTCGGTACCGGTTACGAGTTCGGTCACAACGACGACTACGACCGCACCATCAAGGAAATGGGCAACGCCACCTTGCTGTACGACGACGTGACCGGCCTCGAATTCGAAGAGTTCGTGAAGAGGGTCAAGCCCGACCTGGTCGGCTCCGGCATCAAGGAAAAGTTCATCTTCCAAAAGATGGGCATCCCTTTCCGCCAGATGCACTCGTGGGACTACTCCGGCCCGTATCACAGCTACGACGGCTTCGCCATCTTCGCCCGCGATATGGACATGACCCTCAATAATCCGTGCTGGAGCAAGTTGACCGCACCGTGGTTGAAGGAAGAGCAGGTCGCCGAGAAGGCAGCTGCGTAGGTCGGGTTTTAACCCGATATGTCGGGCTGAAGCCCGACCTACGAAAAGAGGGCGGTGGCAACGCCGCCCACCAATCAATCTGTGCCGGCATCTGCAAATTGGCAGTGCGGCTAAGGAGATAGAAATGCAAAAAGTCGATGACATCAAACCTTGCTATCCTCTGTTCCGTCAGGACGAATACAAGGCTACGCTGAAGAACAAGAAAGAATTGTTCGAGGAAGGTCACGCAGCAGACAAGGTTCAGGAAACCTTCACCTGGACCACCACGATGGAATATCGCGAACTGAACTTCAAGCGCGAAGCCCTGACCGTTAACCCGGCCAAGGCCTGCCAACCGCTGGGCGCAGTGCTGTGCGCGCTGGGCTTCGAGAAGACCATGCCGTATGTGCACGGCTCCCAAGGTTGCGTGGCTTACTTCCGTTCTTACTTCAACCGTCACTTCCGCGAGCCCATCTCTTGCGTGTCCGACTCCATGACTGAAGACGCAGCCGTGTTCGGCGGTCAGAAGAACATGATCGACGGTCTGGAAAACGCCAAGGCGATGTACAAGCCAGAGATGATCGCCGTATCGACCACCTGCATGGCTGAAGTGATCGGTGACGACCTGAACGCCTTCATCACCAACACCAAGAAGGCCGGCAACATTCCGCAGGAGTTCCCGACGCCGTTCGCGCATACCCCGTCTTTCGTCGGCTCGCACGTCACCGGCTGGGACAACATGTTCGAAGGCATCATCCGTTACTTCACGCTGAACACCATGGAAGGTAAAGAGCCCGGCAAGAACGGCAAGATCAACATCGTTCCCGGCTTCGAGACCTACCTCGGCAACTACCGTGTCATCCATCGCATGCTGGACGAGATGGGCGTTGCGCACACCATGCTGAGCGACCCGACCGAAGTGCTGGATACACCGGCTGACGGCCAGTTCCGCATGTACGCCGGCGGCACGACCCAGGACGAAGTGAAGGATGCGCCTAACGCCGCTACCACCTTCTTGCTGCAGCCTATGCAACTGGAAAAGACCCGTAAGTTTGTCGAGGCCACCTGGAAGCACGAAGTGCCGAAGATGAACATCCCGATGGGTCTGGAGTGGACCGACGAGTGGCTGATGAAGGTTGCCCAAGTCACCGGCAAGGAGATCTCCCCATCGCTGGCACTGGAGCGCGGCCGTCTGGTCGACATGATGATGGATAGCCACACCTGGCTGCACGGCAAGAAGATCAGCCTGTACGGCGATCCGGACTTCACCATGGGCATGACCAAGTTCCTCACCGAACTGGGCATCGAGCCACTGCACGTGCTGTGCAACAACGGCAGCAAGAAGTGGACGAAAGCGATGGAAAAGATGCTGGCCGAGACTCCGTACGGCAAGAACACCCAGCTGTTCGCGGGCGCCGACCTGTGGCACTTCCGTTCGCTGGTGCTGACCGAGAAGCCGGACTTCATGATCGGCAACTCCTACGCCAAGTTCATCCAGCGTGACACGTTGGCCAAGGGCAAGGAGTTCGAGGTTCCGCTGATCCGTATCGGCTTCCCGATCTTCGATCGTCACCACCTGCACCGTGCCACGACGCATGGTTACGAAGGTGCGATGCAGATGCTGACTACCATCACCAATGCGGTGCTGGAGCGTCTGGACGAAGAAACCCGCGGCATGGGAACGACGGACTACAACCACGATCTGGTGCGCTAACGGCAGGGAAGGGGGAAGGGCGGCCGCAAGCGGCCTGAAGGGAGAAGGGTAAGAGCAGTTAGGTTTTACCCTTGAGCACCGCAGGTGCGATCCCTTCACCCTTCACCCTTCACTGCAACTCAAGGAGTTGCAATGGCAAACATCATGATCCGTCGCGACAGCAAGGGCAGCTATCAGTTCTATCTGCCCAAGCGCGATCTCGAGGACACCATCGTCTCGATGGAGTTCGACACCCCGGAAAAGTGGGGAGGGGAGATCAAGCTCAACAACGGCGGCGCGTATTACATCGAGCCGCAAGTTGCTCCCGCACGGCTGCCTTATTCGGTGCGCGCCAAGCGCCTCGATGCGGCGGAATAAACGACTAGGAGAATCATCATGGCATACAAAATCAATGCTGACTTGTGCACCGGTTGCGACGATTGCCTGGCGGACTGCCCCACGGCTTCCATCAGCGTGAAGAAGGGCATTTACGTCATCAACGCAAGCGAATGCACCGAGTGCGAAGGCGACTTCGACAAACCGCAATGCGTGAAGCTCTGCCCGATCAAGGGTTGCATCACACAAATCGCGGCGTAACAAAATAGCAGCGTAACAAAATCCCGTTCGTGGTGAGCTTGTCGAACCATGGACGGACAAATAGCCTTCGACATAACCAACGACTTGGCTGTCGTTTTTTGACAGCCTAGTCGGATGGCTAGTTGTTATATCAGGCTCAGGCAGAACAGTCTGAGCGTGCCGAACAAATAAGAGGTATCGCATGCCCACCACCACCGTCATCACCAAAACTGCCGCTCTGCGCATCGCGCAAGCCGCGCGCGCTCTGGACAACGTGAACGCGGGAGCCTTCGCAGCCAAGCTGGGCGACCAGATCGGCTTGCCTATCACCGAAGAAAAGCTCGCCAAAGTGACCGTGGCCGACATCAAACTTATCCTCTCAGGCGAAGAGACCGTCGAGCCGGATGTGGATGGCGCATCCATCAAACTGGCGGTGCGCCACCTCTGGGGTGCGGCGGACGAAGCCGAGAACCTGCTGCTGGCCGCTGCGTACAAAGACGGCGACATGCCAGGCAGCCTGCGCGTCGCGGTCGCCTCCAACACCGAAGAGAACCTCGACGGTCACTTCGGCTCCTGCCCGCGCTTCCTCGTGTATCAGGTCGGGCCCGACGAGATTCGCCTGATCGACATCCGTTCCACCAGCTTCGCCGACGATGCCGAAGACAAGAACGTCGCGCGCGCCAACCTCATCAAGGACTGCCAGATCGTCTACGTGCAATCCATCGGTGGTCCAGCTGCGGCCAAGGCCGTGCGCGCTAACATCCATCCGGTAAAAGCGCCGGAAGGCGGCAAGGCGAACATCGCCCTGCAACGCCTGCAAGCCGTGCTCGATGCCCCGCCGCCCTGGCTCGCCAAGATCCTCGGCGTCGAAGCGAAGTCGCTGGGCAGGTTTGTCGAGACCGAGGAGGAGTGATCATATGATCGTCGCCGAGACACTGGAAAAGATCGCCAATGCCGCCGCATCGTTCGGCGATCTGAACGACGGCGCGCTGGCCAGCCTGAAACAGACCTGGCCAGATTTGCGCTTCACCGTCTGCAGCGACGACGACATGCCGGCACGTATGTCGCCCGCGTTACGGCGCGAAAGATTCAGTCTTTATTTGGTGAGCGGCAGCGAACACTGCCTGAGCCTGACCGACGACCCGCTGCAAGCCATCGGTGTGGTGCTGGCGGAAGTGGACGAAGCGTAATTCTGATTGGAATAATCAATATGAAAATGGGCGCTGCGGCGCTCATTTTTTATTCAGCTCTTGTAGGTCGGGTTAGGCCGGCAAGGCCGTAACCCGACGAATGGGGTGTTACGGGGTGAAGTCGGGTTGCGCTAACCCGACCTACGGCTGCTAAATCCCGGATTGCATCCGGGCTACGCTGGCTTCACTCGACACCCTTCCCCGATGTTTGTGTGATCCTTACCGCTCGCACCGTACCCGCCCGCCGTCTCCCGGTCAATATGCCGAAAAGCCCAGATAGTTTTCGCTGGCCTTCATCTTGCTTGTTATCATTGCATCACTTCCTTGTGATGGAGTCGATGGTGAATATCTCTGTATTGCGCGGCCGCGTTGTCGCAGTCTTGATGTCGTTCGGTTTGATGAGTGCGCCGGCGTGCGCTGGCGAGGTGCGCGCGGCGGTGGCGTCGAACTTTTCCGCACCAATGGAGCGCATCGTGGCGTTGTTCCAGCAGGAGAGCGGGCACACGGTGAAGGTCAGCCTCGGTTCCAGCGGCAAGTTCTATACGCAGATCAGGGGCGGCGCGCCGTTCGATGTGTTCCTCGGGGCGGACGAGGCGATCCCTAAGCGTCTGGAGCAGGAGGGGCTGGCGGTCGGCGGGTCGCGCATCGTCTATGCGCAGGGCAGGCTGGTGCTGTGGAGCGCGCAGCCCGGCTTCGTCGATGCCAAGGGCGCGGTGCTTTACAAGGACGGCTACAGCAAGCTGGCGATCGCCGATCCCCGGCTTGCGCCCTACGGCATGGCGGCGAAAGAGACGCTGGAAAAAATGACGGTGTGGAACGCGCTGCAGCGCAAGCTGGTGAAGGGCGAGAACATCACGCAGACTTGGCAGTTCGTCGCGACCGAGAACGCCGAGCTGGGTTTCGTCGCGCTGTCGCAGATCATGCGCGACGGCAAGGTGACGGAGGGATCGTACTGGCTGGTGCCGCCCGGGATGCACAAGCCGATCCGGCAGGGCGCGGTGCTGCTGTCCGGCGCGAAAGATCAGGCCGCGACCAAGGCCTTCCTCGCGTTCCTGAAGAGCGAGAAGGCGGCGACGGTGATGCGCGGGTTCGGGTATGAGTTGCCGTGATTCCGGAATGACGATGTCTCAATGATCGAGTGAAACGATGGAAAGCGTATTAACTCCCGACGATCTGCAAGCCGTGTGGCTCACGCTCAAGCTGGCGAGCGTCACGACCCTGCTGCTGTTGCTGATTGCCACGCCGCTGGCCTGGTGGCTGGCGCACAGCCGCCGCTGGTACAAGGGGCTGATGTCCGCCGTGGTGGCGCTGCCGCTGGTGTTGCCGCCGACGGTGCTGGGTTTCTACCTGCTGCTGCTGATGGGGCCGCAGGGCGCGGTGGGCGGAATCACCAAGGCCTTGAATCTTGGCACCTTGCCGTTCACTTTCGCAGGGCTGGTGGTCGGCTCGGTGCTGTTCTCGCTGCCGTTTGCGGTGCAGCCGATACAGAACGCGTTCGAGTCCATCGGCCAGCGTCCGCTGGAAGTGGCGGCGACGTTGCGCGCGGGCGCGTGGGATAGATTCGTCAGCGTGGCGTTGCCGCTGGCGCGTCCCGGTTTCCTGACCGCGATCATCCTCGCCTTCGCGCATACGGTCGGCGAGTTCGGCGTGGTGCTGATGCTGGGCGGCAACATTCCCGGCGAGACGCAGGTTCTCTCCGTCGCCATCTATGGACATGTCGAGGCGATGGAATACGGCGCGGCGCATCTGCTCGCGGGCGGCATGGTGCTGTTCTCGTTCCTCGTGCTGCTGGGGCTGTATCTCGCGAGCGGCAAGTCGTGGCGGGTGACTCGATGAGCGAGAAACAGGCGACCTGGATGCGCGTCCATTTCAAAATGCAGCGGGACGGCTTCGAGCTGGATGCCGCGTTCAGCGCGCCGCCGGTCGGCGTCACCGCGCTGTTCGGCCCCTCCGGTTCCGGCAAGACCACGCTGCTGCGCTGCATCGCGGGCCTTGAGCGCACGCAGGGCTGGCTGCATGTGAACGGCGAGCTGTGGCAGGACGAGAAGACTTTCATGCCGGTACATCGAAGGCCGTTGGGCTATGTGTTCCAGGAGGCCAGCCTGTTCCCGCATCTGTCGGTGCGCGCCAATCTCGAATACGGCTACAAGCGTATCGCCGCATCGGAACGCCGCGTGCAGCTCGATCAGGTGGTGGAATGGCTGGGGCTGTCGCACCTGATCGAGCGTAACGACCCCGCGCGACTCTCAGGCGGCGAACGCCAGCGCGTCGCCATCGGCCGCGCGCTGCTCACCAGCCCGCGCATCCTGCTGATGGACGAGCCGCTGTCCGCGCTCGACACGACGAGCAAGCAGGAAATCCTGCCGTACCTGGAACGGCTGCACCGCGAACTGAACATCCCTGTGCTCTACGTCAGTCATGCGATGGACGAGGTGGCGCGGCTGGCCGACCATCTGGTGCTGCTGGAAAAAGGCCGCGTCATCGCCAGCGGCGCGCTCGGGGAGACGCTGGCCCGGCTGGACTTGCCCACCGCGCATTTCGACGATGCGGGCACGGTGATCGAAGCCACCGTGGCGCAGCAGGACGAGGCTTATCACCTCACGCGGCTTGATTTCGTGGGCGACCATCTGTGGGTGGGCAGGGTGGACCAACCGTTCGGAACCAGCATGCGCGCCCGTGTGCTGGCGCGCGACGTGAGCATCGCCACGCAAGCGCCGGAAGGCACCAGCATCAACAACATCCTGAACGCGCGCATCGAGGAGATACGCGACGAAGGGCCGGACAAGGTGGTCGTGCGCATGAAGGTGGGCGAGGCGCAGATGCTGCTGTCGCGCATCACCCGCCGCTCGCGCGACCACCTCGGCCTGACCGCGGGGATGTATGTGTGCGCGCAGGTGAAGAGCGTGGCGCTGATGTAGGGGCACGGCGGTGTCAACTTCACCCTCGCAAAAGCATTTGGTTCGCTTATTCCTTTTTGGCGGGGAGCGGAAGCTGGATTTCCATTTCAAGCGCGGCGATTCCAAGATTCACGGAGGCTTTGAGCGAAGCCGGTTGTTCCGCCAATGGCCGGGACTTGAGCTCGTCCAGGGCGATTTCGAGGATGCTGTACATCTGCGCCGTCGAGGCGCGAACGGCTTTTTCGTTGAGCGTCTCGGTCATGTTTGATGCAGTATGCGCCAGCGACTCGACGCCGCCCTTGACGGAAGTGGCAACGCCCTCGACGGCATCGCCGGCCTTGGTCGCGACTTGCGCGCCGATACCCTTGATTTTTTCCAGCATGAATGCGGCTCCTATGGTCGATTGGTTTGTTGGTACATGGGCGCTTGGCTATGAAGCCGGCTGCCATGTGAGCGAACAGAGGTTCGCACCGTACCCGTCCATCGTTATCCGGTCAACATGCCTGTCCTGTCCGGTTTTCGCTGGCCTTCATCTTGCTTGTTTGCAGACTCGTTACGACAAGGAGTGCGCACTTGGATTTGAATGACAACATCAGTATCGATTTCGCGGTTGGCGACGATTTGCCCCAACTCGCCGACCTGCTCGCCGAGTTGTTCTCGCTGGAGAGTGACTTTCAGCCCGAGCGCGACAAGCAATTGCGTGGCCTGCAACTCATCCTCGATAACCCGGCGCTGGGCAGGCTGTTCGTGCTGCGCGTAGACGGCAAGGTCGCGGGCATGGCGAACGCGCTGGTCACCGTCAGCACCGCGGAAGGCGGGCGCGTGCTGTTGCTGGAAGACGTGATCGTGAGCAGCGAACATCGCGGCGGCGGGCTGGGGCGGCGGCTGGTCGAGCATGTGCTGGACTGGGCAAAAGAGCAGGGCATGACGCGCGTCACGCTGCTGGCAGACCGCGACAACCATGCCGCGCTGGATTTCTACCGCAAGCTGGGTTTCGAAACTTCGCACATGACGGCGCTGCGCAAAAAAACGTAGCCCGGATGGAGCGAAGCGGAATCCGGGAGCCTCCCCGGATTCCGGCCTGCGGCCTTTATCCGGGCTGCTTATGACTCCAGAAAACTGCGCTGCAACTTCTCCGGCGAGATCACGACGATCATGCCGCTCTGCGGATCGCGTGGATCGGGTTTGACCAGGCTTTCCGAGAGGGTGCTGCCGGCGAGCATGCCGGAGATTTTTTCGATGCGTTCAGCCGGGATCTCCGGGATTTCGCCGAGTTCGTCCACCATCACGCCCAGCAATACGCCGGGCTTGAGTTCGACCACGACGATCTGTGGGTCGCCACCGCGTGCGCGCTGCTGGTCGGACTGGCCCAGCATGCCCCATAGCGCGACGATGGGGATCAGGGTTTCCCGAAACATCAGGTAGCCCAGCATGTTCTCGCCCGAGCCGGGCACGCTGGTGACGCCCTTGATGTCCACGGCTTCCACCACATGGCGCGACTCTATGCCCAGCCAGTGGTTGTCCACGTAGAAGGTGGCGATCTCCACTTTCTCGCCGTCATTTTCCGTCTTGCCGTTGCTGCGCTGCAGACGGTTGCGCGACGCGCTCGCCGTGCTGTGCCGTTCCTCGCCACGCTTTTCGCCCAGCGGCGTGAGCACCAGCGCGACCACGTCGTTGCGGTAGGCATCCTCTTCGCTCTTGTATTCGCGGTAGCCCTTGGAGACGCTCGCGCCGATCGCGTAGTAGTGGCCGTTGTAGACGGCGATGCCGGAATGGCTGTGGCCGTTGTTCAGGCGGAAATACTGTTCGTCGATCTCCAGCGTGTCGCCCGGATGCAGGCTGTCCAGCGTGGCGGCTAGCACACGGCGGTTGCGTTCGGCGAATACGCCGAAGCAGCCGGGCGGCACCTCGCCTTTTTCGTCGCGCGGCAGGGCGTCGTTCAGCATCGCGTCGAATTGCGGTGCGGAATCGAACACGATGCCGATGCCGCCGACGGCCTTGCTGCTGTCGGCGGCATCGAACACCGCGGCCGCATAGATGTAGGTATGCAGCTCCCGATACAGCGGCGTGGCGGCGAAGGGCGACACCGTGTAATCCTGGCTGTCCGTCAGTTGCAGGGTCTGGCGCACCCAGTCCTCGCCCAGGCGCTGGCCGCAGCACTCGCGATAGCCCGGGTTGGATACGGCGACGACTAAGCCCGTGCGGTCGAACAGCACGAGGTTGTCGTACACGGTGTACAAGCCGTTGATGTGCGCCAGCGTCTCGCCCGCCTGTTTGCGCGCGGCCTCGGCTATCTGCGGCGCGGCGAGGATGTCGCGGAACACCGGCGCCAGCGCCCACCAGCGGCAGTCGTTGGCGCGCTCGTACAGGTTGCGGTCCATGATGTCGATGGCCAGCGCCGCCTGGAACTGGCTGTCCTGCAGGATGGAGGAGACCACCATCTGGTGCAGGTTGCCGATGGAGCATTCGAACACGTTCTGCGTCTTCTGCCCGGTGTTGCTGATCTCCCACAGCAGCACCTTGGAGAAGGCCGGGTTCATCGCCTGGCGGTCGCTGCTGCGCTGGCTGACGTTGCCGTTCCACACCGAACGGTTGAGCCCGCGCTGGATAGAGGCGGCCTGCGTCGGAATCTCGCGCAGGGCGCTGCCGAACAGGTTGGGGTTGCTCATCACCGCATGTAGCGCGCCGGCGGGAATGTCGCCCATGTTCAGGCCGGTGTCGTGCTCGAACGCATGATCCAGCGGCAGCATCACCTGCCCGTACCAGCCCGGCCCCATGTAGCCCTGATAGCCCTGCGTGGGGCGGGTGACGGCGAGGTATTCGCGCCCCGCGGCTCGCACGACCTTCCAGTCCTCATCCAGCGCCATCGCGAGTTTCGCGCCGACCGGGATATGCCAGTGGTCGCTGCTGGCGATGACCCGGCCTTCGCGGTCGAGCAGGGTGATCGCGCTCCAGTCGTGCTTGCCGGACAGGTTCGCGAAAATGCGTTCAGTCTCGTTGGCGAAGCGGAAATTCAGGCACAGCACGCCGAGGTTCTTGCCCTGCTCGTCGGCCACGCGGAAGGAATAGATCAGCGCGGCATCCTGCCGCGGCGCGAGATCGGTGTGGCGGAAGGTCTCGACATAGGCGGCATTGGTCGCGAGCGACTCGCGCACCAGCGGGTCGCTGCTGTGCGTCACATGGTTGTGCTCGTCGAGCTGCAGCAGCACGTTGCCTTCGGTGTCGAGCAGCAGGATGTTGGAATAGACCGAATACTTGCGCGCGTATTCGCGGAAGTGCGCCAGCAACTGGGCATTCTGTTTCGACAGGTCGGTGCCGACAGACGGATTCCGCACGCCCTGCCCGTATTGTTGCGCCGCGCATTCCTTCAGGTAATCGCGCACCATGCCGTCCATCGCGAGGAAGCCGATGTCGGCGGTGCGCTCGAACAGGTTGCGGATCATGATGTCCACGGCCACCTGCGCCTTGGACTTCATCGCCAGCACGGTCTTCTTCAGCGTCTCGCGGCCGAGGTGGTTGAGCAGGCTGCCGGTCAACTGCTGGAAGGCGCCGCGCGTCTCCGACATGTCCGCGCCGGTGCCGGACAGGTAGCCCAGCAGCGTCAGGTTGTCCCAAACCGTCTGCAGGTTCTGCAGGCTTTCGCGGTATTCCTCGACCCGGCCCATGCGCCCGATCAGGCCGTGCAATTCGTCGTCGACTTCTGCTCCCTTGTAGCTGGCCATAGACCCCTCCCTGATTTTTATCTCGATATGCTGCGCAAGCGACCTCCGGATGAATCGACTCGATGGATGCAATAGCCATGCCATTGATGACCGATAGCGATTCCCCGCAATGACAGGCATGCCGGCATGCGGGAGCGTGATGAGGCTTGTCGGCTTTGCGACATTGGCCGAGCCGGAATTGTCGGTTTGGCGCTATGACGAAGACTGGGGTGGGTTTTAAGTGCGGCGAATCGGGCGAATGCGGCATGTTCGGGAGATGGCACGGGGGTTGCTCATATCCTGCGCATGATTTTGTGGAGCAGGGATAGAACATGCCGGAACGTCGCATCGATCCGTCGCCGTTGAGTGTGCCGGCCGATTGCACGGCGTGTCCGCATCGCGCGCTGCTGGCGGAAGGGCATTGCGTGCCGGGCGACATCTGCCTGATGGCGAACAGCGGGCGGCAGATCGACCGTTTCCTGCGGCGCAATCCGCAGTTCGCCGAGAGCAACCTGGCCGACGGCTTCTGGGAGCGCCGCGCCATCGCTGCGCGCCATGCGCCGCTGGAGGCGTTGCGCGCGATGCCGCGCGACGGGGACGAGGTGGTGCGGCGCGTGGTGGCGAGCCGCTTGCCGGTGGACGAACTGGACGATTACCTGCACGATAGCGACCGCGAAGTGCGCATGACCGTGGCCAACCGCCTCGCACCGGAGCGATTGAGCGCGCTGGTAGGCGACGTGGACTACCTGGTGCGGTTGCAGGTGGCGAAGCGGTTGCCGCACGGCCAGTTGCCGCGCATGGCGCAGGACGACGACCGAGAGGTGCGCAAGGAAGTGGCGCGCCGCCTGCCGCCGTTCGCGCTGGGCCGCATGGCGCGGGACGAAGATGCCGAAGTGCGGCGCATCGTCGCGGAACGCATGCTGCCGGACGATGCGGCGAAGATGTTGCACGATACGGACTGGGTGGTGCGCCTGTTGGCGGCGCAACACGCGCCGCTGGAAGCCATCGCAGAACTGGTGGATGATGCCGAGCCGGATGTGCGTGCCGCAGTACGGCAACGATTGAACGATTTTCTGAACGAGGAACAAGAATGAGTCTGTATACGCCCGACGAAACCGCGCTGCGCGACCTCGCCGCAGAGATAGAGTCCATCCCACCGCGCCCGCACCATGCCGCGCTGCTGGAGATCGCCAACCGCATCCGGCCCGGCTGTACTTTCGGCCACGCGCTGAGTCGCGGCGGCTGGTATCGCACCGGCGGTGTGATCGCGGCCGACGGTGCGCCGCTCGCCGATAGCGTCGAAGCCTGGGCCAAGGCCGGGCTGCGCGCCTGCGGCGACGATTTCAACGAACTCGTCGAGCGTCACGTCGGGGAGGGGCTGCAGGTCACGCGCCACAGCGGGCGCACCCATTATTTCGTCGCGGCCTACGGTCCGGCGCCCGCCGATTTCTTGCAACTCGAAGTCGAGGAACTACAGGAGGTGCTGGATCGGCAGTTGATCGATGCCGCCAACTTGCCGCAGGATATGCATGAACTGGCCGAACCGATCGTGCCGCTCGAACTCGACGCGCAAGCGGTCGGCGCGCCGCGCTACCGCTTCCGCCGCCTGATCGACGTGCGTCAGGCCGTCGCGCGCGCGAACTCCGCCGAAGGGCGCAACGCCGGGCTGGCTCGCCTGTTCGCCGACTGGACGCACAGCAGCGCCGCAGCACGCGGCCACTTCAGCGAGCATTGGATCATCGGGCTGCGCGAGCATCTGGATCGCTACCGCAATCCGGTGACCTCGGTCTCGCTGGTGTCGCGCCATGCGCGCGAACTCAAACCCTTCCAGTGGAACGAGGGGCTATCCGGCATCGAGATGCTGGCTCAGTTGCAGGCATTCGACCGTGCAGCAGCTTATCCCGCCGCCTGGTACTTCCATCTGGTCGCCGGCAATTTCACTCCTCCCAGGGTCGCCTACGCCATCGCGCGAGACCTCGATGCCGGGTTCGACTACCTGCCGGAGACGGAGGCCGTGCTGGTGAAGGATTGGGTGGCGGCGCCTTATTCGGTGTGATGCCGGGGTCGTGGCCGAATAAACGTAAGCCATTGCGGTCTGTATGCGCGACTACTGGCTCTCGAACTCGGTAAAGGCCCTGTTCATGTTGGCTTTATGCAAGCTGTCGTAGTTTTCGAGATGCCGGAAAGCCGGCAGATCGGCGTTGCGACCCAGGACTTCCTGCATGGGCTCCATCTCCTTGGCTGCCGCGCCGATAACGTTTGCGAGGAACTCGTAATAGTCGCCGGTTTCCCGCTGCGCTTGGGCTAAATCGCAAACCCGCCCATGACCGGGGATGATATGGGCGGGTTTCAACGCCGCCATCGTTTTGAATGCCTGTTGCGCATGGTTTACGCTCGACATCGGCATGATGGCCAAGAGTCGATCCACGTAAACAAGATCGCCCGAGAACACGATACCGCGCTTGGGCAGAAAAACCATCGCGTCCCCCGGATAGTGTGCGTGGGTATATTGCAGGATCAATGTTTCCCCATCCAGTTCGAGGGTCGATGTGTCGCCATCGAGCGTTTTACCGGCAGGCAGGGGTTTCGTTCCCTTCAAGCGATCTCCGAGAAAACGTTCCAAGCTCTGAATCTGCTGGGCGGCATACTGTGTTTGAGTTGCCGCCGTTTTGCTCAGGGCGATGATTTCTGCCCCACGGCTTGCAAAGTAGTCGTTGCCTAGCCAGCGGTGATCCTGACCGCCGGTATTGATTACCCAGCGAACGGGTTTGTCGGTAACCATGCGGATGGCTTTCTCCAGTTTTTCGGCGCCCAGACGGCTGGCCCCCGAATCGATCAGAATCCCCCCCGTTCTGGTTACGATCAGACCAAAGTTCGCATTCAATCCATCGTTCTCCGCGCTGCGCTGTCCCAGCGGCCCCACGATGGCGTAAACATTGTCCGTCACGCGCTCCGCCTTGGGCGTGTATTCGGCCTGTGCGGCAGCGGAGACGAGGAATGAAACAACGAACAGACAAAGAGAGGGAAAATGTTTCGGCATGGTGACCTCGGCAGGTGGTTAACGGTTCATCATAGCCTGAAATATATTCGGAGCAATCGTTGCAGCAAGAAAATATTTCCTGCCGGGAAATCTCCCCGGCTTACGTTCGGTTTTGTTGCGTTTGTCTGATTTGCTACAAGACATCAATTTATAAATCCCATTTAAATCAAACCTGTGTATGTTGGCACGGCATTTGCGGATACGAGGGCGTCAACTATTGTGAGCCACTGCCATGCAAGCCAAGGACATCGCCGAACTGCTGAACGAACCGGCGTGCACACATAACACCAAGTCGAAGTCGGGCTGCGCGCGGCCCAAGCCGGGCGCGACGGCGGGCGGCTGCTCTTTCGACGGCGCACAGATCGCTTTGCTGCCGATTGCCGACGTGGCGCACATCGTGCACGGCCCCATTGCCTGCGCGGGCAGTTCTTGGGATAACCGGGGGACGCGCTCTTCCGGGCCGACGCTGTATCGCATCGGCATGACCACCGATCTCACCGAGCAAGATGTCATCATGGGTCGCGGCGAGAAGCGGCTGTTCCATGCGATCAAGCAGGCGGTGGACAGCTACGCGCCCAACGCCGTGTTCGTCTACAACACCTGCGTGCCCGCGCTGACCGGCGACGACATCGGCGCGGTGTGCAAAGCTGCCGCCGAGAAGACCGGTGTGCCGGTGGTGCCGGTGGACTGCGCCGGTTTCTACGGCACCAAGAATCTGGGCAACCGCATCGCGGGCGAGGCCATGTTCAAGTATGTGGTGGGCACGGCGGAACCGTTGCCCGTGCCCGTCGAAGCGCAGCGCTCCGGCATCACCGTGCACGACGTGAACCTGATCGGCGAATACAACATCGCGGGCGAATTCTGGAATGTGTTGCCGCTGTTCGATGAGCTCGGCCTGCGCATCCTCTGCACCCTGTCCGGCGATGCGCGCTTCCGCGAAGTGCAAACCATGCACCGCGCCGAGGCCAACATGGTGGTGTGCGCCAAAGCGCTGCTCAATGTCGCGCGCAAGCTGCAGACCGATTACAGGACACCGTATTTCGAGGGCAGCTTCTATGGCGTGACCGACACCTCGATGGCCTTCCGCGAATTTGCGAAGCTGCTCGACGATCCTTCATTGACCGAACGCACCGAGGCGCTGATCGCGCGGGAAGAGGCGAAGATCAACGCCGCGCTCGATCCGTGGAGAGAACAACTGCGCGGTAAGCGCGTGCTGCTCTACACCGGCGGCGTGAAGTCGTGGTCCATCGTCTCCGCGTTGCAGGACCTCGGGCTGGAAGTGGTCGCCACCGGCACCAACAAATCCACCGAGGAAGACAAGGCGCGCATCCGCGAGATCATGGGCGACAAGACCCGCATGATCACCGACGGCAGCCCCAAGGCGCTGCTCGGCGCGGTGAAGGATTACCAGGCCGACATCCTCATCGCGGGCGGCCGCAACATGTACACCGCCTTGAAGGCGCGCATCCCGTTCCTCGATATCAACCAGGAACGCGAATTCGGTTACGAGGGTTACAGCGGCATGGTCGAACTCGCGCGCCAACTCGCGCTGACGATACAGAGCCCGGTGTGGGGGGCGGTGCGCAAGCCGTCGCCGTGGGCGAAGGCGGGTGTGCCGGGTGTGGAGTTGGGGGCGTGATGATGACTTTATGCCGTCATTCCGGCGCAGGCCGGAATCCAGCAAAAACAAACAGCCCGCGTAGCGGACAGTCCCAAGGTTTTGTCCCGCTTGCGCGGGAGATTTTCAATAACTGGATTCCGGCCTGCGCCGGAATGACGGGAGTCTGACATGGCCGAGATCCTGAAACGCAACAAAGCACTTGCGGTGAATCCGCTGAAAGCCAGCCAGCCGGTCGGTGCATCGCTGGCCTTCCTCGGCATCAACCGCGCCATCCCGATGATGCACGGTTCGCAGGGCTGCACCGCGTTCGGCAAGGTGTTCTTCGTGCGCCACTTCCGCGAACCGATACCGTTGCAGACTACCGCGATGGACCAGGTCTCCACGGTGATGAGCGCGGACGAAAACGTGATCGAAGGTTTGCGCGCGGTGTGCGAGAAGAGCAAGCCGGCGCTCATCGGCCTGCCGACCACGGGTCTATCCGAGACGCAGGGCACGGACATCAAGCGGCTGGTGAAGGATTTCTACGCCGCGCATCCGGAGTTCGCGCATATCCCGGTGGTGCCGGTGAACACGCCGGACTTCACTGGTTGTCTGGAGAGCGGTTATGCGCTCGCGGTGAAGGCGGTGCTCGAGGTGATGCTGCTTTCTACCAACCCTCACCCCAACCCTCTCCCGCTTGCGGGCGAGGGGGCAAACGCGAAAAGCAATGTGGGTAGACGCAAGAAACAGGTCAACGTGCTGGCCGGATCATTCCTCACGCCCGGCGATGTCGAACACATCAAGGAACTCGTCGAAGCGTTCGGTCTGCGTCCGTTGGTGCTGCCGGACATCGGCGATTCGCTCGACGGTCATCTCACCGAAATGGAGAGCAGTCCGCTCACGCTGGGCGGTACGCCCGTGTCGGAGATTTCCACGGTGGGCGAATCAATCGCCACGCTAGTGCTGGGCAACTCGATGTTCGAAGCGGCGGACTTCCTCAAGATTCAGACCGGCGTGCCGGATTATCGCTTCGACAGCCTGATGGGGCTGGATGCGGTAGACAGCTTCGTCGCGGCGCTTGCCGACATCAGCGCCAAGCCGGTGCCGGAGAAGATAGAACGCCAGCGCGCGCAGTTGCAGGACGCGATGGTGGACTCGCACTTCATGCTGGGTTTCGCGCGCATCGCCATCGCTGCCGATCCGGACCTGCTCTACGGCTATGCGCGGCTGGTCACCGAGATGGGCTGCGAAGTGGTCGCTGCCGTCGCACCCGCGCGCGCGAACATCCTCAACGATGTGGATGCCGAGCAGGTCGCTATCGGCGACTTGGAAGATATGGAGATCGCAGCGAGACGCAACGGCGCGCAACTCGTCATCAGCAACTCGCACGCGGTGGAGACTGCGCGCCGTCTCGGCGTGCCGCTGCTGCGCGCGGGCTTTCCGCAATACGATCTGCTCGGCGGCTATCAGCGCCTGTGGGTCGGCTATCGCGGCACGCGTCAGACGCTGTTCGATCTGGCGAACCTGCTGGTGGAGCACGGCCACCACGAGCCGGAGCCATACGTCTCTATCTATGCCCAGCGCACAACCCTGCAGACGGGAGAGAGTCGTGCGACACCTGCGGCTGGTCAAACCCATTGAGGAGAACGAGATGAAGGTGAAGATCGCATTCGCCACCAGCGACCGCCGCGCGGTCGATCAACACTTCGGTGCGGCGGAATCGTTCGCCATCTACGAACTGGGCGAGAGAGAAACGCGATTGGTCGAAGTGGCGGAGTTCATCGAGACTGCGATGGACGGACATGAGGGTAAGCTCGCCGCCAAGGTCGAGCTGCTGGGCGACTGCGCGGCGGTGTACTGCAACGCCGCAGGCGCATCGGCGATCCAGCAACTTTTGGCCGGAGGCATACAGCCGATGCGAGTGGACGAAGGCACGCTGATCGACGAGCTGCTGGGCGGTCTGCAGAAAAACCTGACGAACGAGCCGCCGCTGTGGCTGGCGAAGCACATGAAGAAGCAGGATCGCGAGAACAGTTTCGCTGCGGACGAGGAATGGCAGGAATGATAGCCGCACCGGTCCGCGTGGTCTCGGCCGGCAACGGCAGGGCGCAGGTTGCGCCGACGGAGCAGTCCGGTTGCGGCGGCTGCCAGTCGCGCAGTAGCTGCGGCGTGTCCGGGCTGGGCAAGTATTTTTCCGGCAACCGCAAGACCGTCGAAGTGATGTGCGATGCGAACGTGCGCGCGGGCGACGAGTTGCAGTTGCACATGAGCGAGGGCGACCTGCTCAAGGCCGGGCTGCTGGCCTATCTGCTGCCGACGGTGCTGGCGCTGGTCGGCGCAGGTGTCGCGGCTACTGCGGGCTTGGGCGATGTCGGCGCGGTGCTGGGTGCAGCGAACGGCATGGCCGCAGGATTTTTGCTGGGGCGTTGGTCGGGATGGACGCCGCAGATGAGTGCACAAAAAATGTAGGTCGGATTTTAACCCGACATGTCGGGCTAAAGCCCGACCTACAAAGATCGAATCATTAACGAAGGAGATACACATGAATCAGGCAGTCGCAGCAGACCCGTTGTTGTCCACCGATTTCATCATGGAGATGGTCAAACAGATGCGCGCCATCGACAGCTATGGCACTTACGACGGCTGGCCGGTGGACCGCATCCTCGCACCGTACGTGGTCACCAAGGAGCAGCGCCGCGAGATGCCTGTGATCGGCGATCCAGACGAGATCTTACTGGCGCGCATCAAGGCGTTCTACAACGCCATCGCCTCGCTGATCGAGAAGGAATGCGGACAGATGGCCGTGCCGATGATCAACATCACCCACGAGGGTTTCGGCCGCGCGGTGATCACCGTCGGCAAACTGGTGGTGATGGACAAGACCCTGCGCGACGTGCACCGCTACGGCTACGAGAGCCTGTCGAAGATGAAGGACGAGGCCGACAAGCTGCTGTCGGTCGCGTTGTCTAGTGTCGGCAAGTATCCAGAAGTCGCGGGAATGTAATGTAGGGGCGCGATTCATCGCGCCCGGTTTTTAATATTTGAATGAATTAGGGCGCGATGAATCGCGCCCCTATGGGACTCGGAGGGTTATTGCATGACCGAAGAAGAACTGAAAGCACTCGACAAGGAAGTGAAGAAGCTCAAGCGCATCTCCAGCGAATGGGCCTCGCAGTTGCACGATCTGGTCGAGGAGCGCCTGCCGGCGGGATACAAGGAGATACCCGGCATCGCGCAATCCACCTACGACGCCTGCCAGGCCTGGGCCGAGGCGAACGCGAAACTGGTCGCGGCACAGAAAGAGATGCAAGTTTAGATAGAGGAAAAGAAATGGCTAACATCACCGGTACCACAAGAGGCGGCACGCCTTACGAACCCACTTTCGCCACCGCGCTGAACGCGGCCAACTGCATAGGCTGCGGCCGCTGCTACAAGGTCTGCCCGCGCACCGTGTTCGAGCTGGTCGAACGCAGCGAGGACGACGAAAACTACGACGAGGACGAAGACAACAGCATGGTGATGACGCTCGCCAACGCGATGGACTGCATCGGTTGCGGTTCCTGCGGGCGCGTCTGCCCCAAGCAGTGCCACACCCATCAACCTATGCCTGCAGGAGCCTGATATGCCAAAACCAGCGAGACACGTATTCGTCTGTTCACAGAACCGCCCCGCCGGACATCCGCGCGGCTCATGCGCGGCAAAAGGCTGCGCCGAAGTTGTCGACGAATTCATGAAGCAATGGCAACAGCGCCAAGTGTTCGCCCAAGTGCTGGTGACGCCCAGCGGCTGCATCGGCCCATGCAGCATGGGACCGAACGTACTGGTCTATCCGGAGGGCGTGATGTACAGCAACGTGACCAAGGACGATGTAACCGAGATATTCGACGAGCACCTGCTGGGCGGCAAGGTCGTCGAGCGGCTGAAGACGCCGGCGGATATCTGGTGATTTCCGGTAGTTCGTCATTCCGGCGCAGGCCGGAATCCAGCGAAAAAAATAATCCGCGTAGCGGACAAAACCTTACGATCCCGCTGTGCGGGAAATTTATCGATCAAACTGGATTCCGGCCTGCGCCGGAATGACGTTGGAGGGACGATTGTGGTTCTTGCTGCATCATGCCTTCTTCCCGGCGAACTCGAACCGCTGGCCGGGCGCATCGTCGCAGCATTGCAACAGGAGGCGGAGCGATATACCGCCGCCGCGCCGAAGATAACGCTGACCGCCGTGCAGTTCGCCCGCGTCACCGATCCGGCCAGCCAGCAACTGGGATACGAAGGCGTGTGGCGCAACGTGCGCAACGACCGCTGCGGCACGCTGACCTTCAACGGCGACGGCAGCTTCTACGCCGAATACGACCTGTTCTGCCCGCACCCGCGCGATCCGCGCTGGTTCGTCGAAATGGTCACAGCCTGGGGCAACGCAGAGACAATCCGCAGCGAGGCGAAGCTGATCCCCGCGCTTTAAAACTCGTAGCCCGGATGAAGCGCAGCGTAATCCGGGGAACACCCCGGATTCCATTTCATTCCATCCGGGCTACACAGGAGAACGACATGAGCAGATTCCAGATGGGCGACATGGTGTACGCCGCGCAAGACCTCTACAACGAAGCGCTGGAAGAAACCGGCGAGAGTGCCATCCCCGGCGCAGAACCCGATGCCTTGCTCGCCGCCGCCGGCACGCGCGGCGTGGTGGTCAACGCCGGTCACGCGCAGGAAATGCCGGACGAGGAGATCTATCTCGTCCGCTTCGAGATGGATGCGGAAGGCACGCTGGCCGAGCCTATCGGTTGCTTGAGCGACGAGCTGACCGGGCTGAATTAAAAGTGAGCGATGCCCGTGTCGCTACCGTGCTGGCCTATCACGCACGTAGCAAACACGCGCGGGATCGTTATGCCGCAGGCCCCGGCACACTGGATTGGGACGCGCAACCCAAAGCGTTCCGCGATTGGAGCGGTGCCACACAGCTCGCATTGCCGCGCGGAATAACGGTAGCGGAGATCACATGGAGCGGGCTTGCGGCTCCGCGCGAACCTTTGCCTTTCAACACGCAAAACATAGGTTCATTGTTGCGCTTGTGCGTCGGCCTGACGGCATGGAAAGAATATGCCGGATCGCGCTGGTCGCTGCGTGCGCATCCTTCTTCCGGCAATCTGCACCCCACCGAGACCTGGCTCATCAGCGCCGGGGGCGCGGACATCGAGGATGGCCTGTACCACTATCAAAATCTCGATCACGCATTGGAGCGCCGCGCATGGCAAAGCGACACGCGCAGCACAGGCGTGTGGCTGGGCTTCAGCTCTATCCATTGGCGCGAGGCGTGGAAGTACGGCGAACGTGCTTTCCGTTATTGCCAGCTTGATATGGGGCATGTGCTGGCCGCAGTGAGCTATGCGGCGGCATTGCACGGCTGGCAGCCGCGCTTGCTGGCGACGGATTCGGCACTGCTTGCGCATAGCTTGGGTACGGACCGCGCGGATGATTTTGTGGGAGTGGAAAGTGAAGAGGCCGAGGTCATCGTGGCGCTGCACGGGACAGAAAATGCTTTTCCGATGGACTGGAAGAACTGGGCGGGCAAGCCCAGCCTGCTGGATGCAAAACCGCTGTATCAATGGCCGGTGATCGAGGAGGTGGCGGCAGCGACACGCGGCACTCCACCTGCCACCAGCCCGGTATCGGCTCATCCCATTGCCGCAGAGGTTTGCAGTGATGACATCCATGCCGCGCAAGTCATCCTGAAACGGCGCAGCGCCCAAGCCTTCGACGGGCAATCGGTGATGCCGCAGGCCGTGTTTAAACGTATCCTCGCTGGTCTTTTGCCCGGAGGTTCGCCGGTTTGGAACATGTGGACATGCGCGCCACGCGTGCATCCGGTGCTGCTGGTGCATCGCGTCGAAGGTGTCGTCCCCGGTGTGTACGCGTTGCCGCGCAGTGAGTCGGCGCATACCTTGTTACAAACTGCATTCCGCGAGACGTTCGCGTGGGAGCGCATGGATGCCGAACTTCCCTTGTATCAACTGATCGCGGCACGCGCAGGCAAGACCGCGCGCACGCTCTCCTGCCATCAGGACATCGCCATGCAAGGTGCTATCACCTTCATGATGGTGGCCGAATTCGCCGCCCCCATCGCCGCCGCTCCGGCCGCTTACCGTCATTTACATTGGGAGGCGGGCATGCTGGGGCACATCATCACGCTGGAAGCCGAGGCTGCCGGTTGGCGCGGCACCGGCATCGGCTGCTTCTTCGATGATGCGGTGCATGAAGTGCTCGGCATCAAAAACGATATGTTTCAAGTGATCTACCACTACGCAGTCGGCATGGCACTGGACGATCCGCGTATCTCGACTTTGCCTGCTTACGAATGAAACCCAAGGAAATGCAATGAACGAGCAAGCACTGAAAGACTGGCTGGCGCAAGCCGGGAAACACCCCGGATTTCATTTCATTCCATCCGGGCTACACAGGAGAACGACATGAGCAGATTCCAGATGGGCGACATGGTGTACGCCGCGCAAGACCTCTACAACGAAGCGCTGGAAGAAACCGGCGAGAGCGCTATCCCCGGCACCGAACCCGACGCCTTGCTCGCCGCCGCCGGCACGCGCGGCGTGGTAGTCAACACCGGCCACGCGCAGGAAATGCCGGATGAGGAGATCTACCTCGTCCGCTTCGAACTGGATGCCGAAGGCACGCTGGCCGAGCCTATCGGTTGTCTGGCGGACGAGTTGAGCGAAGTTGCCAGTTAGCCTTCTTCCTTTAAATGTCCCGGCAGCCCTTGATCTACAAGGGTGAACGGGATACCTGTATATAAATATCTATGTATTTCGGCATGTTGACCCTACTGCCTAGGCGGGGTAGGGTGCGAGCCTTGCTTGGAAGGCAGGGAAATAACCTTTCAATTCTAAGTTAAGGCAACCTGTCGATTCGGTACGCAAAGGGTTTATATGTGGAAAGTTATATTGATCGCAATATCCGTGTTCCTTATTCTCGGAGTCATTACTTATTCTTGGTATAACCGAGACTCAGATCGCGTGGCCTTAACTTTAATTACTGCAATGACGTTAGGAGCATTGGGATTTATTACCAAAGAATCCATCTCCAATAAGGAGGAAAAATATTCAAAGGTAATGCCAGTGGCAGTATTTTATGGTCTGCCAGATTATCGACCTCTAAATATTGAACTTCCCTATTCGCATGAATTGGCGGCATGCACTCAAAATATTCAGCCTACTGATTTGCCCAACAGTAACAAAATTGATATTAATTTCGCTTCCGAAAAATATTTTGATGCTCTGCAATATGCGGTAATCAAAACCATATTCGCTAGGTTTTCTCAAGGGTGGAATGTTAAGGCTCGACGGATTAGGACTCCTAATGGTAATCAGGTCAGTTGGCAATTTATTGAAGGCGGAAAAGGAAAAGAGGTCACAATTCAAGAGTTGTTTTGGCATACATCGGATAACTATTTTGTAAATCAGGGAATACTTAATGATGTGCCTGGGCCATTTGGTGGGAAAGCTATTTTTCCTCCTAAAACGAGAATTGAAGTTAAAAATTCTTCATCTCACACGTTTGTTGTGACACTGACGACTGATTATCTCTCGCTAGAAATAAAGCTGACGCCTTCAAGCTCAAGTATAGGATTGGGCGAATATTCAAGATTGCTAAAAATTCGCTCTCAACAAGATAGAACTATTGGTTCCCGTAGTGGTGAATATGGACATTCGGTGTTTCTATTGGAAGCCGAAATTAAACAAAAATTATTATTAAATGGTCATCCTGAAATGAAAAAGCATAGAGAATGGGCCGATTCGATTGTCGATCTGTTGGATACCACTTTTAACTTTGAACTGATCCGTGAGGATCATATGAGAGCTTTTCAACTATATGGTGAAGCAGGCATTTTGAGGATTGCGTAGCTGGGTTGAAAGCAATAGTGAAAGCGATATGGGCAGCTTCGAATCTCCCTTTCGGCTAGAGGGGCCAGACTCGAAACGGCCCTTTCCGCTACGCTATCTCCACCGCACGCACCTCGAGCTCGACATTCAGGCGCGAGCGCACTGCGCTGAAGATCGCTGCAAGGTTGTCCATGCTGGGGTTGCCATGTTGCGACAGCATGCGGTGCAGGCTCTTGCTGGGTTTGTCGGTCATTTCCGCTAGTTGTTCGAAGCCTATCGTCGCGTTGACGAGGTCGCGCAGGATGAGGCGCGCGGTTTCTGGCTCGCCACTCAGAAACAGGGTTGCGGCTTCGTTGAGCAGCGCTTTGGCGAATTCCGGGTCGCGTTCGACGCGTTCGACCACGGTCTGTTTGAAGTTGCGTGTGAGTGCCATGTCGTTCACCTCTTTCTCGATTCCGTTTTCTTTGTCTTCTTGCGCGCCTTGTATTCGGCGAGCAACTCTTTTGCCCGGTCTATGTCGCGCTGCTGTCCGCGCTTGGTTCCGCCCCCGAACAGGATGATGAGCGTATCGCCATCCTTGGCCAGATAGATGCGGTAGCCCGGTCCCCAGTCGATGACGTATTCAGCCCATGCCGTCGAACCATTTCACGCTGGAGGTATTGCCCAGCTCCAGGCGCAACTTCGCGGTGACGACCTTGGCGGCCGCATGGACATCGAGGCTGTCGAACCACGACTTGTAAGGGTTCGACCCGTCTTTGCGAAGGTATTCTTCGACTGAGATATTTATATGCAAATAGTAACTAATAGGTTACCAAGCAGCAAGGGAGATTTTGGCCGTTATGGTCTTGCCCCTTTGGTATCATGGCGGCCTTTCCGGCAACACTCCCGCAGTCCAGAATGTTAAGCAAACTCAATGAAGTACAGCGCGATGCCGCGTCCTACCTCGGCGGCCCCCTGTTGGTGCTGGCCGGGGCGGGCAGCGGCAAGACGCGCGTGATTACCCACAAGATCGCCTATCTGGTCGAGGAGTGCGGTTATGAGGCGCGCAACATCGCGGCGATCACTTTCACCAACAAGGCGGCCACCGAGATGCGCGAGCGCGTCGCCACGCTGCTGCCGGGCAGCAGGTCCAAGGGGCTGGTGGTTAGCACTTTCCATTCGCTGGGGATGAACATTCTGCGTGCCGAGGCGGGACTGCTGGGTTACAAGCCGAAGTTTTCCATTTTCGATTCCAGCGACAGTTGGAAGATATTGAGCGAGCTGACCAATTCCGGCGACAAGCAGGAAATACGCGACTTGCAGACGCAAATATCGAACTGGAAGTCGGCCTTCATTTCGCCGGCGCAGGCGGGCGAGCAGGGCGGGAGCGATGAGGCGCAGGTGCAGGCGCGCGTCTATGCTCGCTATCAGGAGACGCTGCGCGCCTATCAGGCGGTGGATTTCGACGACCTGATTCACCTGCCGGTGGTGCTGTTCAAGGAGCATCCGGAGGCGCTGGAGCGCTGGCAGCACCGGCTGCGCTACCTGCTGATCGACGAATATCAGGACACCAACGATTGCCAGTACCAGTTGACCCGCCTGCTGGCCGGCGTCCGTGCGGCGTTCACCGCGGTGGGCGACGACGATCAGGCGATCTATGCATGGCGCGGCGCGAGCATCGAGAACTTGCATAACTTGCGCAACGACTACCCCAGTCTGCGCGTGATCAAACTGGAACAGAACTACCGTTCGTCGCAGCGTATCCTCAAGGTGGCGAACCACCTGATCAACCACAACACCAAGGTGTTCGAGAAGCATCTGTGGAGCGATCACGGCATCGGCGATCCGATTCGCATCTATGCCGCGCGCGACGACGAGCACGAGGCCGAGAGCGTGGTGATGAAGTTGATGGCGCACAAGTTCGAGCACCGCACGCGCTTCGCCGATTACGCCATCCTGTACCGCAGCAATTATCTGGCGCGCGCGTTCGAGGAGCAGCTGAGAGCTCAGCGCGTGCCGTACACCGTCAGCGGCGGCACCTCGTTCTTCGACAAGGCGGAGATCAAGGACATCCTCTCCTACCTGCGGCTGATCGCGAATACGGACGACGACCCGGCCTTCATCCGCGCGATCACCACGCCCAAGCGCGGCATCGGCAACGCCACGCTGGAGAAGCTGGGCAGTTACGCCGGTTCGCGCAAGATCAGCCTGTTCGAGGCGGCGTTCGAGTCGCCCATGGTCGACGAACTGCCTCCGCGCCAATACGAAGACCTGATGCTGTTCTGTAAATTTATCAATCGCATCGAGGATCGCGCCGAGGCCGATCCTTGCGGCGAACTGCTGGACGAGTTACTGCGCGCGATCAACTACGAAACCTGGCTGTACGATTCGCATGAGTCGCGGCAAGCCGAGGCCAAGTGGAAAAACGTCGAGGATTTCATCGGCTGGATTAAGCGCAAGGCCGAGGCGGACGAGAAATCGCTGATCGCGATGGTGCAGACCATCGCGCTGATCAATATGCTGGAAGGCAAGGACGAGGAGCCCGATGCGGTCACGCTGTCCACGCTGCATGCCGCCAAGGGACTGGAGTTCCCGCATGTGTTCATCGTCGGCGTGGAGGAAGACATCCTGCCGTTCCGCGACAGCGACGAGAAGGGCATCGAAGAGGAGCGCCGGCTGATGTATGTAGGCGTCACGCGCGCCGAGCGCAGCCTGCAGATCAGCTATTGCAACCGGCGCAAGCGTGGCAAGGACTGGAATGCCTGCGAACCGAGCCGTTTTCTGGATGAAATGCCGGAGAGCGAGTTGGTCTATGCCGGTGGCCATGCGGATGCCGTACCCACCGTGACCAAGGACGAGGGCATGGACAAGCTGGCGCGGCTGAAGGCGATGCTGAACAAGTCCTCCGGGGAATAGACCATGCGAGAAGCGGCGCAACCGACAGAATTGAGACAGGCCGCGCTGCACTGGCTGGGGGAATGCGACGCGGTGAAGAAGGCCGAAGGCGTGCGACGTCTGGCGCAGGCATGGGCGGCGGGCAAGGTCGGGCTGGACGGCGAGGCTGAGTTGGTCGCGATTCAAACTGTCCCCGGCTATCCGGAAAGGCCCGAACTGGTGTTGCCGCGCGCGGTGAAACGCCGCGCGATGAACACGCCGGAAGGGCGTGCGGCGATGGTCCATGCGCTGGTGCATATCGAGTTCAATGCGATCAATCTGGCGCTGGACGCGGTCTGGCGTTTTCCCGGCATGCCGCGCGCGTACTATGCCGACTGGCTGCAGGTCGCCGACGAGGAGGCGCTGCACTTCACGTTGCTGGCCGATCACCTGAAAGAACTGGACTATGCCTACGGCGACTTTCCAGCGCACAACGGCCTGTGGGATATGGCGGTCAAGACGCAGCACGATGTGTTGGCGCGCATGGCGCTGTTGCCCCGGACGATGGAGGCACGCGGGCTGGACGTCACGCCGGGTTTGCGCGCCAAGTTGATGCAGGCGGGCGACATCGCCGTCGGCGGCATCATGGACATCATCCTGCGCGATGAAATCGGCCATGTCGCCATCGGCAACCGCTGGTACGGCTGGCTGTGCGAACGGCGCGAACTGGAGCCGGTCGCGACCTATGCGCAACTTGCCGCAGAACATAAAGCGCCGCCGCTACGCGGCCCGTTCAATCTGGAAGCGAGACGCGCGGCGGGATTCAGCGAACAGGAGCTGGCCGCGCTATCGATCGGGCATGAATAGCGTATGAGATGCTGGCAGAATACAATCCAGACAGGATGGAAAAGCAGTCCGAACGCGCCCCGTTTCCTGAATTCGCCGAATCCGTGATCGATCCAAACTCGCAAACGACCCGATGGCAACTTACAACCCTTTGTCTTTAATCAAGTCTATCGAGTGGGCGAAGCAGCTTGGCGTGGCCGCGTTCTACGCTTTGTTGATCTATATTGGCGATTCGTTCTTCGAAAGCGATGCCGTTATCGCTCATCTCGAACTGGCAAGCGGCTTTGCGTTGGCAGCGCTGCTGATCGGCGGGCAACGATATGTCGTGGGTGTGCTCCTCGGCGCTGCCATGGCTCATATGGTTCTGGGCGCCGCCATATGGGAAATCGCCATCGTTGCAACGAGCGACGCATTGCAAGCCTTGTGCGGCATTTGGTTGTTGATGCATGAAGAAAAGTTCGATTTGCGTGTCCAATCGTTGCGCGATTACTTCAGGTTGATTCTGCTGGGCGGCTGCATAAGCATTGCCATTAGCGCGCTGGTTGCGAATACGTTATTGCTGTTCTTCGGATTTGTTGCTTACGAAGACGTCGCCAGCAGCATCCTTCACTGGTGGATGAGCGATACGCTCGGTGTCATTCTGGTTACCCCTTTGATACTGGTTTGGTGGGGGACTAAATGCAATTGGCATGAAGCAAGGCAGATGGTTGAAGCCGTCTTGCTGCTGGGATTGACGATACTGGTGGGACAAATCGTTTTTCTCGATTGGATGCACGATATTGCAGGATCGACAGCCAAGAGCTACTGGATGTTTATGCTGATCACCTGGGTGGCCATGTTTCTTGGGACGCGCGGAACAACGGTCGCTTTGCTCGCGGTGGCTGTTCAGGCGTTGTTCGGCGCAACGCAGGGGGTGGGATATTTCGCCGATGATATCGAACAGGTGAGTCTGCTCAATTACTGGTTCTATATATTGACGTTATCCCTGGTCGGAATGTCGCTGGCTACTTATGTACACGAAATAAAACAAGCTAACTTTGCCGTTGCCCATCGCGATGCGCTGATACGTGAGATCCATCACCGCATCAAAAACAATATTCAGGGCATCACCGGCTTGCTGCGCCAGCTTGCGGAAAAACAGCCGAATATCAGAGAGGATATCGATCAAACCATCGGTCAGGTGCAAAGTATCGCGACGATCCATGGTCTGCAGGAGCGTACCGCGGTGGACGATGTCGAATTGAGCGAACTGGTTTGTGCTGTGGCGAGCGGGGTCGGTTCGTTATGGGGTAGTGCAATTCATGTCGAAGTTCCCCCGGGCTGGAAACCCTATGTCGTCGACGCTGCCGAGACAGTGCCATTGGCGCTGATATTGAACGAACTGCTGTCGAATGCCATCAAGCATGGAGAACAAGCTGGACCGGTCAATGTTGCGCTCAAGCATGGGCGTGTTCTGGATTTTGTTCATGTCGTTATCCGCAATGCCGGCCAATTACCGCCCAATTTCGAGCGCGATACCGGCACCGGAATGCAGTTGGTAAAATCGCTGTTGCCAAGAGAAGGCGCCAGGATATCCTGGCATCGCCGGGGCAATACAGTGATTACCTTGCTGAAGTTGGAGCCGCCCGTCATTACTTCCGGTCATGAATCATGAGTGCAAGCGCAAATTCTGAAACGACAATATTGCTGGTCGATGATGACCGATTGGTGCTGTCTACCCTTTCCATGGGATTGGTCAGATCGGGTTATCGAGTCATTACCGCCTCATCGACGGATGATGCGGAAGCATTGCTGGCCAGTGGCGAGCGCCCCGATCTGGCTATTCTCGATGTCAAAATGCCGGGAGCGAGCGGGCTGGAGCTGGCTGAACGGCTGCGTTCTCTGGATCATATTCCGTTCATGCTGCTGACGGCTTACAGCGATCAGGGGACCGTCGATCGGGCGGCTGCATGTGGCGCACTGGGCTATCTGGTCAAGCCGGTCGATACGCCGCAGCTGATACCGGCCATCAAGGCCGCTTTGGCGCGCGCCAAGGATATCAACGGCCTGGAAGCGATCGAACGACAGTTGCAAAGAGCGCTCAATAACGAACGCGAGATCAGCATTGCGATCGGAATAACCATGGTGCAGTATCGCCTGGATCGCAAGGCGGCTTTCGAGTTGTTGCGGAGAACTGCTCGCAGCCAGAGCCGCAAGCTGGCGGAGCTTGCTTCGGATATCATCGGCGCGAGCGAAGCCCTGAATCTTGGGCCATAGGCTCGGAAGAATTCGGCCCCGGGCAATTGCTCAGGGAATTTCGATTGATTTGTTGTGGCCGGCGTAGTATGTTTGAATCAAATTCGGTTCGCCCTTGACCCCGGCCGCCGCCTCAGCGAGACCCAGAACACGTCTCTGAATCTTCCCCGTTATGATTTTTCCAGTGACGGGATACGACGAAGAATGCCCAAAAGGCTGGAGACGAACATGTTCTGTCATTTCACCGCTTGTTTTCCAAACCGACTGTCGACTCATGCTTGCCGCCGCATGAGCGCGCTTGCTGCTGTGCAAGTTCGGACAAATAGCCGCAGTGTGCAAAACGGCTTCAGTTTGATTGAGTTGATGGTTGCCGTGGCGATAGTCGGCATCCTTGCCGCCGTCGCCTTGCCCAGCTACCAGAGCTATGTCGTCAAAGGCAATCGTGCTGCCGCGCAGGCATTCATGGCGGATGTGGAGAATCGCGAGAAACAGTATCTGCTCGATGCCCGAAGCTATGCGGCTGACTTGTCCACGCTGGGGATGTCCATGCCTACCGACGTGTCGAATTTCTATACGATGACGATCACTGTCTCAGCGGCTCCTCCGGTCTTCACCCTCACGGCAACGCCCATCGCGGGCACCAAACAGGAAAGCGACGGCGCTTTAACACTGGACAGCAGTGGCGCAAAGACACCCGCCGATAAGTGGTAGCGAAATGAACGCCAAACGACACTCTTCCGGCTTCACGTTGACCGAGTTGCTCGTGGCGGTGGCCATACTCGGCATACTGGCCGGTCTTGCGGTTCCCAGCTTCAGATCGCTCACCCAGAGCCAGCAGGTTAAAACCGCCAGCTTCGAACTGTTCGCCGCGCTCAGTCTGGCCAGGAGCGAGGCCATCAAACGTAATGGCAACGTCACCGTGACACCCGTCGCAGGGGGCTGGCAGGCCGGCTGGAATACCACTTCCGGCGCTACGACCATCAGCACGCATGGCGTCCTCAGAGGAACGGTCGTGACCGGCGGCCCAGCCAGCGTGGTCTATGCCAGAACCGGCAGAATCGTCGGAGCGACTGCACCATCTTTTCAGGTCGACAATGAAACGACGGCGACGTCAAACGTGCGTTGCATCAGGATCGATCTGAGCGGGATGCCTCGCACTGTCAAGGGGATATGCTCATGAACATGAACCGTAACAGCGGTTTCAGCCTGATCGAGGTATTGGTCACCATCGTCATCCTGATGGTCGGATTGCTGGGATTGGCCGGTTTGCAGGGCAGGGCGCTGACCTCGCAGATGGAGTCGTACCAACGCTCGCAGGCGCTGATATTGCTGAAAGATATGGTGGATCGTATCAATGCCAATCGCAAGAATGCGGCTTCTTATGTGACGAATTTGAATCCGGCCGTTTCTTGTCCGGTAACGGGGGCGGGAAGTTCGGTTGCCAGTACGGATCTGTCTGAATGGTGCAATTCGCTGCTGGGAGCCGCCGAAGTGCAAGGTACGGCAAATGTTGGTGCGATGATAGGCGCACGGGGCTGCATAACCCAGACTGTTGCACCGGCGAGCGGTGTCCCTAGCCAATATCTGGTCGCCGTGGCATGGCAGGGGTTGAATAGCACTGCCATCCCAACCATAACTTGCGGGCAAAACCAGTATGGCGCCAACGATGCCTTGCGCCGTGTGGTTGCACTTCCCGTCGTCATCGCGGACTTGAATTGATATGAACTCATTTAGAGGCCTGCAGACTTTGACAAACCGGCAAACCCAGAGTGGTCTGTCGCTGGTCGAACTCATGATCTCCATTACCATTGGTTTGCTCATTCTTTCTGCGCTGACCACGCTATTTGTCAATCAGAGCAAGACACGCAGCGAACTGGATAAGTCGAATCGCATGATAGACAACGGTCGTTATGCTTTGGAGTTGCTGACTGAAAATTTGAGGATGGCTGGTTTCTATGGAAACTACTTACCCAGTGGCGCGCCCACAATCACTCCTGATTCCTGTAGCTTGGCGACTATTACCGGCTCTGCGACGAACCTCGATGTGCTTCGCCATCATGTGCAAGGCTACAACGCAGCGGCGCAGACAAGTCAAATCGCAAGTGCAAGCCTGCCAACGTCCTGTGGTTTTACTTACACGGCCGGTAGCGCCACCTCGTTAAATCCCGGCAGCGACATACTGGTGCTGCGGCGCGTCAGCACAGCAACGCCTGTCGCCGCTGCAAATGCGGCGGCAGCGCCCAATAGTGCCGCTACGATTTATTTTCAGGTGTCGAATTGCACGACCGATGCCAGTTATCAGATGGTCTCGGGCGCCGGGCCTTTTACTGCCTTTCATGACAAGGATTGCGCGACGACTGCGAGTCTGCGGCCATTCATCGTGCAGATATATTTTGTATCGTCCAGCAACAACGCGGGAGATGGCATTCCCACGCTGAAGAGAATCGATCTCGATCAGGCTACCGGTGCATTTGTGACCACGCCATTGGTCGAGGGGATCGAATACATGCAGGTCGATTACGGATTGGATGCCGATGCCGACGGGGCTGCCGACAGTTACATCGCCACTCCCGCGGCTGCGAACTGGCCGAACATCGTGTCGGTGAAGCTCAACATCATCGCCAGAAACATCGAGACAAGCGCGGGACACACCGACACCAAAAGTTATGTGCTCGGTAGTGCCGGCACATTCGGGCCTTTCGCTGACGCTTACAAGCGTCATGCTTATACCCAGGTTGTTCGCTTGATCAACCCATCCGGGCGGAGGGAAGTGCCATGATCCTATTACATAAACAGCGTGGCAGTACCCTGTTGGTGGCTCTAGTAATGCTGGTGCTGCTGACGCTGATCGCGCTTTCCGCAATGAATGCCACGACGACCAGCATTCAGGTGGTCGGGAATGCACAATTCCGCGAGGAAACGAATGCCGCTGCGCAACAGGCCATCGAGGGCGTGATCAGCAGCAACTTCACTGCCGCTCCTGCTGCGTCGTCCGTTGTGGTGTCTTTCGGTGCGGCAAATTACACCGTAAATGTCGATACACCTACTTGTACGAGTTCGCTCGGACTGAGCAATGACATGCTTAATCCTCTCATTGCGGCTGACGCCGTTTGCCTCGGCAGCGCTACTGCGGTCAACACCGGGATCATGGTCTCCGGTGTGGCGGCGGCGCCAACCGGGCAATCGTGGTGCTATCAACAAAACTGGGATGTCAGTGCCTCAGTCAGCGATAGCGACACCGGGTCGAGCACAACCGTGCATCAGGGCATATTTACCCGGGTGCCTGCCGGGACGGAGTGTCCATAGCAGCGTTCTTCCGGCTGTTTGCCGATATGCTAATGGTTGATCTTATAGTGCAGTTTGGAGGTGTCCTTATGAAAACGATACGACTTATTCTGGCCAGTCTGCTGATGGTCTTGATGTGTTATTCAACGGTAAGTCGGGCAGAAGACATCGACATCTACAGCGGCCTGGGCACTACCTCCAACGTGCCGAATGTGCTGTTCGTGATGGATAACTCCGCCAATTTCGAGGCGAGTTCCGGCGGGGTGACTTGCACGCAGCAGGCCGATGGCTCCCTCGTCATTAATGGTTCTGGCACCCCAACAAATATGAGCGGCACAGTGGGCGGCATCGAACAATGCGCATTGTGGAACGTGGTGAAAAGCCTGCCGGTCAACGCAGACTCAACAGCCCGCGTCAATATCGGTTTTATGATGTACAACGGCAGCAACATCACCGATGTGGCGGGTCTGAACTGCGGCGGGAGTCTTGGCGGCTGCCTGACACAGCCTATGATTGCCATGACGGCCGCCAACAAGAGCGGGGTGCTGGATTGGATCGCATCGTGGAATACGTCTCCCAGCGCAGCTTTCGGCAACGTCAAGGCTGCCGGCAAGGCCACGGCGGCAACCATGCAGGAAGCTTGGGCCTATTACACCGGCGGCACCGGCTTGTCCGGGCGCTCTTATGCGGGTGTCGGCAACCATCCCTCTTCCGGTTGCCAGAAGAACTTCATAATCTACATCGCAAATTCGTTTGCTGCATCCGCCGGTCCCGGCGATGCCAGTAGCGGTGGGCCGCTTAATGCCCTTACCACGGCCATTAACGGCCAATCTCAACCAGCTGGACTTAGCGCTTCGGAGTGGGCTGCGAAACAATCGGCGTGGAATGCGCCGATCCTGAATACTGTCGCCACTGCATGCTCGGCTACCCCTTACAATTTTGCGTCGCCCTCATCCAATCATAGCGAAAACGGTGGCGATTATGCCGACGAGTGGGCGCGTTTCATGCAGCAGTCCGATACTTACGACGAACCAATCGGCACTCAAAGTATCACTACCTATACCGTAGGGCTGCTGGACCCCACAAAGTGCAAGCCGGAATATCCTGCGCTCCTGAGCAATATGGCGGTCTATGGCGGAGGAAAATATTTTGCCACGACCAGCTACGATACGATCGTGAACGCCATCCTGAAAATTCTCAACGAAGTGCAGGCGGTCAATAGCGTGTTTTCGTCCTCCAGCCTGCCGGTCAGTGTGAACGCACAAGGCACTTATCTGAACCAGATTTACATGGGAATGTTTCGCCCCGATTCAGGCGCCCTGCCCAGGTGGGCGGGCAATCTCAAGCAATATCAATTCATGATCGATCCTGCCACGAACGTCCTGAATCTGGGCGACAGTGTAGGTAATCTGGCGCTGGACTCTTCGGGTACGGGCTTTCTTTCGCCCAATGCAATCAGCTTCTGGACTTGTACCGATACGGCGCTCAACTCCTATCCGTCCACTCGTTTAACGGCGGCCCAGCAGGACTTGCTGGTAGCCAACAATCAGACTAACGTCAGCAGTTCCTGCGTCGATCCGGCCAATGGCTTCTGGGTGAACAGCCCGAGCAGCGCCAAAGCCGCGGCCGTGGGGTTCGATCTGCCGGATGGCGAGCTGGTGGAAAGAGGGGGCGCGGCACAGCAATTACGCCATGCCAGTCTGTCCGTGGATTACACCGCCTCGCCAGCCGCGCCGCGCAAGCTCTATACCTTTTGTCCAACCGGGGCGAGTTGCAACGCAGATTTGACCAATAACGCCAATGCATTTGCTACATCCAATGCCAGCCTCACGGCGAGCTTGTTCGGCTCTTCCACCAGCGTGAATATATCCAGCCTTACCCGTTCCGCCACTACGGCAACGGTCGCGACCTCAGGCAACCACGGATTCACGACAGGCGAGTCCATTACTATCGCGAATGCCACGCCGAGTAACTACAACGGCACCTTCACCATTACCAAGGTAGACAACACGCATTTCACCTATCCTGTCACCGAATATCCGCCCACAACGGCGACGGGCAGTTATACCGCCAGCTTGCCGTCTGCGCCCCAAACGGTCACGCTAGCCCGCAACGGAAATACCGTGACGGCGACTTCGACTGCGCATGGCTACAGCGACGGGCAGACGGTGACCATCAGTGGCGCGAATCAGTCGGCCTATAACGGCAATTTTGTCATCGGCGGGGTGACGACTAACACCTTCACTTTTACCGTGACGGAAACCCCGACAACGGTAGCCAGCGGCGGCACCGTCACCGGCGAGAAGCAGGCAACGGGAAGCTGCCCTGAGAGCTGCATGGTTTCCTTCGCAATTGCTAGCGTGACGCGTAACGGCACGACGGTCACGGTCAATACTGTAGACAATCACAACTTCCTTTCTTCTGTCGGTAAGGTGATCAATCTTTCCGGCGTCGTGGATGGCAGCGGCAACTCCGTGGCCGAATACAACGGCAACGTCACTACAACCAGCTGGAATAATCCAACGAACAACCGCAGTTTCACTTTTACTACGGCTGTTTCGCCGGCCACGCCGGCCACTATTGCAGCCGGATATGCTTCCATTACCGCCAGCACCCCCAGTGCTGTGCGGGTCATCACCAGCCTGACGCGTAGCGGCTCGACTGTGACGGTCGTTGCAGCAGGGCATGGCTATACGACTGGTGACTCGGTCAGTATCGGCGGTACTCCTGGCACGAACGAGGAGCCCTATGTCGGTACTTACACCATCACGGTGGTCGATGCAAATACCTTCACTTACGCCATTGTCACTACTCCTGCCTCGCCGGCCAGCGGCCTGGGCGGCACAACTATGACTGCCACTCGCTCGACCGGTTTCCTAGCCGGCGATCGAGACAGCCTGATCAACTGGGTTCGCGGTGAGGATAACTATGGTGATGAAACCGGTCCCGGCGGCACCGTGAATGTTCGTCCATCGATTCATGGCGACGTATTGCATTCACGCCCGACCGTGGTCAACTATGGCTCGTATTCTGTCACCATAGAATCGACGAGCGATTCAGGAACCACACGTACTGCGACGGCATCAGAGGCGGCAGATGTGGTGGCTATTGCTGCGGCGGGGCCTCATCCTGTTGTGACGTTCGCCAATAAACAAGCTTGTCCGGTAACGGTTACATCGTCTACTACCTTTACTTACCCCACTACGAACTGCGGGAATCCGGGGGCGCAAACGGTATCGGTCGGCTCGAAGGTGGTGGTGTTCTATGGGGACAACGGCGGCATTTTTCATGCGGTCAATGGTAATCAGACTGCCTTGTTCGGCAGCGCCGGCCCCGGCGACGAGATGTGGGGTTTCATTCCGAGCGAATTTTTCCTCAAGCTCAACCGGTTGCGCACCAACAGCCCTCAGTTGAATCTGCCCTCGACTCCACCCGGTATTTCGCCGGACCCGGCAAAGAAAGATTATTTCATCGACGGAACAACCGGCCTGTATCAACTCATCGACGGCAGCGGCAATACCCTGACAGCTCATCTCTACCTTACCATGCGCCGCGGCGGCAGGTTGATCTACGCCCTAGATGTTACCGATCCCGCTGCCCCGGAACTGCTCTGGAAAATCGATCAGACCGGACTGACTACGTCCAGTGGATTCACCGCAAGTACGGATTTCGCCGAGCTTGGTCAGACCTGGTCGCAACCCAAGGTTGCAAAAATCGAGGGTTATTGCGGAGGGCTTTCTTGTGCCAGCAACCCGCAAACTCCTGTGCTGATTTTTGGCGCCGGCTATGACACCAATGAAGATGTCGAGCCGCCGTCAGCTAACACTATGGGGCGCGGTATCTTCGTGGTGGATGCCATTACGGGTGCGCTGGTGTGGAAGGCGGTTTATTCAGCGGGTTCAACCGCCTACACGGGCAATACGATCAAGGCCTCCGCAGCAGTTTCCGGAATGAATTACAGCATCCCCGCCGACATTGCCATTATGGATCGTGATGCAGATGGGTTTATTGACAGGCTTTATGCGGCCGACACGGGCGGCAATATCTGGCGCGTCGATCTGGAGCCTAACAACAACAGCACGCCCGATAACTGGCGGGTGTACAAATTGGCAGCACTGGGATGTGCGTCTGGCCCCTGTTCCGTCGGCAGTACGCCGCGCAAGTTCTTCTATCCGCCAGAGGTGATCAATACGCAGACTTACGATGCAGTGATTGCAGGTTCGGGCGACCGCGAGCATCCGCTATATGTCGATCTGGCGGCCGACAAGACCAACCGGGTGTATTTGCTGAAGGATACATTTACCGGGAATAGCGCAAGCGGCATGACCACGATCGATCAGGGGGATCTCTTCGATGCTACCAGCACATCTTGGAATGGCACATTAAGCGGTTACAAGATCGAGCTTGCCGAAGGCGAAAAAGTCGTTAATGCGCCACTGGTGACGGCAGGTTACGTTTATTTCGGCACCAACCAGCCATCCGAGCCATCCGCAAACTCATGCACGTCGACCTTGGGGGTTGCCAGAGGCTATCAGCTCCAGCCGTTCACCGGCTCATATGATAGTGTCGTTTTTGCCGGAGGGGGCTTGCCCCCATCTCCGGTTTCTGGGGTAGTAAACATCGCGACGGCAACTGGAATCAAACTCGTGCCATTCCTGATCGGCGGCGGGAACCCTGACTGCGTGGGGTCGGACTGTACATCGGCGCTGGGCGGGCAAAAACCCGCGATCTCGGTCCCTACCAGCCGCACCAGGACATACTGGTATCAGGAAATAGACTGATTCTGATGAATCGCATGCGCCGTGCGGCGAGCTTCGGGAGGCATCGGAGAAAGAGCTTCCGTAGGTAATAAAAAAAGCCCGCCGGAGATCGGCGGGCTTTTTTGTCGCCCTTACTTGCAGTGCCTTTCGACAAGCTGCTTCGCGATGATGTCGTGATTCAGCCAGATGACCGGGGCAGCGGGTGCAGAAGTCTCGTAAAACATCAGCGGCCCGGTTCCTTCCAGCACCAGTGCGCTCAACAGATCGGTCACCAGCGCCTTGCGGTCCTTGTGCATCTGGGTGATCTCATCCGAAGTGCCTATCATCAGGTCGGCCAGTTCGCGGCTGTTGTCCATCGGCCAGGCTTCGAAATTACGGAATCCCGTCATCACATCGCTGGCATTGTAAGCATCGATCTTCTGCAGCAGACCTTCCAGCGTGGAGCCTTCTTGTAGCAGCTCGTGGCATGCCTGCCATTGCGAGTCGGCCCAGGCTCCGCCATGCTCACGCTTCAATGCGTTGAGCAACGGGAACAGCGAGAGTTCGACGCCGACGAAGATGTCGGAAGAGTTGGTCCGGATCTCGGGGCAGTTGTAGACCGTCGCCTTGATGCCCTCGGCCCATGCAGATTCGGCGACGCGTTCGAGACGCATCTTGGCCTGGCCCTGGGTGTAGTTGGTGTAGGTCTGCCACTGGTAACCGCCATCGATGAGGATCTCGGTGCCGTGATAGCCGTAAGCGGTATAGCGGGCCTGTCCGCCGGTATTCTCCAGTCGCGCGCGTATTGCGGCGCTGCCTTCGATCAGGTACTGGAAAGTATTGGCGGTGACCTCGTCGAAATTCATCAGGATCAGCTTGCCCAGATCGCTGTCCAGCAATGAGCGAGACGACATGAAGCGCTCGCCCTGGCCTTTGTAGATGCGGTTTGCGATGGCCAGGAACACCTTCACCTTGGGGATGCCGCCGGCCATGGTGTGGGCGAAGAAGACGTTGCTGCCGTTCGGGATCATGCCGTCCAGCTCGGCCATCACTTTCGCGACCGAATTTTTGAAACGCTGCACGCCGGCTACTCGGCATTTCTCGATGTGCGCCCAGTCGAGCTTGTCGTCCTGCCAACTCTTCAGCGTCATGCCGCCGAGCATGTCGGTGGGAGTCGGTTCGCCTGCGGGCGCATCCAGATCGAATCCGGCCATCAGCGGAACATTGATGATGCGTCCGCCGAGATTCGCTTCGGCCACGGCCAGTTCCTCGTCGGTCAGCGGGCGCAGCGCGTTGTTCTCGTCGCGGCGACCGACGGTGATGCCGACGATAGTCATGCCCGTCTTGCGAGCCTCGTCGACCAAGCCATTGGCATAGCCACGACCGAATAGCTCGCCGAACAGCACAAACACATCGCCCTTGCGGAAAATATTTGTTTTTGGAATGTCCCGCAACGAAACTCGTGAACTCATAAAATCTGCCTTCCGTTTATCTAACGATTGAACCACTTCGCAATGATAGCTTGATTTGTCGTTTATCCAAACCTGCGCGTTCAAAAGCGACCGCACATGAATCGGGGAATCGGCCAGGCGTTTTTCAAAGAGCCTTCCAGTCGCGGGGTAATCGAGCCGCGCGGTAGGTTTTTCGAAGAACCATCGTATATAATCCCGCGCTGTTCAAATTCCGGATTTTCCCTTCATGCTGGAAGTCAGCAATCTTGCCTGTAGTCGCGGCGATCACCGTTTGTTTTCGGGTTTGAGCTTCGCGCTGCATCCGGGGCAGATCATGCAGGTGCAGGGCGAGAATGGCAGCGGCAAGACCAGTCTGCTGCGGACGCTGTGCGGCTTCCTGATGCCGGACGAGGGCGACATACTCTGGAATGGCAGCAGCGTGAGCGAGCTGCAAGAGGAGTATTACGCCGAGATGCTGTACCTTGGCCACCTGAATGCGATCAAGGACGAGCTGAGCGGGCTGGAAAATCTGCGCATCTCGGCAGGGATGTCCGGCATCGAGCTGAGCGAGAAGGATGCAATCGCCGCATTGCGCCGCATGGGTCTGAAAGGGCGAGAATTGCTGCCGACCAAGGTGCTGTCGCAGGGGCAGCGCCGCCGCGTCGCGCTGGCGCGATTGCTGGTCAGCGATGCCAAACTGTGGGTGCTGGATGAACCATTGGCGGCGCTCGATGTCGCAGCCGTGGCTTTGATAGAAGAGTTGATCGCCGAGCATCTGGCGCGGCAGGGGATGGTGATCTTCACCACCCACCAGCCGTTGCAGGTTGCGGGGATGGAGATGCGCACGCTGACCCTGACACGTGCAGGTTCGGGGTCTCGCGGGAGGCCGGCGTGAAGAAGGAAACGATGTCCGGTTTGTTTATGCTGGTGATACGGCGCGACCTGATGCTGGCGATGCGCCGCCGTGCCGACGTGCTGACCACGCTGATCTTCTTCGTGATGGTGGTGAGCCTGTTCCCGCTGGGAGTCGGGCCCGAGATGGACATGTTGCGCAAGATGGCGCCGGGCGTGTTGTGGGTCGCGGCCTTGCTGTCCTCGATGCTGTCGCTGGGACGCTTGTTCTCGGCAGATCATCTCGACGGCACGCTGGAGCAGATGATGCTGGCGCCGCAGTCGCTTTCGATGCTGGTGCTGGGCAAGATGGTCGCGCACTGGATGGTGTCCGGCCTGCCGCTGGTGCTGATGGCGCCGGTGCTGGGGATACAGTTCGACATGTCGGCCGAGGCGCTGGGCGTGCTGATCATAGGCCTGCTGCTGGGCACGCCTATCCTGAGCATGATAGGCGGCATCGGCGCGGCGTTGACCTTGGGGCTGCGCGGCGGCGGTGTGTTGCTGTCGTTGCTGGTGTTGCCGTTGTGCATACCGGTGCTGATCTTCGGCACCGGCGCGGTAGAAGCGGTATCGACCGGATTGAGCGTGGCGTCGCACTTGTCGTTGTTGGGCGCGTTGCTGGTGTTGGCTTTGGCGTTCACCCCCTGGGTGACCGCGCAGGCTTTACGTATTTCGATGGAGTGATAAGTTGGCAATTAACTGGTTCAAGTATTCCGCACCCACTACCTTCTACGGCCTCGCCGGCAAGCTGATTCCGTGGTTCGGCATCTCCGCCGCGATCCTCTTTGCCGTCGGCCTGTATATCGGCTTCTACGTCGCGCCGACCGATTACCAGCAGGGCGAGTTCTACCGCATCATCTTCATCCACGTGCCGTCCTCGATCATTTCGATGTTCCTGTACCTGATCATGGCCGGCTATGCGGCGCTGGGCCTGATCTTCAACACGCGGTTGTCGTCAATGATGGCGACCGCGATCGCACCGACCGGCGCGCTGTTCGCCTTCATCTCGCTGTGGACCGGCGCGCTGTGGGGCAAGCCGATGTGGGGCGCCTGGTGGGTGTGGGATGCGCGCCTGACTTCCGAGCTGATCCTGCTGTTTCTGTATCTGGGCTACATCGCGTTGCACGCGTCCATCGACGACCCGCGCCGTGCCGACCGCGCCAGCGCGCTGCTGGCCATCGTCGGTTCGGTGAACGTGCCCATCATCTATTTCTCGGTGAAGTGGTGGAACACGCTGCACCAGGGCTCGACCATCAAGTTCAGCGGCACCAGCATGCATGTCGCGATGCAGCAGGCGATGTTCATCACGCTGGTGGCTTGCTGGCTGTACGCGATCGCCGTGATACTCGCGCGGGTGCGCAGCATCATCCTGGAGCGCGAGCGTCACACCAAATGGATAACCGAATTGCCGGAGGTAAAAAACTGATGAACGGTCTGGATATCTGGATGCGCGAGAACCCGATCACCTATGTGTTGCTGGGTTCCTATGCGGTCGCTTTCCTGATCTTCGCGGTCGAGATCGCGATGGTCAGGCACAAGCGCAAGATCACTTTGCAGCAGGTACGCCTGATGCGCGACGCAGGAGACGAAGAGTAATGAAAGCACGTGAAAAAAGATTCTTGTTTATCGCCGTGGGCGTAGTTGCGGTGGGCTTGGCCGTAGCTCTGGTGCTGAACGCGCTGGACAAGAACGTCAGCCTGTATTTCACGCCGACGCAGGTGTTCAATAACGAAGCGCCGCATGGCCGCAGCTTCCGCATCGGCGGACTGGTCGAGGAGGGCAGCGTCAAGCGCGAGGCCGACGGCCTGACCGTCAACTTCGCGATCACCGACACGCACAAGCGCATCCCGGTGGTGTACAAGGGCATCCTTCCCGACCTGTTCAAGGAAGGCAAGGGCGTGGTCGCGCAAGGCTCGGTCGGACCGGATGGCGTGATGCAGGCCGACGAAGTGCTGGCCAAGCACGACGAGAACTACATGCCGCCCGAAGCCGCCGATGCGTTGCAGAAAGCCGGGGTCGCCAACGCAGCCGCCGCCAGTGCCGTCAGCGAGCCTGCTGCCGCATCCGCCGTCAAATAATTCCTGAAAGTTTCGAGATGATTCCAGAGATAGGCAATTTCGCGTTGATCGTCGGGCTGTTTTTGGCGTTCACGCTGGGCGTGCTGCCCATCGTCGGCGCGGCTCGCAACAACGCGGTGCTGATGGGTGTCGCCCGTCCGCTGGCTGCCGGTCAGTTCGTGTTCCTCGGCATCGCCCTCGGCTGCCTGACCTACGCCTTCGTCGCCAACGACTTCTCGGTGCTGTATGTTGCGCAGCATTCCAATTCGCAACTGCCGACCGTATACCGCGTGTCCGCGGTCTGGGGCGGACACGAAGGCTCGCTGCTGCTGTGGGCGTTCCTCCTGTCCGTGTGGACGCTGGCCGTCGCGATGTACAGCAAGCATCTGCCGGAAGAAATGGTCGCGCGCGTGCTCGGCGTGATGGGCCTGATCGCGGTCGGCTTCCTGCTGTTCATGCTGATGACCTCGAACCCGTTCGACCGCCTGCTGCCGGCTGCCGCCGACGGGCGCGACCTGAATCCGTTGCTGCAAGACCCCGGTCTGGTGATACATCCGCCGATGTTGTACATGGGGTATGTCGGCTTCTCCGTCGCGTTCGCGTTCGCCATCGCCGCATTGCTGGGCGGACGGATGGATGCCACCTGGGCACGCTGGTCGCGTCCGTGGACCACGGTGGCTTGGGTGTTCATGACGATGGGCATCGCGCTCGGCAGCTGGTGGGCGTATTACGAGCTGGGCTGGGGCGGCTGGTGGTTCTGGGACCCGGTCGAGAACGCCTCGTTCATGCCCTGGCTGCTCGGCACCGCACTGATACACTCGCTGGCGGTCACCGAGAAGCGCAACGCGTTCAAGAGCTGGACCGTGCTGCTCGCGATCGCTGCGTTCTCGCTGTCGCTGCTGGGCACCTTCCTCGTGCGTTCAGGCGTGCTGACTTCGGTGCACTCGTTCGCGGCCGATCCCAAGCGCGGCATTTTCATCCTGACTTTCCTGGTGATCGTGATCGGCGTGTCGTTGCTGCTGTTCGCATGGCGCGCACCGAAGATCGGTCTGGGCGGCAAGTTCGATCCGCTGTCGCGCGAATCGCTGCTGCTGTCCAACAACGTGCTGCTGTCCGTCGCCGCTGCCTCTGTGTTCATCGGCACGCTGTATCCGCTGTTCATGGATGCGCTCGGACAGGGCAAGCTCTCTGTTGGTCCGCCGTATTTCGAGGCGGTGTTCGTGCCGCTGATGATCCCTATGGTGCTGATGATGGGCCTAGGGCCGCTGGCGCGCTGGAAGAAAGTCGATGCGCCCGAACTGGCCAAGCGCGTGAGCTGGGCGTTCGGCGCCGCGCTGCTGATTGCATTGCTGCTGCCGCTGACGATGGGCAAGTGGAGCGTGATGGTCTCGCTGGGCCTGTTGCTGGCGTTCTGGATTATCGCATCGGTAACCTTGAGCCTGCGCGAGCGTCTGGCCGGCCGCGACGATTTCATGCAGCGTTTGCGCGGCCAGTCGCTGAGCTATTACGGCATGCAGCTCGCTCACCTCGGCGTCGCGGTGTTCATCATCGGCGTGACGCTGGTGAAGGGCTACGAGACCGAGCGCGACGTGCGCATGGATGTCGGCGACGTATTGAACACCGGCGGCTACGAGTTCCGCTTCAACGGCGTGACCGAGGAGCAGGGGCCGAACTATGTCGCCGGCAAGGGCCATGTGACGATCAGCAAGGACGGCAAGGTGGTCACCGAACTGTATCCGGAGAAGCGCCAGTACAACGTGTCCGGCATGCCGATGACCGAGGCGGCGATCGACGCCGGCCTGCTGGGCGACCTGTACGTGTCGCTGGGCGAGCCTATCCCGGACAGTGACGGCGCATGGGCCGTGCGCGTCTACATCAAACCGTTCGTGGACTGGATCTGGGCCGGCTGCCTGCTGATGTCGCTGGGCGGCGTGCTGGCGATCAGCGACCGCCGCTATCGCATCCACAACAAGCGCTCGGCCGAAGCTAAAACAGAAATGCCGTTGGAGGAGAAGACAGCATGATGCGTTTCATATTGCCGTTTGTCGTGTTCGTGGTGCTCGCGGTGTTCCTGTTCGTGGGCCTGAACCTGAATCCGCGCGAAGTGCCGTCGCCGTTGGTCGGCAAGCCGGCCCCCGCGTTCACGCTGCCGCAGTTGCATGAACCGGCCAAGCCGTTTTCGCCGGCTGACATGAAGGGGCAGGTGTGGCTGCTCAACGTGTGGGCGTCCTGGTGCGTGTCCTGCAAGGAAGAGCACCCGGTGCTGATGGAATTGTCGCGCCGGAACATCGTGCCGATCTACGGCCTGGACTACAAGGACAAGCAGGCGGATGCCGAACTGTGGCTGAAGAGGGGCGGCGACCCCTATGTGCTCAGCGTGGCCGACGCGGAAGGCCGCATCGGCATCGACTACGGCGTGTACGGCGTGCCCGAAACCTACGTGATCGACAAGCAGGGCGTGATCCAGTACAAGCAGATCGGCCCGGTGACGCCGCAGAATCTGACCGAAAAAATCCTTCCCCTGGTAGCGGAGCTGCAAGCGAAATGAGATACCTGCTGATATTGATGTTGAGCCTGCTGCCGGTGTTCGCTTATGCCGGCGAGGCCAAGGACATGGCCGAAGACCCGGTGCTGGAACAGCGCATGATAGGCCTCGCCGAGAAGCTGCGCTGCCTGGTGTGCCAGAACGAATCGCTGGCCAGTTCGCATGCTGAACTCGCCGAAGACCTGCGCCGCGAAGTGCGCGAGCAGATGCAGAAGGGCATGACGGACCAGGAAATCATCGACTACCTGGTCTCCCGCTACGGCGACTTCGTGCTCTACGACCCGCCGGTGAAGACCTCCACGCTGGTGCTGTGGTACGGCCCGTTCGCACTGCTGCTGATCGGCGGCGGTGTGCTGGTCTACCAGCTGCGCAAGCGCAGGAGCCAGATCGCCGAACCGCAAATTTCCGCGGAAGATGCGCGCCGCGCGGCCGAGTTGCTGGATCAAACGGACAAGCCGGAAGAATTGATAAAGAAAGACCCGCAAGCATGACCCTATTCTGGATAGTCTGCGCAGTGCTGCTGGTGATCGCACTGCTGTTCCTCGTGCTGCCGCTGTGGCGCGCGACCGCCAACGACAACGACGTGCTGCGCGATGCCGCCAATCTCGAAATTTTGCGCGACCAAGCCGCCGAAATGGAGAAGGACCTGCAAAATGGCCTGCTGACGCAGGAGGCCTACGAGCAGGGCAAGCTCGAACTGCAGGCGCGCCTGCTGGAAGAGGTCAAGACCACCGGTCAGACCGAGAAGCTTGCGCACAATCCTGCCAAAAAGCTGGCGGTCGTGCTGGCTTTGCTGCTGCCGCTGTTCGCCGTGCCGTTCTACTTCGTCGTCGGCAACAGCAAGGCGCTGCTGCCGCAGGACGAACTGGCCGTCGCCGACGGCTTCGGTGTGATCCGTTCCGAGGCCGCGCTACAGGAACTCGAAAAGAAGATGGAGCGCCTGCCGGAGAATCCGGACGGCTGGGTGGTGTTGGCGCGATCCTATAGTGCGATGCAGCGTTATCCCGATGCGGTGCGCGCCTACGGCAACCTGGTCAAGCTGGTGCCGAACGAGGCGCAGCTGTGGACCGACTACGCCGATGCGGCCGCGATGAACAACAATCAGTCGCTGCTGGGCGAGCCGACCAAGTTCCTGAACAAGGCGCTGGAACTCGATCCAGACAACACTTCTGCGCTGGCATTGTCCGGCTCGGCGGGGATGGAGCGCGGCGACTACTATGCAGCGGCCCTCCACTGGCAGAAGCTGGTCGATCTGCTGCCGCCGGACTATCCGGACATCCAGATGATCCACGAGGGCATCAAACAGGCCAAGCAGTTCCTGTCGATGCAGAAGGGCGGCAAGCAAAAGCTGGCGCAGCTCGAAAAGACGAAGGGCGCAGCCCCTGCCCAACCGTCGGCCGACCCGGCGCAGGCGATCACCGGCCGCGCATCGTTCGCAGCGGGCATGGCCGGCATGGCTGCCCCGACCGACACCGTGTTTATCCTAGCGCGCGCCGCGAACGGGCCGAAGATGCCGCTCGCCGTGTTGCGCAAACAGGTGAAGGACCTGCCGCTGGAATTCACGCTGGACGACAGCCTGGCGATGCAGCCCGAGCTGAAACTGTCCGGCTTCGACGAAGTGGTCGTCATCGCCCGCGTCTCCAAGTCCGGCAGCCCGATGGCCCAGTCCGGCGATTTGGAAGGCAGCGTGCAGTCGGTCAAATCGGGCAGCAAGAACCTGAGTCTGGTGATCGACCGAGTCGTGAAGTAACGGCTCATCGGAATCAACCGGAAACGGCATCCTTCGCGAGAGGGATGCCGTTTTTGTTCGCGGCCAAGCTGCCCGTAATGGTGGCTCTGTGTATCAGGCGGCTCAAGATGTAATAATTCAAGTTGAACTCGCGAGGGATTGAGGGTATAAATTAATTGTGTTTGCGCAAACACATGTTTTGAAAAAGTCAACCAACAAGGGAGGCATTTATCGAGACTGAGACGATTGATTTACTCTAATTGTTACCCCTCTATCAGCATTCGATTGCTGACAAAGTCGGCATCCCATACGCCGACAGATAACGCCGGTTAATACGGCGTTATTATTTTTGCGGAGGCCTTCAAATATGTCGGGCATCTCTCGGCGGCGTTTGTTTTGATGTCGGCCATCGCTTTTTTTCCCTATTTGCCTTGGTGCCCACCAGAAGCATCGACACTTTCGTGTAGTCGAGGTGGTGCTGCATGGCCGATATGCTGTAATTGATACCGCCTTTTGAAGATGCCGAACAGTGTGCTGCACGCATCCATTTGACAGTACATACCTTGCGACATAGCATGCGTTGCAACACATGGCGTGCGACAGAATCAACAAAAACTTGCCGCGCCATGCCGCATCTCAATTCGATATATATCCATCAGGATGTCTAACGCACCGATCACGTCACGCTCCACTGCATCCTCGTCGGCTGCGGATATCCAGCCTGGCGCGAATCCGCGCGAGCTGCGTTGCAGCGGGCCGTGGCTGTTGCGTTCGGTCGCGCAGATCGAGGTGCGCATCGATGCCTGTCTGAAAGAGATGCCGCTGCCGGACGGGGGCGAATTGCTGATCGATGCGCAGGCAGTCACCTCACTGGATACCTCAGGAGCCTGGTTGTTGCACCGCACCCGGCGCGATCTGGAGCAGGGCCGGTACCAAGTGCGCTTCGTCGGTTTGCGGCCGGAGTTCGAGGCGTTGCTGCGACTGATCGCTACGCGTACGGCGTCTGCCACTCATGTGCCGCAGTCAGAACCCGGTGTTTTGAACCGTATCGGCGGCAAGGCGTGGGAGAGCCTGCAAGGCGCGTTCGGACTGCTGTCCTTTTTGGGCGCGAACGCGATCGCGCTGGTGCGCGAATTGTTGCAACCGCGCCGCATCCGCTGGAAATCCATTTTGTACAACCTGCAGACCGCCGGTGTGGCGGCGTTGCCGATCACCGGCCTGCTCGCCTTCCTGCTCGGCATCGTCATCGCCTATCAGGGCGCGGAGCAACTGAGCCGCGTCGGCGCGAACATCTACATCGCCGACTTGGTCGGCCTGTCGATGGTGCGCGAGCTCTCGCCGCTGATCACCGCGATCATCATCGCGGGCCGTTCCGGTTCGGCCTACGCGGCGCAGATCGCCACGATGAAGGTGACCGAGGAGGTCGATGCGCTGCGCACCATCGGCATAGGCCCGCTCGACCTGCTGGTGCTGCCCAAGGTGTTCGCGTTGGTGATTGCGCTGCCGCTGCTGACCGTCTATACCGACATCATGGGCATACTCGGCGGCATGGTGATGGCGCGCGCTCAGCTCGACGTCGGCTACGCCACCTTCATCGACCGGCTCGACGAAGCGGTCAGCCTGACCTCGTTCCTGATCGGCATCGGCAAGGCGCCGGTGTTCGCGGCGATCATCGCGCTGGTGGGCTGCTACCAGGGCTTTCAGGTGAGCGGCAGCGCCGAGAGCGTCGGGCAGCAGACCACCAGGAGCGTGGTGCAGGCGATCTTCCTGGTGATCCTTGCCGACGCGCTGTTCTCCATCGCGTTCAGCTGGCTGGGAATATGAGCGCCGACGACGACAATGCGGTCATCGCCGAACCGGTCATCGAAATCCGGGGACTGAACACCAGTTTCGGCGACGCGGTCGTGCATCGCGACGTGAGTCTCGAAGTGCGGCGCGGCGAGATATTCGCGCTGGTCGGCGGCAGCGGCTGTGGCAAATCGACCATGCTGCGCGAGATCATCATGCTGCAGCAGCCGGTGTCGGGCTCGATCCGCGTGTTCGGCAGCGAGGTGGTCGGGCTGTCCGACGAACAGGCGCTGCCGTTCCGTCGCCGCTGGGGCGTGATGTTCGAGCGCGGCGCGCTGTTCAGCTCGCTGACGGTCACGGAAAACGTCGCGCTGGTGATACGCGAGCACACCGATCTCGATCCTGAACTGGCTGGGGAGATGGCAGCGCTGAAGATCGCGCTCGCCGGCTTGCCGGCCGATGCCGGGCGCAAATACCCGAGCGAGCTCTCCGGCGGCATGAGGAAGCGCGCGGCGCTGGCGCGCGCGCTGGCGCTCGACCCCGAGCTGCTGCTGCTGGACGAGCCGACGGCGGGACTCGATCCATTGAGCGCGGTCGGCATCGACGAACTGGTGCGCAACTTGCGCGATGCGCTCGGCCTGACCATCATGATGGTCACGCACGACCTCGACTTGTTGTGGCGCGTCGCGGACCGGGTTGCGGTGCTGGGCGAAGGGCGTATTCTGGGGGTGGGGACGATGCAGGAACTGGCGCGTTCGGACGATGCGACGATACGCGAATATTTTCACGGCCCGCGGGGCAGGGGAGCGATGGAGCAGGCATGGAATCGAAAGTAAATCTCGCGGTGGTCGGACTCTTCGTGCTGATACTCGGCGGGCTGCTGATCGGCGGCGTGCTGTGGCTGTCCGGCGGCAAGAGCTACGGCAAGACCTACGACACCTATCTGGTCTACATGAGCGAATCGGTGTCCGGCCTGAGCCTGGATGCGCCGGTGCGCTATCGCGGCGTGCAGGTCGGCGGCGTGCGCAGCATCGAACTCGCGCCGGGCAACGTCGAACTGGTGCAGCTGACGCTGGACATCGAGCGCGGCACGCCGGTGAAGCAGGACACGGTCGCGGTGCTGCAGGTGCAGGGCCTGACCGGCATCGCCCATGTGAACCTCTCTGGCGGCAGCCGAAACTCGCCGCCGCTGCAGGCCGGGCCGGACGATGACTATCCGGTGATCGCCACCGGCCCGTCGCTGATGCTGCGCCTGGACACCGCGGTCACCGCGCTGCTGACCAACCTCAACCGCAGCAGCGAGAACATCAACACCCTGCTGGATCAGGAGAACCGAGCAGCATTGCGCCGCACGCTGCTTAATCTGGAAAAACTCTCCGGCGCGCTCTCGGACGCCGAGTTGCCGCAGCTGTTGAAACGGCTGCAACGCAGCGCCGATGCCTTCGATCGCATGGCGGCCGAGACTACCCGCGCCGGGGCGAGCACCGCGGACGCCGCCGACAGCATGCGTGCCGAAACCCTGCCGGAAGCGCGCCAGGCGATCGCCGAAGTGCGCGAACTGACCGCCTCGCTGCGCCGCTTCAGCGAGGCGCTGGAACGCAATCCCGGCATGCTGTTGCAGGGCAGGGAAAATGCGAAGCCGGGGCCGGGCGAATGACACCCGATAACGGAGCCGACAATATGAAATCCAACGACACGACCTGGTATTCGCACTTCGCCTCACTGGCCCCGACCGCGGCGATCCTCGCGCTGGTCGTCGGTGGCTGTTCGGTATTGCCCGCGCCACTTCCGCCGGACAACATCTACCTGCTAGAAGCGCCGACGATTCCTGCGATGTCCCAGCCCGTCGCCTCGGCCAGGCGCGATGTCGTGCTCGCGGTCAGTCTGCCGCGCGCACGGGCCGGTTACGACACCTCCCGGATGGTCTGGGTGCGACAGGCCCACGGACTCGAAACCTATGCGCGCAGCCGCTGGGCCGACGTGCCGGCGCGCATGCTCGCGCCGCTGATCGTTCAGGCGCTGGAACGCTCCGGTGCTTTCCATGCGGTGGTGTCCGCTCCCTCAGGCGTCGCGGCCGGCCTGCGCCTGGACACCGAACTCGTCCGTCTGCAGCAGGATTTCACCGTGAAGCCCAGCGAGGTGCGCTTCACGCTGGGCGCGCAACTGATCGATACCGCCACGCAACGCGTGATCGCCACCGCGGAATTCGACGAGACCGAGAAATGCGAGAGCGAAGACGCCTACGGCGGCGTGCGCGCCGCGAATCGGGCGCTGGAACGGCTGCTGGCGAGGGTGGTGGAGTTTTGTGCGGGGCGCTGATCGCGAGTCATGTAGGGTGCAATAAGCGTAGCGCATTGCACCGAATGTAAAGCTCCATGCGGCGCAATGCCCGTTGGTTATTGCGCCCTACGTGTGCTTTTAGGCAATCAAAGGAATGCTATGAGTATTATTGATAACGCCAAAGAAATTGCTTCTCTTGTTAAAAAGCTAGGGGACATCGACCTCTACAGGAAAATCATTGATCTCGAAGGCGAAATAATCGAACTAACCAAGGAAAAAAGACAACTCGATGAGAAGTTGGCTGACATAACTCGCAGCAAAGCCATAATCGACGAATTACGATTTGATGCTCCGTTTTACACGAATGCCGATAACACAGAACTCTATTGCGCTCGCTGCATTGAAGTCGACAGGCGCGCCATACATGTAGTCAAGCAAGGTGAGCTTGAGATGAGAAGGCGAGTTTATCTTTGTCCTCAATGCAAATCGAAATTTGCGGACGTGAGATCGAATTAATGTTCTGCCTAACTCTACGCTCAAGTTCGCTCCCTCCGGTTCGCTGGGAAACGGGGCCTTCGGCGCGCCCCTTAGCTCCGTTATGACGCTGCCTGATCCTGCCGCCGTCGTTCCTAAGCTTTTCGACTTGTATGGTGGAAAGGATAAATTCTTTGAGGCGATGGATAATCGCCAACAGGAATTTTTCAAGCTTTGGGATCATGACTCCGAAAATATTGGTCGAGTCCTGCATGCTCATCTTGTCGTGGAGTATTTTCTTACTGCCCATCTCCAGACACAAAACCCAAAGCTGGGCGATTTGTCTGATGCCCGCCTTAATTTCGCGCAAAAGGTAGCGCTGATTGGTGATGGTGACCGAGTAGCTCAACTTTTAAAGCCTGGCCTGTTGGGTCTTAACAAGGTAAGAAATCGCCTTGCACACAAGCTCAAAGTTGAAATTGAAGCTGACGACATCCAAGCGATATTCTCTATCGACCTATATGCAGCAACACTCAAACAAAAACACAATCCAAAGACAGAAGACCCGTTTTGGGTACTTGAAGACTTTGCACAGTTTTCAGGCACCTTGCTTCAATCAAGCGCCTCTTCTGACAGCGCTCTTTGGGCAAAGGCATTCGAAGATGCCTAACACCTCGGTCAAGAGGGACGCTCCGCCGGCAAGCCGGCTCCGCGCTCCTACCTTCAAGGTTGACGGTCTGTTTTGGGTCGGGAGCCGACATTAACCTTCGCCAGTTGCCTCACCGGAATCGGAACAATAACGGGGCGGGTTCGGATTAAATTCGCGCCCAAAAATCGCCATGCCCACGCTACGCCGCTATCGGCATAACCTCTTGATCGATTTTGTCGCCCAGTTCGTTTCGCAACTCCCCGAAAGCAGACGACCCACGATCATTTATTGCCAGGCCGAATACCCGGATCGTCGTTGCGCTCAAGTGCTGCGCGATCCCACTTGCCCAGCGTGGCCGCTGCCTCGTATGTCGTCTGCAGGAATTCGAGCAGGGTATCGTCCGGCGACAGCGCCTGCCGCACAGCCTCGTAGGGCAGGATGAATTCGCGGAAATCGGAGCTATAGAAGGCAGCGGCGGGTTTGATCGGCGCCTCGGCGAAACCGGCCGGTTCGGGATACGCATAGGAATAAAACGCCGGATAGGGAATCGGCCCGCCCCCCGGCCAGAACCCGCAGCTGCTGACTTCATGCGAGTAAGCATCGCGCGTCACCCAGTCAGCCAGCCCAGGAATTCCACCGGGATGCTGAGGCGCCGCACGTCCCGAGAACCGCGTCACAGCCAAATCCGGTGCGCCCCAGAAAAAGTGCACGGGGCTGCACTTGCCGATGAAGCCGGCGCGAAACTGCTTGAAGACCCGGTCAGCCTGAACCAGGATTTGCCAGAACCGGGCCGCGTACTCCTTATCGTAGGCACAGTGCGTTTCATCCAGATCGAACGGCACGGGATCGGCGATTTCGCAGGGCGTTGCGCGCAACTTGACGTGAAGCAGGAGTCTGTCCATTTCCTTCATCAACTGCGTATAGAACGCTGCCACCGACTGCGGCCGGAGAGGGAAACCGCCGCTGCTGCCGTCGCTGGCCTGTATCGTCAACTGATGGGCGATGAAGTCGAAATCGATCTGGAAGGTCCGCGTACCATATGGGATAGGCGTTGTGGTAAGGCCTCTGGCTGTGACATATAGCGTGACATGCCAGGAATGATTGATCCATGGACTTTGAACCAGCCGCACCTTGCCGACGATCTGTGTCCACAGGTGCAAGGTCGCACAGGTTTCGCTCCAGGCTTCAAGCGGCAGGTCTGGCCATGTATCGGTGCGCGGTGCTGTCTGAAGGTCCATGATCCCTCCTGCGAGTGCAATGCGCCTTCAGTATTCGGCAAAGGCATCGTCCGGATAGCAATACAGCCAACGTTCCCCCGGCTCGGCCGAGGCGATCACGGGATGATCGCTAGTCTGCGCATGACGGCTGGCGTGGCGGTTGGGCGAACTGTCGCAACACAACGTTGCGCCGCAGGTTTGGCAGGTGCGCAAATGAACCCACTCGTCGCCGGTCTTGATACATTCCTCGCACACATGGCGTTTCTCGTGCTTGAGGGACGTGATCGTTTTGAGATGTTCGCAGGATGAACTTGATGTCATGGTGTCTCCATTATTTGTGGAGTACTTTTTTCGCGACGGATCGCCCCAGTGGATTTCAACGCTACCCGGTGAACGGTACGTGAGGGAGCAAGCCCCCTCAATACAGTGAACTTGGTATTTCTCCGTGAACGGTTTTCATGGATCCAGCCTGCCGGCAAGGTATCGTATCCCCATGGCGACGATCGGCCATTGGAATAAGGATGGCGTAATGGCGGGGTTCTGTGCCGGGAGCGCGCGCTGATCGCGCTGTTGTCATGCTCGTCAGGGCATTGCTGTGGATGAGTGGCAGAAGGTTGGTGCATAATGCCCGGAGATTCGTAAACAGGATCCGTGAAGCCGTGAAGTGACATAGAGCTCGATGCATATAAATTTCAAGAAGGTCAATATGGAAATCCCGGGACGAATGCTGTTCGCCTTTGCACTAATGCTCGTCACCCCCATCGCAAGCGCGCAAGAATTGGAAAAAATCGTGATCAGCGCGCCGGGCCCCCGCAATATTTCCTATCTGCCGGTGGACCTGATCCCGGCCATCGGCGCGGATCGCGAGGAGGGCATTGCACTGAAGATACTGCACACCGGCGGCGGCGCTGTTGCGCTCAACAACCTGGTCACGCGCAATGCGGATTTCGCCGTTGCCGGCTTCCCGGCCGCGATGTCGCTCAGCGCGAACGGCGGCGATGTCGTCGGCATCGCGCCGGTGGACGACGCGCCGCTGTTCGTGCTGATGGTGCGCTCGGAGCTGCAGGGGCAGGTGAAGCGCATCGCCGACCTGCGGGGCAAGGTGATCGGCGTTAACACCAGCACCCGGAACAGCAAGACGACTTCGCAGCAACTGGCCGAACTGCTGCTGAAGTCCGACGGCGTGGACCTGAGCATGGTGCGCATCGTGCCGGCCGGGCAGAGCTGGATCGAGCAGTCCTCGCTGATCAATTCCGGCACCGCCGATGCGGTGATGGGCGACGAGCCCTTCGCCTCGCGCCTGCTCGACGAGGGCAAGGTTTTTTTTCTCGCGAATCTGGCCGATCCGGCAACAACTAGGAGGATAGCCGGCGCCAATTTTCTGCATGCAACGCTTGAAACGCGCAGCGACATGATCCGCGACGAGCCGAAGAAGGTGGAAAAAATGGTGCGCATGATGGTGAAATCGCTGCGATGGATTGCGAAGCACAGGCCGGAAGACGTGGTGGACAAGCTGAAGGTGACCGATCCGGAAGAGCGCGCTTCGCTGTTGCTCGCGCTTCGCGCGTATCCGCGTGCCTACAGTCGCGACGGCAAGTTTTCCGCTAGCCAGCTGAAGGAGACGGAGCGATTCTTCCGCAAGACCAGCGAAGGCGATGCCAGGGCGCAGAGCCTGGAAATCGAGAGCATCATCGACGACAGATGGGCAGGACGGAGCAAGTAGCCTTGAAGTCCAGGTCCATCACCCGGCAGGCTGGCCTGCGCCTGATCCTCAGCTTGGGTCTGTTTGTCCTGCTGCTCGGCATGTCGAGCTACGAACTCTATTCGCTTGCGCTGCATAAGTCGGCGCGCGAACGCACCGAGGATCTGGCGACGTTCTACCGGGCGCGCCTGATGCAACAGGATCGCGAATGGGATCTCCTGACGCGCGACTTCAAGAATCGCCTCGAATACACGCGCCTGCTGGAAGATCGGGAGACCAGCGTTACCAATTTTCACGCATTCATGACTGTGCAGGGCATCAATCGGCGTTTTCAGCACATGCTGATCCAGAACCGGGACGGCGACAGGATATTCGATTTCGGCAACGCGCCCGATGTCGAAGAAGTTCCGCTTCCCTCCGGGCTGGAAAGCGGCTGGTATCGATCGGGTGGGGGTGGCAACCTGTACAGGGTGTTCGTCGTGCCGATCTGGCTAGGCGCGTCCGGAAACGGCCGCATGACGGTGTTCTATGAAATCGACAACGCGTTGTTGTTCAATCTGGCGACGCCGGGCATCGTGCTGACCGCGATGAGCCGCGGCAACCCCATTGCCAGTTCTGCCGGGCAGGCAGGATTGGAACGGGTTAAACAAACAGCGGATGTGGAAGAGAAGGCGATTCCATGGAGCGCCAACGACGCCGGAAATACGACCCTGCGCATCGATGCGCCGATCAAGGCGCTCTTCACGCGGACGGAACTGGCGCTTGGCGCCGCCGCGATCCCGGTCGTCGACGGCCTGATCCTGTGGTTCACGCTGGGCTTCTGGCTGATGGGCAATTCCCGCCGCATCAAGAGTCTGGGCGGCGCGGTCGAGGAATTCGCCGCGAACAACCGTCCGAGTGCGGCGCTGGAGGAAAAGCTCGGCCACGCGTGCGGCAGACAGATGGACGAAATCAGCGAAGTGGCCCGCGCCATAGAGGACATGGCCGAGCAGACCCACAGGTTGCGGTTCCAGTCGGAGGCGCTGCTGCGCCGCAACCAGACCCTGATGCAGAGCTCCATGGACGGCATTCATGTGTTGGATATACAGGGCAATATCGTGGAGGCGAACGACGCCTTTTGCCGCATGCTGGGCTACACGCAGGAGGAGATGGCCGGCCTCAACGTGGCCGATTTCGACGCGCAATGGACGGCCGAGGAGTTGCAGGCACGCATGAAGGCGCTCATCGGCAAGAGCGCGAAGTTCGAGACGGTGCATCGCCGTCAGGATGGGTCGCTGATCGATGTCGAGATCAGCGTCAACGGGATGGAGATCGACGGGCAGTGTTTTCTGTTTGCCTCCAGCCACGACATCACCGATCGCAAGCATGCCGAACAGATGCAGCGGGAGGCGGAGCGGCGCAAGGACGAGTTCCTCGCGATGCTGGCCCACGAGCTGCGCAACCCGCTGGTGCCCATCCGGAATGCCGCCCATATCATCGGCAGGTTGGGGTTGGACGAGCCCAGGATCAAGTGGGCGCAGGAGCTCATCGAGGGGCAGGTGAATCACCTGGCACGCATGGTGGACGATCTGCTGGATGTCTCGCGCATCGCCCGAGGAAAAATCACGCTCCATCGGGAAGAAATCGAATTGGCCGAGCTGGTCGGGCAGCTTATGCAGTCGATCGGGCCGCTGGTCGAGAGCAAGGCACACCAGCTTGTGATCCAGCTGCCCGAGCAGCCGGTCTGGCTGCAGGGTGACCCGGTGCGCCTGTCGCAGGTGTTGTTCAATTTGATGGACAACGCCGTCAAATATACCCCGGAAGGCGGACGGATCGAGTTCGCCGCGCGCATGAGCGGCCAAGAGGTCGAAATCAGCGTGCGGGATAACGGCATGGGCATCACGGCGACATTGCTGCCGCAGGTGTTCGACCTGTTCCAGCAGGACGAACGCACGCTGGAACGCGCGAAGGGTGGACTGGGCATCGGCCTCACGCTGGTGCAGCGTCTGGTCGGGATGCACGGCGGGCGGGTGGCGGCGCACAGCGAGGGTGCCGGACGGGGCTCGATCTTCACCGTCTGGCTGCCTGCCAAAGCTACGCCCGACAAGCCGGCCGTACCGGACACGGAGGGCAAGAGCAGCCCTGCCGGCGGTATGCGGGTGATGGTGGTGGAAGATGATTATGCCGTGAGCGATAGCACGGCGATGTTGCTGGAGCTGGAAGGTTATGCGGTGCGAGTCGCCGATACCGGGCAATCTGCGCTGGAACAGATCCCGGTTTTCCGGCCGCAGGTCGTGTTGATGGACATCGGCCTGAAGGACATGGACGGTTTCGAAACCGTGAAACGGCTGCGCGAGTTACCGGAAGGCCGCGACCTTTGCGTGGTGGCGGTGACCGGTTATGCCGACGAGAAAACTAGGGTGCTGGCACTGGCATCCGGTTTTACTCACTTTATGGTCAAGCCGGTGTCTTTCGACATGTTGCGCGACCTGCTGGCCAAGGAGGGCGAAAAGGAGAAGAGGCGGGACTTTGCGTAGGACATTGAATGAATGTTATCGGCAAGTCGAGGGGCTGAAATACTCCGGGAGCCGTTGTCAGCCTTCCCTGGTTGCTTTCCCGAACGCTGAGCATCGAGGCCGCAAAACAATTCAGACGCCCTGAAAAAAGGCCTCCATCTCTGGAGGCCTTTGTGTTTGTCGCCTAGCCCTTGGTGCGCACCAGGAACACCGTCACTTCCTCGCGGTCGTGGTAGAGCTGCTTGGCTTGCATCCGGTAGTTGATGCCTTCCTCGTCCAGTTGTTTGCGGATGTCGTTCAGTGCGCCGTCCACCGCAGTGAGACGCTGCTTCATCGGCAGCTTGAGGTTGAAGATCGCATGTTTAGCGTAACCGGCGACGAACCAGTTGCCGATCAGCGTGGCGACCTTGGCGGGCTTCTCGACCATGTCGCACACCAGCCAGTCCACCGCCTTGCGCGGCGCGTACTTGAAGCCGTCCACGCGCAGGTGCTCGACCAGCGGATGCTTGGCCAGCACGCCCTTCATCGGGCCGTTGTCCACCGCGGTGACGCGGATGCCGCGCTTGACCAGCTGCCAGGTCCAGCCGCCGGGGGCCGCACCGAGATCGACGGCGGTCATGCCTTGCCGCATCAAGCGCGTTTGTTCGCTCTTGTCCATGAACACTTCGATCGCCTCGGCCAGTTTCAGCGTCGAGCGGCTGGGCGCTTCGGCAGGCATGCTTTGGCGCAATATGCCCATGTGCCAAGGGGCGCTGTTGTAAGGCTCGCTGCTGCCGATCAATGCGGTGGACTTGTCCGGGAAGAATACATGCAGACGCGGTAGTTTGCGGTCTACCTCCAAACCTTCTGCCGGCAGTTTGCCCTGTGCGCGCAGCGGCGCTTCCAGCAGCGGCTGGAAGCGGCGGGTGAACGAGGACAGCGTCTTGCCGTCGTTGGTGTCCGGTGTCTCCAGCCACAGCGTGCCGAAGGTGTCGGGCAGTGCTTCGATGGCTTCGACCAACGGCGTCAGGCGGTCGTGTTCGGACAGTTCTTCGATGATGTATTGCAGCCGGATCAGTTGGCGCGCGAACACGAGTTCGCGGTAGTTCGGCTTCTGGTCATTCAGCACGACGACGACATAGCCGCTGTCGGCGACGATGGGAGGTTGTTCGGCGATTACAGGCTTCTGCAATCGAGCCTGACGCAGGGCTTCCTGCGCGCAGTCCTGTTCGAAGCCGGGGCGGCAGTACAGCAGCCAATGGGTGGTTTCGGGTTTGTGCATGTGGGCCTCTGTGTAAGTTAAGCGTCCGAACGCAGGCGCGGAAGGTGGATGTGCCAGCGGATTGCGGCGAGGCGTATCGCCACGATGCAGACCATCGCGAACAGGATCGCCATGCTGTGATTCATGCCGGCATGATCGAGCGCGATCAGCAGCAGTGCGCCGGCGAGCGAGGCGGTGGCGTAGATGTCGGTGCGGAAGATCAGCGGGACTTCGTTGCACAGGATGTCGCGGATCACGCCGCCGAACACGCCGGTGATCACGCCCATCAGCGCCGCGATCAACCAGGGGACATCGAGCTGCATCGCGACGCTGGCACCGATCACGGTGAACAGCGCCAGGCCGATCGCATCGGGAACGAGGAAGAAGTTCTTCGGCAGGCGCAGGCGGCGGCCGAGAAAGAAGGTGAGCGTGCCCGCGACCATGCCGACCACGACGTAGATCGGGTCGTGTATCCAGTACACCGGCAGGCGGCCCAGCAGCAGGTCACGCACCGTGCCGCCGCCGATGCCGGAAATCACCGCGATCACGACCACGCCGAACAGGTCCAGCTCACGGCGGCGGGCTTCCAGTGTGGCGGTGATCGCGCAGACGGCGACGGCGCACAGGTCGAGGAGGTAGATCAGGTTCATGGTGCGGGCAAGGAGGCAGAGGCGCGCATTATACGAGCCGGGGCGTTTCTACGCGTGCGCTATTCGGCCCGCATGCACTATTCGGTCGGAAGCGGGTGGCGTGGTAATATCCGCGCCTCTTTTTTTGGCAGTTTTTCATGAGCAAGCGTTACGACCTGATAGTGTTCGACTGGGACGGCACGGTGATGGATTCGACAGCGGTGATCGCCGGTTCGATCCAGGCTGCGTGCCGCGACCTCGGATTGAACGTCCCCAGCGACGAGGCGGCGCGCCATGTGATCGGGCTGGGGCTGGCTCAGGCATTGCAACATGCGGTGCCGGATGCGCCGGAAGCGATGTACGAGCCGCTGGCCGAGCGCTACCGTCATCACTTTCTGGCGCAGGATCAGACCATCCCGCTGTTCGAAGGCGCGCGCGCGACTATCGCCGAGCTGCATGCGGACGGCTACTGGCTGGGCGTGGCCACCGGAAAGAGCCGCGCGGGGCTGGAGCGCGTACTGGATGCGAGCGGATTGAGGTCGTATTTCCACGCGACGCGCACCGCCGACCAGACCTTCTCCAAACCGCATCCGGCGATGCTGGTTGAACTGATGGATGAACTGGCGGTCAGTGCGGATCGCACGCTGATGATCGGCGACACCACGCACGATGTGCAACTGGCGCAGAACGCCGGGGTGGACGTGGTTGCGGTGAGCTACGGTGCGCATCCGCCGGAACAGTTGCTGGAACTGCAACCGCTCGCGCTGGTGCATGATTTTGCGGAATTGCGCGATTGGCTGAAGGCAAATGCTTAACGATTGTTTGGCTTAACGATTTTTAGAAGGAACGAACATGTCTGAAAACAACAACTGGGAACGCGGCGTACTCGAGAAGCTTGCGATGTCGGCGATACAGGAACAGCGCCGTGCGCGCCACTGGGGCATCTTCTTCAAGGTGCTGACCTTCGGCTACCTGTTCCTCGTGCTGTTCCTGATCATGGGCTGGTTCGACAACAAGGACACGGTGCTCAGCGACAAGCACACCGCGCTGATCGATATGCAGGGCGTGATCGCGCCGGACACCGCGGCGAGCGCCGATTTCATCATTCCCGCTCTGCAGGATGCGTTCGAGGACACGCGCACTCAGGGCGTGATCCTGCGCATCAACAGCCCCGGCGGCAGCCCGGTGCAAGCGGGGCAGATCAATGACGAGATACGCCGCCTGCGCGCCAAGTATCCGCAGATTCCGTTGCATGTGGTGGTAGAGGACATCTGCGCCTCCGGCGGTTATTACGTGGCCGTGGCGGGCGACAAGATATTCGTCGACAAGGCCAGCCTGATCGGCTCGGTCGGCGTGCTGATGGATGGCTTCGGCTTCACCGGTGCGATGGAAAAGCTGGGCGTCGAACGCCGCCTGCTGACCGCTGGAACCAACAAGGGATTCCTCGATCCGTTTTCGCCGGCGAACCCGGAACAGCAGGTCTACGCCCAACAGATGCTGGCCGAGATCCATCAGCAGTTCATCGACGTGGTGCGTCAGGGCCGCGGCAAGCGCCTGAAGGAAACGCCGGACACGTTCAGCGGCCTGGTGTGGAACGGCCAGCGCGGCGTCGAGATGGGACTGGCCGACGGCTACGGCAGCGTCGAGTCGGTCGCGCGCGACGTGATCAAGGCCGAGGACATTGTAGACTTCACGATGAAGGAAGACTTCACCGAGCGCCTTGCGAAGCGCTTCGGCGCGGGCGTGGCGAGCGCGCTGGGTTATTCGGCGCAGGGCGGCGTTTCGTTGCGCTAATGGTTTTGTAGGTCGGGCTTTAGCCCGACATGCTTGTTCTGATCCTGCCGAAGTCGTCGGGTTGAAACCCGACCTACATTTCCAAGTGTTTCAGAAACTTATCCAGTTTTGTAGGTCGGGTTAGTGTAGCGTTAACCAATGATTTGGCTGTCGTTCTTGGACAGCCTAGTCAGATGGCTAGGCAAAGCAACCCGACGATCAATCATCGAAGAATGTCGGGTTACGCCCTTGGCTAACCCGACCTACAGTACTAAGTCGGACGAGCCGGAACCAAATGTAGATCGGGCTAATGCCCGACATGGTGGGCATAGCCCACCCTACGGATATCTACAGTACCTTCAATAATTCCTCGAAGTCTGTGACCGGCGGCAGGCATTGCGTGCCGCGGCACAGCCAGGCGGTAGTCTGTTCGCGCACCGGCTTGTCTAGTGCCTCGGGCAAGCCGCTCGTCTCATCATTCAACACGATGGTTATCACATCCGGCAAGTAGCGTTGTTGCAACTCGGCCTGCCATGCTGCGGCTTCCCCGCCGCGCAGCACCAGCAGGCCGGGCGGTTGCAGCAGTTCGGCGAGTGCGGTGCACAGGCTGCAGTGGTAGCTCGCGGCCCGGCGCAGCGCGGGGAAGAACAGCTTCAGGCAACGTTCCGCCGCCTCACGATATTTCTCGTCCCCGGTCAGCAGCGAAAGGCGCAGCAGCGCCTGCGCGGCGATGCCGTTTCCGGACGGCGTGGCGTTGTCCTGCGCGGTCTTGTTGCGCTGGATCAGCGCTTCGTGGTCGTGGCTGGTGAAGAAAAAGCCGCCGTTCTGCTTGTCCTCGAAGCGTTCCAGCAGCGCATCGGCAAGCTGCACGGCGAAGTCCATGTTGGTCTTCCTGAATGCAGTCTGCATCAGTTCCAGCGCGGCATTCAGCAGGAAGGCATGGTCGTCGAGATAGGCATTGAGGTGCGCCTTGCCGTCCTTGCAGGTCGCCAGCAGCTTGCCGTCGCGCCACAGAGTTGTGCGCACGAAGTCCATTGCGTGCTGCGCGGATTGCAGCCAGTCGGGTCGATTGAACACGCGCGCCGCGCGCGCCATGCCGGCGATCATCAGGCCGTTCCAGCTAGCCAGGATTTTCTCGTCGCGGCCGGGGCGCACACGCTGCTCGCGCGCGGCATAGAGTTTTTTCTGTGCGGAAGTCAGCAGCGCTTCGGCCTGTTCCGTCGCGATACCTAGGCGCTTGGCGATGTCGTCCAGCGACGCGCTGACGCGCAGGTTCCAGTCGCGGTGCTCGAAGTTTGGCGTGCTGTCCAGGCCGTAGTACGGCTCGGCGACGGCCCATTCCTCCGCGCTCAGCAGCTGACGTACTTCCTTGCGCTGCCATACATAGAACTTGCCTTCCTCGTGTTCCGAGTCGGCGTCCAGCGATGAGTAGTAGCCTCGATTAACTTCGGTCTCGCGTAGCGACTCGTTTGCCCCCTCGCCCGCTTGCGGGAGAGGGTTGGGGAGAGGGGGCGACTGCATCTCGCGCATCGTCCAGCCCACGGTCTGCTCGACCACGCGCGCGAACAGAGGCTCGCCGCTTGCCTGCCAGGCGGCGCTATACAGCCCCAGCATCAGGCCGTTGTCGTAGAGCATCTTTTCGAAATGCGGGATGTCCCAGCTCGCATCGACGCTGTAGCGGCAGAAGCCGCCGCCGAGCTGGTCGTACAGCCCGCCTTGCGCCATCTGCAGCAGCGTGTGGCGCACGATGTGCAGCGCCTGTGCATCGTTGGTTGCATGGCCGCGGCGCAGCAGCAGATCGAGTTCCGCCGGGTGCAAAAACTTGGGCGCGTTGCCGAAGCCGCCGTTGACCTTGTCGAACTGTTCGCTTAGCTGATGCAGCGCCTGCGCCAGCGGTTCGTCGTCCAGCGTAGTCTCCTTGTCACGCACTGGCTGGATGTCGGCCAGCGCCGCGGTCAGCCGCTTGCCCTGCGCGGCGAGTTCCGCTCGGTTCTCTTCGTACACCTGAGCGACGCGCCGCAGCACGTCGGTGAAGGCGGGCAGGTTGTAGCGCGCCTGTTTCGGGTAGTAGGTGCCGCCGAAGAACGGCGTGCCGTCCGGTTCGAGGAACATGGTCAGCGGCCAGCCGCCGCCGCGCTGCGCCAGCATGGCATGCGCGTTCTGGTAGATCTGGTCGAGGTCGGGGCGCTCCTCGCGGTCCACCTTGATGTTGACGAAGAGGCGGTTCATCAGCGCCGCGGTCTCCTCGTCCTCGAACGACTCATGCGCCATCACATGGCACCAGTGGCAGGCCGAATAGCCGATGGACAGCAGGATGGGTTTGTCCTGCTCGCGCGCGAGCAGCAGTGTCTCCGGGTTCCACGCATGCCAGTCCACCGGGTTGTTTGCGTGTTGCTGGAGATAGGGGCTGGTTTCCTGCGCCAGATGATTTGCCATCGCTAGGCCTTTTCAGGGATGAGGTCGGAATGATGCCGTAACCGGATGGAGGCGGATATGGGGTGTATATCTGATGCGGCTAACGCAACAGCGGCTGGAGTTCTTTTAGCACGTTTCGCATCAGCAATGGTTGTGCTTCCGCGGTCGGGTGCAGGTTGTCCGGCTGGAACTGCTCCGGCGGCACGCCTTCGAGCAGGAAGGGCAGCAGCCGGATGCCGCGCTGTCTTGCCAGCCGCGGATACATCTTCGCGAATTGCGTGATGTAAGGTTCGCCGTAGTTCGGTGGCAACCGCATGCCGACCAGCAACACGCGTGCCTTCGCCCGTTGCGCGGCGACGACAATCGCGTTCAGGTTGGCAGCGGTGTCCGCGATAGGGTAGCCGCGCAGCCCGTCGTTCGCGCCCAGTTCCAGCACCACTACATCCGGGCGATGCAGCTTCAATGCCTGATCGATGCGCTGGCGTCCGCCCAAGGTGGTCTCGCCGCTGATGCTCGCGTTGACCACTTGGTATTTCGAGCCGTTGCGCTTCAGCTCCTGCTGCATCAGCACCGGCCAACTTTCCTCTACTGCGATCCCGTATCCGGCTGATAGACTGTCGCCGAACACCAGGATGTTCTTCGCGGCATGGGCATTGAGCGGCAGCCACAGCGCGGCGAGCAGCAGGATAATTTTCAGGAGCGACTTTTTCATGGCTTCGATTGTGCAGGCAGTTGAGCTTGGCAAGCAAGTGCAGAGCGGCGATCAGCCGCTGACCATCCTGCACGAAGTAAGTTTCGCGGTCGAGGCAGGCGAGAGCCTCGCTATCCTCGGCGCGTCCGGCTCCGGCAAGTCCACGCTGCTCGGCCTGCTCGCCGGGCTGGACGTGCCCAGCAGCGGTAGTGTGTATCTGGCCGGCGCGGACCTGTTCGCGCTGGACGAGGACGGCCGCGCAAGGCTGCGGGGTGCAGCGGCGGGCTTCGTGTTCCAGTCGTTTCAACTCTTGCCCGCGCTCTCCGCGCTGGAGAACGTCATGCTGCCGCTGGAACTGCAAGGCGCAGCCGACGCGCGCGAACGCGCCGCCGACTCGCTGCGCCAGGTAGGACTTTCCGAACGCACGCACCACCTGCCCAAACACCTCTCCGGCGGCGAACAACAACGCGTCGCACTCGCCCGCGCCTTCGTCACCCGCCCCAAAATACTGTTCGCCGACGAACCCACCGGCAACCTCGACGCCGCGACGGGTTCGCAGGTCATCGAACTCATGCTCGACCTCAACCGTGCGCAGGGCACGACGCTGATCCTCGTCACCCACGACGAAGCGCTGGCAAGGCGCTGCGGCAGGCAGTTAAGGCTGGAGGCGGGGAGGGTGGTGGAGTAACCCGCCGGATGAGGTATTGCGGAACCGATGGGGTAGAATCGGCCTGACATCCGATCAGGCAAGTTGGGCATCGAAGGAGAGCGAACATGGGCAAGCACGAAATCATCGATATGGCGCTGCAACTGAAAGCGGCAGAGCGCTACGAGGTAGTGGAAAAAATCATGCAAAGCCTGGACAAGGCCGATCCCGAAATCGACAAAGTTTGGGCGGAAGAGGCGCGACACCGGGCGCAGGCATGCGATGAAGGGCGGATGAAAACGATTCCGTTCGAAGAGGTGTTCGGCGGCAAATGATGCGAATTCGCTTTTCCGAGGCGGCTAATGACGAACTGAACGACGCGTACGCTTGGTTCGAGCAGCAACAACCCGGCCTCGGAGAACGTTTCAGAAACGAAGTGCGCGAAGCCGCGCTCCGGGTTGCGCGCTATCCCATGCTTTTTCCCGTTGAACTGGAGGATGTCCGGCGTTACGCGATGACTCGCTTTCCTTATACCTTGCGATATGTGTTGCGAGGTGACGAGGTCTGGTTCATGACGGTTTCCCATCAGCATCGCCGCCCGGATTACTGGGTGGATCGGGCGCGGCAATGATTGCCCACCATCGTCAATTTCTTCACTCACCGCGCCACGACTGGCGCGCCTGCTTCATTCACCGCTCCACGTTGATTCTCGTCACCTTCGACGAAGCGCTGCGCTGAAGATAACCATGCTTCCATACACTGATGAAGATGTTGATACGTTATATCGTCTTTTAGGTAAGGCGTTATGGCATCTCCAGCATCTGGAAAATGTTGTCGCCTCATTTACAGCTTTCAAAATACTTCAGGCAAAGCGCGAAAAAGGAAAGAAGATTTCAGCGGCATTCGCAAAGGATATTCTTGCAAATCAACAGAAGGGAACCTTAGGGCCTATTATTGGAGCGGCCAAGCAACATGGTTCTATATCTAAGCCGCTTGCGACACGTTTTGAACGATTCTTGGACGAACGCAATTGGCTGATTCATCGGTGTGTCAAATCTGAATATTTATCACTTCGTAATTCAAGCTCAAAGGACGAGCTTTTCAATCGAATTGAAAATTTTTCGAATGAAGCAGTCAACTTGCAGAATGAAATCCATGCACTTTTCGAGGGCTGGTACGAGGGCAAGGGATACAACCTCGAAGAGGCTTACAAGTTGGCTGAAGAACAACTGAAAAATGCAGAACAATATTAACGGTTAGCATGAGACAGATTGCGTTTTCAGTAAATATAAAATGAACCTCCTCCGCCTCTCCCTCAACCTCCTGCGCCGCGACTGGCGGGCCGGGGAGTGGCGTGTGCTGCTGCTGGCGCTGGTGCTGGCGGTGGGCAGTCTCGCGACGGTCGGGATGTTCGCCGACCGGGTGCGGCAGGCATTGCAGCAGGAGGCGACCAGTTTGATCGGGGCGGATTTGCGCATCACCTCGACGCGGCCGCTGCCGTCCCTCTATCGTTCCAGCGCCGAGGCGCGCGGCCTGCGCGCGGTTGAGAGCCGCAGTTTCCCGAGCATGGTGTCGTCCCGCGAGCAGGCGTTGCTGTCGGAGATACAGGCGGTGGAAGAGGGGTACCCGCTGCGCGGGAAGATTGAGGTCGATGATGCAGAGGTAGGTCGGGATTCATCCCGACAAGCTGCCAGTTCAGTCGGGATGAATCCCGACCTTCGGGGCAGTTCTATTCCCATGCCCGGCACGGTGTGGGCAGACGACAGGCTGTTGCGTCGCCTCGACCTGCAGGTCGGCGACGAGGTGGGCATAGGCGCGATGCGCTTCATCGTCGCGGCGCGCGTGGTAAAGGATATCGACCAGTCCATCGGCTTTTCCAGCTTCGCGCCGCGCGTGCTGATGAACGCGCAGGATCTGGTGGCGACCGACCTGCTGCAGGAAGGCAGCCGCATCACCTACCGGCTGATGGTCGCGGGCGAGGCGGTGCAGGTCGCCGCGTTGCGCGCCGAGTTGGAGGCGAAGCTGACTGGCAACGAGAAGCTGGAAGACGTGCGCGATGCGCGGCCCGAGATACGCAGCGCGCTGGAACGTGCCGAGCATTTCCTCGGCCTCGCGGCGCTGACCGCGGCGATCCTCGCGGGTGCGGCGATATTGCTGGCGGCGCGGCGTTTCGTGCAGCGCCATCTGGACGGCTGCGCGGTGATGCGTTGCCTCGGCGCGCAGCAGGGGCAGGTGCTGCGGCTGTTCCTGTACCAGTTCCTGCTGCTCGGTTTCTTTGCGGTGCTGGCCGGCTGTCTGCTGGGCTACGTCACGCAGGCGCTGCTGATCTCGCTGATCGAAACGATGCGCGATGCGGCGCTGCCTCAGCCTTCGCTGCTGCCCGCGGTGAAGGCTGCGATCAGCGGTTTTGCGCTGCTGCTGGGCTTCGGCTTCCTGCCGCTGTTGCAGTTGCGCCGGGTGTCGCCGTTGCGCGTGCTGCGCCGCGAGCTGGGCGCGCCGCAGCCGAACACCGTGCTGGCCTATCTTCTTGCAATGGCCGTGCTGGCGGCGCTGTTCCTGTGGCATTCCGGCTCGGCCAAGCTGGGGTTGGCGATGCTGGGCGGGCTGCTCGCGGGGCTGGCGGTGTTCGGCGCATTGGCCTGGCTGACGCTGCATGGGCTGGCGCGCTATTTCCCTTATCTCGGCAGTCACTGGCGGCATGCGGTGAACAATCTGGTGCGGCACGGGCGCAGCAACGCGCTGCAGGTGGTCGCGCTGGCGCTGGGCGGCATGGCCTTGCTGCTGCTGACGCTGGTGCGCGCCGACCTGTTGCAGGGCTGGCAGGACAGGCTGCCGCCGGATACGCCCAACCGCTTCGTCGTGAACATCCAGCCGCACCAGCAGCAGGCGATGACGGATTTCTTCGCGCGCGAGAAGCTGCCGCCGCCGGAATTGCAGCCGATGGTGCGCGGCCGGCTGGTCGCGATCAACGACAGGCCGGTCAGCGGCGACAGCTACGCCGATTCGCGCGCGAGCCGTCTGGTTGAGCGCGAATTCAACCTGTCGTACATGGAGCAGATGCCGGAGTGGAACAAGCTGGTGAGCGGAGTTTGGTGGACATCGCCAGTTACAACCGAGACGTCACACCGGCGAAAACCGGTGTCCAGTTCTTTAGAAACACTGGATTCCGGCCTGCCCGCAGGGCAGCCCGTCCTGAGCCTGACGAAGGGCCGGAATGACGAAATTTCGGAGGAGCGCAAGCAACTCTCGGTGGAGGAGGGTATCGCCGAGACGCTGGGCATCCACTTGGGCGACACGCTGACCTACGACGTTGCCGGTAGCCGCTTCACGGCGCGCGTCACCAGTTTGCGCGAGGTGGAATGGGATTCGATGCGGGTGAATTTCTTCGTGATCGCCACGCCGGAGTTGCTGCGCGACTTCCCGGCGAGCTACCTGACCAGCTTCTACTTGCCGCCTGACCGGGCTCGCGCGGGTGACCTGCTGGCGCGCGAGTTTCCCAATGTGCTGGTGATAGACACCGGCTCCATCATCGATCAGGTGCGCCACATCATGGACCAGATCACTCAGGTGATGGGGGCGGTGTTCATGTTCACGCTGCTGTCCGGCTTCGCGGTGCTGTATGCCGCGCTGCTGGCGACGCAGGACGAGCGCCGATTCGAGGCGGCGGTGCTGCGCACCTTAGGGGCGGACGGGCGCTACCTGCGGCGGCTGCACCTGTCGGAGTTTGCCGTGCTGGGCGGGTTGAGTGGCCTGTTCGCCGCGGCGGGGGCTGTGTTGCTGGGCTGGGTGTTGGCGCTGCGCGTGCTGGAGATACCGTACCAGCCGAACGCCGCGATCTGGTTCATCGGCGTGCTCGGCGGCATGGCGGCGGTGATGCTGGCCGGATGGGCGGGTACAAGGAGATTAGCTGCGCTGCCGCCATTAGCTATCCTGCGTGAATAAACAAATCAAAACCAACCTTGTCCACGAAAAACACGAAAGGCACGAAATTAAAACCTGAGAACCTGTTTCTTTTGTTCGTGCCTTTCGTGTTTTTCGTGGACAAATAGTCTTTTAAACGACCAGGTCGACTTGCTGCAGCGTACCGGTCGTGCCGTCCTCGTTCAGGTAGACGCCGCTGCTGCGCACCTGGCCTTGCAGGTCGTTCGCGCCGTTCTTCAGGTCGAACGGGGTGGCGACGTTGCCCAGGTAGAGCGCGCCTACGTTGCGTTGCGCCAGCGTGCTCAGCAGATCCTTGCCTGCGCCATCCTTGCTCCATATCTGGAGCTTTGAAAACACCGCGTCGTTTTCGTCTATCCACTGGTTGCCGTCGCTGTCGTAGGCGGCCAGGTCGGCGAAGCCGTTGCCGCTCTGCGTGCCGAACAGCTCGGAGCCGTTGTCGATGACGCCGTTGCCGTTCTTGTCCAGCGCGAGGAAGCCGCTGCCGGCGCCGACGAAGGACACCTGCTCGGCCTCGCCGTTGGAGTCGAGGTCGAATTCGAACTTGGTGTCGGTGAGCTGGGCTGCGGTGCCGGCGAAGTTGATCACCAGCGGGTCTTTTTTCACGCCGTCGCCTGCGCGTACCGAGACATTGGTTTCCTGATAAAACTCGCGGCTCATTTCCAGCGAGAGCTTGAAGCTGATCTCTCGCCCGTCACTGGTCCTGACCATGCCTGCTGCCTCGAACCGGGTCACTTCCGACTCGTACAGCACCTCGCGCCGGTCGTATTCCACGCCCCAGCCCTGACGGCGGTTTTCGACCGCGGCCGCGCCGTGGTTTCTTTCGCCATGGTTACCTTCGACAGGGACGGCGGCTTCGTCATGCTTCATCGAATTCGCGTTGAAGAGTTTGACCTTGTGCCCGGTCAGCGCCTCGATCAGGCCGATCAGCAGCTGCATCTTCGGGTCGTTCTCGGCCTGGTTGGCGGCCTCTTCGGTCGCGGAGGCTGCCTGTGCATCGTTGGCGGATGCGCCAATTTTTTGCTGATCCAGGGCCGCAGCTTGCCGTCCGGCGTCGGACAGCGTTGCCACGGTCTGGCCGGCCCAGGCACGCAGGTTCTGCAGTGCCGCCTCGTTGCGCTGCTCGAAGTCCGGGCGTTGTGCGCCTACCCAGGCGCGCAGGGATTCCTCGACTTGGTGCTGTCGCGAACTGGCGTGCTGGCTGGTGAGGCCGACCGTCGAATTTTCGATTTTCATTTCCATACCCTCCATACTGGTTGAGCCGTATTGCCTACAACCGGGTTATCGACGAAATAAACTTGCGGCTTAGATTGGTGTGAAATCGGTGGATAAAAACGCGCCATGTGTATGGCGTTTAAAGAAATTTGAAAGATTCTGCTTGGTCTGGGCGATTTGCCCGATTTTGCCGTGCGGGTTGAGTGAAACGGGGCTTGGTGCTAGAATGCGCGCCGCTCTGGAATAGGCCGGAGTGAATTTCCCGCTCGCGCAAGTTGGGGTGCTCACGGAATTGCCGTGGGTCAGGCTGGCGAGTGGTAGTTAATAACCCTTACGTTAGGAGTAGTCATGGCTGTAACTATGCGTCAAATGCTGGAAGCCGGTGTCCATTTCGGTCACCAAACCCGTTTCTGGAATCCCAAGATGGCACCGTACATCTTCGGTCATCGCAACAAGATCCACATCATCAACCTAGAAAAGACCGTCGCCAAGTTCGCCGAGGCAGAAGCCTTTGTGCGCAAGCTGGCAGCCAAGAAGGGCACTATCCTGTTCGTGGCGACGAAACGTCAGGCGCGCGACATCATCCAAGAAGAAGCAGTGCGCGCGGGTTCTCCGTTCGTTAACTACCGTTGGCTGGGCGGCATGCTGACCAACCACAAGACCGTGCAGTTGTCGATCAAGCGTCTGCGCGATCTGGAGCAGATTACTGCCGAAGGCGCGACCGAGAAGTACTCCAAGAAAGAAGCGCTGATGATGTCGCGCGAACTGGAAAAGCTGGATCGCAGCCTCGGCGGCATCAAGGACATGCAAGGCCTGCCAGCTGCGATCTTCGTGATCGACGTCGGCTACCAGAAGGGCACCATCGTCGAGGCGCAGAAGCTGGGCATCCCGGTCATCGGCATCGTCGATACCAACAATTCTCCGCTGGGCGTGGATTATGTGATCCCGGGTAACGATGACTCGACTCAGGCGATCCGTCTGTATGCTCGTGGCATCGCCGACGCGATTCTGGAAGGCCGTGCTCAGGCGCTGACCGAATTGGTTCAGGAAGTTTCCGAGCCGGCGCCGGCAGCTTAAGCTTTAATAAGGCGCATAAAGGGGCGCGAGCCCCTTTTTTTATAAGTTTTTTATGGAGTGGAACATGGCAGAAATTACCGCAGCAATGGTCAAGGAACTGCGCGAGGCTACTGGCCTCGGCATGATGGAATGCAAGAAGGCGCTGGTCGAAGCCAATGGCGACTTCAAGATTGCCGAAGAGCAGATGCGCATCAAGAGTGGTGCCAAGGCCAGCAAGGCCGCATCCCGCGTGACCGCCGAAGGCGTGGTTAGCTCGTTCATCGCGGCCGACGGCAAGTTCGGTTCGGTCGTTGAAGTGAATTGCGAGACCGACTTCGTCGCGAAGAACGACGATTTCATCGCATTCGCGAAGAATGCCGCCGAGACCGTCGCGAAGAACAATCCGGCCGATAACGAGGCGTTGTCCGGCATGGCGCTGGCGAACGACTCCGGCTCCGTCGAAGAAGTGCGCAAGGCGCTGGTGATGAAGCTGGGCGAGAACCTCACGATCCGTCGCTTCCAGCGTTACGAAACTGCTGACGGCAAGCTGGCTTCCTATCTGCACGGCAGCAAGATCGGCGTGCTGTTGAACTTCACCGGCGGCGACGATACGCTGGGCCGCGACATCTGTATGCACATCGCGGCAAGCAAGCCGAAGTCGGTCGATGCATCCGGCGTGAATCCGGAAGACATCGCGACCGAGCGTCGCATCGCGATCGAGAAGGCCAAGGAATCCGGCAAGCCGGAAGCCATGCTGGAAAAGATCGCCGAAGGCACCGTGCAGAAGTTCCTGAAGGAAGTCACGCTGATGGGCCAGGTGTTCGTCAAGGCGGAAGACGGCAAGCAGACCATCGAGCAACTGCTGAAGGCCAAAGGCGCTACCGTGTCCGCGTTCCAGATGTTCGTGGTGGGCGAGGGCATCGAGAAGAAGGTGGAAGACTACGCGGCTGAAGTGGCTGCTGCCGCTGCTGCTGCGCAGGGTTAATCGCCATGAAGCCAGCCTACAAACGCATCCTGCTGAAACTGTCCGGCGAAGCCCTGATGGGCGAGGATAGCTACGGCATCAACCGCGAGGTGATCGAGCGCATCGTCGGCGAGATCGCCGAAGTGGTGGGCTTGGGTGTCGAAGTGGCCATCGTGATCGGCGGCGGCAACATCTTCCGTGGCGTGGCTCCGGCCGCGGCGGGGATGGATCGCGCGACCGCAGATTACATGGGTATGCTGGCGACGGTGATGAATTCGATGGCGCTTCAGGATGCGATGAAGCGCGCCGGGCTGGACTGCCGCGTGCAGTCCGCGCTGAGCCTGGAGCAGGTCGCCGAGCCGTTCATTCGCGGCAAGGCGTTGCGTTATCTGGAAGACGGCAAGGTGGTGATTTTCGCGGCCGGTATCGGCAGCCCGTTCTTCACCACCGACACCGCCGCCGCGCTGCGCGGCGTGGAGATGTCCGCCGATGTGGTGATCAAGGCCACCAAGGTGGACGGTATCTACACTGCGGATCCGAAGAAGGATCCGAATGCGATCCGCTATCAAAGCCTGAGCTTTGACGAGGCGATCAGCAAGAATCTCAAGGTGATGGATGCGACGGCGCTGACACTGTGTCGCGACCAGAAGCTGCCCATCATCGTATTCAGTATTTTCAAGGCCGGCGCGCTGAAGCGCGTGGTATTCGGCGAAGGCGAAGGCACGCTGGTGCGTATCGATTGATCCGGGAGGGAACTGTGATTGTTGACCTGAAAAAAACTGCCGAACAGAAGATGCAAAAGTCGCTGGAGGCGCTGAAAACCGATCTGGGCAAGGTGCGCACCGGACGCGCGCACACCGGCCTGCTGGACCATGTGATGGTGGACTACTACGGCAGCATGACTCCGGTGAACATGGTGGCCAACATCACGCTGGTCGACGCGCGCACCATAGGCGTTCAACCATATGAAAAGAACATGGTCGGCCCGGTCGAACGCGCGATCCGCGACTCCGACCTCGGTTTGAATCCGGCCAGCCAGGGCGAACTGATCCGCGTGCCTATGCCGATGCTGACCGAGGAGCGTCGCCGCGACCTGATCAAGGTGGTCAAGAGCGAAGGCGAAGATGCGAAGATCGCGGTGCGCAACATCCGCCGCGATGCCAATACCCATCTCAAGGACGCGCTCAAGAAGAAGGAAATCTCCGAGGACGACGAGCGCCGCACCCAGGACGAGATCCAGAAACTGACCGACCGCTATGTCGCCGAGATCGACAAGGCGCTGGCTGCCAAAGAAGTCGACCTGATGGCGGTGTAATGTCGCCGCTGCCGAGTTCCACTCGCACCATTCCCGACATCCCCAGTGTCCCGCGTCACATTGCCGTCATCATGGACGGCAATGGGCGCTGGGCGAAGCAGCGTTTCATGCCTCGCGTGATGGGGCATCAGCGCGGCGTCGAATCGTTGCGCGAGGTCGTCAAAGCTTGCCGCGATCTGGGCGTCGAATATCTCACCGTTTTCGCCTTCAGCAGCGAGAACTGGCGGCGTCCCGCCGACGAAGTTTCCTTCCTGATGTCGCTGTTCCTGAAGATGCTGGAACGCGAAATAGTGAAGATGCACGAAAAAAACATCCGTCTGAAAATCATCGGCGACCGCAGCCGTTTCGACGACAAGCTCAGCCAGACGATGCTGGATGCCGAGCAGTTGACCGCGAATAACACAGGGCTGACGCTGACCATCGCGGCGAACTATGGCGGACGCTGGGACATGATGAACGCGGTGCAATCCATGCTCAAGGATCACCCGCAACTGGCGCAGAACTTCACCGAAGAAGACCTCTCCCCGTATCTGTCGATGAGCGACGCCCCCGAGCCTGACCTGTTCATCCGCACCGGCGGCGAGCAGCGCATCAGCAACTTCATGTTGTGGCAGCTGGCTTACACCGAGTTGTATTTCACCGATGTGCTGTGGCCCGCGTTCGGGCGCAAGGAACTGGAGACGGCGATTGAGTCCTACCAGAAACGCGAACGGCGTTTCGGCAGAACCAGTGATCAGCTGAAAAACGAACAGGCGAAGGAAGAGGGCAATGCTTAAGTCGCGTGTGATCACCGCCATCGTGTTGCTGGCATTGTTGCTGGCGGCGTTGTTTTTGTTGCCGCCGATGGCATGGGCGCTGCTGGTCGTGGCGATGGTAATGCAGGGGACGACCGAATGGTCGCACCTGTCCAAGCTGATCGGCAGGACGGCGAGTCTGTACTGGTGGTTGACGTTGGTGCTGATGCTGGGGCTGGTGGCGCTCGACGCCTATGCCGCCGAGACGGTGAGCTTCTACGTTCATCTGGCGATCTATCTGGTGTCCGCGCTGTTGTGGCTGGTCGTCGTGCCGACTTGGTTGATGGTGGGCTGGAAGGTCGAACGTCCTTTGGCGATGGCGGCGGTCGGCTGGGCGGTACTGATTCCGACCGGTCTGGCGATGATGGACCTGCGTGAAGCCGCGCCCAGCCCGTGGTTGTTGCTGTTCGTGATGGGGCTGGTGTGGGTCGCCGACATCGCCGCGTATTTCGCCGGACGACGTTTCGGTAAGAACAAGCTCGCGCCCGACATCAGTCCTGGCAAGACCTGGGAAGGCGTGGCGGGCGCGATATTCGGCGTGTCGGTCTACGTGGTGCTGGTCTGGAGTTTCAGCCCGCATTTTTCCACCCGCGAGATATTGCCGCCGCTGTTGCTGACCGCTTGGTGGTGGGTGGCGCTGGCGGTGATCGGCGACCTGTTCGAATCGGCGATCAAGCGTCAGGCCGGCGTGAAGGATAGCGGTGCGCTGCTGCCGGGACACGGCGGCCTGCTGGATCGCATCGACGCACTGACTTCGACGCTGCCGCTCGCCGCATTGGCAATGCTATTCCAGAGGATCGCCTAACCCATGCAACACTTGACCGTCCTGGGCTCCACCGGGAGCATAGGCACCAGCACGCTGGACGTGGTGGCGCGCCACCCGGATCGCTTCCGCATCGTCGCACTGACCGCGAATTCGCAGGTCGATTTGCTGTTCAAACAATGCGAACAATTTAAGCCGGATTACGCCGTGCTGCTCGACGAAGCGGCTGCCGCAGGACTGCGCCAGCGCCTGAAGGACGCCGGTTTATCCACCGAAGTGCTGTGCGGCGTGGAAGCGCTGGAGCAGGTCTCGGTGTTGCCGGAAGTCGACGCGGTGATGGCGGCCATCGTCGGTGCAGCGGGGCTGCGTCCCACGCTGGCGGCCGCGCGCGCGGGCAAGAAGATATTGCTGGCAAACAAGGAGACGCTGGTGACTGCGGGCAACGTGTTCATGGAGGCGGTGCGCACCAGCGGTTCCGCGCTGCTGCCGATCGACAGCGAACACAACGCGATCTTCCAGTCTTTGCCGCATAACTATCGCGGCGATATGCAACGCAGCGGCGTGAGCAAGATTCTGCTGACCGCATCCGGCGGCCCGTTCCGCAATACGCCGCTGGCCGAATTGCATAGCGTCACGCCCGAACAGGCTTGCGCGCACCCGAACTGGAGCATGGGTCGCAAGATTTCGGTGGACTCCGCGACGATGATGAACAAGGGCCTGGAGGTCATCGAGGCGCACTGGTTGTTCAATGCTTCCGCTGACGACATCCAGGTGGTGGTGCATCCGCAGAGCGTGATCCATTCGCTGGTGCAGTACGTGGACGGCTCGGTGCTGGCGCAACTCGGCAATCCGGACATGCGCACGCCCATCGCCTACGGCCTGTCCTGGCCGGAGCGAATCGACGCCGGTGTCGCGCCGCTGGATCTGTTCAAGGTCGCGACCTTAAATTTTGTTGAACCCGACTTCGAACGCTTCCCTTGTTTGGGATTGGCCTATCAGGCGTTGCGCGCCGCGGGCACGGCCCCGGCGATATTGAATGCGGCGAACGAAATTGCGGTGGATGCTTTCCTGAATCGCCGCATCGCCTTCCTTGATATTCCTTGCGTCATCGCCAGCGTGCTCGATGAGTTGCCGCTCGGCGCAGTCACTTGTCTGGACGATGTCATCGGAGCGGACGCCGAGGCGCGTCGTGCAGCGCAGCAACGTATTGGCGATCTCGCAGGGGCACGGCGCGCCGTGCCCCTACATCCATGATTACCTTATTGGCCTTCGTTGCTGCAATTGCTCTGCTGGTGGTGGTCCATGAGCTGGGGCATTTCTGGGTGGCGCGCCGTTGCGGCGTCAAGGTGCTGCGCTTTTCGGTCGGCTTCGGTAAGGTGATCTACAGCAAACGCCGCGCGAACGGGACCGAATGGGCGATTTCGGCGATCCCGCTGGGTGGCTACGTCAAGATGCTGGACGAGCGCGAGGGCGAGGTCGCGCCGGAAGAACTGGATCAGGCTTTCAATCGCAAACCAGTGTTGCAGCGCATGGCCATCGTCGTGGCCGGGCCGCTGGCGAATCTCCTGTTGGCCATCGTCTTGTACTGGGTGCTGTTTGTCTACGGCGTGCCCGGCCTGAAGCCGGTGCTGGGCGAAGTGCTACCGGATACGCCTGCCGCTGCCGCTCTTATGCAACCGGGCGAGACCATCTTGAGTATCGACGGCGTCGATGTTCCAAGCTGGCAGGAAATGCGCTGGACGTTGCTGGACCATGCTCTGCAGCAATCCGAAGTAAAGGTCGAAGGCCGTAGCGCGCAAGGCGAGTCGCTGACTCACGTGCTGGACATGCGCGGGCTGGAAGCGGATGAGCTGGACGGCGAGTTTCTCGGCAAGCTTGGCCTGCGACTGCATCAGCCGCTCGTTCTCCCTGTTCTCGGCAAGCTCGCCGAAGGCGGCGTGGCACAACAGGCAGGGCTGCAACCGGGCGACGTGGTGCTGCGCGCCAACGGGCTGGAACTGCAGCGCTGGAGCGAGCTGGTCGAGGTGGTGCGCACTCATCCCGGCCAATCCGTGCAACTGGACATCCGGCGCGGCGATCAGGTGTTGAACGTGACGGTCGTGCCAAACGCGGTGAACGAGAACGGCAAGCCGGTCGGCAAGATCGGTGCGGCGCCGCAAATCGACAAGGCAGCGTTGGCGGAGATGATGACCAAGGTCAGTTACGGCCCGTTCGACGCGCTGGTCCAAGCATTGCGCAAGACCTGGGAGACCTCGCTTATCAGCCTGAAGATGCTGGGCAAGATGGTGCTGGGCGATGTGTCGATGAAGAATCTCTCCGGCCCGATCACCATCGCTGACTATGCCGGGCAGTCCGCAGCGATGGGGTTGGTGGCCTATCTGGGTTTCCTGGCGCTGATCAGCGTCAGTCTCGGTGTGCTGAATCTGTTGCCCATCCCCTTATTGGATGGGGGGCACTTGCTGTATTATGCTGCCGAGCTGGCGAAGGGAAGTCCGGTCTCGGAACAGGCATGGGAGCTTGGACAGAGGATCGGCATCGCGCTGCTCGGCACGCTGATGGTGTTTGCCATATATAACGACATAACTCGGCTTATCTCAGGTTGAAAATGAAACTGAAAAAACTGGTGGGGCTGATTTCCCTGCTTTGCATGTCGCCCGCTTGGGCAATCGAGCCGTTCACTGTCAAGGATATCCGCGTCGAGGGCATACAGCGCACCGAAGCCGGCACGGTGTTCAGCTACCTGCCGGTCAAGGTCGGCGATACGATGGATGACCAGCAGGCGGCAACAGCCATTCGCTCTTTGTATGCCACCGGGTTCTTCAAGGATGTGCGCCTGGAAGTCGAGCAGGGCGTGCTGATCGTGCTGGTGCGCGAGCGCCCCTCGATCGCCAGCATCGAACTCAACGGCATCAAGGACTTTCCCAAGGAGCAGCTCAAGGACAACATGAAGTCCGCCGGGCTGGCTGAAGCGCGCATCTTCGACAAGGGCGCGCTGGATAAGGCGACTCAAGAATTGAAGCGCCAGTATGTTGCCCGCGGGAAGTACGGCGTCAGCGTGACTACAACAGTTACCGAATTGGAACGCAACCGCGTTGCGGTCGTATTCAACGTGGTGGAAGGCGAAGTTTCCAAGATCAAGCAAATCAATCTGATCGGCAATCAGGCATATCCGGAAGATGAGTTGCTTGGGCTGATGAAACTTAGCACGCCGGACTGGATGAGCTGGTTCAGCAAGAACGACCAGTATTCCAAACAGAAATTGTCCGCCGACATGGAAGCGATGCGTTCGTTCTACATGGACAACGGTTATCTGGAATTCAATATCGGTTCCACGCAGGTCTCGATCACGCCGGACAAGAAAGACATCTACATCACGATCAACTTTATCGAAGGCGCTAAATATTCCGTGTCCAAGGTGGCGGTGGTTGGAAATACGATAGTGCTCAGGGATGAGGTCGAGAAACTGATCCAGGTCAAAGAGGGAGATGTTTTTTCGCGTAGCGCACTGACCGAGACCAGCAAGAAGGTCAGCGATCGGCTGGGACAGGAAGGTTATGCTTTCGCCAACGTGAATGCGGTGCCGACGATAGACAAGGAAAAGCATGAGGTGGCATTCAATTTCATGGTTGATCCTGGGCAGCGCGTGTACATCCGTCGCATCAACATCGCGGGCAACGACAAGACGCGCGACGAGGTGATCCGGCGCGAGTTCCGTCAGGTCGAAGGCGCATGGTTCGATGTGGAGAAGATCAAGAAGTCCAAGCAGCGCGTCGATAAGCTGGATTTCTTCGAGGAAGTGAACGTGGAGACTCTGCCGGTGCAGGGCACGGCGGATCAGATGGACGTGAATATCTCCGTGGCGGAAAAGTCCACCGGCAACATTTCCGCAGGTGCGGGCTTCTCTCAGGGTGAGGGCTTGTCGCTGAGCGGAAGCGTCAGTCAGAACAACCTGTTCGGCAGCGGCAATCATGCGGCGGTGCAGATCAACACCAGCAAGGTTAATCAGGTCTATTCGTTTTCCTATACCAATCCGTACTTCACCGACGAGGGCGTCAGCCGCGGCTTCGATGTTTACAAACGCAACACCGATTCGACCAGCACCGCGGTCAGCCAATACGGTTCGCATACGCTGGGCGGCGGGGTGCGTTTCGGCGTGCCGATAGGCGAGGATGAGGCTATCAGCTACGGGCTGTCTGCCGAAAATACCCAGTTGATCCTGACGGCCAACTCGCCGGCGCGGCTGACGCAGTACGTGAACGACTTCGGGGCCTCGAACAGTAACCTGCTCGGCACGGTCGGCTGGTCCAGGGATAGCCGCGATAGCGCGATCTACACCACCGAAGGTTTAGTGCAACGCGCCTTCCTTGAGGTGGCGCTGCCAGTGTTCGACATGCGCTATTACAAATTCAATTTCCAGCAGCAGTGGTACTACCCGGTCGCTCAGGATGTCGTCCTCTTGCTTAACGGCGAAGCTGGCTTCGGACGGGGCTATGGAGGCAAGGACTTGCCATTTTTCAAGAATTTCTATGGCGGCGGTACTGGTTCGGTGCGGGGCTTCGAGTCAAGTTCGCTGGGTCCGCGCGACGTCAATAACGCGGTGCTGGGCGGTACGGGGCGCGCAGTCGGCAACGCGGAGCTGATGGTGCCGTTCCCGGGCATGGACAAGAATAAGTCGGTGCGCCTGAGCGGTTTTGTCGATGCCGGCGCGGTGTACGGTCCGGGCGACTTGCCGGGCAGCGCGGGTTTGCGCTATTCCGCAGGTGCGGCGGTCATCTGGATTTCGCCGATGGGGCCGCTCAAGTTCAGTTATGCGGTGCCGCTGAACAAGCAGCCGGAAGACAGGCTGCAGAAGTTCCAGTTTAATTTGGGCTCGATGTTCTGACATGCAACCCCGGTTGTCCGGGATACCGATTACGATGAGCAAGGAGTATGTGATGAAAATGAAGATCATGATGGCGATGCTGGCTTTGGGGCTGAGTGTCGGGACGGCCCAGGCGGCCGATTTCAGGGTGGGCGTGGTGGACACCGAGCGCGTGTTGCGCGAGTCGGCCCCGGCGCTGAAGGCCGAAAAGCGCATCGAGAAGGAATTCTCGGGGCGCGACCAGGAGATCAAAAAGCTGATGAAACAGGCCAAGGATCTGCAGGCTTTGCTGGAGAAGGAAGCCGGCGCGATGTCCGATGCGGATCACCGCAACAAGGAGCGCGAGTTGACCGCGATGAACGTGAACTTGCAGCGCATGCAGCGCGAATTCCGCGAAGACCTGAACCTGCGCAAGAACGAGGAACTGGCCATCGTGCTGGAACAGGCGAACAAGGCAATTCAGGCTATCGCCGAGTTGGAAAAATACGATCTGATTCTGCAGGAGGCCGTGTACCGCAATCCCAAGATCGACATCACCGACAAGGTGATCAAACATCTCGCGATTGAAAAGCCCGCGGCCAAGGACGGTAAATAGGCGGCGGTATCTCTGGCATGTCTGTTACTCATAGCCTGTCCGGGATTGCCGCCCAGCTCGGCGGGCGCGTGCTGGGCGACGGCGAGGTGCGCGTAGCCCAGATCGCGACGTTGGAAAGCGCGCAGCCGCAGCACATCAGCTTCCTGACCAACAGCAAGTACCGCTCGCAGTTGGCGACCACGAAGGCGGGGGCGGTGATCCTCGCCGAGGCGGATGCCGAGTCGACCGATCTGCCGCGCATTATCTGCGCCAATCCCTACGCATACTTTGCACGCGTCTCGGCGCTGCTTAATCCGCTACCGCGAACCCGTCAGGGCGTGCATCCGTCCGCGGTGATCGACGCCAGCGCCCGAATCGATCCTAGTGCCAGCATTGCCGCGACCGCGGTGATCGGCGAGGGTGCTACGATAGGCGCGGATTCGGTGATCGGCGAGGGCTGCTGCATCGGCCCCAACGTGGTGATCGGTCGCCGCGCGCGGCTGTATCCGCGCGTGACGGTCTACCACGATTGCGTGATTGGCGACGACCTGATCGCGCATTCCGGCTGCGTGATCGGCTCCGACGGTTTCGGCATCGCGATGGACGAGGGCCGCTGGCTCAAGATTCCGCAGATCGGCCGCGTGGTGATCGGCAACGACGTCGAGATCGGCGCGAACACCACGATAGACCGCGGTGCGCTGAACGATACCGTGATCGAGGACGGTGTGAAGCTGGACAACCAGATCCAGGTCGCGCACAACGTACGCATCGGCGCGCACACCGCAGTCGCCGGTTGCGCAGGCATCGCCGGCAGCGCGGTGATCGGCAAGTACTGCCGCATCGGCGGCGGCGCGCGCATCCTCGGTCACCTGCAGCTCGCCGATCATGTCGAGATCGCCGCCGACACGCTGGTCGGCAAGTCGATCCGCGAGGCCGGCTCCTATGCCGCGATCTTCCCGTTCTCCAAACAGGAAGACTGGCGCAAAAACGCCGTGCATCTACGTCATCTCGACCAGATGGCGAAGCGCATCAAGGCGCTGGAACAACAATTCGAATCATTGAAAACAAGTATCACTGAAAGGGAAGAATAATGAGCATCGCCATGGACATCCACGCCATCCTCGAACACCTGCCGCACCGCTATCCCTTCCTGCTGGTCGATCGCGTGCTGTCGGTCGAACCCGGCAAGAACATCGTCGCGCTGAAAAACGTCACTATCAACGAGCCGTTCTTCCCCGGTCATTACCCGCATCACCCGGTGATGCCCGGCGTGCTGATCATCGAGGCAATGGCCCAGGTCGCGGCCTTGCTGTCGTTCAAGTCCATGGACAGCAAGCCGGACGAGAACTCGGTGTACTACTTCGCCGGCATCGACGGCGCGCGCTTCAAGCGCCCGGTGTCTCCCGGCGACCAGCTGATCTTCAAGGTGGAACTGACGCGCAGCATGCGCGGCGTGTTCAAGTTCAAGGGCGTCGCTGAAGTGGACGGCCAGCTGGCCGCCGAAGCCGAACTGATGTGCACCGTGAAGACGGTCGCTTAATTTCGGATTCGACGAGGTTCACATGATTCATCCGACCGCGATAATCCACCCGAACGCCAGGCTCGCCGACGGCGTCGAGGTGGGGCCGTATTCCATCATCGGCGAGCATGTCGAGATCGACGAGGGCACGGTGATCGGCCCGCATGTGGTGATCAACGGCCACACGCGCATCGGCAAACACAATCGCATCTTCCAGTTCTGCTCGCTGGGCGAAATACCGCAGGACAAGAAATACGCCAACGAACCGACGCGGCTGGAGATCGGCGACCACAACACCATACGCGAATTCTGCACCTTCAACCTCGGCACTGCACAGGATGTCGGCGTGACTCGCGTCGGCAACCACAACTGGATCATGGCCTATGTGCATCTGGCGCACGACTGCCAGGTCGGCAACCACACGATCTTCGCGAACAACGCGCAGCTGGCCGGCCATGTGCATGTCGGCGACTACGCGATCCTCGGCGGCTTCACCGTGGTGCACCAGTTCGTCAGGATAGGCGAGCACATCATCACCGGCATGGGCACGATACTGTTCAAGGATGTGCCGACTTATGTGCTGGCTTCCGGCAATCCCTGCGCACCGCACGGCATCAATGCCGAAGGGCTGAAGCGACGCGGTTATTCGAGCGAAGCGATCATGGCGATCAAGCGTGCCTACAAGACACTGTACAAGTCCGGTTTGACTCTGGATGAAGCAAAGGCTGCGATCGATGCGCAACTGGCGAAACACGCCGAACTGCAACCGCTGGTCGACTTCCTCGCCAGTTCCACCCGCGGCATCGTCCGCTAGATCGGGCAACACAAAGGTTTCTCCATGCAGCAGAAAAAAATCGTAATCGGCATTGTCGCGGGTGAGGCGTCCGGCGACATGCTCGGCAGCCATTTGATGACGGCATTGAAGGAGGCGCGTCCTGACATCCATTTTGTCGGCATCGGCGGGCCGAAGATGCAATCCGCCGGCATGGAAGTGCTGTTCCCGATGGAGAAGCTGGCGGTGCGCGGCTACGTCGAGGTGCTGCGCCACTACCGCGAGATCGTCGGCATCCGCAGCAAGCTGCGCGCGCATTTCTTGGGCAACCGTCCGGACCTGTTCATCGGCGTGGATGCGCCGGACTTCAACCTCGATCTGGAACTGGCGCTCAAGACGAGCGGCATTCCGACTATCCAATATGTCAGTCCGTCGATCTGGGCATGGCGCGGCGAGCGCATCCACAAGATCGGGCGCGCCGTGTCGCGCGTGCTGGCGCTGTTCCCGCACGAGCCCAAGCTGTACCGGCAGGCCGGGATCGCGGTGGACTATGTCGGCCATCCGCTCGCCGACATGCTGCCGGAATTCCCCAAGCGCGCCGAGATGCGCGAGACCATGCGCATCCCGTTGCACGCGAAGGTGTTCGCCTTCCTGCCCGGCAGCCGCCAGAGCGAAGTCAAATATCTCGCGCACACCTACATCGAGACCGCCAAGCTGGTGCTGCAGCAGATACCGGACGCGCGCTTCCTCGTGCCGCTGGTCAGCCGCGAGACGCGCGGCATCTTCGAGCAGGCGCTGTACGATTGCGACGCGGAACAGCTGCCGATCACCTTGCTGTTCGGTCATGCGCAGGACGCGATGATCGCCGCCGACGGCGTGCTGGTCGCCTCCGGCACCGCGACGCTGGAATGCGCGCTGCTGAAACGGCCGATGGTCATCACCTACAGGATGCCGGCGTTCTCCTGGTGGATGATCAAACGCAAGCGCTATCAGCCGTACTTCGGCCTGCCCAACATCCTGTGCGAACGCTTCGTCGTGCCTGAGCTAATACAGGAAGACGCGACGCCGGAGAACCTGACGCAGGCGCTGCTGAACCTGGTCAACAACGGCGAGGCCGTGGTCCAGTTGGAAGAGACGTTCCACGAACTGCACCGCACGCTGCGCCAGGACACCGCGCAGAAGGCGGCTGCGGCGATCCTGCCTTATCTGCCACTATGCATAAAACCATCCTGATCTGCGGCGTCGACGAAGCCGGTCGCGGGCCGCTGGCCGGGCCGGTCAGCGCGGCGGCGGTGATACTCGACGCGGCGTATCCCATCGAGGGGCTGGCCGACTCCAAGAAGCTTTCCGAAAAACAGCGCGACCGACTCGCTCCGTTGATCCGCGAACGCGCGCTGGCCTGGGCTGTGGCTTACGCCGAGGTTGGCGAGATCGACGACCTCAACATCCTGCAGGCTACGCTGCTGGCGATGCGCCGCGCCGTGCTGGCATTGCCGGTTCAGCCGCAGCAGGTGCTGGTGGACGGCCTGTATTGCCCGCAGACCGGCATTCCCAGCGAAGCCATCGTCAAGGGCGACAGCAAGGTTGCGGCGATCTCGGCCGCCTCGATACTGGCGAAGACCGCGCGCGACGAACTGATGCTGCAGTTGCACGAACAATATCCGCTTTACGGCTTTGCCGTGCACAAGGGCTACCCGACCGCCGCACATCTCGCCGCGTTGCGCGAGCACGGCGTGTCGCCGGTGCATCGCAGGAGTTTCAGGCCGGTGCGCGAAATGTTGCAGTAAACTTGTTAAAACTATCTGTGAGGAAGCCATGGCCCTGTTCAAAATGATTCATCTGCTCGCCGCGCTGGTCTGGGTCGGCGGCATGTTCTTCGCCTATGTCGTGTTGCGCCCGACAGCCGCCGAGGTATTGCAGCCGCCGGAGCGTCTGCGCCTATGGGACGGCGTGTTCCGCCGTTTCTTCAACTGGGTGTGGCTGTCGATAGGGTTGCTGATGGTTACCGGTTTCTACCTGATCTATCTGTACGGCGGCCTCGCCCATGTGTCGCGCCATGTACATATCATGCTGGGGCTGGGGCTGGCGATGATCGCGATCTACGGCTATGTATTCTTCTCCTGCTATGTGCCGCTCAGCGTGCATGTCTCCAAGCAACACTGGAAGGACGCGGGCGAGCAACTGGGCCGGATACGCAAGCTGGTCGCGGTGAACCTGACGCTCGGACTGTTGACTGTGTGCGTGGCAGCCCTGGGCGCGGGAGGCGTGTTCGCATAAGCGCGAACATGAGTGCGACTCAGACCATCCCTGCCTGAGTTGCGGCGCTTGCTGCGCCAATTACCGCGTGTTCTTACTGTTGGGCCGAGGCCGATGATGCACCCGGCGTCGTCGTTCCAGCATATCTCACCGACCCCGTTTCTCCGCACTTGCGCTGCATCGCTCGAAGGCGAAGTCGGTCTGCAGGTTTCTTGCGCTATCTACCTCCAGCGTCCCTCCACCTGCCGCGAATTCGATGTACTCGACGTCGATGGACAGCCCAATTTCCACTGCTTCACGTTGCGTATCAGAATAGGATTAACTGGGGTAGACTTCCCCCTATAGCGCCCAAGATGTTTCGTTGCTAAATTGCCCGGCGTTGTTGTTGCGGGCTCGCAGTTGCACTGAATTGCGAGCGTCAGTCTGGATTCATCCTATGGAGGTGTGCAGTGGACAGCATCGTAAAAGCAGGTAAACAGGTCTTCGCATTCGAGGAAGGCGACGGCAAGAACAAGAAACTGCTGGGCGGCAAGGGGGCGAATCTTTGCGAGATGACCCAGATCGGGTTGAACGTACCCCCCGGTTTCGTCATCAGCACCGAGGCCTGTCTGAGCTATCTCGCGGCGTCGGGCGAGGAGTTGCCGAAGTCGCTGCTGGACGAGATCGATGCCCAGATGAAGGCGCTGGAAATCAAGACCGGCAAGCGCTTCGGCGATGCGGCCGCACCGTTGCTGGTGTCGGTGCGCTCCGGTTCGGCAATGTCCATGCCGGGCATGATGGACACCATCCTCAACCTCGGCCTGAATCCGCAGACGCTGGCCGGCGAGATCGCCCAGACCGGCGACCCGCGCTTCGGCTACGACACCTACCGCCGTTTCATCCAGTTGTTCGGCAAGATCGCACTGGATATTTCCGACGAGTTGTTCGATGCGGAACTGAGCGCCGTCAAACTGGATCGCGGCATCAAGGAAGACTTGGCGCTGACCGCCGACGACCTCAAGGAAATCAGCGAACGTTTCCTGCGCGTGGTCCAGGAACAGACCGGCAGGCCTTTTCCGGAAGCCCCCTATGAACAATTGATCCTGTCGGTCAAGGCGGTGTTCCGCTCGTGGATGGGCAAGCGCGCGGTCGATTACCGCCGCGAATTCCACATCACGCCGGAGATGGCCAACGGCACCGCGGTGAACATCTGCACGATGGTATTCGGCAACCGCGGCAACGATTCCGCGACCGGCGTCGGCTTCACGCGCAACCCGGCGACCGGCGAGAATCACATCTTCGGCGAGTATCTGGTAAACGCGCAGGGCGAGGATGTCGTCGCCGGCATCCGCACGCCCAAGCCTATCGACTACATGGCAACCGAAATGCCCGACCTGTTCCGGCAGTTGCAGGAACTGCGCGCCAAGCTTGAGAATCACTACCACGAGGTGCAGGACTTCGAGTTCACCATCGAGCGCGGCATCCTGTATTGCCTGCAGACGCGCAACGGAAAAATGAACACCACCGCGATGGTGCGCACCTCGGTGGAGATGGAGAAGGAAGGGCTGATCACGCGCCGTCAGGCGCTGCTGCGCATCGCGCCGGACAGTCTCGCGCAGATGCTGTTCCCGCGCCTCGATCCCGCCGCCAAAGACCGGCCATTGGCCAAGGGCTTGCCAGCTTCGCCGGGCGCTGATTTCGGCCACGCCGTGTTCGATGCCGATCGCGCCGAGGAGCAGGGCAGGGCGGGCAAGCCGGTGATACTGGTGCGAGAAGAAACCAAGCCGGAAGACATCCACGGTTTCTTCGCCTCGCGCGGCATCCTGACCAGCCGGGGCGGCAAGACCTCGCATGCGGCGGTGGTCGCGCGCGGCATGGGCAAACCCTGCGTCGCGGGGGCCGAGGGCATCGAGGTCAACGTCACGCTGCGTCAGGCGACGATAGGCGAGACGGTGATACACGAGGGCGACATCATCACCATCGACGGCACCACCGGCATGGTCTATCTGGGCAACGTGCCGACCATAGAGGCGGAGATCACCGACGAGCTGAACACGCTGCTGGGCTGGGCGGACCAGGAGGCGAGGCTGGCAGTGATGGCCAACGCCGATACGCCGAACGATGCGAAGCGCGCGTTGCAACTCGGCGCGAAGGGCATCGGCCTGTGCCGCACCGAGCGCATGTTCAACGCTAGCGACCGTCTGCCCATCGTGCTGGATATGATTATCGCGGAGGACACGCAGCAGCGTCAGATCGCGCTCGACCGTTTGCTGCCGATCCAGCGCGGCGACTTCAAGGGGTTGCTGGAGACCATGGCCGGCTTGCCGGTGACGATCCGCCTGCTCGATCCGCCCATCCACGAGTTCCTGCCCTCCGAACAACAGCTGATCAAGGAGTTGGCCGAGCTGCAGCATCTGCACCAGACCGTCAGCGGCATGGAAATCCTGTCCAATACGCTGGATCTGCTGGGCGACGCGGAGTTGAGCGCCGCCGAGGTCGCACAGGTCAAGTCTGGCACAATCAGTTCGCATCTCGTTGAACAGGCTATCGAGAAGAAACAGACGATCCTGAAAAAAGTGCGCGCGCTGCACGAAGTCAACCCGATGCTGGGACATAGAGGCGTGCGCCTCAGTGTCACCTATCCTGAGATATACGCGATGCAAATCCGCGCGCTGGCCGAGGCTACGGTCGAATGCGTCCGGGAAGCGCTGGATGTGCATCCGGAAATCATGGTTCCTCAGGTATGCACCTCGGTCGAATTGCAGTACGTCAAACGCATGGTCGACAAGATTGTCGCGGAGGTCGAACAGGCTAGCGGCGTCAAGGTGAAGATCAAATTCGGCTCGATGATGGAAGTGGTGCGCGCCTGCGTGCGCGCCGACAGCCTGGCGAAGGAGGCCGAGTTCTTCTCCTTCGGTACCAACGACCTGACCCAGGCTACGTTCTCGTTCTCGCGCGAGGATGCCGAGAACAAGTTCCTGCCGGACTACATCGACCAGGTCATCCTGCGCGACAATCCGTTCGAGGTGCTCGATACGCAAGGCGTGGGCAAGTTAATGAAGCTGGCGATCGAAGGCGGTCGAACCACTCGTCCGGACATGAAGATCGGCATCTGCGGCGAACACGGCGGCCATCCGGCCTCGATCATGTTCTGCCACCAGATCGGTCTGAGCTACGTGTCCTGCTCCGCGCCGCGCGTGCCTATCGCTCGCTTGGCCGCAGCCCATGCGAAGCTGAATGAGGGCTGATAATCAATCGTCCACGAAAGACATAAAAATCACGAACATTTGGTAGGTGGGATCTTCGCCAACAGGCGAGACTGCTGAATGTTTCTTTTCGTGCCTTCCGTGTTTTTCGTGGACCGTTTTTTGTTTTTCTCAGTTGACCATCAGTCCGATTTCATCCCCATGCTTGTTGTAGAATCCGCGCCATGAGCAAGGCATTCACTAAAGAGACCGACGGCGACGACGATGACGAACTGGAGTCGTCGAGCCCGCTGCCCGCGGGCGTCAAGAACTACCTGACGCCGGGCGGCTACCAAAAACTGCGCGACGAGCTGGATCACCTGTGGAAGGTCGAGCGTCCGGCGCTGGTGAAGACCATCACCTGGGCCGCCTCTAACGGCGACCGTTCCGAGAACGGCGACTACATCTATGGCAAAAAGCGCCTGCGCGAGATCGACCGCCGCGTGCGCTTCCTGCGCAAGCGTCTGGACATGGCCGAAGTAGTCGATCCATCCACGCGCGGCGAATGCGACCAGGTGTTCTTCGGTGCGACGGTCACGGTCTGCGACGAGAAGGGCTGCGAGAACGTCTACAGCATTGTCGGCGTGGACGAAGCCGATGTCGGCAATGGCCGTATCAGCTGGGTGTCGCCGCTGGCGCGCGCGCTGACCAAGTTGCGCGAGGGCGAGGTTGCGAACCTGCGCACGCCGGTCGGCGTCACCGAGCTGGAAATTATTAGCGTGGTCTATTGTTCATTGGACTAATGCTGCAAGATGCAAAGCCTTGCTACAATGCCGCCCGTTTATCTGCCAACCATTGCATAGAGGGAACTCCCCATGAAGAAAGTCGAAGCGATCATCAAGCCGTTCAAACTGGACGAAGTGCGCGAGGCCTTGTCCGAACTGGGCGTGAGCGGCCTGACGGTCACCGAGGTCAAGGGCTTCGGTCGCCAGAAAGGGCATACCGAGCTGTATCGCGGCGCGGAATATGTCGTGGATTTTCTGCCCAAGATCAAAGTCGAGGTGGTGGTTTCGACCGAGTTGCTCGACACCGCTGTCGAGGCCATTATCAAGGCGGCGCACACCGGCAAGATCGGCGACGGCAAGATTTTCGTGTCGTCGGTCGAGCGGGTGATACGCATCCGCACTGGCGAAACCGACGAAAGCGCGCTGTAACGAGAAATTCGCGTAGCGATTCGTTTGCTTGACTGCGCCCCCCTCGCTACGCTCTCCCCGCTTGCGGGAGATAACCAGCGACTTGCCCGCTTGCGGGCTTAGTCGAATGGCTAGTAGTTCCATCAGGATTGAGGAGAGGGGCTGGTATGGAGGTTCCTCTCTAGTTTGGACGAGCCGTTTACCCGCCCGTCCGGCATGCGTATAATGCGCGCTTTGCCGAGGGCCGTTTGACATGCGCATTATCCAGAAAGCACTGACCTTTGACGACGTTCTGCTCGTCCCAGCCTACTCCAATGTGTTGCCGCGCGATGTTACCCTGCGCACGCAACTCACTCGCAATATCACGCTGAACATCCCGCTGCTGTCCGCGGCGATGGATACCGTCACGGAATCTCGCCTGGCGATTGCGCTGGCGCAGGAGGGCGGCATCGGCATCGTGCACAAGAATATGACCGACAAGGCACAGGCCGCCGAAGTATCCAAGGTCAAACGTTTCGAGAGCGGCGTGGTCAAAGACCCGATCACGATCACGCCGGACATGACGGTGCGCAACGTGTTGGCGTTGACTCGTCAACATAGAATTTCCGGCTTGCCTGTTGTGCAGGGCAAGCAAGTGGTCGGCATCGTCACCAATCGCGACCTGCGCTTCGAGAATAACCTCGATCAGCCTGTCCAGAACATCATGACCCCGCGCGAGCGGCTGATTACCGTCAAGGAAAACGCCAGTCTGGAAGAAGCGCGCAACCTGATGCACAAGCACCGCATCGAGCGCGTGCTGGTGGTCAACGATGCATTCGAACTGCGCGGCCTGATGACGGTGAAGGACATCCTGAAATCCAACGAACATCCGCGCGCCTGCAAGGATAGCTTGGGCCGTTTGCGCGCCGGCGCTGCAGTCGGCGTCGGTGCAGGCACCGAAGAGCGCGTCGCACTGCTGGCCGAAGCCGGCGTGGACGTGATCGTCGTGGACACCGCGCACGGACATTCGCAGGGCGTGCTGGATCGCGTTCGCTGGGTAAAGGATAACTTCCCGCAGGTAGAAGTGATCGGTGGGAATATCGCTACCGGTGGTGCGGCGCAAGCCCTGCTGGACCACGGCGCCGACGGTGTCAAGGTCGGCATCGGCCCCGGCTCGATCTGCACCACGCGCATGATCGCCGGCGTCGGCGTGCCGCAGATCGCGGCGATTCAGAACGTCGCCAAGACGCTGCAAGGCACCGGTGTGCCTTTGATCGCAGATGGCGGCATTCGTTTCTCCGGCGACATCGCGAAGGCGATTGCGGCCGGCGCGCATGCGGTGATGCTGGGCGGCCTGTTCGCCGGCACCGAAGAAGCGCCGGGCGAGATCGAACTGTTCCAGGGCCGTTCCTACAAGTCCTATCGCGGCATGGGTAGCTTGGGCGCGATGCAGCAGGGCTCCAGCGACCGTTACTTCCAGGAAGGCGAAGCCAACCAGGACAAGCTGGTGCCGGAAGGCGTCGAAGGCCGTGTGCCATACAAGGGCAGCGTGCTGGCGGTGATCCACCAGCTGATGGGCGGCCTGCGCGCCAGCATGGGCTACCTCGGCTGCGCCGACATCGCCACCGTGCACACCAAGGCCGAGTTCGTCGAGATCACCTCGTCCGGCATCCGCGAGTCGCATGTGCACGATGTGCAGATCACCAAGGAAGCTCCTAACTACCACATCGATTGAAGTAGGTCGGGTTAGGTCGCAGACTGTAACCCGACAATTCAACACGCACGTCGGGTTACGCTACGCTAACTCGACCTACACAAGACATTATGAGCCACAAAAAAATACTGATTCTCGATTTTGGTTCTCAATACACGCAGCTGATCGCGCGCCGCGTGCGCGAGACGCATGTCTATTGCGAATTGCATCCCTGGGACATGAGCGAAGCGGACATCCGCGCGTTCGACCCGGCGGGCATCATCCTGTCCGGCGGGCCTAACTCGGTGTATGAGGACGAGACGCCCAAGGCGCCGCAGGTCGTGTTCGAGCTGGGCGTGCCGGTGTTCGGCATCTGCTACGGCATGCAGACGATGGCGGCGCAGCTCGGAGGCAAGGTCGAGAGCGGCCACGTGCGCGAGTTCGGTTATGCCGAGATCCGCGCGCAGAGACACTCGAAGCTGTTCGACGGCATCCAGGACAAGACCAACGCGGCAGGCCACGGTCTGCTCGATGTGTGGATGAGTCACGGCGACAAGGTCACCGCGATTCCGCCCGGCTTTTCGGTGATCGCTTCCAACGAGGCGACACCGTTCGCCGCGATGGCGGACGAGTCGCGTCGCTACTACGCGGTGCAATTCCACCCGGAAGTGACGCACACCCATCAGGGCAAGGCGATCATCGGTCGTTTCGTTCACGACATCTGCGGCTGCGGTCAGGACTGGAACATGCCGGATTACATCGCCGAGGCGGTGGCGAAGATCAAGGCGCAAGTCGGCGATGAGGAAGTCATCCTCGGCCTGTCCGGCGGCGTGGATTCTTCCGTCGCGGCTGCGTTGATTCACCGCGCGATCGGCGACCAGCTGATCTGCGTGTTTGTGGACAACGGCCTGCTGCGCCTGAACGAAGGCGCGCAAGTGATGGAGACTTTCGGCGACCACATGCACATGAAGATCATCCATGTGGATGCCAGCGAAGAGTTCATGAAGCATCTGACCGGCGTCTCCGACCCCGAGCAGAAGCGCAAGATTATCGGTCGCGAGTTCGTCGAAGTGTTCCAGCGCGAATCCGCGAAGCTGAAACAGGCCAAGTGGCTGGCGCAGGGCACGATCTATCCGGACGTGATCGAATCCGCCGGTTCAAAGACCAAGAAGGCGCACACCATCAAATCGCACCACAACGTTGGTGGCCTGCCGGAATCCATGCACCTCAAGCTGCTGGAGCCGCTGCGCGAACTGTTCAAGGACGAAGTCCGCGAACTGGGCGTCGCCCTCGGACTGCCTGCCGACATGGTGTACCGTCACCCGTTCCCCGGCCCCGGCCTGGGCGTGCGCATCCTCGGCGAAGTGAAGCGCGAATACGCCGAACTGCTGCGCCGCGCCGATGCGATCTTCATCGAAGAACTGCGCAACACCAAGGATGCCAGCGGCAAGACCTGGTATGAACTGACCTCGCAGGCTTTCACGGTGTTCCTGCCGGTGAAATCGGTCGGCGTGATGGGCGACGGTCGTACCTACGAGTGGGTGGTGTCCTTGCGCGCGGTGCAGACGCAGGACTTCATGACCGCGCACTGGGCGCATCTGCCGTACGAGTTGCTGGGCAAGGTGTCCAACCGCATCATCAACGAAGTGCGCGGCATCAATCGCGTGGTGTACGACATCTCTGGCAAACCGCCTGCGACGATCGAGTGGGAATAAGGCGCTCTGTAATCGACTGACTAACTGCTCTGCGGGAATGAGGAGCCAAGCCGACAAATCGGCTTGGCTTTTATTTTTTGTGAGCGCGGCTATCTATTCGCCATGTCTTCTTTCGGATGATCTTGGGCGCGTCCAATAATCTAATTCCATTTAAATTCTGGTTTTGCTACAATGCGCGGCGTTTTGAGATGGGCCTTGAGCCCGTTTTTTATTTGTGGGTCGAGATTATGGATGTTTTGAAGCTGATCGAAACGACGGTGAATGGCTTGGGGTATGAGCTGGTGGATGTTGAGCGCGCCGGCCGCGGGCTGTTGCGCGTCTTTATCGACAAGCCGGAAGGCATCTCGGTGGATGATTGCCAAGTGGTGAGCAATCAGTTGACGCGGTTGTTCATGGTCGAAAACGTCGACTACGACCGTTTGGAAGTGTCTTCACCCGGGCTGGATAGGCCGCTGAAGAAAGAGGCTGATTTTCTGCGTTTTGCCGGGGAAAAGGCGCAGCTCAAGCTGCGCATGCCGCTGGCGGGGCGCAAGAATTTCGTCGGCGTGATCGGCGCGCTGGAGAATGGTGTGCTGCAACTCGATGTCGATGGTGTCCAGGTGGCGATCGAGTTGGCGAATCTGGATAAGGCGCGTTTGGTGCCGACGTTTTAGTTTAGTGCCTGTCGTTGACAGGTTTGATAGCCGGAGAATGGTATGAGTCGTGAAATTTTGCTGTTGGTAGATGCGTTGTCGCGCGAGAAGAATGTCGACAAGGAGGTCGTATTCGAGGCTCTGGAGTCCGCGCTGGCTTCAGCGACTAAGAGACGCTTCGATGACGAGGCCGATGTGCGGGTATCGATCGACCGTAACACCGGAGAATATTCATCGTTCCGCTGCTGGGAAGTAATGGACGACGAGACTTTCGAGACGCCCGACTTGCATATCAAGCTGGAGGAGGCGCAGAAGCGCATTCCCGATATCCAGCTCGGCGAGTTCGTCGAAGAGCCGCTGGAAAATATCGATTTCGGTCGCATCGGGGCGCAGGCCGCGAAGCAGGTGATCTTCCAGAAGATTCGCGATGCCGAGCGTGAGCAGGTGCTGGCGGATTTTATGGATCGCAAGGAACATCTGGTTTCCGGCACGGTGAAGCGTCTGGAGCGTGGCAATGCGCTGATTGAGTTCGGCAAGATCGAGGCGCTGCTGCCTCGCGAACAGATGATCCCGAAGGAAAATCTGCGCGTTGGCGATCGCGTCAGGGCGCATCTGCTGCGCGTGGATCGCAGTGCGCGTGGCCCGCAGGTGGTCTTGTCGCGTACTTCCAATGAATTGCTGGTGAAGCTGTTCGAACTGGAAGTGCCGGAGATCGAAGAGAAGCTGCTGGAGATCGTCAGCGCTGCGCGCGATCCCGGTTCGCGCGCCAAGATCGCGGTGCTGTCGCACGATTCGCGCATCGATCCGATCGGCACTTGCGTCGGTATGCGCGGCTCCCGCGTTCAGGGGGTGACCAACGAGCTCGCCGGCGAGCGCGTGGACATCATCCTGTGGGCTGAAGATCCGGCGACTTACGTCATCAATGCGCTGGCGCCGGCCGAGGTCAGCAGCATCGTGGTGGACGAAGACAAGCACAGCATGGATGTGGTGGTCGAGGAAGAGAATCTTGCTCAGGCGATCGGTCGCGGTGGTCAGAACGTGCGTCTGGCCAGCGAACTGACCGGATGGGAACTGAATATCATGACGGTGGAGCAATCCAGCGAGAAGCATGCCGAGGAATTCTCCAAGATTCGCGTGGTGTTCATGGAAAAACTGGATGTGGACGAAGAGGTCGCCGACATCCTGGTGCAGGAAGGCTTCAATACGCTGGAAGAAGTGGCGTATGTGCCGCTGGAAGAAATGCTGGAGATCGAGTCTTTCGACGAAGCGACGGTTAACGAGTTGCGCAGCCGTGCGCGCAATTCTTTGCTGACCGCCGCTATTGCCAACGAAGAAAAGGTCGAGCATGGCATTGAGGATTTGCTCAAGCTGGACGGCATGGACGAGCAGACGGCGCGCACGCTGACTGCGAAGGGCGTGACGACGCAGGAACAACTGGCTGACCTGGATGTGGACGAGTTGGTGGAAATGTCCGGTATGGACAGCGAGCGTGCCAATACGCTGATTATGGCGGCACGCGCACCCTGGTTTGCATAAGTAAGGCGCGGTATCTAGAGGACGGTAATGGGAAAAATGAACATAGCGCAATTTGCGACTGAACTGGGATTGCCGGTCGCCTTGTTGCTCGAGCAGCTTAAAGCCGCCGGGGTCACCAAGGAACAAGACTCCGACCTGGTTTCCGAAAAGGACAAGGCGCAGTTGCTGGAGCACCTGCGTCAAGCGCATGGCGGCGACAAACCGGCCAAGAAAATCACGCTGACTCGTCGCGAAACGACTGAGATCAAGAAGGCGGACAGCACCGGTCGTGCACGCACCATCCAGGTGGAAGTGCGCAAGCGCCGTGTAGTGGCCCCTGTCGGCGATGCCGCCGTGGTGGTGGAAGAGCCAGCTGCAGCACCTAGAGTCGAGCCGGTCAAGGTGCTGGGTGAACAGGAATTGGCCGCACGTGAACAGGAGGCGCGCCTGCAAGCCGAATTGGCTGAGCGACAAGCTGCCGAGTTGCAGGTCAAACGTGCTCGCAGCAAGACCAAGGCCGAAGCCGAAACTGAAATTGAAACTGTTGCCGAGGCTGTAGCCGAGGTGGGAGAAAGCAAGCCCGAGGTTGCCGAGCCGGTGGCGGTAGCCAAGCCGGTCGAACAGGCGCCGACACCCATGATCGGTGCGCCGGTTGCGCGCCGCGTGGCCAAACCGGTTGAAAAGCCAGTCGAGAAGCCGGTTGAAAAGCCGGTAGCCGCCGCCGTTGCACCTGCTGCAGCGACCGAGGGTACGTTGCACAAGCCGGCGCCGAAGCCGGGCGACAAAGTCGAACGTTTCACCCGCGCCGCGAAGCCCGGCGTGAAGCAGGCCGACAAGCGCGAAGAGCCTAGTTCGCACAAGCGTCCGCCAGCCAAGTCCGATGCGGGCGGGCGTCCCGGCGCATGGTCCGCACCTTTGCGCGGTGGCAAGCGCGGCGACAAGCATCATGGCAAGGCCGCACCGGCTGCGGCAGGCGAGTCCTTCATGCTGCCGACCGAGCCTATCGTTCGCGAGGTGTCGGTGCCCGAGACCATTACTGTCGCCGAGCTGGCGCAGAAGATGGCGATCAAGGCGACCGAGATTATCAAGGCCCTGATGAAGATGGGTTCGATGGTGACGATCAATCAGGTGCTCGATCAGGAGACCGCGATGATCGTGGTCGAAGAGATGGGACACATTGCCAAGGCTGCCAAGGTCGACGATCCGGACGCTTATCTGCTGGATTCCGAAGTCAATCACGATGCGGTGCTGGAGCCTCGCGCTCCGGTCGTCACCGTGATGGGTCACGTCGACCACGGTAAGACCTCGTTGCTGGATTACATCCGTCGCAGTCGCGTCGCCTCCGGCGAAGCGGGCGGCATCACGCAGCACATCGGCGCATATCACGTCGATACGCCGCGCGGCATGGTGACTTTCCTCGACACCCCGGGCCACGAAGCGTTTACCGCGATGCGTGCACGCGGCGCGAAAGCGACCGATATCGTGATTCTGGTGGTGGCTGCCGACGACGGCGTGATGCCTCAGACCAAGGAAGCTATCCACCACGCCAGAGCCGGTAACGTGCCTATCGTGGTGGCGGTGACCAAGATCGACAAACCCGATGCCAACAGCGAACGCGTCAAGCAGGAGCTGGTCGCCGAAGGCGTAGTACCGGAAGACTGGGGCGGCGACACGATGTTCGTCGAAGTCTCCTCCAAGTCCGGTCAGGGTATCGATCAGTTGCTGGAAAGCGTGTTGTTGCAAGCTGAAGTGCTGGAACTGAAGGCGCCGCGCACGACCCATGCCAAGGGCCTGGTGATCGAAGCGCGTCTGGATAAAGGCAAGGGCCCGGTGGCTACGGTGCTGGTGCAGTCCGGCACGTTGCGCCGCGGCGATTCGGTGCTGGTCGGCTCTGTGTTCGGCCGCGTCCGCGCGATGCTGGACGAGGCGGGCAAGACGATCGGCGAAGCCGGTCCGTCGATTCCGGTCGAGATTCAAGGTTTGTCCGAAGTGCCTGCCGCCGGCGAAGAGTTGATGGTGATGGCGGACGAGCGCCGTGCTCGCGAGATCGCGCTGTTCCGTCAGGGCAAGTACCGCGGCGTGAAACTGGCTAAGCAGCAGGCCGCCAAGCTGGAAAGCATGTTCGAACAGATGGCCGAAGGCGAAGTCCGCACCTTGTCGCTGATCGTCAAGTCCGACGTGCAGGGTTCCGCCGAAGCGATTGCGCAATCGCTGCAGAAGCTGTCCACCAACGAGGTGAAGGTCAACCTGATCCACGGCGGAGTCGGTGCTATTTCCGAGTCCGACGTCAATCTGGCGTTGGCTTCCAAGGCGATCGTGATCGGCTTCAACACCCGCGCCGATGCGGCTGCACGCAAGCTCGCGGAATCTTCCGGCGTGGACATCCGCTACTACAACATCATCTATGCGATGGTCGACGAGATCAAGGCGGCGTTGTCCGGGATGTTGGCCCCGGAGAAGAAGGAAAGCATTCTCGGTATGGTCGAGATCCGCCAGGTCTTTACGGTCTCCAAGGTCGGCACGATCGCCGGCTGTTATGTGCTGGAAGGCATCGTCAAGCGCGGCGCGAAGGTGCGTGTGCTGCGCAACGACGTGGTGATCCACGACGGCGAACTGGATTCGCTGAAGCGCTTCAAGGACGACGTCAAGGAAGTCAAGTTCGGCTTCGAATGCGGTCTATCGCTGAAAAACTTTAACGATCTCATCGTCGGCGACAAGCTCGAAGTGTACGAAATCGTCGAGGTCGCGCGCGCACTCTGATGGCGAACTTTGCCAGAACCGATAGAGTCGCCCAGCAGATCCAGCGCGAGCTGGCCGAGCTGGTGCGACTCGAAATCAGCGATCCGCGCGTGCGTCTGGTGACTATCACCGGCGTCGAGGTGGCCAACGATTATTCGCATGCCAAGATTTTCTTCACTCGTCTGGACGGCAAGCATGAGGAAGCGCAGCAAGGACTGGAGCGGGCAGGCGGTTTTCTGCGCAGCCAGCTCGCGCGCAGCCTGAAGCTGCGCATCATGCCGCAGCTGCATTTCGTCTTCGATGCTTCCGTCGAGCGGGGCAGCAATCTGTCGCAACTCATCGATCGGGCGGTGGCCAGCGATCAGCAGATGATCGACCATTCTGACGATCAGCAGCCGGACGACAAACAGCCGGACGACAAGCAGTAATTCCATCATGGCACGGACTTACCGCCCGCTGGACGGCGTGCTGCTGTTCGACAAATCGCTGGAGCTGAGCTCCAACACCGCATTGCAAAAAGTCCGCCGCCTGTTGCAGGCGGAAAAGGCGGGCCACACCGGTACGCTGGATCCGCTCGCCACCGGCCTGTTGCCGATCTGTTTCGGCGAGGCGACCAAGTATTCCACCGCGCTGCTGGATGCAGACAAGACCTATCGCGCGACGCTGCGTCTGGGGCAGGTCACGACCACCGGCGATGCGGAAGGCGAGATCGTCAGCGAATCGCCGGTCGCGGTTACGCAGGCGGATATCGATGCCGTATTGGTAAAATTTCGCGGCGCGATCAAGCAATTGCCGCCGATGCACAGTGCGTTGAAGCATCAGGGCAAGCCGCTGTACGAATACATCCGCAAGGGTGAGACGATAGAGCGCGAATTGCGCGACGTGGTGATACACGAACTGCTGCAGGAGCGTTTCGAGGGCTATGAACTCGATATCGCGGTGCGCTGCAGCAAGGGCACTTATGTGCGCACGCTGGGCGAGGACATCGGCGCGGCGCTGGGCTGCGGCGCGCACCTGACGGCGCTGCGCCGCACCGCGATCGCCCATTTCGACCTGAGCGACGCCTGCGACATGGCGCAGCTGGAAGAGATGAGCATGGAGCAACGCGAGGCTCGCGTGCTGCCCGTCGATTGCCTGATGCCGGACATGCCGAAATTGCAGCTGGACGAGGTGCAGATCAAACGTCTGGCACAGGGGCAACGGCTTGGGCTGGACACCGGCTTGCCGGATGGAAAGATTGCCCTGTATGGGCCGCAGGGCTTTGTTGGCCTGGGGTTGTTGCAAGGTCGCCGGCTTGCACCGGATCGATTGTTGTCCAGCGTGGCCAAACAGGCCGCGCAAACCGTTTCACAAACCGTCCTCAGTGAAAATATTGGGGTTGAGTAACAGGCCCGATAAAGGGTAGAATGCCGCACTTTTTTTAGGAGAGTAAAACCAATGGCAATTACAGCCGCGCAAAAAGCGCAAATCGTTTCCGACTTTCAGCGCGCCAAGAGCGACACCGGTTCTCCGGAAGTACAAGTAGCGCTGATCACCGCACGCATCAGCTATTTGACTGATCACTTCAAAGAAAATGCCAAGGATCACCATTC
>JALNYK010000069.1 GCA_023229845.1 Gallionella sp.
GCCGTGAATTTAAGACATAAATTCTCCCTGCTGATCATCGGGTTGCTCCTCGGCTTTTCGACCCTAGCATGGTTTTTTTCCCTGCAACTGCTGTCGCGGGTGAACGAGGATTGGGCGGGATTGTTTGCCGGGCGGCAGGTGATGTTCGACAAGCATCGGACGCTGCTGCCGCTGACGCGCGAGATCGCGCTGGCCAGACAGATGGCCGCCGATCCGGCGCTGTTGGACATGGCGCTGCACGAGGACGACCCGGAGGTGAGGACGCGCGCGATCAAGGTGCTGGAAACCTACCGGCTGAATTTTCGCGACCGGAGCTATTTTGCCGCATTCGCCGCTTCCGGGCATTACTACTTCAACGACGCGGCCAACCAGTTCGCCGGCAAACAACTGCGTTACAAACTGTCGCCGGCGAACCCGAACGACAAGTGGTTCTACTCCACGCTGAGCAGCGGCAAGGACTACCAGGTCAACGTCGACCCGGATGCGCATCTCGGCATCACCAAGGTCTGGATCAATGTGCTGATCAAGCAGGGAAGCCGGGTGCTGGGCGTGATCGGCACCGGCATCGACATCACCGATTTTCTCAAGGAGACCGTCGACATCCACCAGCCGGGAGTGCACAACCTGTTCGTCGACCGCGACATGGCGATACAGCTATACCGCGAAGCCGAACTGATCGATTATGCCAGCATCACGAAAGACGTAAAGCACCGCAGCAAAGTCGACGCGTTGCTGACCGATCCGGCAGACATCGAGAATCTGCGGAAGACGATGCGCCAACTGGAGCAATCGGGCGTAGCGGTGTCCACGCTGTGGGTGACCTTTCAGGGCGAGCGGCATCTGCTGGGCGTCGCATATCTGCCGGAGATTGGCTGGTTTGATCTGACGCTGATGGACCCCCGAACCCTGTTTTCCCCTCAGAGCCTGTTGCTGGTGCCGCTGCTGTTCGGTGCTGCGCTGGTGCTGTCCCTGTTGCTGGTCGGCTGGCTGTTGCATCGCTGGATACTGACCCCGATCACGCGCTTGCGCGCCTCGATGGCCGAAGTCCAGCATGGCAATTATCGGGTCGATCTTCCCGCGATAGGCAAGGGCGAGATATGCGCATTGTCGCGGCAATTCACCGACATGGTGGGCGTGGTGCGCGACACCCGAAACGAGCTCGAAGGCAAGGTCAGGCAACGCACCGAGGAATTGCTGCGGCTGACCGAGGTCGATCAACTGACAGGCTTGTTCAATCGGCGCGGCATGCAGGAACGCTTCGATCAGGAGCTGGCCCGTCAGGCGCGGCAGGGCGGAGCGCTCGGGCTGCTGTTGCTCGATCTGGATCACTTCAAACAGGTCAATGACCGCTACGGTCATGAGGCCGGCGATGTCGCCCTGCGCGCTTCTGCTGCGGTGATTCTGGAATCCGTACGCAGCTACGATCATGCGGCGCGCTGGGGGGGCGAGGAGTTTTTGGTGTTGCTGGCGAAATGCGACGAGGATGCGCTGCTCGGCGTGGCCGAACGCATACGCAGCGGAATCGAGAAGCTGGAGCTCCCCGCGGGCGAGGGGGCGTTCCGCTGCACGACCAGCATAGGCGCGTATTACGCTCCGGCGCCGGAAGATCAGGACAGCATGCTGCGCAAGGCGGACAAGCTTCTGTATCAGGCCAAGAAAGATGGACGCAATTGCATACGCTACGTTGCGCAATAGTTTTTTCATGAAAAAATGAAAAATCTCTGGGACAAGCCCGCTTTGTTGCAATCGCCGCTGTTCCGGCCTCTGCATCCGGCTATAGCGCGACTGGGCGGCGAGTCCTTCCCCTCATTGCAGGACTGCAATGAGTTGCTGACATCCAGCCCGATTGTCGTGCGCAACGGCCTGCCGCTGCGCTTCGTGGCGCAGGAATATGGCAAGTTGTCGTTCGAGGCTCAATACGAGCCGCGCTGCTACCTTAAGGGCGAGGTGCAGACCCGCGCCGACAACTGGCACGACCTGTTGAACGCGCTGGTGTGGCTGGCCTTTCCGAAGGCCAAGGCCGCGATCAATGCGCGCCACTACGATGCGCAGACTGATGCGGCGCAGTCGGCTGGTGACTCATCAGGGGGCGCATCGAGCAGCCAGCGCGGTGCGGTGCGCGACATGAACACGCTGTTCGACGAGTCCGGCGTGGTCGTGCCCTGTGCCGATCCGGAGTTGGCCGGGTTGTTGCGCGATTTTCGCTGGAAGGAATTGTTCTGGTCGCGGCGCGAGCGAGTGAGTGAGTCGATGGATTTCTTCCTGTTCGGGCACGGCCTGTACGAGAAGGCGTTGCAGCCCTACGTCGGGATGACCGGGCAGGGCTTGCTGCTGCCGGTCGAGCCCGCGTTCTTCGGCTGGCCGTTGGAGCGACAGTTGGCCCATCTGGACGAACTGCTGGCGCAGTACCTGATCGCGCCAGAACATTGTCGCAGCACTGCGGAGCTGACCCCGGTACCGCTGCTCGGCGTGCCGGACTGGACGCCGGACAATGACAGTCCGGCGTATTACGACAATACCGCCTATTTCCGGCCGGGCCGACGTCGCCAGTCGGCCTGATCCTGCCGTGTCGGCATCCATTTTGGATCGGGGCGGCCTGCGACAGCGTGGGCAAAGCCTGATAGAATCGCGCCCTCAGAAATTTCTGATTAACTTTAACCATTTGGAGAGTAGCAATGGCTGTTGAACGTACCCTGTCGATTATCAAACCCGATGCAGTTGCGAAGAATGTCATCGGTCAAATCTATACCCGTTTCGAGAACGCCGGCCTGAAGGTTATCGCCGCGCGCATGGTGCAACTGTCCCGCGCCGAAGCCGAAGGCTTCTACGCCGTGCACGCCGCACGTCCGTTCTTCAAGGATCTGGTGGATTTCATGATTTCCGGCCCGGTGATGATCCAGGTGCTGGAAGGCGAAGGCGCAATCCTGAAAAACCGCGACCTGATGGGCGCGACCGATCCGAAGAAGGCTGATGCCGGCACCATCCGCGCCGACTTCGCCGACAGCATCGACGCGAACGCGGTGCACGGTTCCGATGCAGCCGAGACTGCCGCAGTGGAAATCGCTTACTACTTCCCAGCGCTGAACGTCTACTCGCGTTAATTCACGCATCAGCTAGATGAAGCAAAATCTCCTCGACTTCGATGTCCAACAGTTGACCCATTGGTTTGCGGAAAACGGCGAAAAGCCGTTCCGCGCCAAGCAGGTGCTGCGCTGGATTTACAAAGCCGGGGAGTCCGATTTCGATGCGATGAGCGACCTCGCGGTCTCTCTTCGCGAAAAACTCAAACAGATCGCCTGTGT
>JALNYK010000006.1 GCA_023229845.1 Gallionella sp.
CTGCCATAGCTTCAGCTTCGCCCAGACAACAAGCGACATCACCAATAAGATAACAAACAGCACATTGGACCCTCCCTGTACGCTAAGCAAGAGCACCGGGTAGAGAAATAAGATAAGCAGGACGATGCGATTAATGACCGTCGGATTGTTATTTGACATTAAATAGAAAGTAGAACAAGAGAGCGTTTGATTAAACTCTAATTTCGTCTCAAATAGACGGCCATATCGTGCCCCTTATCCTGCAACATGGCAAAAGCATTCAACAGTTCGCCGGCGATCTTGGCGAGGCGGTACACCGGTTTCGAGCAATCGCTCTTTTCGCAGAAGCGCACGCCGCGCGTGCGCACCGCGGCGACCGAGAAGTTGCTGCGCTGCGCCAGCGTGCCCAGCGACCCCGGATTGTAGAAACTGACGTGGCCGCCGTGACCGGCGATGCTCAGGTATTCCCAGCGCGCGCCCTCCGCGGCGAAGGTCCAGCTGGCCGCATTGCCGGTGCCGACCAGCAGGATGCCGCCCGGACGCAGGATGCGGCGGCATTCCTGCAACAGCGAGTGCGGGTCCTGCAGATGCTCGATGACTTCGAGCAATGTGACCGCATCGAACTGGCCGTCGGCATAGCCGATGTCCTGCAACAGCCCTTGGCGCACGTTCAGTCCTGCCGCCTGTGCGGTCGCCACCGGTGCGGCCGCGGGCTCCACGCCTTCGGCGCGGAAGCCCATCACGACCGCGTCGGCGAGGAATGCGCCGCTGGAGCAGCCGACGTCGAGCAGCCGGATCTCGCGGGGCGTCTTGCCCAGCAGTCGCGTGATCTGGTCGAGGAACTTTTTGCTGCGGCGGAAACGGCTAGCGATGGAGCGCTCGCTGGGCAGCGTGCCTTGCGGCGCTTCGAACTCTTCCATCGATTGCCAGTAGCGGTCCTCGGTGCACTGGCTCAGCAACTGCCCGCATTTCGTGCAGCGCAGCAATGCGCCTTCCGGCAGCACATGGTCGGTCGTTTCCAGCGGGGCATCGCAGCCCACCGGGCAGGTCTTCATGAATCGTTGTTCGCTCATTGCTTCTTCTCACCATTCAAATTTCTATAAATTGTCTCATACTCGACCGCGACGGCGCGCCAGTCGCGGTCGAATCGCGGCGGTGCGTCCGCGCGCCGCAGTTGCGCTTCGACCGCGGCGGCCCAGTCGGAGACCGGGGCCGACAGCGGCAGCACCGCGCCCGATTCCGCGCCGACCGAAGCTGCCGCGCCGCATACGTCCGACACGACTACCGGCACCCGCGCCGCCATCGCCTCGGCGATCACCATGCCGTAAGGCTCGGCGCGCGCCGGGTGCAGCAGCACGTCGAAGTCCTTCAGATACTCGTTGTCGCTGCGCCAGCCGAGCAGGCGATAGCCGCCCAGATCGCCGGCAAACAGATGTTGCACCTCTTCCGGCGCGGGACCGATTACCCACAGTTCGAGATTCGGGCGGGTGCGGCGCAGTTCGGCGACGATGGCTGCGATCAGCGGCAGCCCCTTGCGCTGCCATTCCTTGCCGACGAAACCGATCACGCCGCCCTGCGGATCGACCGCGCGGAATTCGCGCAGTGGGCCGGATGCGACGCCCGGCTCGACCGGCGCGGTCAGCTTGTGCGCGTACTCCGGATAGTAGTGCGCGAGCATCTTCGCGATGATTGCGGAGTTGGGCACGATGGCGCGCGCGACCCGCAGCTCGCGCCGCTCCAGCCACAACTGCATCGCGATGCGCAGCGACAGCTTCTTCCACCAGGGCTTGTCCCGCACCGTCGCGAACGGAGGGCCGTGGAAGGTGGTGACATCGTGCATGCCCAGCCGTTCGTTGCTGTGGATCAGGAAATCGGGGCGGGGATTCTCGTGCAGCCAGCGCGCGACGCGGAAGCCGAAGCGCAGCAGCGCCAGCCAGCGCGGACGCGCGGCGATCTCGCCGAGTTCGTGCGCGACAATGCCCGGTGGCGGCTCGGCGTGGCAGCGTTCGCAGACCACCTCGACATGGTGGCCGAGTGCGGCGAGTTCGCGCGTCACCTCCCACGCATAGCGCTCCATGCCGCCGACCGGGCCGTAGCGGCGGGCGACATGCAGGATATTCATCGGTGCCATTGTAGGTCGGGCTTCAGCCCGACATGTCGGGCTGAAGCCCGACCTACAATGGGAAAGTTCCTGATTCATTGATATTGATCCAAACCGAGCTTCGCGCGCACATGGCTGGAAGCCAGCAGCATATCCAGTCGCTGTTGGTTCTCGACCAACTGGCTGCGGTCGTTCTCGCGGTGCCACAGGTGGAACACCGGCACCGCGAAGCGCCCGCTCTTGTGCTGCACGCCGGCGCGCAACAAGCGTATCACCAGATCCGAATCCTCCAGCCCCCAGCCGGTGTAGGACTCGTCCAGCCCGTTCACCCGCAGCAGGTCGGCGCGCCAGGCCGCGAGGTTGCAGGTTTTCGCGCCCTGCCAGCGTTGCGGCGTGCGTTTGCGCAGCCAGTCCCAATCGGGCAAGCGCAGCAGCGGCAGCCAGCGGTTGAGGTCGCCGCGCAGCACCGCGCGCAGCAGCCGCGCCTTGCTCCAGCGGTAGATCGGCGTTTTGTTTTGTACGACCTGTCGCGTGAAGGACTCGCTCAGCAGCACGCGGTTGCCGGACAGGAACCAGCCGGGTTCGGCCAGCGCGCGCTGCGCGGTGACGAAACCGGTCGGCGGCACGCAGTCGCCGTCGGTGAACACGATGTAGTCCGCGTCGGTCTGCGCGAGCGCGCGGTTGCGCGCGGCCGCAGCGCGGAAGCCGATGTCTTCCTGCCAGACATGCGCGATCTTGAATGGCGCGCGTGCCTGGTATGCGCGCACCAGTTCGGCGGTGTCGGCGGTCGAGCCGTCGTCGGCGACCAGCAGCTCGAAGTCGCGGTCGCTCTGCGCGAGAAAGCCGTCCAGCACCAGCGCCAGCGCGTCGGGCCGGTTGTAGGTGGTGACGATGACGGCGATGCGGAAATTACTTGGCTTCATCTTCCGACGGAGGCTGTGTCCAGTTGGTCTTCGCGGTCGCGGCCTTGGCGTAGCGGTAGAAGGTCCCCTCGAAGTTGCCTAGCGCCAGCACGAAGCCGGCCCAGCCGTCGAGGAATCCGCGCTTCAGCACATAGATGCGGAAGAACGCCCACAGGCCGTGGACCAGCGCCGTGCCCATGCCGAAGCGCTTGTTCTTGCGTCCTAGCTTGCGTGCTCCCAGCGTCGAATAGCGCTGCATCTTGTGTACCAGTTGCTCCAGATTCTGGAACGGCACCTGCACGATGGACGCCTTGAAGTAGCCGATCTTGCCTTCGACGCGATAGGACTCGTGTACCTCGTCCTGGTCGTTGAACTTCATCGCGGTCTTGCGGAACAGTTGTGGCTGGCGGTAGTCCGGATACCAGCCGCTATGTTTGATCCAGCGGCCCATGAACCAGTTGCGGCGCGGCACGTAATAGGCGTCGGCATCGGGCTGTGCCAGCACGCGTTCGATTTCGGCACGCGCGGCCTTGGTGCAGCGTTCGTCCGCATCGAGGCTGAACACCCAGTCGTGGCTGCACGATGCGATCGCATCGTTGCGCAGCTTGCCGAAGGTGGTGAACGGGATCTGCTTCACCGTCGCGCCGAGACCCTCGGCGATCTTCGCGGTGTCGTCGCTGCTGTTCGAGTCCAGCACCAGCACCTCGTCGGCCCAGGTCACGCTGGCGACCGCGTCGGCGATCTTGTCGGCTTCGTTGTAGGTGATGATGTAGACGCTGAGCCTAGCCGCAGCGTCTGGAGAATGAGCGTTAGTCACGTTTCGCTTCTCGTTTGGGATTGAAATGAAGCGGCAGATCTATCTGGCTGGTATTCAGGCACCCATTCCGTCAGTGTGGAGCGCACCTGTTTATCGGCCATCGATGTCGTTCCGACCCATTCCAGCAGCCCTGCCAGCCAGGCCGCATCGGCTGGCCGCGCCTGTGCGATGCGCAGTTTTGGATGGGGGGTGGGCAGCGTGTTTTCGTCGTTGGCCAGCAACTCTTCGTACAGTTTTTCGCCGGGGCGTAGGCCGGAGAATTCGATCTTTATTTCGTCTGCGGTATAGCCGGACAGGCGGATCAGATCCTTGGCCAGATCGACGATCTTCACCGGCTCGCCCATGTCCAGCACGAAGATCTCACCGCCCTGTCCCATCAGTCCGGCCTGCAGCACCAGCTGTGCCGCCTCGGGAATGGACATGAAGTAGCGTGTGATCTCCGGATGTGTCACGGTGATCGGGCCGCCCTGCGCAATCTGTGCGCGGAACTTGGGGATCACGCTGCCTGAGGAGCCTAGCACGTTGCCGAAACGCACGGAGACGAAGCGCGTTGTTCCGGACGGCTGCAATGCCTGGCAGGCCATCTCGGCGAGCCGCTTGGAGGCGCCCATCACGTTGGTCGGATTCACTGCCTTGTCGGTGGAGATCATCACGAACTTGCCGACGCCATGTTGCTGCGCCGCTTGCGCGACGGTGTGCGTGCCCAGCACGTTGTTGCGTATCGCCTGCCAGGTATTGTGCTGTTCCATCAGCGGCACATGCTTGTAGGCGGCGGCATGGAACAGCACCGCTGGCTTGTGCAAGCGCATCGCCTCGTCCACCCGTGCCGCGTCGCGCACATCGCCGACCAGACAGACGAAATTTAGCGCCGGGAATGCCTGCCTGAATTCCTGTTCCAGCGTGTAGAGCGCAAATTCGCTCTGTTCGAACAGAACCAGTTCGGCAGGCGAGAAGCGCGCGATCTGGCGGCACAACTCCGAGCCGATCGAGCCGCCGGCGCCGGTGACCATCACCACCTTGTCGCTCAACAGGGCATGCAGTCCCGCATCGTCCAGCACCACCGGATCGCGCCCGAGCAGATCGTCGAGTTCGATAGGGCGCAGTTGCGACACTGACACCTTGCCGCTCATCAGGTCGTCGAACGAAGGAACCGTCAGCGCCTTTACCTCGGCCAGGTTGCACAGCTGGATCGCACGTTTGCGCTGCTGGTGCGAACTGGAGGGCATCGCGATGATGGCCTGCGTCACGTCCAGCCGTTCGGCCCAGACCGGCAGGCTGTCCAATCCGCCCAGGATGCGGATGCCGTTCAGCGTGCGGCCGTGGCGTGCGCTGTCGTCGTCCAGGAAGCCGACCAGTCGCCAGTCGCTGCTCTTGGCGAGTTCTCTGGCCAGGCTGGCCGCCGCGTCTCCGGCGCCGAGCACCAGCACCGGTTCGCCGTTCAGCTTGATGTCGCCATACAGGTTCTGCTCCTTCCACATCCGGTATACGAAGCGGCTGCCGCCCATCATCAGGATCAGCAATATCGGGTTGATGACCAGCACCGAACGCGGAATGACCGATCCCTGTCGCAGCATCCAGAACAGCAAGGGAATCGCGGCAGCCGAAAGCGCGACCGCCAGCACGATACGGCGCAGATCCCCGGTGCTGGCATAGCGCCAGATGCCACGGTAGAGGCCGAAGCGCCAGAAAATCAGCAGTTCCAGCGGAACGACCCAGGCTAGCGTATGGCGCAGCTCGGCGATGAAGCTTTCCGGCAGGTCGAAATTGAAGCGCAGCAGATAGGCCAGACTCCATGCCAGCAGGGCTGCAGCGGCATCGTGCAGCACGGCTAGCAACGTGCGGATATGCGGTTTAAGCATGGGTTGCTCTCGGTCTGGATTGGCACACCTGCGACAGTCCGGCCAGCAGCGTCGTCATCAGAGCGACCGGCGGGGCGTAATGCGTCATGCGATTTTTACCGTGGATTCGAAGGTGCGGATTTTAGCAGTTTATCGGGGCGGTTCGCCCGCGCCCGTCAACGTCATGCTTTGCCGGTATACCAGTTGCGGTGCGATCAATAATTGACATGGCGGAGTCGCGCCTGCTGTCGTGATTTTCGGGCAGTCGCGCCTGAAGCAGGGCGAACAATCGATGCCGCTGGTCAGGTGGATGCACAACTTGCCCAGTATCCCGCTGTAGGCCGGGTCGGTCGGGCCGTGCAGCATGATGCCCGGCAGGTCGAGCGCGGCGGCCAGATGGCCGATGCCGCTCTCGACGCTGACGAAGGCGCGGGCGCGCAGCAGCACGCCCATCAGCTCGGTCAGTTTCAGTCTGGGCAGGACGTAGGCGGACGCGCTGGAGGCGGCCTGCAGACGTTCGGCACGTTCGCGTTCCTGCTCGTTGCCCCATGGCAGCAGGCAGCGCCAGCCTTGGGCCGTCAGCAGCGCAATCAATTCCTGCCAGGAGGACTCGGGCCAGTATTTGCTGTTCCAAGTGGTGCCGTGCAGCAACACCAGATAGGGCTGTGTGATCGGTTCGGCGAGCGCATCGGGCAGTGCGGTCTGCTGCAACCGTCGATGGAATTCCTCCAGCCCATAGTCGGCAGGTCGTGTCGCGTCAGAGTTGAACAGCTGAGCGACCAGTTGGCGGTTCTTGTCGATCACGTGCAGACCCTTGGGGATGTCGGCGGTGCGTTGGTAAAACTTTGCCGCCAGCGCCTCGCGCGCACTGTCGGCGGATAATCCCCAGATCGGTTTGCCGGCCAGCCGTGCCAACAGCGCGCTCTTCAACAGGCCCTGTGCATCGAGCACGAGGTCGTAGTTCTCGGCGCGCAGTTGTTTGCGCAGCCCGCCCAGCAAGGTCGGGATCTTCCACCAGGTCTTCTTGTGCGCCCGTAGCGGCACGGGAATCACCCTGTCCACGCCTTGATGCCAGCCCGCGACTTCGGCAAAGGCAGGCTCGACCAGCCAGTGGATCTCGGCTTCCGGATGGCGGCGGCGCAAATCGCTGATCCCCGGGAACAGGTGCAGGATGTCGCCCAGCGAGGACAGTCTGACGACGAGGATTTTCATGCGCGGATTTGGGCGGGAGCGGAATCTGGAATGGCCGCATTCTAGTTGTCCTATGGGGCGGCAACAAATGTTTTTCTTGAGCGGCATGCCCAACGCCACTACCATGCGCGGCATGATTCCGGCCGCAGACAACATTCGATGAGAATTCTTTACACGCTTGTACTGTGGCTGTTGCTGCCCTATGTCCTGTTGCGTCTTCTTTGGCGCGCGCGCAAGCAGCCGGAATACCTGTCCCATATCGCCGAGCGTTTCGGCGTCTATCCCGGGCATGACGGCAGGCCGGTGATCTGGCTGCATGCGGTCTCGGTCGGCGAGACCCGTGCGACCCAGAACCTGGTCGCACGGCTGCGCGCCACTTATCCCGGTCACCGGATATTGCTCACCCATGCCACGCCGACCGGCCGCGCCGCCGGCGAGCAGTTGTATGGCGATCATGTGCTGCGCGTCTATCTGCCTTACGACTATCCGTTTGCGGTGGGCCGTTTCCTGCGTCACTTTCGTCCGCAACTCGGCATCCTGATGGAGACCGAGATCTGGCCCAACCTGATTCGCGTCGCCCATCAACGCGGTACGCCGCTGCTGTTGCTGAATGCGCGCATGTCGGAGAAATCGGAGCGCGGCTATGCGCGATTTGCCGGGCTGACGCGCGATGCACTGGCGCGATTGTCCGCCGTTGCCGCGCAGACTGAAGACGACGCGGCACGGCTGACGAAATTGGGCGCAAGGAATATGTCGGTGATGGGTAACCTCAAGTTCGATATCGAGGCGCCGCCGGCGATGCTGACATTGGGCCGATGGTTGCGGATGCAGTTCGGCGCGGAGCGCAAAGTATTCCTCGCTGCCAGCACTCGCGAGGGTGAGGAAGCGCTGCTGCTCGATGCGTTGCCGACAGCGGATTGGTTGCTGGTGATCGTGCCTCGCCATCCGCAGCGTTTCGCCGAAGTCGTCGCGATGCTCGAACAACGCGGCATCGCGTACCAGCGGCGATCGGAGGATCGCGCGGTCGAGCCGTCGGTGCGGGTGGTGCTGGGCGACAGCATGGGGGAGATGTTCGCCTATTACGCCGCCGCGGACCTGGCCTTCGTCGGTGGCAGTTTGCTGCCCTATGGCGGGCAGAATTTGATCGAGGCTTGTGCGGTTGGCACCCCGGTGCTGGTCGGCCCGCATACCTATAATTTTGCCGAGGCGACCCGTCTCGCGGTGGCCGCGGGGGCGGCACGCCAGCTTCAGGATATCGACCGTCTGGTTGCGGAAGCGCAGCGTTTGCTGATGGATGAGGATGCGTTGTCGGCGATGCGTCAGGGTTGCGCCGGATTCGTCGCGGCCAATCGCGGCGCGACCGATGCCGCGTTGCAGTTGATAGATTTATTCCTGTCGGATAAGCCGGAAATTTCCCTGTCTTCCTCGGCGGGAACCGGAATGCCCCGCTGATTCTTCGATTCCCTTAGCCTTTTTGCACCTGCAGGCTGACCTCCAGCGCCTTCCATAGACCGGTCTCCTCCTGCAGCGCGGTTCCGGTCAATGGGTTTTGCGCGAGCCAGTCAGCGGCCATCGAGAGATGGAACTTGGTTCCGCTGAAACGGCCGCGCATCGCAGGCAAGGGAGCATCGCTGCGGCTGCGGCGGAACAGCACGGCCAGACGCAGGCTCATCGCCAACACCATATCTTCGGTATCGAGTAGCTGCCCCAGCAATTTCTCCAGGCTGCCGCGCTGCGCCAGCGCCAGCAGGCTCAGGCGCGCCTGTTCCTTCTTCGAGAAGCCGGGCATGTCGGCGTTCTTAAGGATATAGGCAGTGTGCTTGTGGTAGCCGCTGTGCGCGACGCTGATGCCGATCTCGTGCAGACTGGCGGCCCAGGACAGCATCTGCTGAGCCGTTTCGCCGAACTCTTCGCCGAGGAACTGGCGGGCCAACTCTTCGGCGATTGTCGCCACGCGCGCAGCTTGTCTGGCGTCCACCCGGTAGCGAAGCATGAATTGCCGTACCGTGACGTCGCGCATATCGTTGTGATGGAAACGCCCCCACAGATCGTAGAGCACGCCCTCGCGCAACGCGGTGGGAGCGAACTGTATGCGTTCGATCTCCAGTTCGCAGAATGCGGCGTACATGATCGCGAAACCGCCGGCCAGCGCCGGCGTGCGATCCGGGCGCAATCCCTGCAGGTTCAGGTTCTGTACGTCGCCGACCTTGAGCATATGCGTGCGCAGCAGTTCCAGTCCCTCGCGGGTGATGCCGCCGTTGCTGTAGCCGTTCAGTTCCAGTATTTCGGTGAGCGCCTTGGCGGTGCCCGAGGAGCCGAAGGCCTGCTGCCACTGGCCGCGGTATTCGCCGACGATGGCCTGCAACTCGTTGCGCGCCGCCAGTTCGGCCTGCTTCAGATTCTGTTTGGCGATCTTGCCGTCCGGAAAGAAACGCTTGCTGAAGCTGACGCAGCCCATGTACAGGCTCTCCAGTTTCAGCGGCGTGAGGCCGTTGCCGATGATGAACTCGGTGGAGCCGCCGCCGATGTCGATCACCAGCCGGTTGTCGTCCGATGGCGGCTGGCCGTGCGCAACACCGATGTAGATCAGGCGCGCCTCCTCGCGTCCGGCGATGACTTCGATCGGGAAGCCCAGCACATGTTCGGCCTGCGGGATGAAATCGGCGGCATTCTTCGCGACGCGCAACGAATTGGTGCCGACGACGCGCACCGCCTCGGGAGGCAGGCCGCGCAGCCGTTCGGCGAAGCGGCCCAGCGTGTCCAGCGCGCGCTGCTGTGCTTCGGCATCCAGATATTTTTCGGGGGTGAGGCCTGCGGCGAGGCGCACCGGTTCGCGCAGCCCGTCCAGCATGTACAACTGGTCGCCCTCCGCGCGCGCGATTTGCAGCCGGAAACTGTTCGACCCGAGGTCGATTGCGGCGAGGATGGGCTGGTGCTGCACTTCTTGGGTTATTTCTGGACTTCGCGCTCGATCTCGTCCACGGTGACATGGCGCACGTCGCGGCCCTTGACCATGTAAATCACGTATTCGGACATGTTCTTGGCGTGGTCGCCGATACGCTCGATCGCCTTGGCGACGAACAGGATCTCCAGCGAAGTCGAGATCGTGCGCGGGTCTTCCATCATGAAGGTAATCAGGTAGCGCATGATCGCCCGGAACTCTTCGTCCACCTGATCGTCCTGACGCACCACCTGGGCGGCCATCGCCACGTCCAGGCGTGCGAACGCGTCCAGAGACTTGCGCAGCATTTCGACGGCGATTTCCGCGGCATGGCTGATCTCGTGGTAACGCGGCAGCGCGAGGCCGTGTTTCTGCGACAGCAGCTTGGCCATGCGCGCGATCTTCTCGGCCTCGTCGCCGATGCGTTCCAGGTCGGTGATGGTCTTGACCACGGTCATGATCAGGCGCAAGTCGCCCGCGGTCGGCTGGCGGCGCGCGATCACATGGCTGCATGCCTCGTCGATCTTGACTTCCATCGCGTTGACGCGGTGGTCGTCCTCGATCACTCGGGTCATCAGCGCGACGTCGCCGGACAGCAACGATTCGACGGCGCTCTTGATCTGGCTTTCGACCAGACCGCCCATCTGCAGCACGTTGGCGCGGATGGCTTCCAGTTCGGCGTCGAACTGGCGGGAGATGTGTTCGTGGCTAGGCATGTGGTGCTCCTGAATAGTGACCGGCTAGTGTAAGCGGCGAATGTGAACGGCAGATGACAGCCGTATCGCCCTCTCCTTAATCCTCTCCCGCTTGCGGGAGAGGAGGCAATCGTCCCTTCCTTGCAGGAAGGAGTAAATTTTTTATAACGTCATCGTTTTCACGCCTTCCGGCGTGCCGAGCAGCAGCACGTCGGCCGCACGGCGGGCGAACAGGCCGTTGGTTACGACGCCGGCGATGTGGTCCAGCGCGGTTTCCAGTTCCACCGGATTCATGATTTGCAGATTATGCACATCGAGGATCAGGTTGCCGTTGTCGGTGGTGAAGCCTTCGCGCAGCTTCGGTTGGCCGCCCAGCGCCACCAATTGGCGCGCGACCGAACTGCGCGCCATCGGAATCACCTCGATCGGCAGCGGAAACTTGCCCAGCACGTCGACCAGCTTGCTGGAATCGCATACGCAGATGAATTTCTTGCTGGCCGCCGCGACGATCTTCTCGCGCGTCAGCGCGCCGCCGCCGCCCTTGATCATGTGCATGTGGCGCGTGATTTCGTCCGCGCCGTCCACGTATACCGGCAGGTCGCCCGCGTCGTTCAGCGACAGCACCTCGATACCGTGGCCCTGCAAACGCTTCGCCGAGGCCTCGGAGCTGGCGACCGCGCCGCGGATCTTGTGTTTGATCTTGGCCAGTTCGTCGATGAAGAAGTTGGCGGTGGAGCCGGTGCCCACGCCGACGATGCAATCGACGGGCACATACTCGATGGCGGCCTTGGCTACCGCGCGCTTCAAATCGTCTTGACTCAACATGTCGTGTTTCTCTCTCTGATAAGTATATGTATGGTTGTGTCCGTGATTATTGCAGGAATTGAGGTGCAGGGGAACAGGCGTGGCCGCGCGGGGTCGGTGGTAAGATGCGCAAAAAGCAACATAGTCAATGGGAGGATCACTATGCAAGTCCGCACGGTTGCAACCACACCCTTTACCGACCAGAAACCCGGCACATCGGGTTTGCGCAAGCGCGTGCCGGCGTTCAAACAGCCGCACTATCTGGAGAACTTCGTCCAGTCCATCTTCGATACCATCAAGGCACCGGCCGGCGCGACACTGGTGTTGGGCGGCGACGGCCGCTACTACAATCGCGAGGCGATCCAGGTCATCCTGAAGATGGCCGCAGCCAACGGCTTCGGGCGCGTGCTGGTGGGTAAGGGCGGCATCCTGTCCACGCCCGCGGCCTCCTGCGTGATCCGCAAATACCAGACCCACGGCGGCATCATCCTGTCGGCCAGCCACAATCCCGGCGGGCCGGACGGCGACTTCGGCATCAAGTACAACGGCGGCAACGGCGGTCCTGCGACCGAAGGCGTCACCGAGGCGATCTTCGCCCGAAGCAAGGCTCTCGCCGAATACCGCACCCTCGATGTCGCCGATGTGGCGCTGGACGAACTGGGCGAAACTGCATTGGGGCAGATGACCGTGCAGGTGATCGACCCGGTTGCCGACTATGCCGAGCTGATGGAATCGCTGTTCGATTTCGATGCGATCCGCTCTTTATTGAGCGGAGGATTCAGAATCAAGTTCGACGCGATGCACGCAGTCACCGGCCCGTACGCCCGCGAGATCCTGGTCAACCGCCTCGGCGCACCCGCCGACAGCGTGATGAACGCCGTGCCGCTGCCGGACTTCGGCAACGGCCATCCCGATCCCAACCTGACCTACGCGCACGAACTGGTCGAGATCGTCTACGGCAAGGATGCGCCGGACTTCGGCGCAGCCTCGGACGGCGACGGCGACCGCAACATGATTCTGGGTCGCGGCTTCTTCGTTAACCCTTCCGACAGCCTCGCGCTGATCGCCGCGAACGCAAAACTGGCACCCGGCTATAGGCAGGGCCTCGCGGGCATCGCCCGCTCGATGCCGACCAGCGAGGCCGCCGACCGCGTCGCTGAGGCGCTGGGTATCCCCTGTTACGAGACGCCGACCGGCTGGAAATTTTTCGGCAACCTGATGGACGCCGGCAAGGTCACGCTGTGCGGCGAAGAAAGCTTCGGCACCGGCTCCGACCATGTGCGCGAGAAAGACGGCCTGTGGGCGGTGCTGTTCTGGCTGAACATCCTCGCGGCGCGCCGCCAATCGGTCGAAGCCATCGTGCGCGAACACTGGGCAAAATATGGCCGTAACTTCTACTCGCGCCACGACTACGAAGGCATCCCGACCGACGCCGCCAACGGCGTGATGAAACTGCTGAAAGACAGCTTCGCCTCGCTGACCGGCGCGCAATTCGGCCACCTGCAAGTGAAGCTGTGCGACGACTTCGGCTACACCGACCCGGTGGACGGCAGCGTCAGCACCGGGCAGGGTGTGCGCATCCTGTTCGTCGACGGCTCGCGCATCGTGTTCCGCCTGTCCGGCACCGGCACCGAGGGCGCGACGCTGCGCATCTATCTGGAGAGCTACGAGCCGGATGTCGGCAAACACCACCTCGATGCGCAGGAAGCGCTTGCGACGCTGATCGGCATCGCGCTGCAGGTCTCGGAGCTGAAGCAGCGCATAGGGCGAGACAAGCCGACGGTGATCACCTGAGTTAGGGGCGCAGTCGCTGTAGGTCGGGTTAGCGTAGCGTAACCCGACATCAACGGCAAAACTAAAATCAAAACCGTCGGGGGTTGCCCGACAGCAAGTTACGTTCCTTTGCGTCGCCAAAGGAACGTAACCAAAGGAAAGGCGACCCCGGTTTGCCGCCCGCTTCGCGGGTTCCCTCGATCAGTCACAAACGAGCGGGGCTGCGCAACTCGCACGATCCGCTGCGCGGCCACGTGCTCAAACAGTGCTCGCCCAACCCCACCGCTCGCTCGCGCCTGATCGAGGCGGCGCACAGGGGAAATGAAAGGCGGCGTTGTGTGCGCTGTGCGCACATCTCGTTTATTGATTGCCAGCGCAGCACCAGCTGCGCTGGCAATGTCGAAGTTCACGGCCGAAAAATATATAGGCCTTTTTTCTGCTTGCGACGGGAAATTGAGGCGGGATAGGATGCGAGGCCCTATTCAGGGGATGAAATGAAATTGATGCTGTCCCCTTTAGCCCACATTCGTTATGTTCGGTAAATGATATGGAAGACTATTTTGTTCTTGTATTTGTCCTGCTATTTCTTGCTTGGTTCATATTTCTAATGTTCACAAAAAAAGGCAAAGGACTGTTTTTTGGTGGGAATATTGTTGAAACGATAGGGGATAAAGTAGGTTCGAAGAGAGGCATAGTTAATGCGAATGTGAAAGTACATGTTATAGAAACAAACCTTCCCATACCGAATAAATACCAAGTAGGTCTTGAATTAAGCCAATCTTCAGTAGCTAGCTATCAAATGATGCCTGTGACTCTTAGTATCAATGAGGCGAAAGTCCTAATTAATATGCTTAACGAGGCTGTTAATTATGAAAATCGAACATAACAAGTTGCTTAAGGGCGGGATGCGTTAGCCCGCGTAGGGCGCAATAACCAACGGGCATTGCGCCGGAGTGATGGGGGGAACTCGATTTATTCTGCGAGTTGCCTTCGGTGTTATCAGCGCAGCAACGCTGCGCTGATAACCAAAAACAAGTCGTGCGCATAGCGCACACAAAGCCGCTTTTCAATTCCCCTGTGCGCCGCCGAGAAGCGCAGGCTGGGCAGGGGAAGTCGGCGAGGACTGTTTGAGCGCGAAGCGCGAGTTCCGCAGCCGCCTGACCAGTCGAGCATCGCAGGGAACCCGCGCAGCGGGCGGCAAACCGGGGTCGCCTTTGCTTTGGTTGCTTTCATTTGGCGACGCAAATGAAAGTAACTTGCTGTCGGGCAACCCCCGACGGTTTTGGTGTTAACGCCCAGTTAGTCGGGTTACGCTGCGCTAACCCGACCTACGGTTGCTATAATCCACGCACCTTTTCCGCGCCGCCCAGGCGCGGTTTCATCTTCTGAAGGAGCCATCATGTCGAACAAGACCATCATCCAGACTCCCGACGCGCCCGCCGCGATCGGCACTTATTCCCAGGCGGTGCGCGTAGATCACACCGTCTATCTGTCCGGTCAGATCGGACTCGACCCATCCAGCATGCAGATGGTCGAGGGTATCGAGGCGCAGATCCATCGCGTGTTCCAGAACCTGCGCGCGGTCACCATCGCCGCGGGCGGCAGCATGGACGACGTCGTGAAGCTGAACATTTTCCTGACCGACCTCGGCAACTTCGCCAAGGTCAACGAGATTATGGCGACCTATTTTCATCAGCCCTACCCGGCGCGCGCCGCCGTTGGCGTCGCCTCGCTGCCGCGCGGCGCGCTGGTCGAGGCCGACGGCGTGATGTATCTGCAGGACCAGTAGGGGCGCGATTCATCGCGCCCTCTTCGATACGGGAACAAATCCGGGCGCGATGAATCGCGCCCCTACAATGCCGATGTCGTGAAGACCGCTCCCGCCAAAATCCCGCCCGCCACGCTGGCCAAACTCGCCAAGCTGGGCATTCATCACCGTTCCGACCTGCTGCTGCACCTGCCGCTGCGCTACGAGGACGAGACCCATCTCGCGCCCATCGCGACCGTGCAGCCCGGCGAGACGGTGCAGGTGCAGGGTGTGATCACCCACAGCGAGGTGACTTTCCGCCCGCGCCGCACGCTGGTGTGCCGCCTGCAGGAGGGCGACGACGAGCTGTACTTGCGCTTCCTGAATTTCTATCCCAGCCAGCAGAAACAGCTGGCCGTCGGCAAACAGATACGCGCCGTCGGCGAGGCGCGCATGGGTTACTTCGGGCTGGAGATGGTGCACCCGAAATGCCGGGCGGTGGACGACGACACGCCGTTGAATACCAGTCTCTCGCCGGTGTATCCGACCACCGCGGGGCTGTCGCAGATCGTGTTGCGCAAGCTGATCGGCAACGCGCTGGAAGTGCTGCCGCTGTCCGACACGTTGCCCGAGAGGGTGCGCGAGAGTCTGGGGCTGGCGGACTTCGCCGATAGCCTGCACCTGCTGCACAACCCCACGCCGGACATTTCCGCGAGCACGCTGGAAGACCGCAGCCACGCCGCATGGCAGCGCATCAAGTTCGACGAGTTGCTCGCGCAGCAGTTGTCGATGCGAGTGCATCACCGCGAACGCAACAAACGCATTTCACCCGCGCTCGCGCCGCAGCACCGGCTGACCGGCGCGCTGCTGGTGAAGTTGCCGTTCGCACTGACCGGCGCGCAGCGAAAGGTGTATGCCGAGATCAGTCGCGACCTCGCGCAGCCGCATCCGATGCAACGCCTGCTGCTCGGCGATGTCGGCAGCGGCAAGACCATCATCGCCGCGCTCGCCGCATTGCAGGCGATAGAGAGCGGCTACCAGGTCGCGTTGATGGCGCCGACCGAGATCCTCGCCGAACAGCATTACCTCAAGCTGCGCGAGTGGCTGGAGCCGCTGGGCGTCAGTCCGGTGTGGCTGTCCGGCAGCCTGAAGAAGAAAGAGAAAACCGCTGCTGCGGAACGCATCGCCAGCGGCGACACGATGCTCGCGATAGGCACGCATGCCTTGTTCCAGCAGAGCGTCGAGTTCCCCAGGCTCGGCCTCGCCATCGTCGACGAGCAGCACAAGTTCGGCGTGCAGCAGCGGCTGGCGTTGCGCAACAAGGGTAAATCAGCCGTAGGTCGGGCTTCAGCCCGACATGCCGATGCCGATTCTGTCGAGACAGTCGGGCTGAAGCCCGACCTACAAGCTGGCCTGCAAATAAGTGAGCCCCACCAGCTGATGATGAGCGCGACGCCCATCCCGCGCACGCTGGCGATGAGCTACTACGCCGATCTCGACGTATCGGTGATCGACGAATTGCCGCCAGGACGCACGCCGGTGGTCACCAAACTGGTCAGCGATGGACGCCGCGACGAGGTGTTCGAGCGCGTGCGCGCCGCTTGCATGAAGGGACAGCAGGCTTACTGGGTGTGTCCGCTGATCGACGAATCCGAGGCGCTGCAATTGCAGACGGCCATCGAGACCCATCAACTGCTCACGGAAGCCTTCCCCGAACTGCGCGTCGGCCTCGCGCACGGCAGGCTCCCTTCGACGGAAAAGGCGGGAATCATGGCCGCGTTCAAGGCGGGCGAGCTGCAACTGCTGGTCGCGACTACGGTGATCGAGGTCGGTGTCGATGTGCCGAACGCCAGCCTGATGGTGATAGACCACGCCGAGCGCATGGGGTTGGCGCAGCTGCACCAGCTGCGCGGGCGCGTCGGGCGCGGTGCGGCCGAGAGCATGTGCGTGCTGCTGTTCCAGTCGGAGAAGCTGTCCGAACTGGCGCGGTCGCGGCTGAAAATTATTTACGAGAGCAACGACGGCTTCGAGATCGCGCAACAGGATTTACAATTGCGTGGCCCGGGCGAGTTGCTGGGCGCACGACAGAGCGGCGTGGCGATGCTGCGCTTCGCCGATCTCAATGAGGACGAAGACCTGCTGGATCAGGCGAGGCTCGTCGCCGACGAGTTGTTGCAGCATCACCCCGAAGCGGCGCATGCACATCTGCAGCGCTGGATGGCTAACAAACACGATTACCTGCATGTCTGACGGCAAAAATAACGACGATTATTGGCACGGCGCGGCGGTCGGATGCGACGCGAAGCTCGCGCCCTGGCTGCGCGACCGCGGCTCGCTGACGCAACGCATCCGCGAACGCTGCGAACTCTTCGCCGTGCGCCCGGTGCGTAGCGGGCTGGCGCGCATCGCGTTCGACGAATCCGCGCTGCTGGGATTAGCACCCCACCGGCTCGCATGGTCGCGCGAGGTGTTCCTGTATGCCGACGGCAAGCCGGTGGTGTTCGCGCACTCGGCCTGTGCTCCGCAGCACCTGCGCGGCGCATGGGGCGCGGTGCGCGGCCTCGGCAGCAGGCCGCTGGGGGAATTGCTGTTTTCGCATCCGCAGGTGGCGCGCAAGCCGCTGCACTACAAGGCGCTGCATGCGCATCATCTGCTGTACCGTAGCGCTGCGACAGTGCTGGGCGATGCGCCGGAGCGCCTGTGGGCACGCCGCTCGCTGTTCACGCTGCACGGCGCGCCGCTGCTGGTGACGGAAGTGTTCTTGCCGGGGATATTGCGGCTGGATCAAACTCGATAAGCCCTTGCATCGTCATTCCGGCGTAGGCCGGAATCCAGTCAGAAAACACTCTGCGAAGCAGACAAGGCCATGATTGCCCCGCTTGCGCGGGAAATTTTAATCATCTGGATACCGGCCTTCGCCGGTATGACGCAGCTTTTGCCATGGCTATCCGGGATAAACACAGGCATCGCGGATGTGTGGAAAACTATTCGTTCAGGAGGCGACATGCAATCGAAACAACACTGGGAAAAAGTCTACGAGACCAAGTCCGCCGATGCGCTGAGCTGGTTCCAGCCGCATGCCGAGTCTTCGCTGGGCTTCATCCATGCGACCGGCGTCGACAAGGACGCGGCGATCGTCGATGTCGGCGGCGGAGCCTCGACGCTGGTGGACGATCTGGTGGCGGAAGGTTATTCGGATATGTCCGTGCTCGACCTGTCCGCCGCCGCGTTGAGCGCGGCGCGCCGGCGGCTGGGTGAGCAGGAAGGCAAGGTGAACTGGATCGAGGCCGACATCACCGAAGTGGAACTACCGGAGAGTCGCTACGACATCTGGCACGACCGCGCGGTGTTCCACTTCCTCACCAGCGTGAAAGACCGTGTAGCCTATGTGCAGACGGTGTTCCGTTCGGTGAAGCCCGGCGGCCATGTGATCGTCGCGACCTTCGCCGAAGATGGGCCGGAGAAATGCAGCGGCCTGCCGGTGATGCGCTACAGCCCGGACGGGTTGCACGACGAGTTCGGCGAGGCGTTCACGCTGCTGCAACACCAGAAGGAAGAACATCGCACGCCGTCCGGTTCGGTGCAGCAGTTCGTCTACTGCTACTGCCGCCGCATCAACTCGTAAATTTTTTCTCGCTCGCCAGCAGCGCGTCGAACTCTGCCGCCGGCATCGGCTTTGCATACAGATAGCCTTGCGCGGAATCGCAGCCGGCGGCGATCAGCATGTCGCGTTGCTCGACAGTCTCCACGCCTTCCGCGATCACTTTCAAACCCAGCTTGTGCGCCATCATGATGATGGCTTCGGACAACGCAAGGTCGTTCGGGTCGGTGGCGAGGTCGCGCACGAAGGAGCGGTCGATCTTGAGATAGTCGATGTCGAATTTTTTCAGGTAAGCCAGCGACGAGTAGCCGGTGCCGAAATCGTCTATCGCGACCTGGATGCCGGCATCGCGGAACTTCAGCAGTTTGCCGGTGACGTCGGCGCGTTCGTCCAGCAGCAGTCCCTCGGTGATCTCGATCACCAGACACTCGCCGGGCAGGCCGATCTCGTTCATATAGGCCAGCCAGGATTTGCTGTAATCGTCGATGACGAACTGGCCGGGCGATTTGTTCACGCTGACTTGCGCACAGGAGTAGCCGCGGTCGCGCCAGCGCAGCATCCAGTCGGCGGCTTCGCGGAACACCCAGTCGCCGATCTCGCCGATCAGGCCGACTTCCTCGGCGAGCGGGATGAATTCCATCGGGCTGACCATGGCTTGTTCGGGATGCCGCCAGCGGATCAGCGCCTCGGCCTTGATTATGCTGCCGCTGGAGAGATCGATAATGGGTTGGAAGAACAGCTCAAGTTGCCCCGACGGCAGCGCGTTGCGCAGGTCGCGGATCAGGTGCTGGCGGTGCTGCGCGTGTTCCTGCATCCGGCTGGTGAAGTAGCTGAAACAGTTGCGCCCGTTGCCCTTTGCGACATACATCGCCTGGTCGGCGTTTTTCAGCAGCCCCTCGATTTCGCCCGCATCGTTGGGGTAGAGCGTGATGCCGATGCTGGCGGAGATGTAGACGACTTCGTCGCCGATCTGGAACGGGCGCGCCAGCGCCTCGACGAGGTGTTCCGCCACCTGTTCGCTGCGAGTTGGGTCGTTCAGTTGCGGCAGGATCACGGTGAATTCGTCGCCGCCCAGGCGCGCCACCGTGTCGGAGCCGCGCACGCAAGAACTGATGCGGCGCGCCGCGTCGATCAGCAACAGGTCGCCTACATCGTGCCCCAGCGTGTCGTTCACTTCCTTGAAACGGTCGAGGTCGATGAACAGCAACGCCAGCGATTGCCCGTTGCGCTGGGTCTTGCGCATCTCCTGTTCGAGCCGGTCGCGGAACAACCGGCGGTTGGGCAATCGGGTGATATGGTCGTAGTTGGCCTGGTGCCAGATCAGGTCTTCCGCGCGTTTGCGTTCGATCGCGATGCTGGCGAGATTCGCCGCCTGCTGGATCAGCTCGATGTCGGCCTCGTCCGGCGCACCAGCCAGTTTGCGGTAAATCGCGAACGTGCCCAGCACCTCGCCCTTGCTGGAGCGGATCGGTTCCGACCAGCAGGAAACCAGCCCGGCATCCCGGGTCAGTTCGAGTATTCCGGGATAGGAAGCCCAGTAGGGATGCGAGTGGATGTCCTCGACGATCACGCGCTCGTTGCGGAACGCGGCGGTGCCGCAGGAACCGACCGCATCGCCGATGAGCAGGCCATCGATGGCTTGGTTGTAGGCTTCCGGCAGGCTGGGGGCCGCACCCAGCAGCAGGCGTTTGCCAGTTTCGTCCAGCCGCAGGATGGAGCACTGCATGCCGCTGCGCGATTGCTCCGCGTAGCTGACGATCTGGGCGAGGATGTCGGACATCGCCGCGCCGCTGGCGAGCAGCTCGAAGATGCGGTTGCGCAGCCGTTCCAGTTCGATGTTGTGATGGCGCTCGGAAATGTCGCGGCCGACGCCGATCAGCCCGACCGCTTCGCCGTGCGCGTCGTACAGCGGAGTCTTCACCATCTCCAGCAGGATGCGCCGTCCGTCGGCGGCCGGCGCCCACTCCTCGTTGCGTCGAGGCTTGCCGGAGGCCAGCATCAGCTCGTCCTGCTCGCGGAAGAAGCGTGCCCTGTCTTCCGGCGCGAGGTCGAAGTCGGTCTTGCCGACGATCTCCTGCTCGCTACGGCCGAGCAGCGTCTCGAATGCCTTGTTGCAGCCGAGGAATATGCCGTTTCGGTCCTTGTAGAACACGATGTCGGGGATGACGCTCATCATCACGCTCAATCGCTGGCCCATCGAATCGATCAATTGCGCCTGCGCGATGTCGCGCTCGCGTCGCATCACGTTGATGCGGTCGGCCAGCGCGAACGAGAGCAGCAGCATCTCCAGCGCCGAGCCGATCTGGATGCCGTACAGCGTCAGCAGATTGGTCGGCAGCCAGCCCATATTGCGCGCGCCCATCACCGACACGCCTATCATCAGCAGGCTCCACGCCAGCAGGAAATAACGAGCGCCGGGATGGCCGCGGCGCAGCCCGATGACGCCGCTGCTGATGACCACGACGGGCGTGAGCGCACCCAGCAGCGAAACGCTCATTGCCGACCAGTGGTAGGGTAGCGCCACCGATGCCAGGCCGACCAGCGTGAACATCCAGCCGAGGGCGATCAGTGCACGATCGTGGCGCGGCGCAATCCTCGGCGTGTCGAGGAACACGCGGGTGAACAGTGTGCCGAACAGCCCGGCTGCGGCGAAACCGAACGGCAGTGCCACGTTTCCCCAGCCCGGCCGGTCCGGCCACAGGAACTGGTTGCCCAGGCCGCTCAAGCTTAGCAGCCCGACCGCAAGGCTGGCGACGAAACAGACATAGATCAGATAGGCGCGTTCGCGCAGCGAAAAATACAGCAGCAGGTTGTACGCCATCAGCGCCAGCAGCATGCCGAAGTACAGCGCCAGCACGACATAGCTTTCCTGATTGTGACGCTCGAACGCCTCGGGCTGCCACAGTTGCAGCGGCAGGGTCAGCGTGCCGGAAGATTGGACGCGCAGGTAGAAAGTCTGCTCGCCCGCCGCGAGTTGCACCGGAAACACGAAGTTGCGGTGGGTCACGGGACGCGCGCCGAACGGCATTAGGTCGCCCGCTGCCAGCCTCTGCCAGCCGTTCGCATCGCGGGAATAGAACTCGACCCGGTCGAGCGAGGGAAACGCGACCTCCAGCAGCATCGGCTCGTTTGTGGCGCCGTCGGTATCCAGCCGCAGCCAGTATGCCGAGGAGGAGTAGCCGAAATTGAGCGCGCTGTCTTTGCCGACGCTGCCGGGCGGAACGGCCGGGCGGAATTCGTTGTCGTGTGCGTCGCCCGTCACGTCGGCGATGGCCAGCTTGCCGCCCGGGTCCTCCAGCACCTCGACATGCCCGGACAGCACATAGGACGGCATGGACGGAGCTATCGCCAGCGGCGCAGCCTGTGCGGCCGGGAAGAACAGCAAGGCGGATGCCGTCAGCAGGATGGGAAGGAGAATTCTCATTTCGGGGCGGACTCTACCAGAAACCGCTTGCAAAACAATAACCCGCAGGGATGTCAGTCCTTGCGCAGCACGATGCAGCGGAACCAGCCGCCGGCCAGCATCGGCTCGTCGCTGACCACCCGCAGTTCTGGTGCTTCGCGCAGCAGTTCCTCGAACACCACATCCATGCGCGTGGCGAAGCGGCGCGTCAGCGGCGTGAGCGCGCGGCGCAGCCAGGCGTGCTGGTGCGGGTGCAGGAACTTGTCGAACAGGACGATGGCCCCCCCGGGCTTCAGCACGCGCGCCGCCTCGGCGAGGCACAGCTCGGGTTGCGGCACCACCGCGACGATCAGGTGCAGCACCACATGGTCGAACGACTCATCTGAAAAAGGCAGCGCCATGCTGTCGCCCAGCACGAAATCGACCTCCAGCCCCGTGGCGCGCGGCACCGCGCGGCGCAGCATCCCGGCGCTGAAGTCCAGCGCGGCATAGCGATGCAGCGGCGGCAGGAACGGCAGGTCCAGCCCGGTCCCCGCGCCGCTCACCAGCACGCGCCCCGGCGCATCCGTCGGCAGCGCGCGCAACGAGCGTTTGCGCGCCGCGCGCATCACATGCGAGACGACGAGGTCGTAGAGCGGCGCGAGCAGGTTGTAGCTGAAGCGCAGCGGCGTGTTCTGGCGGTAGGGCAGGTCGGACATGGTCATGGCAGGTGATGGATTCCGGTAATTTTGGCTTGTGCGACCGCTTGCGACAAGGCCTCGACGGCCTGGGTGCGACCGAAGCTCTTGCGCCAGGCCAGCGCGATGCGGCGCGCCGGGGCGGGCTTGGTGAACGGGACGACCTTCAGCAAACGGCTGCGGTAGCGTGCGCTGTTCGCCGAGGCGGGCAGTACGGTGACGCCCAGCCCCGAGGCGACCATGTTGCGTATCGTCTCCAGCGACGTGCCCTGCTGGATGTCCGCGCCCTTGCGGTGCAGCTCGGGGCAGGCCTCTTCCACCTGGTTGCTGAAGCAATGCCCGGAGTCCAGCAGCAGCACCTTTTCTTCCGACAGCTCCTGCGGCCGGATGCTGCGCCGCGACGCCCAGCGGTGCTCGCTGTTCACCACCACCTCGAACGGCTCGTCGTACAGCGGATGGGTGAGGATGCCGCCGTCGCCGAACGGCAGCGCGACGACGATCACGTCCAGCTTGCCGTTGCGCAACAGCGTATCCAGATTGGCCGTGATGTTCTCCTCCACCTCCAGCGGCATCTGCGGCGCGACCTTCTTCAGCGCGGGAATCAGGTCGGGCAGCAGATAAGGCCCGACGCTGTGAATGACGCCGATGCGCAAGGGTGCTACGAGCTGGTTCCGGCCCTGCGCCGCGATCTCGCGGATGCGCTCCGCCTCTTCCAGCACGCGCTGCGCCTGCTCCACGATGGCCGCGCCCACCGGCGTGAGCGCGACCTCGTTCTTGCCGCGCTCGAATATCTTCAGGCCCAGTTCCTCTTCCAGCTTCTGTATCGCCAGCGACAGCGCCGGCTGGCTGATGAAAGACTTTTCCGCCGCGCGGCGGAAGTTGCGTTCCTGCGCCACGGCGACGATGAAGCGTAGTTCGTTGAGCGTCATGAGAATCCCTTTTAAACCGTCATTCCGGCGAAGGCCGGAATCCAGTGCGGTTATTCAATATGCAGTTGGTCTTGTCCTGCTTCGCAGGATTTTTCAGATTGCTGGATTCCGGCATCCGCCGGAATGACGTGCTAGTGATTTGCATAATAAATCACCTGTGTTTGAACAATCAATTGGATTGATGAATCGGCCAAGCCTACATTGCAACCCGTGGACAGCAGCCACATCCAACCGACCGACAGGAGAACGAAATGAAACGACCCGAGATAAAGACCCGCGCAAACCTCGAAGCCGCCCTCGCCGGCGAATCCATGGCGCATACCAAATACCGTTACTTCGCCGCCATCGCCCGCGCCGAAGGCAACGAGGAAGTCGCGCGCATCTTCGAGGAGACCGCAGCACAGGAAGTGCAGCACGCGCTGGGCCATCTCGACCTGCTGTACCCGAAGTCGGAGATGACCACGCAACGCTGTTTGCAGATGGCCATCGAGGGCGAGACCTACGAGTACACCGAGATGTACCCCGGTTTCCTGAAGACCGCGCAGCAGGAAGGCCAGGATGCCGCCGTTTCGGAGATCGCGCAGCAGATCGCCGAATCGCAGGAACACGCCGAGATGTTCAGGGCGACGCTGGAAAAAGCGGCCAAGCGCTTCGCCGCGCTGGCGAAGGTGGAAGAGCGCCATGCCAACCAGTACCGCGCCGCATTGGCGAAAGTTGCAGGCTGATAAGTAGGTCGGGCTTTAACCCGACAGCGGACCGACAAAATACGATTACAAAAGGAGAGCGACATGAAAGTCTGGCAATGTGTGGTGTGCGGTTTCATCTACGACGAGACCAAGGGAATGCCGGAAGACGGCATCAAGGCCGGCACGGCTTGGGCGGACATCCCGGAAGACTGGGCCTGCCCGGATTGCGGCGTGGCCAAGGCGGATTTCGAGATGATCGAGGTTTAAACCAAAGAAGTAGTTCAGCCCGCAGATTACGCAGATTAACGCAGATTTCCATGCACTTATGCTCGATAAGTGCATCACCTAAAAGGTGCCTGATTAACGGGTTAGCTTGTTGTTTAATCTGAGGAAATCTGCGTAATCTGCGGGCAACTGTTTTAGGATAAAAGGAGAGATTCAAATGGCCCCCATCGTCGTACTGGGCAGCGGCCTGGCCGGATATTCGGCGATACGCGAACTGCGCAAGCTGGACCGCGACCTGCCGGTCACGCTGCTGTCGCGCGACGGCGGGGACTACTACTCCAAGCCCATGCTCTCGAATGCGCTGGCGCAGCGCAAGGATGCCGCCGGCTTGGTGCTCGTGCCGGCGGCGGAGATGGCGGAACAGCTCGGCATCGAGCTGCGTGCACATTGCGAGGCGAGTTCCATCGATGCGACGAACAAGTGTTTGCAGACCGCGCAGGGTGAGTTGCGCTACAGCCGACTGTTGCTGGCGCTGGGCGCGGATGCGATCCGCATCCCGTTGCAGGGCGATGCGGCCAACTGTGTGATGTCGGTGAACGATCATGGCGACTACGCGCGTTTCCGCGCTGCGCTGCACGGCAAGAAACGTATCGCCATCATGGGAGGCGGCCTGATCGGCTGCGAGTTCGCCAACGACCTGGCATCGGCTGGGCATGCCGTCAGCGTCATCGACCCCGGCCCGTATCCGCTCGCCAGCCTGATGCCAGAACAGGCCGGTTCGCGGCTGCTCGTCCCGCTGGCCGCACTCGGCGTCGACTGGTATTTCAATACCTCGGTGGGCAGCGTCGATGCGGCGGCATCCGGTTACACGCTCACGCTGGCGAACGGCGTCTCGCTGCACGCCGACCTGGTGCTCTCCGCCGTCGGCCTGCGCCCGCGCATCGCGCTGGCCAGAGAGGCCGGTCTGGCGGCGAATCGCGGCGTCGCGGTGGACGCCCGCCTGCGCAGCAGCGACCCGGACATCTACGCGCTCGGCGACTGCGCCGAGATCGAAGGCAGGGTGCTGCCCTTCGTGCTGCCCATCATGCATGCCGCGCGGGCGCTGGCACGCACGCTGGCCGGCGAGGAGACGCAGGCCGTTTTCCCGGCGATGCCGGTGGTGGTGAAGACGCCCGCCCATCCCGTCGCCGTGCTGCCGGTCGCGCGCGATGCCGCAGGCAGTTGGCAGACGCTGGCCTCCGGCGACGGCATCAAGATGGCCTTCGTCGACGAGGCGGGCCGGATGAGCGGATTCGTGCTGACCGGGCAATATGCCGGGGAACGCAGCGAGATGACGAAGCGGGTGGGCATGTCGCTGGCGGGCTGAGCCTGTCGGGCGATACCATCGCCGTCGCCGGATACAGCAAGGTCGCGGCCCGATGTGGTCGCGGGGTTTTCAATCAATCTTAAGGAGAACGATCATGAGCAAAACCAGTGCAATCAACATCGGCATCCCCGAAAAGGACCGAAAGAAAGTCGCCGACGGCCTGTCGCGCATGCTGGCCGACACCTACACGCTGTATCTCAAGACCCACAACTTCCACTGGAACGTCACCGGCCCGATGTTCCAGACCCTGCACCTGATGTTCATGACCCAGTACACCGAAGCCTGGAACGCCGTGGATCTCGTCGCCGAACGCATCCGCGCGCTGGGCTACCCCGCCCCCGGCAGCTACAAGGAATTCGCCGACCTGACCAGCATCAAGGACAGCAGCGGCAAGGTGAGCGCGAAGGACATGATTAAGCAGCTCGTCGAAGGCCAGGAAGCCGTCGTCCGCACCGCCCGCGCAGTGCTGCCCATCGCCGAAAAGGCCGGCGACCAGCCGACGGTAGACCTGCTCTCCGCCCGCATGGAGGTGCATGAAAAGAATGCGTGGATGTTGCGCAGCCTGCTGGAGGAGTAACCGGAACTGAGGTTACTGCTGCGCTCACACATTCTTTCGGTGAAGACTCATGCGGCGGTTTTTCGCCGCGTGATGTCGGAACCAAAAGAACGCCAAGATGTTGCGCAGCCTGTCGGAAGAGTAACCCTATCATAGGGCGGAAAAGCGCAGCGCCTTCCGCCGTATGAAGAGCAATCGAAACCGCATTCGGCGGATAACGCCTACGGCTCATCCGCCCCTACGCGAACTGCCCATTTTTGATTCAGAAAGCCATGAGTTCCTATTGCCTTTGTGCTCCAAACTTTCTACTGTAATGCTCTCTTAAGGGCTGCCGCTTCTCTAGCCCCTTGTTCTTTCCAAAGCTGCTCAAAGGCTTCGGCTTTCATTTTATTGTTCGCTTCACGCGCGGAATCACAGTTAATAACATTGGCTTTCTCTGAGCACTCCTGTAATTTCTGAGGAACCTCATCCCTGTGAGATAAATAATATTCGGTTGATTTCACCGGCTCACCGCAAGCAGAAAGGCATAAAGAAATTGAAATGCTAGCTGCAATGGCAATGGACTTTTTCATAGCACTTACCTTTTAAATTAAACGAAAATAATTCGCCGGACGCCCACAGATTTCATTCCTTCTGGTTATCCGACCGACCGGAAGTCTCTCTGCTCCCCCTTTTCCCGTCAATAGGCCGATATGCCTATATATTCCGGCCTATTGCTTTCGAACATCCGGCTTCGGCTTACGTACTCTTGCCGCTCCCATGCCGATGACCATAATCTTCTACCGAAGATCGGCATACAGACTGATGCGGTAGTCCGGTAGGAACTTCGTCATGGTTATACTCAGTTTTACTTGAGTGCGTATAACTGCATTTCTTGGCGGAATGGGCGAAATCGCAAACTTCTTCGTTTGGTTGGCGGCTCTGACATCCGCCAGCGTTCAGCGCATTTCTGCGACAATCGCGCCCTATGTCCATAGTCCGCGTCGCCCTCGATATCCCGCTGCCCTCCCTGTTCGATTATTCGACGGAAGAACTAGCCGTACCCGGCCAGCGGGTGATCGTGCCGTTCGGGCGGCGGCAGATGGTCGGGGTGGTTATGGAATGCACTTTGACCTCCGACATGGATGCGGAGCGCATCAAGCCGGTGACGCAGTTGCTGCACGACGGCGCGCCGCTATCGGCGGAGTTGCTCGATCTGTTGCGCTTCTGCAGCGACTACTATCGCCATCCGATCGGGCCGGTGGTGCTGTCCGCGCTGCCGACGCGGTTGCGTTCGGATAAGCCGTTACCGGTGAAGCCGCCGGAGAACTATAGTCTGAGCGTGGCCGGTGCGGCGCTGAACCTCGACGATTTTCCGAAGCGCAAGGTGGTGCAGCGGCGCATCCTCGCGCGGCTCGCGGCGGGGGCGGCGAGCCTGACGCAACTCAAGGGCATCTCGGCGACGGCGGGGGCGCAATTGAAGGCGCTGCTACAGGACGGTTACATCGAACATTGCGACGAAGTCGTCGCGGTCGCGGAGCACAAGCTGGTCGGCGCGCATACGCTGACCGACGAGCAGCAGGACGCGGTGGATGCGGTCGAGCAGGCCAAGGGTTACGCCTGCTTTTTGCTGCACGGCGTCACCGGCAGCGGCAAGACCGAGGTGTATGTGCACCTGATGCACGATGTCTTGGCGCGAGGTGGCGAACAGGTGCTGCTGCTGGTGCCGGAGATCAATCTGACGCCGCAACTGGAGCAGTATTTCCGCAGCCGCTTTCCCGACACGTCGTTTGCCAGCCTGCACAGCGGGCTGTCCGAGGGCGAGCGGTTGCACAACTGGCAGCAGGCGCAATCGGGCGCGGCGCAGATCGTGTTGGGCACGCGGTTGTCGGTGTTCGCCGAGCTGCCGAGGCTGGCCCTGATCATCGTCGACGAGGAGCACGACGGTTCGTTCAAGCAGCAGGACGGGTTGCGCTATTCGGCGCGCGACGTGGCGATCTTCCGCGCGAATCAGCGCGGCATCCCCATCGTGCTGGGTTCGGCCACGCCGTCGCTGGAGACGTATCACAACGCGCAGAGCGGGCGTTACCGGATGCTGAAACTTTCCGGCCGCGCGCTGGCCGCGGCGACGCTGCCGCAGGTGCGCTGCGTCAACGTGAACCACACGGTGATGCATCACGGCATCAGCGAAAACTTGTTGCGCGACATCGAGCAGCGCATCGCGCGTCGCGAACAGAGTCTGCTGTTCATTAACCGCCGCGGCTATGCGCCGGTGCTGATGTGCTCCGGCTGCGGCTGGCTTTCCAACTGCAAACATTGCGCCGGCAAGATGGTGCTGCACCTGAAGGACAGGCGGCTGCGCTGCCACCATTGCGGCTACCAGATACGCGTGCCGACGGCCTGCCCCGAGTGCGGCAACGCCGACCTGAAACCGGTCGGCAGCGGCACGCAGCGCATCGAGGAGGTGTTGCAGGAGCGCTTCCCCGAAGCCCGGATATTGAGGGTCGATCGCGACAGCACGCGCAACAAGCGCGCCTGGCAGGAGATGCGCGAGCAGATACACGCGAACGAGGTGGACATCCTGGTCGGCACGCAGATGCTGGCGAAGGGCCACGACTTCCCCGCGCTGACGCTGGTCGGCGTGCTGAATCCGGACAGCGCGCTGTACAGCAGCGACTTCCGCGCGCCGGAGCGGCTGTTCGCGCAGCTCGCGCAGGTGGCGGGGCGCGCCGGGCGCGCCGACAAGCCCGGCGAGGTGCTGATCCAGACCGCGTTCCCCGATCATCCGCTGTATCGCGCGCTGCAGCGCCACGACTTTGACGGTTTCGCCGCCGCGCAGCTCGCCGAGCGCCAGATGGCGGGCTTCCCGCCGTTCGTCTATCAGGCGATGCTGCGCGCGGAGGCGCTGGACGAGAACGAGGTGTTTGGCTTTCTCAACAAGGCGCGCACCGCCGCGGTCGAGTTGAAGATGGAGGTGGAGATACTCGGCGTCGTGCCCGCCGCGCTGCCGCGCCGCGCGAATCATGTGCGCGCGCAACTGCTGATCCAGGCGAGCACGCGCAAGGCGTTGCAGCAGTTTCTGCGCGCCTGGCGGCTGGACGCGCTGCCCGCGCAAAAATTGCGCTGGTCGCTGGATGTCGATCCGCAGGAATTCTGAGTAACGGCGTATGGAATAGCCCAGATAGACTATAAGTTTGCGCTAATGTGGGAGCTATAATGCCTCCAGTTCAAATCGTCAGGGAGAAGGAAATGAGCAAGGATCTGCAAAAGGAAATTCAACGTTTCACACTGGCCGATCTGGCCTTGCCGGTGAAGACCTTGTTCACCGGATATTTGCTGGTGATCGGCTTGGGTCTGTTGTTTGCCGGCGGACAGATCATGCTGACTCACGGTATGGCCGACGGCAAGTTCGGTCTGTCGGTAGACGACATCGTTTACAGCTACCACGGCAATCGCGAAGGCGAGGGCGGTGCGAAGCTGGTCGCCAAGCTCAATGGATCGATGAAGAACAATGCGCCACCCGAGGTGCGTCTGGCGATGATCAAGTGGGTGGAAAACGGCGCGACGCAGCAAGAGTGGGATGAGCGCATCTCTATCGACGTGGACCAGTATTGCTCGCCCTGTCATGCCAACATGCCGGGCATTCCCGATATCAGCGACAAGGTCGTGATGGATGAAATGGTCAAGATCGATGAAGGGCAGCCGGTGTCCACGCTTACTCGCGTTTCGCACATCCACCTGTTCGGCATCAGCTTCATCTTCTTTTTCGTGGGCTGGATATTCACCTATGCGACCGGCATTTCGCCGATGAAAAAGGCGATCCTGATTTTCACGCCGTTCGCGTTCCTGATTGTCGACGTTCTCGCGTGGTGGCTGACCAAGTGGAGCCCGAACTTCGCATGGCTGGTGATCATCGGCGGTTTCGGCTACAGCCTTGCCGCGACCATCATGATCTTCACTTCGCTGTACCAGATGTGGGTGTTGCCTTTGCGCACGCTGAAGGCCAATAAATAGCAATACGGAAATGCGGTCGCGAGACCACGATTTGTAGTTGTTGCACGCAGTGGCAGTTGGGTATTTTTTCAACATCAGGGAGAAGAACATGCAAAAGCAAGCAATCGCAATCGTAGGTCTGGGCAGGGTGGGGTCGGTATTTCTGGAAAAACTGATGGGGCAATCCAGCAAGGGAGTTGAAATCGTCGCCGTCGCGGAAAAAGGCGAGACTGCCGGGGCTTCATTCGCCAAGGCTAACGGCATCGAAAATTTGAGCATCGACCAACTGGTTGCCAAGGGCGGCGATATCGACATCCTGTTCGATCTGACCGGATCGGCAGCGGTGCGTCAGGAACTCAGGGAAAGATTGATGGGGTCCGGAAACCGCCACACGGTGATCGCCACGGAGAGCGTCGCCTTGCTGATCTGGGCGCTGATTACCGATGGCGAGGACTTGCCCGATGTCCACGGTAAAACCGGCTATTAATCGCCTGGTCGGTTTCAAAGGTATTTTTTCTGCACGGCTCAAAATGATCGAACTTGAAAATGTGATTCACTCCCTGGCGGCTCTCGTTGCCGGGGATGCCGTGTTGACCGGTGTGGAGGCCGCGCCTTACTGCAAGGACTGGCGCGGTCGTTATTTCGGGGATGCGATTGCTGTCGTATTCCCTGCCGATACCCAACAAGTCGGCGCAGTTGTGAAGCTGTGCGCCGACAATAATATTTCCATTGTGCCGCAGGGCGGCAACACCAGCCTGTGCGGCGCATCGGTGCCGCTGGCGGACGGCACGAAACAGGTTGTCGTGAACCTGTCGCGGATAAACCGCATCCGCAACGTGGATGCGACCAACTACACGATGACCGTTGAGGCGGGCTGCAAGCTCGCCTCGTTGTACGAGGCGGCGGAACAGGCGAACCGGCTGTTCCCGCTCGGCCTGACCGCGATCGCGCCGCATTGCGAGATCGGCGGCAACCTCTCGACCAACGCCGGCGGCATAGGCGTGCTGCGCTACGGCAGCGCGCGCGACATGGTGCTAGGGCTGGAAGTGGTGCTGCCCGACGGGCGCATCTGGAACGGCCTGCGCGCCCTGCGCAAGGACAACACCGGCTACGACTTGAAGCACCTGTTCGTCGGCGCGGAAGGCACGCTGGGCATCATCACCGCCGCGGTGCTGAAGCTCCATCCGCGCCCGCGTTCGGTCGCGACCGCCTGCATCGCGCTGCGCGACCCTGCGGCCGCGGTCTCGCTGCTTTCTCACCTGCGCTCGACCTGCGGAGACAAGATCACCGGCTTCGAGATCATCTCGCGCTCCTGCCTGGATTTGGTGTTCAAGCATATACCCGAGACGGTGGAACCGTTCGCGACGCGACACGACTGGATCGTCATCACCCAGCTCGCCGACGTGCTCGATGCGCCGCTGGATGCCGCATTGAGTGCGGCGCTGGAGATGTTCGAGGAAGGCATCGTCGAATACACGGTGACCGCGGACAAGGAGCAGGCAGAGCGCTGGTGGACGCTACGCAAGAACATCGCCGAGGCGCAGAAGGCCGAGGGCATCAGCATCAAGCACGATGTCGCCGTGCCGGTCAGCCGCGTCGCCGAATTCATCGCGCAGGCCAGCGCCGCGTTGCGCGACACCTATTCCGGCATCCGCATCGTCGCCTTCGGCCACATGGGCGACGGCAACATCCACTACAACATCTCCATGCTGGATGCCGCGCAGAATCCCGCCTTCATCGAAAGCCACGAGCACGACGTCAACCGCATCGTGTACGAAGTCGTCGCAAAACTCGACGGCAGCATCAGCGCCGAACACGGCCTGGGCCAGCTCAAACGCGAGGAGATCACGCATTACAAGGATCCGCTGGAGCTGGAGCTGATGCGCAGCATCAAGCGCACGCTGGACCCGCGCGGCCTGATGAATCCGGGCAAGGTGGTTTGATTGGTATGTAGCCCGGATGAAGCGAAGCAGAATCCGGGAGCAGGTGGACGTAGGAAACGTTTCCCGGATTCCATTGCATTTCATCCGGGCTACTTCCGGGCATGGTGGTGTAAGCTGTAATCTCCATTTCACTCAACGGAGGCGTCGCAATGGCTAATCAACCCGAGATCACCAACATGGCCCTGTTCTGCGACTTCGAGAACGTGGCGCTGGGCGTGCGCGACGCCAAGTACGCGCAGTTCGACATCAAGAAAGTGCTGGAACGCCTGCTGCTCAAGGGCAGCATCGTGGTCAAGAAAGCCTATTGCGACTGGGACCGCTACAAGGAATTCAAGGCGACGATGCACGAGGCTGCCTTCGAATTAATTGAAATCCCGCATGTGAGGCAAAGCGGCAAAAACTCCGCCGACATCCGCATGGTCGTCGATGCGCTCGACCTCTGTTACACCAAAGCCCATGTCGATACCTTCGTCATTATCAGCGGCGATTCGGATTTCTCCCCGCTGGTCTCCAAGCTGCGCGAGAACAACAAATACGTGATCGGCATCGGCGTGAAGGATTCGACTTCCGATCTGCTCTCCGCGAACTGCGACGAGTTCATCTTCTACGACGATCTGGTGCGCGTGCAGGAAGCGAAGAAGAAGCAGGCCGCGAAGAAGACGCCGCCGAAGGCGAAAGCGAAGCCGGCCGAGGCAAAGGAAGAAGACAAGCGCCAGGAGGCGCTGGATTTCCTCGTCGAGACGGTCGAAGGCCTGATCTCCGAGCGCGGCTCGGACGAGAAGATCTGGGGCTCGATGGTCAAGACCACGATGCAGCGACGCAAGCCCGGTTTTAACGAATCTTTCTACGGCTACCGCTCGTTCCGCGAACTGATGGAAGACGCGCAGCGCAACAAACAAGTTGTGCTGGCGAAAGACGAAAAGTCGGGTCAATACACGTTACGCTTGCCTGCGGCGGACTAGCGAGCCGCGCGTACCGAGCGAATGGGAACGGGAGGCGGCGTGGATACGGGTAGAGCAATAGGCGGGTCTTCCGGTCAACGCCAAAAGATTGGCTTGGCGCTGGGCAGCGGCTCGGCGCGCGGGCTCGCCCACCTCGGCGTGATCCGGGCCATCGAGGAAGCCGGCATCGAAGTGGATTTCATCGCGGGCTCCAGCATGGGCGCGCTGATCGGCGCGATCCATGCCGCCGGAAAACTCGACGAACTGGAAGCCACCTTCAAGACCTTCGACTGGAAAACGATGGCGACCTTCTTCGACGTCGTGCTGCCCAAATCCGGCCTGCTCGACGGCGCCAGGGTCGGCGAGCTGGTGCGCGCGCATATCCATGCCGACACGATAGAGATGCTGCCCAAGGCTTTTGCGGCCGTGGCGACCGACATCGTCAGCGGCGAGGAGGTCGTCATCCGCAGCGGCGACGTGATCGAGGCCGTGCGCGCCAGCATCTCGGTGCCCGGCATCTTCACGCCGGTGCGCAGCAACGGCCACATCCTCGTGGACGGCGGACTCACCAACCCGGTGCCGGTGAGTGCGGTGCGCAGCATGGGCGCGGAATTCGTGATCGCGGTCGACCTCAACCACGAGATCGTCGCCGGCAAGAACATGAAGCCGCTGCTGGCGACCGGGAAAGTGGAAGGCGCACCCAGCCTGTTCACGCAATGGGTGGGCGACTACCGGTTGTCGATGAAGGACATCCGGCAGAGATTGCTCACCGGCGACAATGCCGCCTCGGCCCAATTCAGGAAATGGGTGTCCCCGGAACCGCTGCCCAGCATCTTCGAGGTGCTGCTGGCCTCGATCAACATCATGGAAGCCAACATCACTCGGACCCGCTTGCGCCTAGACCACCCGGACATCCTCCTCCAGCCCCCGCTGGGCAACGTCCGCTTTCTGGAGTTCGACCGCGCCGAGGAAATCATCGCCATCGGCTACGAATATACGAAGAAACAACTGGCTTCGCTGCCGCTGCAAAAGAATTAGGGCGGAATCCGGGTAATCCGGTCCGATTGTCAGGTATAACCCATTAGGTTATATTGAGCATGGAAAAGAAAAAGCCACATTACTCGCTGGGCGAGGTTCAGCGGATGGTTGAGGTGCGCAAGGCCAATGCCTTTACCGCCACCGCGCTGATGGGTGCGGCCGAATTGGGCTTGTCTCCGGACGAGACGGTGAACGTGGTGCTGGCCCTGCGGCAAACCGATTTCTACAAGAGCATGACCACGCATGCGAATCATCAGGTCTGGCAGGACGTATATCACGCCAGACTGAAATCCGGATCGATTGCCTACATCAAGGTGACATTGCGCGAAAACGGGATCGTGGTGATCCAGTTCAAGGAGAAATGACATGACACATCCATGCCTGAATTGCGAACAAGCGGACATGATCCGCCGCAAGAAAAACGCGGTGATTTCATATCGGGGACACGAGGTTATCGTGCGCGCGGTGGACGGCTGGCATTGTCCCGTTTGCGGCGAGATCGAATTCGCGGACAAGGAAGGCGAACGCTATGCGCAGGCGCTGGAGAGACTGCGCCTGAAAGTGGACGCGGAAGAAGCCGCAGAACTGGCGCGCATCCGCAAGCGGCTGGGGCTGTCGCAACGCCGCGCCGCGCTGATCGCAGGCGGCGGCGTGAATGCCTTCTCGCGCTACGAAAACGGCAAAGCCAAACCCGTCGCCGCCGTTGTCAACCTGTTCCGCTTGCTGGACAAACATCCAGAGTTGATGGATGAGATTGCGGTGTAGGACCGCAAGGGTAGCAGGATGCTGCTGTGCCCCTTTTGAGAATTACCACAATCAGCCGAATTCCTTCACGATATGCTGCTGCCTGCGGCTGATCGCCAACAACTCGTCCAGTCCCTTCAGCTTCACCATCCAGCCGCTGCCTTCGCCCTCTTCGCCGCCGCTCTTCTCGAAGCCTTCGATGGCCTCTTTCGCGACCAGGCAGTTGCGGTGGATGCGCACGAAGCGTGCGGCGAATTCCTTTTCCATCGCGGTGAGCGATTCTTCGACCAGATATTCGCGTTCGGCGGTGCGCACGGTGACGTATTTCAGTTCGGCGCGCAGGAACAGCACTTGTTCGAGCGGCACGAGGTGGATCTTGCCGCGCTCGTGGATGGACAGGTGTTTGCGCGGTTCGGGCAGCAGTTCGCGCAGCACTTCGGTCTGGATGGGCACGGCGTTGCGCGCGCGGGTCAGCGCCTCGAACAAGCGGCCCAGGCGGATAGGCTTGAGCAGGTAGTCGATCGCGTGCAGCTCGAAGGCCTTGATCGCATAGGCGTCGTAGGCGGTGGTGAAGACGATCACCGGCGGCCATTTCGGCGCGTTGGGTTCGACCTGGCCGATTACCGGGCGCGGCAGTTTGTTGAGGTGCTGCGCCAGTTCGATGCCGTCCATCTGGGGCATGCGGATGTCCAGCAGCACCACGTCGGCGGACGTCACCATCAGCTTGTCCAGCGCTTCCTGTCCGTTGCCGGCCTCGCCGACCACTTGCAGCGGCAGTTGTTCGCTGCAGTCCTGCAGCAGGTCGCGCAGGCGGTTGCGCGCGGGCGGCTCGTCGTCGACGATGAAGATGCGCAGCGGCAGTTCAACGGTTTCCAAGACTTTCCTCCCTGATGTACGGCATCACGATCTCGACGCGATAACGGTCGTCCCCGCGCTCGACGCGATAGCTCGCCTCGACGTCGAACAGCAGCGCGAGGCGTTCGCGGATGTTCTGCAGCGCCATGCGGTGGCCGGGATGCGGCTCGACTTCGCGTCTTACACAGGGGTTCTCCACCTCGATCAGCAGCTCGTCGCCGCGCTGTTGCAGGCCGATCCTGATCGTCCCGCCCTGCGGCAGCGATTCTATGCCGTGATACACGGCGTTTTCCAGCAGCGGCTGCAACAGCAGCGGCGGGATCATCACGTCGTCCGGAAGATCGTCGGTCCGCCAGTCCACTTGCAGCCGCTCGCCGATGCGTAGTTGCTCCAGTGCGAGGTATTGGCGGCTGAGCTGCATCTCCTGGCGCAGCGGCACGAAGTCGTGCTCTTCGCCCATCGCCATCCGGAACAGGTCGGACATGTCTTCCAGTGCGGTCTCGGCCTGTTTGGGCTGCGCGCGCACGACGCTGAGCACGGCGTTGATGGTGTTGAACAGGAAGTGCGGGCGGATGCGCGCGCGCAGCACCTGCAGCCGCGCATCGTGCAGCGCGCGCGACAGCACCTGACTGCGCCAGCGGAAATACATCAGCAGGATCGTGCTCACAGTGAGGCTGAGCAGCGCGTAACGCACCGCACCGAAACCGGCATCGTCGTATCCGGGCAGGCTGTACAGTTCGCCGCCGAAGTAATAGGTCGCTAATGTCAGCGCCGCGGCCAGCGCGCTCACCGCCAGTGCGCCATGCGCATAAGGCAGCCGCGCCAGCCACGGCTGCGCCAGCCACAACAGCAGCAGGCCAGTCAGCAACACCGGGGCAAGCAGCGTGGCGATTTGCATCATGCGTTGCGGCACCTCGTCCCAGGCGTTCGCCTGCAACAGCGCCTGCAGCAGGGCGAGGCCGTTGCAGATCAGCAGGATGCGCAGGGTCACGCCGAGGTTGCGGAAGTTCGGCAATGCGTCCGGCAGGGGGTTTTGTTTTATACTGCGCGCCTCATTCATGGCGGGAATCCTCGGGTTTTCAGCCGCAATTCTGGACAACACATGGCTAGCATACAAGATAAAGATACCTGGTCGGGACGTTTCAACGAGCCCGTGGCGGAACTGGTGAAGCGTTATACCGCATCGGTCGACTTCGACCGCAAGCTGGCGTTGTTCGACATCCGCGGCTCGTTGGCGCATGCGCAGATGCTGACCTCTTGCGGCATCATCGCAACGCAGGACCACGATGACATCCGCCGCGGCCTTGCGGTTATCGAGAGCGAAGTCATCGACGGCACGTTCGAATGGTCGCTGGACCTCGAGGACGTGCACCTGAACATCGAGAAGCGGTTGACCATGCTGGTCGGCGACGCGGGCAAGCGTCTGCATACCGGCCGTTCGCGCAACGACCAGGTGGCGACCGACGTGCGTTTGTACCTGCGTAGCGCGATCGACGATATGCTGTTGCTCGTCAAGAATCTGCAAGCCGCGCTGCTCGATCTGGCGCAACACCACACGCATACCATCATGCCCGGCTTCACCCACTTGCAGGTGGCGCAGCCGATCAGCTTTGCGCATCACCTGATGGCCTATTTCGAGATGCTCAAGCGCGACGCCGAGCGTCTGCACGATTGCCGTTCGCGCGTAAACCGTCTGCCCTTGGGCGCGGCGGCGCTGGCCGGCACCAGCTATCCGATCAATCGCGAGATGGTGGCGGAGTTGCTGGGCTTCGAAGGCGTGTGCGAGAACTCGCTGGACGCGGTGTCGGATCGCGACTTCGCGATCGAATTCACCGCCTGCGCATCGCTGATCATGACGCACCTGTCGCGCTTCTCCGAGGAGTTAATTCTGTGGATGAGTCCGCGTTTCGGCTTCATCGACATCGCCGACCGCTTCTGCACCGGCTCTTCCATCATGCCGCAGAAGAAAAATCCGGACGTGCCCGAACTGGTGCGCGGCAAGACCGGCCGAGTCTTCGGCCACCTGATGGGCCTGCTTACGTTGATGAAGGGCCAGCCGCTGGCCTACAACAAGGACAACCAGGAAGATAAGGAGCCGCTGTTCGACACGGTGGAAACGCTCACGCAGACGTTGCGCATCTACGCCGACATGATCACCGGCATCAGGGTCAAGCCGGAAGCGATGCGCAGCGCGGCATTGCAGGGCTACGCCACCGCGACCGATCTGGCCGACTATCTGGTGAAGAAGGGGTTGCCGTTCCGCGATGCGCACGAAGCTGTGGCGCTGGCGGTGCGCTATGCCGAGCAGCGCGGCTGCGATCTGGCCGACATCGAGTTGAGCGAGTTGCAACGTTTCTCGTCGCACATCGCCGACGACGTGTATCAGGTGCTGACGCTGGAAGGTTCGCTCGCCAGCCGCAACCACATCGGCGGCACAGCGCCGAACCAGGTGGAAGCCGCCATCGCGCGGGCGCGCGACTATCTCGCGAAATAATTCTCCTGCCGGAATTGCGGGCAAAAAAACGGGCGATCGTCTGATCGCCCGGAAGGAGGAGAGTATGAAAAGTCGGGTTGTTTCCAACCGCTAACTCCAACACTCGGCGTGGACTATATCGACTCCCGCACACAAAGCCTATATGCCGAAATGCCTATATATTCCGGTCTATAAGCCTATATATTTCGGCCTATATAAACCTAGCCCCCCAGTAACTGTTTCAATTCTCCGCTCTGGTACATCTCGGTCATGATGTCTGAACCGCCGACGAATTCGCCGTTGATATACAGCTGCGGGATCGTCGGCCAGTTCGCGTAGTCCTTGATCCCCTGGCGAATCTCCGCCTCCTGCAGCACGTTCACGCTGAAAAAATCCTTCACGCCCAATGCCTGCAGGATGCGCACCGCATTGCCGGAGAAGCCGCATTGGGGGAATTGCGGCGTGCCTTTCATGTAAAGCACCACCGGATGCGTGGTGACTTGCTCGTGGATGACTTGCTGGATGTCCTGGCTCATGATGGATTACCCGAATTGAATGGTCGGGAATCATAGCCAGCGGGACGACGCTGAGTCAAGCAAGGAAAGACATCTGTCCACGAAAAACACGAAAGCCACGAAACAAAGCAATTAGATGTTCAGCCTTGGGGCTTATAGCTTGGCGGCACTGAAAATCAGTGTCTGTGATTTTTTCGTGTTTTTTCGTGTTTTTCGTGGACAAAAAGGTTCTGGAAGTTTATTCCTCGGATACCGCGTCGCTGCTTTCGACGACAGCGCTCGCCGCATGCCGCGCCAGCATCTCGCGGCGGCTATCCGGGGTCTCCAGGCTGATGCGGCCCAGCGCGCCGTCGCGGTAGTCCTGCAGCAGCGTCAGCGCGGCTTTTTCCAGATCATAGTCGCCGCCCTTGATGCGGAAGCCGCGGCGTTGCGCGATGGCTTCGATCAGCGATGCACCGTCGAGTCCGGCCACATCGATCTTGTAGCGCGCGGCGATCAATGCCGGATAGCGTTCCAGCAGCAGGTCGCCGAGGAAGGTCGCGACCTCTTCGTCGATCACCGCGTTGCGGCCGATCGCGTGACTGGCCGCGAGCATCAGGCCGTCGCTGTCGTACGCTATCTTCGGCCACATCATGCCGGGCGTGTCGATCAGCGTCATGTGATCGTTCAGCGCGAGGCTCTGCTGGCTCTTGGTGACTGCCGGCTCGTCGCCGACATTGGCGACGCGGCGCTTCAGCAGCGCGTTCATCAGCGTGGATTTGCCGACGTTGGGGATGCCCATGATCATCATGCGCAACGCCTTCAGCGGCGTGCCGCGATGCGGCGCGAGTTGCAGGCACAGTCCCGGCACCTTCGCGACGTCCCCCGGTTTCTTGCACGACAGCGCGACGGCCTTCACGCCCTTCTGGCTGTTGTAGTAGTCAAGCCAGGCCTTGGTCGCGGCGGGGTCGGCGAGGTCGGTCTTGTTGAGGATCTTCAGACAGGGGCGCTGGCGATGCACGCGCAGCTCCTTGATCATCGGATTGCTGCCCGCCTCGGGCACGCGCGCATCCAGCACCTCGATGACCACATCGGCGCGCTCCATCGTCTCGGTCGCTTTCTTGCGTGCCGCGACCATGTGTCCGGGAAACCACTGAATTGCCATCGATATGCCTGCCTTTGAATAAGGTGCGCATTCTACCCGTATCCGGTTGACGCCGCCGGATTCGACCCCGATAATCCTCACCCATGAACTCCCCGACTTCCATCATTCGAAAAGTACGAGTCCTGCCGGTCGCGCGTCTGCGTGCGGCATGGTCGTTCGCGCATGGTGGTCCGGAGAGTTAGCGTTTAGCATTCATTGCAGCAGCTTCCCGAAAAGGCCACAGACTCTGTGGCCTTTTCGTTTTTGTCGTTCCGTTCGTTTGGAGATGGGTATGTCGCTTCCTGCCGCCTTTGTTTCGGTGATCCTGATCTGGTCCACCACGCCGCTCGCCATCACCTGGAGCGCGCTGGGCTTGGGCTCCAGTTTCGCGGTGTTCTCGCGCATGGTGCTCGGCGCGCTGCTGTGCGCGGCGTTGCTGCTGGCGCTGCGCGTGCGCCTGCCGCTGCACCGCAAGGCGCGTCAGGCTTATGTGGTCAGCGGCACGACCATGTTCGGCACGATGGCGCTGACCTACTGGTCGTCGCAGTTCGTCAGTTCCGGCGTGATCTCGGTGCTGTTCGGGCTGTCGCCGCTGCTGACCAGCCTGGGTGCGGCGCTGTGGCTGAAGGAAGAGTCCCTGACGCCGAACAAGCTCGCCGGCATGATGCTCGGCTTGCTCGGCCTGCTGCTGGTGTTCCGCGGCGGCATCGATCTCGGCGACGGGGCCGGACTCGGTCTGGCCGCGCTGTTGGTCGCGGTGCTGTTGCAGTCGCTCGGGCTGGTGGGGCTGAAGCGCATCGGCGACGACAGCCCGCCGCTGGCGACGACGCTGGGCACGCTGGTGGTGGCGCTGCCGCTGTTCTTCGCATCGTGGTTGCTGGTTGACGGGCATTGGCCGACCGAATTGCCCGAGCGCGCGGTGGCGGCGACGTTGTATTTGGGCGCGGTCGGCTCGGTGCTCGGCTTCGCGCTGTACTACTACATGATCAAGCACATGGAGGCGGGACGCATCGCGCTGATCACGCTGGTCACGCCGGTGCTGGCGCTGTTGCTGGGACACGGGCTGAACGACGAGGCGGTGCTGCCGCAGGTATGGCTGGGCACGGCGAGCATCCTGCTCGGGTTGGGCCTGCACCGCTGGGGCGAGCGCTGGACCTACGCGCTGCTGCGGCGCGATTAGGTCAGCAATGCGAGCTGTTCGGCTTCCAGATAGCACCACTCGCCTGCGGCCAGATTGAGATCGGCCAGTTTCAGTTCGCCGATCTGCGTGCGGCACAGTGCGGTGCAATGGTTGTCGGCGGCGGCCAGCATGCGTTTGACCTGGTGGTATTTGCCTTGTTCCAGCACGATCTCGATGCGGCGTTCGTCCAGTTGGCGGCAAGTCACCGCAGCCAGCGGCGCGGGCTCGTCGTGCAGCTTCACGCCGGAGAGCAGTTGCGCGACCAGTCGCGGCGTCACCGGATCGTGCGTGCTGGCGACATAGAGTTTGGGCACGTGGTGCTTGGGCGAGGACTGGCGGTGGATGAACGGGCCGTCGTCCGACAGCAGCAACAAGCCGGTGGTGTCGTGATCCAGCCGCCCCACCGGCTGGATGTCGCGGCGGACGAACTGCTCCGGCATCAGCGTCAGCACGCCTGGGTGGTGGCTGGGCTTGCGCGAGCACTCGTAGTTGGTGGGCTTGTTCAACGCGATATAAAGATGCTCGCGATAACGCCATTCTTCGCCGTACACCGTGAAGCTCAGCCCGTCCGTCTCGACGGCAGCGCGGCTGTCGGTGACGGCTTCTCCGTTGATGTTGACTTCGCCGTCGGCGATTAGCTCGGAGCACCATTTGCGGGTGCCGAAACCCTGCGATTGCAGCATGCGATCCAGATTCATTTTGCTCATGCCGTCACTTTATCAGAAGCCGGGCGATCTCTGCCCGCAAGGCGAGCGATGCGGGCCGGTTTGACGCTGCGGGCTGCGCACAATATGCTGCGTACAGACAGGCTGCGAATGTCGCAGGTAATGGAGTCACGATGAATCTGATGTTTTGGAAGAAGAAACCCGCAGGCGATGCTGCCGCAAACGAGGCGGTGTCCGGTGTGTTCGCGCGGATCAAGGCGCGTGTCGTTGCGCTGGTTAGCCGCATCAAGTCGCCGCCGCCATTCAAGGCCGAAGTTGCCGAGGGGACGGACGTTCCGTCAGCCAAGGCGGCGCCTGCCGGAACGAAGGGGGCTTCGTTGCCCGAGGACGCCTCCGCGCAGCCCGGCAAACTCGCCCGGATCAGGATTGCACTGATGTCCATGACGCGAGTTCGGATGCTTATCGCCGGCGTTGTGCTTTTGCTGCTGTTGTTGCTTGCGTTCGGCTATGCCGCATGGACGATCATCTCGTCTTCGCCCGACCCTGAAAACGACGTCGCCGAATTGATCGAAGACAAGCATGCGAACGATCCTCCGCTTCCCATCGTCATGCCCGAGAGCGCACCGGCGGTGGTGTCCGATGTGTCTGCGGCCTCGGCTCCCGTCGATGGGGACGCGGTCTCCGCCGTTCCCGCTGCGGAGTTGCATGTTGAGGCGAGCTCGTCCGTGAAGGCGGCGCCGGTCTCACATGTTCCGCAGACCGAGGTCGAAGTGTTGCGGCAGAAGAACGCCGAGTTGCAGACGCAACTCGATGCATTGAAAAAAACGCAGCAGCCTTCTTCTGCATCGGTGAAACTGTATCCCGGCGACGGGAAGGGCGCTGCCGCCGGCGGCGTGGCAACTGTAGGCAGCAGCGATCCCAAAGCCGCCGCTACTACGCTTAAGGAAGCGATAGAGGCAATGAACGCCGGAGGCAATTACCAGAAAAAGCCGGCCAAGTGACCGCCGCCGGCACAACATGAGGAGTAACGGCATGACCAACATTCAGGCATTGACCCGCCCCGCGAACCTCGATCAGGAGGCGTTGCATGAATTCTCGGATGCGCTGACCGACTATGTGCCCGGCATCGAACGCGACATGGCTAGGTTGGGGCGCGAACCCACCAATCGCGTGGTCATCGCCGACATTTTCCGGGCCTTGCACAACATCAAGGGCGACGCCGCGCTGTGCCGGGTCGAGACCGCCGTACTGATCGCACATCCGATCGAATCGTTGCTGACCCGACTGCGTTCGGGCGAGGCGGCCTATACGCCGTTGCTGGGCGAAGTGATGCTGCTTGCGCTGGACAGGCTGGAACTGGCGACGGAATCGTTGGTGGCGGGGCGCTCGATCGAGCACTTGCGGCTGGTCGAGCTGGTCGAGGGACTGGAGCGCATCAGCCTGGCTGCGCCGCAGGAAGTCGCCGCCGCCGCGGCACAGCTGATCGAGTCCGTGACCGGCTTCCAGCCGCAGGCGATGCTGCATACCATGGTCGAGTCGTCGCCGCAGCCGAGCAGGCAAACCGGCGGACAGGCTGCCGACCTGCAACTTTTCCATGCGCTCGCGCAACAGTTCGAGGCGCGCTCGCCGCTGTTTGCCGGACGCACCGGACGCGTGCTGCAACTGGCGCTGGATACCAATCGCGCAGCCGGTTCTCCGGTGGATACGGTGCAGCTGGAAGCGGCGGCATGCATGCACGATGTGGGCATGATGTTCCTGCCGGAGTCGATCTGGCTGAAGGTCGGCAAGATGAGCGAGGCGGAGCATAAACGGCTGCATACCCATCCGGGACTGACCGCAGACCTGCTCGAACGCATGGATGGCTGGCAGGAGGCCTCGCGGATCGTGCGGCAGCACCACGAGATGTGGGATGGCGCGGGCTACCCGAACGGATTGCGCGGCGACGCGATCTGTCCCGGCGCAAAGCTGCTCGCCATCGTCGACGCCTTCGAGGCCGTGACGCTGAAGCACAGCGCACGCGGCCACAAGCGTTCGGTGTTGCGCGCGATCGCCGAGGTTAACGCCTGCGACCGGCAGTTTGCGCCGGAATGGATAGCGCCATTCAATGGAGTGATTCGGCGCATGCTCGAACAATAGTGCGGACAGTTCCGAGTAATGCGCCCGCTGGCAAAACGCTTAGGTCCTCCGTACAATCCGGCTTCCGCTTGGAAATTCTGAAGCCAGTCATCGGACCCCAACTATCATGGAAAACAAAGAAACCGTACCAGACATTTCGGCGTTCCTCGCTTCGGCAATCCATGACATGAAAAACTCGATCAGCGTGCTGATCTCGTTTTTGGATGACAATATCACCAGGCTCGATCCTGAAGCACAACGGGCCGCGGCGCCGATGCTGTATGAAGTCCAGCGCGTCAATGACAATCTGTTGCAGATGCTGGCGATCTACAAGGTCGGCAACCAGTTCTATCCGTTCGATCTGGCCGAAAACTCCATCGCCGAGTTCGTTCATGAAGTCGCCGCGCAGAACCAGAGCCTGCTGGATTACCTAGGCATTACGCTGGATATCGATTGCGACGAAGGGTTGCACTGGTATTTCGATTACGAACTGGTTGCCGGGGTGGTTGCCCATGCGCTGAACAACGCTTCCCACTACACCAAGGACAGGTTGCGGTTGGCGGTGAAGGAAGAAGATGGCGAACTGGTGATGCGCGTCGAGGATAACGGCAGCGGTTACCCGGACAACGTGCTCGAAGCCGGCGATGCAGTCAACAAGGGCGTGAATTTCGCCTCCGGTAGCACCGGGCTCGGATTGTATTTTTCGGCTATGGTCGCCCAACTCCACCAGAATCGCGGCAAGACAGGAACCATGCAGCTGGAAAACGGCGGCGCCTTGGGCGGCGGCTGTTTCATCCTGCGTCTCCCATAAGCACGCATCGAGGAATCCCATGTACGAGGTAAGAGACTCCACCCCGCTGTTTGTCGGCAAAAACTATCTGATCGTCGACGACTTTCAAGGCATGCGCTCGATGATGCGCGACATGCTCAGAATGTTCGGCGGAAAGAATATCGACACCGCGACCAACGCGAACGAGGCCATCGCCTTTCTGGAAAAAAATCGTTACGACGTCGTGCTGTGCGATTACAACCTCGGCGCGGGCAAGAACGGCCTGCAGATACTCGAGGAAGGGAAACACCGCAATCTGATCGGACTGGCGACCGCCTGGCTCATCATCACCGCCGAGAAGACCTCGGATCTGGTGTTCGGCGCCGCGGAGCACATGCCGGACGACTACATCATCAAGCCGGTCAACGAGGCCACGATGAGAAGCCGTCTGGAGAAAGTGCTGGCGAGGAAGGCGGCACTCGTCGATGTCGAACAGGCAGTGCGAGCGAAGAATCATGCGCTGACCGTCGCGCTTTGCGACCGGCTGCTGGCGGCCCCGCAGACCAACACCGCCGAACTGCTGCGCATCAAGACTTCCACGCTGATGACGATGGGGCATTACGATCTGGCCAAACAGGTATTCGGCCAGATATTGGCAAAGCGCGATGTGCCCTGGGCCAAGACCGGGCTGGGTAAGGTGGCCTTCCTCAAGGGCGAGATGGAACAGGCGCAGCAACTGTTTCGCGAGGTCATCCGCGCCAATCCGGCCTATCTGGAAGCGCACGACTGGCTCGCGAGGACATACGAGAACCAGGGCAATCTGGACGAGGCGCAGAATGTGCTGGCGCGCAGCGTCGAACTGTCGCCGACCTCGGTCGTTCGCCAGCGCAACCTCGGCGAAATGGCGCAAAAGCGCGGCGACCTCGATACCGCGGCCACCGCCTTTCGCAAGACCATCAAGCTGGGCGAGCATTCGATTCACAAGGCGCCTTCCGCCTATCTCAATCTGGCCAAGGTGTGCGCAGACAATGGCATTCCGTCCGAGGCATTGCAGGTGCTGAAGAACGTCAGCCAGGAATTCGAGAACCACGAAGTCCGCTTGCATGCCAAGGTTCTCGAGGGGACGGTCTACACCAAGTCGGGTGACCACAACAACGCATTGAAACTGTCGCGAGAATTGGCCTCTGTCATTGGCGCGGACAGCGACCTTCCCGCCAGCGTCATGCTCGAAGCCACTCAGTTGTTCCTGTCCACGGGCAACAAGGAAGCGGCCGACAGCATGGCTCAGGCGCTGGTCAAGAACAACCACGAAAACGCCGCATTGCTGGGGCAGGTCGGCGAGTTGTACGATCAGGCAGGTATGCACGGCAAGGGCGAGGAGCTGATCACCAAGTCGCGCCAGGAAGTCGTCGAATCGAACAATCGCGCGGTGTTGCTGGCCAAGGAAGGCAAGCTGGACGAAGCGATCCAGTTGCTGCGCGAGGCGCGCACGCTGTTGCCCAACAACAAGCGCATCATGATCAATTTGGCTAACGTATCGGTGCTGTCTATGCGCCAGAACGGCGCGAACGACGAGTTGATGCAGATTGCCCGCGACTGTCTGGCGCGCGTTGCCGAAATCGATCCGCAGGATAAGTGGTGCGGGCAGGCGCAGGCCGCACTGGATGCATTGGCCGGATAACCCCCGAACAACGCATTTACCTTCCTGCCTATCGACTCATTCCACCGGCAAATCGCGACGGAGTAACCATGGAAAGAATGATCTGCGTGATCGGCAACAAGGGCGGGGCCGGCAAGACCAGCATCACCCATATGCTTTGCCACGGTTTCGGGCTGATCGGCAAACGTTCCATCGCGGTGCTGACCGACAGTCTGCGCGAACCGCTGGAACGCGCAGGACGCCGCTACACCGCGCTCGACGGGCGCTCGCCGGAGAAGTTCGAGAAGATCGTCGAGAAGCTCGCGTCGCTGCCGGACTGGATAGGCGTGATCGACGGCGGCGGCAACCGCCCAGAAATGGATCGCAAGTTCTACGAGATGTCGGGGCTGGTGCTGCTGCCGTTCCGCGACTCCCACGAAGACATCCGCACGGTGCGCAACGACCTCGAAGCCTTTCCCAAAGCCTACGGCATCCCGTCGCAATGGCCGACCAACCCCTGGCAACAACTGGCGGCCGAGCGCACGCTCGACGAGCTGATGCAAGATTACCGTCCCAGACTGCTAGACCCGATCTACTCGGTCAGCTCCAGCAAACTGCTGCTGGAAACCCAAATGCCACTCGAATTGCCCAGCGCGCTGAACAACGTCTGCCGCCGGTTAGCTTGGCAAGTGCTGGCGTTGATGGAGCAGCCCGAGCCGTAGGGGCACGGCGTGCCGTGCGGGTGCCCGCACTTCTCGTGCCCCTACGTTTCTTCGAATTCCCCGTCCACGTAATACCAACGGCCATCCTTGAATATAAAGCGGCTGACTTCATGCAGCCGCTGGGCGCGTCCGCCGACCTTGTAGCGCGCGATGAACTCGACCGTGGCGCGGCCTTCGTCTCCCGGCGAGTGTCTCTTCACTTCCAGCCCCAGCCACTTGATGTTGTCGGCAGCCAGATCGAGCGAGGCGGGGCGCGTCGTCGCATGCCAGCTTGCGAGCAGATAGGGTTCCAGTTTCAGCACATAGGCGCTGTAACGCGAACGCATCAGCGACTCGGCGTCCGGCGCGGGGATGCCGCCGTGATAACGAGCGCAGCAAGCAAGGTAATCGGGTGCGCCGCAAGGGCAGGGGGCGGTTTTCTGTTTCATGCGGCATTCTATAAAAACATGAATCGCTCTGCCGAATCTGTTCGCCATATCAGCAATAGCTGATGCAAATCCCGTCGGATGGCGTTGCCCCTCCGTTACGACTATAATCCGCAACCGTTTTTTCGCTTTGGCTACGCCGAATACCAAGATGCAGCTGTTCGCCTTTGGCATCAATCATCAGACCGCGCCGCTCGCCGTGCGCGAACAAGTCGCGTTCAACGTCGACGGGATGGAGAGCGCGCTGCGCGATCTGGTCGAGAACGGCGCGGCCAAAGAAGCCGCTATTCTGTCCACCTGCAACCGCACTGAGCTGTACTGCAATGCGGCCAAGCCGGAGTTGGCGATCGACTGGCTGGCGCAGTACCACCAGTTGCCGCGCAAGGACATCGACCCCTATCTCTACACGCTGCCGCGCGAGCAGGCGGTGAAGCATTCGTTCCGCGTCGCCAGCGGGCTGGACTCGATGGTGCTGGGCGAGCCGCAGATTCTCGGCCAGATGAAGCAGGCGGTGCGCCAAGCCGAAGAGGCGGGCACGCTGGGATTTTTGCTGCATAAGCTGTTCCAGCGCACCTTCTCGGTCGCCAAGGACGTACGCACTCAGACCGAGATCGGCGCGAATCTGGTATCCATGGCCGCCGCCGCGGTGAAACTGTCCGAACGCATCTTCCCTAGCATCGCCGAACAGAAGGTGCTGTTCATCGGCGCGGGCGAGATGATCGAACTGAACGCAGTGCACTTCGCCGCGCGTTCTCCGCAGCACATCACCGTCGCCAACCGCACGCTGGAGCGCGCGCAGACGCTGGCGCGGCGCATCAACGGCCACGCGATCACGCTGACCGAGTTGCCGGAACAACTCGCGCATCACGACATCATCGTCACCTGCACCGCCAGCCAGTTGCCTATCCTCGGCAAGGGCATGGTCGAGCGCGCGCTGAAACAGCGCAAGCACAAGCCGCTGTTCATCGTCGACCTGGCCGTGCCGCGCGACGTCGAGGCTGAAGTCGCCGAGCTGAACGACGTGTTCCTGTACACCGTGGACGACATCGCCGAAGTGGTGAAGGACGGCCTCGACGCGCGCCAGAGCGCGGTCAAGGAAGCCGAGGTCATCATCGACTCCGGCGTGTCCGACTTCATCCACTGGATGGAATCGCGCGAAGTGGTGCCGACCATACGCGCACTGCGCGACCACGCCGAACGCAACCGCCGCCACGAGATGGAAAAGGCGTTGCGCCTGCTGGCTAAGGGCGAGAGTCCGGAAAAGGTGCTGGAAGCCCTGAGCAGCGGCCTGACCAACAAATTCCTGCACGCGCCGACGCACGCGCTGAACCAGGTGCAAGGCAACGACCGCGAGAACTTCCTCGATGTGATTCATCGTCTGTATCACTTGCATACCGACGAATGATTCCCGTCCTGTTCCAACAGGCGAACACTCTCGTAGGGGCGCGATTTAACCAGCCACTTACCCATCGTTTTTTGATGGGTTAGTGGAATGGCTATGCAAGGCCATCGCGCCTCTTCTATAAATTCAAATTCCGTCATTCCGGCGAAAGCCGGAATCCAGCGGTGTTAATTAACATGATTTTATGTCAGTGCGTTGCACTGCCTGTTCTATTAACTGGACACCGGCCTTCGCCGGTGTGACGAATTTTATAGAGATGTCCTTGCGTAAATAAACAGGGCGCGATGAATCGCGCCCCTACGGAAAGAACGAAATGAAACCCAATATCGCCGCCAAGCTCGCTCAACTGAGCGAGCGCTTACAGGAAGTCGACCAGCTGCTTAGCACCGAAGAGGCCACGCGCGACATGGACCAGTTCCGCAAGCTCAGCCGAGAGCGCGCCGAGCTGGAGCCGGTGGTGTCGCTGTACCACGCCTATCAGACCTGCCTGGCCGACATCGACACCGCGAAGGAAATGGCGAGCGACCCCGAGATGCGCGAATTCGCCGAGGCCGAGATCGCGCAGGGCGAAGAGAAACTCGTCCAGCTGAACGACGAGTTGCAGGTGCAGCTGCTGCCGAAAGATCCCAACGACGAACGCAGCGTGTTCCTCGAAGTTCGTGCCGGCACCGGCGGCGACGAGGCCGCGCTTTTCGCCGGTGATCTGTTTCGCATGTACTCGCGCTTCGCCGAACGTAAACGCTGGCAGGTCGAAATCATTTCCGAGAGCCCCGGCGAAATGGGCGGCTACAAGGAAGTCATCGCGCGCATCGTTGGACAGGGCGCGTACTCGGTGCTGAAATTCGAGTCCGGCGCACACCGGGTGCAGCGCGTGCCCGCGACCGAAACGCAGGGCCGCGTCCATACTTCCGCCTGCACCGTCGCGATCCTGCCGGAAGTGGACGACGTGGACGAAGTCACGCTGAACCCATCCGACCTGCGTATCGACACCTTCCGCGCTTCCGGCGCGGGCGGCCAGCACATCAACAAGACCGACTCCGCGGTGCGCATCACCCACCTGCCGACCGGCGTCGTCGTCGAATGCCAGGACGGACGCTCGCAGCACCAGAACAAGGCGCAGGCGATGCGCGTGCTGGCCGCGCGCATCATGGACGCGCAAGTGCGCGAACAGAACGCCAAGATCGCCGCCGAACGCAAATCGCTGGTCGGCAGCGGCGACCGCTCCGAGCGCATCCGCACCTACAACTACCCCCAGGGCCGCGTCACCGACCACCGCATCAACCTCACGCTGTACAAGATGGACGCGATCATGGACGGCGACATTTCCGAACTGACCGGCGCGCTGATGGCCGAGCACCAGGCCGAACAGCTCGCCGCGATGGCGGAAGAAAGCATCTAGGGGGAGCGGCTTTAGCCGCGATTGGCTGCCGAATTAACAGTAGGTCGGGCTGCGCCCGACATGGTGGGCGTAGCCCACCCTACCAATGCAGTTTTGCCCGTTGGAATAAGTTTCAAACAAGCGCGACAGATGCTAGGTCGTTCGGGGATGTTGACCCCGCTTCAAGGGCGGGGTAGTGTTCGGCCCGTCGCTCATGTCGATTCCAGTGAGCGCGAAAATGCCTCTCGGAAAAACGAGGAGCAGCAATCAAGCCAAGGGAAATGACCATGTCCATCGCCGAACAGATTTACGAAGTCGCCAAGCCGCTGCCGGAACCGCGGGCCCTAGAAGCGCTGCACTTCATCGAATATCGCGCCGAAATTACCGACCTGACGAACGCGCAAGAAACCGTGATGAAACATGTCTGGGACAACCAGGGCGACGAGGTCTGGAATGATGTTAAGTCCCTCTGACATCGTCCGTTACGCATGATAAAAAACTATTTCTCTGGGCCAATCCAGTTGCTGCGCGATGCGCGGGGTGCTTATCTCAACTTCCTTCGAAATTTAACGCCGCAAATTTTTCTCTTTTCGCTCACATTAATTTTAGGGAGAAAACTTGATTTCTCCCGTTTCGACATTAACAACGCCACACTGACTTTCGCGTTTTTCTTTTTTCTTGGATTATTCCTTCTCTCATTCATCGCAAATGCATCTCTTTTTTACGAAGAGGCATTCGCCGAACTTACGGCTTGGCGCAAAGAAAAGCATATACAACTAAAGTCTGAGAACTATAAGGGGTTCCCCTATTTTGGAGCGATGACTCTTGCTGTTTGGAAGGAGCGCCGCGTTGAATTCATTATTGCAGCCTTATTTCCCACTCTCATGCAGTTCATATTTGCTGGTGTAGTAGGCGCAGCCATTCTTTCGACCACCAATATGCTTCATAGCATCCACGGTTGAACTCAACGGCCAAACGCCAAAGCCACCCCTTAGCTCTCCAGAAAGTCATCATTTGTCGTACGCCATCCAATCCCTCCTGACGCAGGACAGAGCCGCGCTGGAATCCGCGCTATCGCTGGATTCCACCACCGCCCGCATCGAAGTGCAGATGTTGTTGCAGCATGTGTTGGGCGTCAATCGCGCGTATCTGCTGGCGCATTCCGAGCGGGAGCTGGACGAGGCGGAAACCGCAGCTTATCGCGCGCTGTTGCAGCGTCGCCTCGCGGGTGAGCCGTTGGCATACATCCTCGGCGAGCGCGAGTTTTTCGGGCTTAACTTCAAGGTCTCGCCCGCGACGCTGATCCCGCGGCCCGATACCGAACTGCTGGTCGAGCTAGCGTTGCAGCGCATCCCGCACGGGCTTGTACTCGACCTCGGCACCGGCAGCGGGGCGATCGCGCTGTCCATCGCGCACTCACGGCCAGATGTCGAGGTGACGGCGGTGGATGCGTCCGCCGAGGCGCTGGAGGTCGCGTGCGAGAATACGCGGCGATTGAATATTTCCAATGCGCGCTTCATACAAAGCGACTGGTTCTCAGCACTGACCGGCGAGCGCTTCGACCTGATCGTTTCCAACCCCCCCTATATCGAAGACGCCGACGCGCATCTGGAACAGGGCGATTTGCGTTTCGAACCTCGGTCGGCGCTGGCTTCCGGTGCGGACGGGCTGGACGATATTCGCCGCATCATCTCCGATGCGAAAAAACACCTCAACGACAGCGGTTGGCTGATGTTCGAGCACGGTTACGACCAGGCTACGCGGGTGCGCGAGTTGCTCGAAGCAAGCGGGTTCGTCGAGGTGTTTTCGGCGCGCGACCTGTCCGGCATCGAGCGCGTCAGCGGCGGGCGATACGCCGGTGCAAGCACGCAAGCGATTCGATAGCCCGATGTTATAATCCGCGCCTCTTAAAAGGTGCCTCATGTCCGTCGTCCTGAATTTCAAATCCCATCTTTCCGACTTGTTCGCGCAGGCGTTGCGCGAAGTCGCTCCCGAACATGCCGATACGGTGATCCTGATCGAGCGCCCCAAGCAGGCGTCGCACGGCGATTACGCCTGCAACCTGGCGATGCAGTTGGCACGCCCGTTGCGCAAGTCGCCGCGCGATATCGCGAATGCACTGATCGCGGCGCTGCCACAGTCCGAGGCCGTCGCCAAGGTGGAGATCGCCGGCGCGGGCTTCATCAACGTGTTCATCGCGACGGCGGCCAAGCAGCGCGCGGTGCACGGCGTGCTGGCGGCGGGCGCGGGCTACGGCCATGTGCATACGGGACAGGGGCGCAAGGTGGGCGTGGAGTTCGTTTCCGCGAATCCGACCGGGCCTTTGCATGTCGGCCACGGGCGCGGTGCTGCGGTGGGCGATTGCCTGTGTAACGTGCTGCATGCGGCGGGCTGGAACGTGACGCGCGAGTTTTACTACAACGATGCGGGCGCGCAGATCGACAACCTGACTTTGTCGGTGCAGCTGCGCTGCAAAGGCGTCACGCCGGACGATCCGTCTTGGCCCGAGTCGGGCTATCGCGGCGACTACATCATGGATGTGGCGCGCAGCTACATGGCGAAGGAGACCGTAGAGGCGGACGATCAGCACATCACCGGCAAGGGCGATGTCAACGATGCCGAGGCGATCCGCCATTTCGCCGTGGCCTATCTGCGCCGCGAGCAAGACTTGGACCTGCGCGCATTCCAGGTGGAGTTCGACGTGTTCTCGCTAGAGTCTGCGCTGTACACCGAAGGCAAGGTCGAAGCGACGGTGCAGAAGCTGATCGCCAGCGGCCACACCTACGAGCAGGATGCTGCGCTGTGGCTGCGCACCACCGATTTCGGCGACGACAAGGATCGCGTGATGCGCAAGTCCGACGGCGGCTACACCTACTTCGTGCCGGACGTGGCCTACCATCTGGAGAAGTGGAAGCGCGGTTTCGTGCGCGTCATCAACGAGCAGGGCTCCGATCACCATTCCACGATCACGAGGGTGCGAGCCGGCCTGCAGGCGCTGGATGCGGGCATCCCTCAGGGCTGGCCGGACTATGTGCTGCACCAGATGGTGACGGTGCTGAAGAACGGCGAAGAGGTGAAGATCTCCAAGCGCGCGGGCAGCTATGTGACGTTGCGCGACCTGATCGACGAAGTGGGCTGCGATGCGACGCGCTACTTCCTCGCCGCGCGCTCGCCCGATTCGCAACTGGTGTTCGACATCGATCTCGCGAAATCGCAGAGCAACGACAATCCCGTCTATTACATCCAGTACGCCCACGCGCGCATCCACGCGGTGCTGGCGCAATGGGGCGGCGACCGCCAGAGCCTGCACCATGCCGATGTGAGCCCGTTGTCCAGCGATTACGAGACGCAGTTGCTGCAAAAGATGATCGACCTCCCCGAAGTGATCGAGCGCTCGGCGGAAGAGCTGGCACCGCATCTGATCGCGTTCTACCTGAAGGATTTGGCCGCGGATTTCCACAGTTACTATAATGCGTCGCGCTTCTTGGTCGATGACGAGCAGGTCAAGCTGGCGCGTCTGGCATTGATCGAAGCGTTGGCGCAAGTGCTGAAGAACGGCTTGGCGCTGCTCGGCGTCAGCGCACCGGAACAAATGTAAGGAACGAAAAGAGATGAGCAAAAATCCTGGCAACAAATCGGCCGCGCCGCGCAAGAGCGGCAGCCCGCTGCTGACCGGCATTCTGGTCGGCATGATTATCGGCGTCGCGATGGCGGCCGGACTGGCTTGGTTCATCATGAAGTCGCCCAGCCCCTTCGTGCAGAAGGAGCAGGTCGTGGTCAAACCGCCGGTGACAGAAGTTAAGCAGAAAGCCTCCGCCGCTGCGCCGGCAGCCCCTGTTGCCGCCCAATCCGAAATCGCCGCCTCCGGCGTGGCCGGTGACAAGCCGCGCTTCGAGTTCTACAAGGTGCTGACCGACAAGCCGGATGCCGGCACTCCGGTCAAGCCCGCCGACAAGGCGATCGAGGCCAAGCCGGTCGCCCAATACCTGCAGGCCGGTTCGTTCGCCAATGCCGACGATGCTGAGAATCTCAAGGCCAAGCTCGCCCTCCTCGGTGTCGAGGCCGCCATTCAGACCGTGACGATTCCCGACAAGGGCATACGGCATCGCGTGCGCCTCGGGCCATACAGGAGTGCGGACGAAATGAATCGTGCGCGCACCACGTTGAAACAAAACGGGGTCGATAGTACTCCAATCCCCGCGCAATAATCGCGTATCGATAAAAGGAGCGAGAAGTGAGAAACGTCATCAAGAGTCTGGTCGTCGCCGCTGCACTGCTGTTCGGTTCCACGGCATGTTCCGAAGAAGCAAACCAGGGTTACACCATGCTGGTTCCGGCGCAGCCGGCCGGTGCCAAGAAGATCGAAGTGCTGGAGTTCTTCTCTTACGGTTGTTCGCATTGCTTTCACTTGCATCATGACCTGGGCGCCTGGGCGAAGAAGATGCCCAAGGATGTCGAGCTGGTCTATGTGCCGGTGATCTTCCGCGACTCCGCCGAGCCGCTGGCGCGCACCTATTACGCGCTGGAGAGCATGCCCAATTTCGAGAAGATGCACGACGCCGTCTATCGCGGCATGCATGTGGAGAACGCCGAGCTGTTCGACCTCGATTCGATCGCCTCCTTCGTCGCGAAGCGCGGCGCGGATCGCACTAAGTTCACCGCGGCCTACAACTCGTTCTCGATGTCCAGCCGCATCTCGCGCGCCAAGCAGATGATCCGAAGCTACGCTATCCAAGGCACGCCGACGCTGATCGTGGACGGCAAGTATGTGATCACCGGCCTGCAGCCCGCCGACACCATCCGCGTGCTGGATGCAGTGATCGCCAAGGCGCGGAAAGAGCGCGGCAAGAAGTAAGTGAAGGTAGTCATATCTGGCGCGTCCAGCGGCCTCGGTTTGGCGTTGGCGCGCCATTATCTTGAGCGGGGTGCGGTGGTCGGCGTCTACGCCCGCCGCGCTGAATTGTTGCAAGCCCTTGCAGAGCAATTTCCAGAACAGGTTCATATTTACCCGCTGGACGTGCGCGATGCCGCTGCCCAACAGGCTGCCGCCGCCGATTTCATCGCTCGCGTCGGCACACCTGACATCGTGATTGCGAATGCCGGCGTCAGCATAGGCACGCTGACCCACTACGCCGAAGATAACGAGGTGTTCCGGCATGTGATGGACATCAACGTGCTGGGCGCGGTGCAGACCTTCCAGCCGTTTCTGGATGCGATGCGCGACGCGGGGCGCGGCCACCCCTCTCCTCAATCCTCTCCCGCAAGCGGGAGAGGAAGCAAACGAGAAAAACATTTCACTCTTGTGGGCATCGCCAGCGTCGCGGGCTTCCGCGGCCTGCCCGGCTCCGGCGCGTATTCCGCCTCCAAGGCCGCGCTGATCTCCTATCTGGAAAGCCTGCGTCAGGAACTGCGCGGCAGCGGCGTCAAAGTGGTCACCATCTGCCCCGGCTACATCCGCACGCCGATGACCGACATCAACCCCTATCCCATGCCCTTCATGCTGGAGGCCGACGAGGCCGCACGTCGCATCGCGCGCGTTATCGAGCGCGGCTGCTCGTTCAAGGTCGTGCCCTGGCAGATGGGCGTGGTCGGCGGATTGCTGAAACTGCTGCCGAACTGGCTGTTCGATCTGGCGTTCGCGAAGGTGAAGCGCAAGCCGCGCGGCACGCTGAGCTAGGAAGTTATCTTTCAAACCGAAAACCTTTTTGTCCACGGAAAACACGGAAGACACGGAAAATAAGAACAAAGCAAATGCATCTTGCGGTGAGCTTCATCATGCTATGGATGGAGCGTTGTTTCGCCTTTCGCCTTTCGCCTTTTTCCGTGCTTTTCGTGTTTTCCGTGGACAAATGTTTTTTACGGATTCATGTCCGCCCGCACCCTGAGAAATCTCGCGAAGCGCGGGATGCCGGTCTTTTCGTTCAGCCCGTTGTAGCGATAGCTCACCCAGATGCCCAACGGCGGCGGATCGTGGCGTTCCGCATCGGAAAACCCTGCGCCCAGCCGGAAGCGCAGCCCCTCGGGCGACTCCACTTCCAGCGCGCCCAGCATGCCCGCGAACTTGCCCTTGCCCGGCAGGTGCGCCACGACCTTGGCCTCGGCATCCTGGAAGGGCTTGAGCTTGAGCAGGTCGTCGTTGCGCTCGGCGCGATACAGCGACGAGCCACGATGCAGCATCAGTCCTTCGCCGCTCTGTCTGACGATGCGCTTCAGCAGCGTTTGCAGCTCGTTCCGGTCCGCCACCTTGAATTGTGCGACCTGTTGCAGCCAGGGCTGGCCGACTCGCGCGACGAGCTGTTGCAACGCCGCATTGCGCTCGTCGAACGTGCCGGGGTGCGCGGGCAGGTCGAACGCCATGAAGCGCAGCTTGCGCCACGCCGCATCGTCGGGCGTCTGCTGCCGGACGACGGAAACCGTCTGCGCGAATTGTCCGCGCGCGATCCACAGCTCGCCGTCCAGCGGCGTATCCGGCCAGCCGGCGGTGAACCACGATGGCGCATGGACGATCTCGCCGCCGCGCGTCAGTAACTGGCGACCGTCCCAATAACCGCGCATGCCGTCGAGCTTTTCGCTGACCAGGTATTCGGCCAGAGGGATCTCGTCGCGATAGATGTTCGCCAGCATCAGCGGCGGAGGTTCGCCGGCGAAAAGCGGAGTGGGTAGTTGCAGCAGGTAGAGCGCGAGCAGGAACGATGCGAGCAACTGCTTCATTTTCACTCCCGTCCTTCCGGCGAAGGCCGGAATCCAGATGAAAAAAATATCCCGCGTAGCGGCCAGTGCCTTGGGTTTTGTCCGCTACGCGGTCTGCTGATTCTGCTGGATACCGGCCTTCGCCGGTATGACGGCTTATCAGCCCGCGAGCTTCTGCTTCAGGATGTCGTTCAGCTGCGCCGGGTTGGCCTTGCCCTTGCTCGCCTTCATCGCGAGGCCGACGAAGAAGCCGAACAGCTTGTCCTTGCCACTGCGATATTCGGCGACCTTGTCGGCATTCGCGGCGATGATCTCGTCCACGATCTTTTCGATGGCACCGATGTCTGAAATTTGCTCCAATGCTTTTTTGACAATGATTGAGTCAGCATCACCGCCTTCGGTCCACATTGTACGGAATACTTCTTTGGCACCAGAATTGGAAATTCTTCCTTTAGCTACATAAGCCAATAGTTCTGAAAGTCGGTAAGCTTTAATTGGGCATTGAGTAATATCCAACTCGTCGCGATTTAGTTGTGCCGCCACCTCACCAATAATCCAATTTGCACAAAGCTTTGGGTTGTCTATATCGTTTTCAGTGTCCAAGTGCATCCGAGTTGAGTCAAAAAAATCGGCCATCTCGCGCGAGCTGGTCAGCACGCTGGCGTCATAGGCGGAGAGGCCGAGGTCGTTCACGTAGCGCGACTGTTTGTCGTGCGGCAGTTCCGGAAGCGTGGCGCGCACCTCGTCTATCCATTGCGCAGAAATGTCCAGCGGCAACAGGTCGGGGTCGGGGAAATAGCGGTAGTCGTGCGCGTCTTCCTTGCTGCGCATCATGCGGGTCTCGCCGCTGTCCGGGTCGAACAGGATGGTGGCCTGCTGCACCTTGCCGCCGTTTTCTATGGTGTCGATCTGCCATTGCACTTCGTAGTCGATGGCCTGCTGCATGAACTTGAACGAGTTCAGGTTCTTGATCTCGCGGCGCGTGCCGAGTTCGCCGCCGGGCTTGCGCACCGACACGTTCACGTCGCAGCGGAACGAGCCTTCCTGCATGTTGCCGTCGCAGATGCCGATCCAGCGCACCAGCGTGTGCAGCGCCTTGGCATAGGCCACGGCCTCGGCGGCGGAACGCATGTCCGGCTCGGAGACGATTTCCAGCAGCGGCGTGCCAGCGCGGTTCAGGTCGATGCCGGTCATACCGTGGAAGTCCGCGTGCAGCGACTTGCCGGCGTCTTCTTCCAGATGAGCGCGGGTGATGCGCACCACCTTCTCGTAAGGCTTGGCGTTACCCGACAGCGGCTCGACCTGTATGGTCAGCGCGCCCTGGCCGACGACCGGCAGATCAAACTGGCTGATCTGGTAGCCCTTGGGCAGGTCGGGGTAGAAGTAATTCTTGCGTGCGAACACCGAGCGCGGCGCGATATGCGCGCCGGTGGCGAGGCCGAACTTGATCGCGCGTTCCACAGCACCCTTGTTCAATACCGGCAGCACGCCGGGCAACGCAAGGCTCACCGCGTCGGCCTGTGTGTTCGGCTCCGCGCCGAACGCGGTCGATGCGCCGCAAAAGATTTTGCTGTTGGTCGAAAGTTGCGCATGCACTTCCAGACCGATAACGATTTCCCACTGCATCATTTGCTCCGTTTTTTCGATTGGGAAGGCAGGGCGGCGCGGACGCCGTCCCAGAAGGCGATGCGCGCCTCGATGGCGGCGCAGCCGGCTTTGGCGGATGCGCGCAATCTGACGTCGCTGCCGCCGCACAGGTGGCCCAGCAGTCGTAGCGACAGCGGGCCATGCAATTCGTCGTCGAGGTGGATGTGGCGTTCCAGGTAGTAGTGGAACAGCGGCGCCCTGCGTTTGCTTATTTTCATGTCGGCCAGCAGCGCGCGGAACATGCCGGGAATGACCTGCTCGCGGCCGAGTGCGAAGGCTGCCGCGACCACATGCGGTTTGCCGGTGTCGATAAAGCCGAAAGTGGTAAGCATGAACCGGCGCGCCGGCTCGGGGATCTTCGCGGTCTGCAGCGCCTTCTCGATGCCGTTGCGCTGCACCGAGCGCAGGAAGGCCTTGATCGGCCGCGTATCCGCGCCGACCTCTTCCATCGCCCCGAGGTAGAGGTCGAAATGGCTGATGAAGGTCGGCTTGCCCCTGGCGGTCGGCAGGCCCTCGTCGGTCTCTTCGCCCAGCACGATCTCGTTGATGAAGCGCTGGGCCTCGGTGACGGCGGCATCGCCGGTCGGCATCCAGGGAACCTGGCTGTCTGCCATGTGGCGTTGCAGGAATTTGAGCAGCGACATGAAATCCCACACCGAGTAGATGTGGTGCTCCATGAAGCGGCGCAGGTCGTCCATGTCGTGCACCGCACCGTAGATCGGATGGCGGTCGAGTTTCCGCTTGAGCGGGGAGATGCCGGTGAATCGGGTGAGTTTCATGGGTGTCAGAGCTGCGGCGCGCGGTTGTGCCAGTCGGTCGCCAGTTGATATTGGTGCGCCACGTTCAGCATGCGCGCCTCGTCGAAATAGTTGCCGATGATCTGCAAGCCGACCGGCATATCGTTGTCGCCGAAGCCGCAGGGTATCGACATGCCGGGCAGGCCGGCCAAATTCACTGCGATGGTGTAGATATCGGACAGATACATCTGCACCGGATCGTCGCCCTTTTCGCCGAGCTTGAATGCGGTCGAAGGCGAGGTCGGCCCCATGATCACGTCGCAGTGCTTGTACGCCTCGACGAAATCCTGCGCGATCAGGCGGCGGATCTTCTGCGCCTGGATGTAGTACGCATCGTAGTAACCATGCGAGAGCACATAGGTGCCTATCATGATGCGGCGCTTCACTTCCGCGCCGAAACCCTGCGAGCGGCTCTGCTCGTACATGTCCGCGAGGTCGCTGTAGTCGGGCGCGCGGTAGCCGTAGCGCACGCCATCGAAGCGCGACAGGTTGCTCGATGCTTCCGCGGGAGCCAGCACGTAGTACACCGGAATGGACAAGCGCGTATTCGGCAGGCTGATGTCGACCACGGTCGCACCGAGTTTTTTGTATTCGGCGATGGCGGCTTCGACCGCACGGGCGACGTCGCTGCCCAGACCTTCGGCGAAGAACTCCTTCGGCAGGCCGATGCGCAGGCCGTTCAAAGGCTTGTTCAAGTCGCGAGCGTAGTCTTCCTTGTCGCGTTGCAACGAAGTGGAATCGCGCTCATCGAAACCGGCCATGGTGTTCAGCAGCAACGCGAGGTCTTCCGCGCTGCGGCCCATCGGGCCGGCTTGGTCGAGGCTGGAGGCGAACGCGATCATGCCGTAGCGCGAGCACACGCCGTAGGTGGGCTTCAGGCCGGAGATGCCGCACAGCGCGGCGGGCTGGCGGATGGAGCCGCCGGTGTCGGTGCCGGTCGCCGCCGCGCACAGGCGCGCCGCAACGGCCGATGCCGTGCCACCCGACGAGCCGCCGGGCACGCGCGCCTTGTCCCACGGATTCTTCACCGCGCCGTAGTACGAAGTCTCGTTTGACGAGCCCATCGCGAATTCGTCCATGTTGGTCTTGCCGAGATTGATCGCGCCCGCATTGTTGAATTGCGAAATCACATGCGCGTCGTAGGGCGACACGAAGTTGTGCAACATTTTCGAGCCGCAGGTGGTCAGCCAGCCTTTGGCGCAGAAGATGTCCTTCTGTGCGACGGGGATGCCGGTCAGCGCGTCGGCGGAACCCGCGGCCAGCCGGGCGTCGGCGGCGCGCGCCTGCGCCAGCGACATCTCCGGGTTCAGCGTGATGTAGGCATTGAGCGCCGGGTTGTGCGCGGCGATGCGGTCGAGATAGAGCTGCGTCAGTTCGACGCTGGAAATTTTTTTGGCGCGCAGGGCGTCGCCGAGTTGCTTCAGGCTGGATTCAAACATGATCTATTCGATGACTTTCGGAACGAGGTACAGGCCCGCCTCGACCTGCGGGGCGATGGCCTGAAAAGCCTCGCGCTGATTGGTTTCCGTGACGACGTCCTCGCGCAGGCGTTGCGACAGATCCTGAGCATGGGACATCGGCTCGATACCGGCGGTGTTGACCGCCTGCATTTCGGCGATCAGGTCGAAAATACCGGACAACTGCGCACGGGCGGTTTCGATCTCCGGGGCGGTCATCGCCAAACGGGCCAGCCGGGCGACTTTTTCAACATCCTGGGTGCTTAAAGACATAGCAAAAACTTTATTGGAATAAGGCTAATAGAGTATCATACGCGGCTTCTACAGCGCACCTCTTTGACTTTCGGGATACATCATGTTTGGATTTTTAAACGGCTATTTTTCTAACGACCTCGCGATCGACCTCGGCACCGCCAACACCCTGATCTGGGTGCGCGGGCAAGGCATCGTGCTGGACGAGCCTTCCGTGGTTGCAATCCGTCAGGAAGGCGGGCCGAACGGCAAGAAGGTGATCCAGCAGGTCGGTCTGGCGGCCAAGCAGATGCTGGGCCGCACGCCGGGCAACATCACCGCGATCCGTCCGATGAAGGACGGCGTGATCGCCGACTTCACCGTCACCGAACAGATGCTCAAGCAGTTCATCCGCAAGGTTTACAAGGCCAGCATCTTCAGCCCCAGCCCGCGCATCGTGATTTGCGTCCCTTGCGGCTCCACCCAGGTCGAGCGTCGCGCGATTCGCGAATCCGCAGTCGGCGCCGGCGCGCGTCGCGTCGAGCTGATCGAGGAGCCGATGGCTGCCGCGATCGGTGCAGGCTTGCCGGTGGAAGAGGCGACCGGCTCGATGGTGGTGGACATCGGCGGCGGCACCACCGAAGTGGGCGTGATCTCGCTGGGCGGTGCGGTGTATTCCGGTTCGGTGCGCGTCGGCGGCGACAAATTCGACGAGGCGATCATCAACTACATCCGCCGCAACTACGGCATGCTGATCGGCGAAACCACCGCCGAGGAAATCAAGAAAACCATCGGCTCCGCATTCCCGGGTTCCGAAGTGCGCGAGATGGAAGTGAAGGGTCGCAACCTGGCCGAAGGCGTGCCGCGCAGCTTCACCATTTCCAGCAACGAAATTCTCGAAGCGCTGACCGACCCGCTGAACAGCATTGTCAGCGCGGTGAAGACCGCGCTGGAACAGACACCGCCCGAGCTGGGCGCCGACATTGCCAACAAGGGCATGGTGCTGACCGGCGGCGGCGCGCTGCTGCGCGACCTCGACCGTCTGCTGATGGAAGAGACCGGCCTGCCGGTGCTGATCGCCGACGATCCGCTGACCTGCGTGGTGCGCGGTTCCGGCATGGCGCTGGAAAGCATGGACAAGTCCACCAGTATCTTCACAACCGAATAACGCGTCCTGTCGATGATCTTGCATCGGGGCGCGTAGATGAGTAACGCGCAAACCTTCCAATTCTTCAATCGCGGCCCGTCGCCAGCGGCGCGGCTGGTGTTCTTCGTGGTGCTCTCTCTGTTGCTGATGTTCGTCGATGCGCGTTACCGCTATCTGGAGTCCGCGCGCAGCACGTTGTCTATGCTGGTCACGCCGATTCAGCAACTGGCGACGATGCCGGGCAAGTTGTGGCATCAAGCGGGCGAGTTCTTCGTCACGCAGGGCGGTCTGGTGGAAGAGAATCACGGCTTGCGCCAGCAGCACGGTCGCGACGCCGCATTACTGTCGCAATTGCAATCCCTGCAGCAGGAGAATCAGCATTTGCGCAACCTGCTGACGTTGCCGCAGCGCAGCGAGTTCTCCGCGCAGTCGGTCGAGATCCTGTATGCCGAACGCGATATATTCAAGCGCAAACTGCTGATCGGCAAGGGTGAGAACGCTTCGATCAAGCTCGGTCAGGTGGTGATGGACGACATGGGCATCGTCGGGCAGATCACCCGCGTCTATCCCTGGATGTCGGAGGTCACGCTGATCACCGAGAAGGATCATGCGGTGCCGGTGCAGGTGGTGCGCAACGGCTTGCGCACCATCGTGTTCGGTGCGGGAGACACCAGTCAGTTGTCGTTGCGTTACATGCCGGTCAGCTCCGATATTCAGAACGGCGACGTGCTGGTCACCTCGGGCATCGACGGCGTTTATCCGCCGGGTATTCCGGTCGCGAAAGTGGTCAAGATCGAGCGCGACGCGGCTTATCCGTTCGCGCGCATCTCCTGCCTGCCGTTGGCCGGCGTGGATCGCAACCGCCAGTTGCTGATCCTGTCCGACCTGCCGCCGCTTCCTGTGCAGCCGGCAGAGGAATTGCCGCCGGGAACCGGCAAGGATGCCAAGACCGGAGGGAATGGCTGATGTCCTATCTTTCGCCATCCACACCGGAAATCCAGCGCCCGGTCGGCAACATCTTTATCGTGCTCAGCGTGCTGATCGCGCTGTTTTTGAACGCGTTGCCGTGGGAAGGCTGGTGGCTGGCGTTGCGCCCGGATTTCGTCGCGCTGGTGATGTTGTACTGGTGTACGCACACGCCGTTGCGGGTCGGTATCGGGCTGTCTTGGGCGGCCGGCATGCTGGCCGATGTGGCCGATGCCAGCCTGTTCGGCCAGCATGCGCTGGCTTATACGCTGCTCGCCTTCGGCGGCGTGGTGCTGCATCGCCGTCTGCAGATGTTCGACCTGCGTCAGCAGACCACGCAGGTGCTCGGTATCTTTGCGCTGACCTACGGGGTGTATGCGCTGGTGCACTGGCAGGTGAACGGCTATGTGATGTGGGCGTACCTTCTCGGCTGCCTGACTTCGACCCTGCTGTGGGCGCCGCTCAGCATCATGTTCCAGGCGATGCGGCGGGCGCGCGTGGAACGTGAATGAACAAGCACGTCGAATTAAAAAACCACCTTCGCGAGATTTTCTATTTCCGGTTGCGATTGGCTATCGGCGTCGGCTTTGTGCTGACGCTGATGGCGATCCTGCTGCTACGCTTCCTCTATTTGCAGGCGGTGCGCCACGACTATTACCAGACGCTGGCGGAAAGCAACCGCATCTCCGTCGTGCCCATCGTGCCGAACCGCGGCCTGATCCTCGACCGCAACGGCATTGTGCTGGCACACAACTATTCCGGCTACACGCTGGAGATCACGCCGACCAAGACCGGAGGGCTGGAAGAGACGATCAACGAGCTGTCCACGCTGGTCGAGATCACGCCGCGGGACCGCAAGCGGTTCAAGAAGCTGCTGGCCGAGCGGCGCAACTTCGAGAGCCTGATGATACGCAACAAGCTCACCGACGAAGAAGTTGCGCGCTTCGCCGCACAGCAATACCGTTTTCCCGGCGTCGAGATCAAGGCACGATTGTTCCGCGACTACCCCTACGGCGAGCAGATGTCGCATCTGCTCGGTTATATCGGGCGCATCAACCAGACCGATGTCGAGGAGCTTGAAGAAAACGACCTCGCGGCGAATTATCGCGGCTCAGATTACATCGGCAAGACCGGGCTGGAGCAGAGCTACGAGAGCGAGCTGCACGGCAAGACCGGCGTCGAACAGGTCGAAGTCGATTCCGGAGGACGCGCTGTGCGCATCCTGTCGCGCACGCCGCCGTCTTCCGGCAACACGCTGGTGCTCAGCATAGACGCGAAGCTGCAGGAGATCGCGGTGCAGTCGTTCGGCAATTATCGCGGCGCGTTGGTCGCGATCGATCCGCGCAACGGCGAGGTGCTGGCCTTCGTCAGCAAACCGGGCTACGACCCCAGCCTGTTCATCGACGGCATCGACCCGCAGAACTGGGACGAACTGAACAACTCGCCCGATACGCCGCTGAACAACCGCGCGCTACGCGGCCAGTACCCGCCGGGTTCCACGATCAAGCCGTTCATGGCGCTGGCCGGGCTGCATTACGGCACCCGTTCGCCCGAGCGCACCATTAGCGATCCCGGCTATTTCACCTTGCCCGGCAGCGGCCATCAATACCGCGACTGGAAGAAGGGCGGGCATGGCAGCGTGGACATGTTCAAGTCCATCGTGGTGTCCTGCGACACCTATTATTACGGCCTCGCGACCGAACTGGGCATAGACAAGATTTTCAATTACCTGTCGGGTTTCGGCTTCGGCAAGAAGACCGGCATCGACCTCGAAGGCGAGACCTCCGGGCTGTTGCCGTCGCAGGAATGGAAGATGCGACGCTACAAGCAGAAGTGGTATGCCGGAGACACCGTATCGGTCGGCATCGGCCAGGGCTACAACCTGGTCACGCCGATGCAACTGGGCTATGCCACCGCGACGCTGGCGAACAACGGCGTGGCCTACAAGCCGCATCTCGTCCGGGAAGTGCGCAGCGCACGCATCAGCGAAAACCGCGTGATCGAGCAAAAACAGGCGTTCGACCTCAAGCTCGATCCGGCGAATTACGACCTGGTGCGCCGCGCGATGGTTGCAGTCACCCAGCCCGGCGGCACGGCGGTGTCGGCATCGGCCGGCGCACCCTACCAGATCGCCGGCAAGACCGGCACCGCACAGGTGATCGGCATCAAGCAGGGCGCGACCTACAACGAGAGTCAGGTGAATGAGCGCCACCGCGACCATGCCTGGTTCATCGCCTTCGCGCCGGCAGAGGCGCCAACGATTGCGCTGGTGGTGCTGGCCGAAAACGGCGGCCACGGCGGCGGCACCGCCGCCCCGATTGCGCGTAAGGTGCTGGACTATCATCTGCTCGGCAAGGTGCCGCAACCGCTGCCGGACGTGGCCGACAAGGAGGGCGAGGAGAATGACTAGGCGACAGTTGTGGCTGCGTTTCATCGCGCATATCGATCCTCCGCTGATGCTGGGCATAGGCCTGCTGATGCTGACCAGCCTGATCGTGCTGTATAGCGCCGACAACGCGAGCTTCGGGCAGCCGCTGAAACAATTGGCCAATATCACGATCGGTCTGACCTGCATGTGGCTGGTCGCCAACCTGCCGCTGCACTACCTGATGCGCACCGCGATCCCGATCTATGCGCTGGGGCTGACGCTGCTGATCGGCGTCGCGCTGTTCGGCGAGATCAGCCACGGCGCGCGGCGCTGGCTGAACCTCGGCGTCATGACCATTCAGCCGTCCGAGCTGATGAAGATCGGCGTGCCGCTGATGATGGCGTGGTACTTCGAGAAGCACGAGGCGACGCTGACGATGAAAAATTATGTCGTCGCCACGCTGCTGTTGCTGGTGCCGGTCGCGCTGATCGCGCGCCAGCCCGACCTCGGCACCGCGCTTTTGATCTCCGCCAGCGGATTTTATGTGCTGTTCCTCGCCGGTCTTTCCTGGCGCGTGATGGGCGGGCTGGCCGTCGGCGCGCTGGCCGCCGCGCCGTTCATGTGGGGCATGCTGCACGACTACCAGCGCCACCGCATCCTGATGCTGTTCGATCCCGAGCAGGACGCGCTGGGCAAGGGCTACCACACCATCCAGGGCATGATCGCGGTCGGCTCCGGCGGCATATTCGGCAAGGGTTATCTCGACGGCACGCAGACCCATCTCGACTTTCTGCCCGAGCGCACCACCGATTTCATCTTCGCCGTCTACGCCGAAGAGTTCGGCCTGTTGGGCAACCTGTTCCTGATCGGGTTGTATCTGTTCGTGATCGGCCGCGGCTTCATCATCACCGCGAACGCCTCGACCTATTTCACGCGGCTGATGGCAGGCAGCATCACGCTGACCTTTGCCACCTATGCCTTCGTCAACATGGGCATGGTCAGCGGCATCCTGCCGGTGGTCGGCGTACCATTGCCGCTGGTGAGCTACGGCGGCACGTCGCTGCTGACCCTGTTGCTGGGTTTTGGTATGCTGATGAGCATAGAAACGCACAAGAAGTTAAATAAAACGTAGGGAGGAAGCATGGGCAGGCAAATCACGATTCTGGTGTTGGCAGCGCTGATGCTGGCCGCGTGCAGCAGCACACCGCAACGCAAGGTGGAAACGCGCGGCACTCCCGCACCGGTCGAGGCGCGCACGGTCGGGACCGCTACCCCGTCCGGCGCCGGCGGCTATCTCGTCGGCGACGGTCCGGGCGCGGATGCGCCGGCCAACATCGATGACATCCCCGATGCCGAGCCCAGGAGCGAGCCGCTGCATCGCTATGCCAACCGTCCCTATGTCGCACTCGGCAAGACCTACACGCCGATGACCATCGCCGGGAAGCATCGGGAGCGCGGCATCGCTTCCTGGTACGGAAAGAAATTCCACGGCCTGCGCACCTCCAGCGGCGAGGTGTACGACATGTACGGCATGACTGCCGCCCATCCGACGCTGCCCATTCCCAGCTATGCGCGCGTCACCAGCGTCGCGAACGGCAAGTCGGTGGTGGTGCGCATCAACGACCGCGGCCCGTTCCTGCATGAGCGCGTGATGGACCTGTCTTACACCGCCGCGCACAAGCTCGGCATCCTAGGCAACGGCAGCGCGGAAGTCGAAGTGGAGAGCATCGCCCCGAGCGCGATTGTCGGCAACGTCGCCAGGGCTGAGCCCGTTCAGATTCGGCCGCTGGAGCCGGTCCAGACCCGGCCGCTGGAGCCGGCCAAACCTGCGGTGGTCACGCCGGTAGTCGCCGGCGGCAACGTCTACCTGCAGCTCGGCGCATTCAAGTCGCGCGATGCGGCGGAGAGCTTCATGGCGAAGATGCGCGCCGAACTTGGCGATGTCGGTCGGGAGATCGGCCTGTTCGTGAAGGGCGGCTACACACGCATCCACCTCGGCCCCTATGCCGACCAGAACGAAGCGCGCAGCAGCGCCGAGGGACTGCAGGGGCGGCTGGGGTTCAAACCGATGGTGAACTTGCGTTGATTTTTCCGCTCTGACTCGGTTCCCATAAATCAGCAAGGCGCACGGAGGCGCCGTTGCCCCGTCATGAAACTGCGCGCATTATCGTTACCGGCTGCCCTGTATGCGGCCTTCCTTCCCCTCGCTTCCGCTGCGGAGAGCGAATTCCTGCAATGCGCATCCAGGCCGAACGACAGCGAGCGACTGAAGTGCTACGACGATCTCGCGTCCGCCCGGTTGCGCACCAGCGCGCCATTCCAAGTTATGAGTGCAGAAGCGGCACCTGTCGGCCCCGCACCGGAGATCGTGGTGCCCGAGCGGGAGCGTGCGCGCAAAGAGCGCAGCTATCTCACTCGCACATGGAATCTCGACGGACGGAACAGGGAAAACGGCACGCAATTGACGCCGCTCCGGCCATATCGGACGAGTTACCTGATCGCGCGGACGTCGTCCCGCACGAACAGGCAGCCCGCCTCGCCCGCGCCCGGCCATACCACTGCGACGCCGCTCGACCTCGATGCGCTGGAAGCGAAGTTCCAGTTCAGCTTCAAGGCCGAGATCATGAACTACCGGCAGATCGACTGGCTGGGTTTCAATGACTTCCGGCTGTGGGGCGCCTACACCCAGCAATCCAACTGGCAGGCGTTCAACGCGCGCAACTCGTCCCCATTCCGCGAGACCAATTACGAACCCGAACTGATCGCCACCTTCGGCACCGGCAACACCGCCTCCAGCCTGAAGATGGTTAATCTCGGACTGGTGCACCAGTCGAACGGCAAGGGTGCGACCAACTCGCGCAGCTGGAACCGCGCCTACGTGCAAGGCGGGTGGGAATGGGACAACAACCTCAGCATGCTGGCGCGCGGCTGGTGGCGCATCCCTGAGAGCGTCGTAAACGACGACAATCCGGACATCGAGGATTTCGTCGGACGCGCCGATGCGATGATTCGCTGGGAGCCGAGCAGGACGCAGTCGGTCACGCTGCTGCTGCGCAACAACCTGTATCTGGGGCATAACCGCGGTTTCATGCAGCTGGATTGGACCACGCCGGTGTTCGTCGGCAAATCGGCGAAGTTGCATGCGCAGGTGACTACCGGTTATGGCGAGAGTTTGATCGACTACAACCACAGGCAGACGACGTTCGGGCTGGGGGTGTCGTTCAGGGAGTGGTAGAAAGCTACTGCGGTGGTCACCTGCGGCGTTGCGCGGTGCTCGGAATCCTCATGTACTGAATGTACATTCCGGTTCCTGCGCTCCGTGCGCCTTGCATCTGACCATCCTCGCTACGCTTTCCAGTGGTGCTACTCGTCGGCGCACAGGGGAGTGAAAAGCGAAAACCAAACAGCTGCATGGTGGGCTGCGCCCACCATGCATTTTGCTACGCGGCTCGGAAAGGAGTGGTAGAGGCCACCACCTTCTCCGCTAGTTCATGTTTTCCAACCTTCTCGAGCATTCGTCGTACAGAGCTCACGGCAAGAGGGCTCGAAACTGAGGGCCCAAGAATTATTTGATGCACGATTCTTACAAGTGAAAGTTCTTCTTTTGTGAGGCCGTTGATCGGCTTAATCTTAAATTTGAATTTTGGTTCAATTCCATTGCGACCGATTGCATAGTGAAGCATGTCATCCATTTTGTGGGCGGAGTCCCGCTCCCTTAAATAAACTGCTCGCCATTCTCTTTCCTCCGAAAATCCACGGTGCTTAGTGAATATCGAGAAAATTTTGATACGTTCAAAGAGAGCATGTGCGGGCAAATACAATTTCTCGTCGGGAATGGAGTTGATTCTCAACAGTTCAGCAAGCTCTTCAAGTTTCTTATCAATCCATTGGAGTCGCTCATCTCGTGATGCATAGGTGACTTTAGAAAAAATTAATGGGGCACCTTCAATATGCTCAATTTTCGTAGTGTCGAAGATGATAGCGGCTCCATTGCCATTTCCCCCATAGCCTCGCCACATAGAGAGCAATCCATCTGCATCATTATCAAAGTCATGTTCTGCTAGACAGAATACGTAAGTATCAAAAGCATGTTCATTGCTAAACTTACTCAAATAATTTTCAAAATGGCTGTAGAGCAAGTCGTAGCGTTTCTGGTCGCCACAAGCAGATTTAATAGCCTCGTGTTGTCGAAAAGCTTGTGCTCCCTCAAGAACCCCGAATCTCAACTCCTCCATATCATTCATGTACAGAGGATTTGAAAACCATAGTTCATCATTAGCCATGATGCTCTCTAGAGTGGCTATTGACGTGTAATGTGCGAGTAGTGGCCGCTGGACAGGAAATGTCTCTGCACGTTGTATATCCTGCCAAAGTGGATTAAACGCACTATAAATCTCATCGTCTGATTTCATATTTTTGCAATATTTGAGTTATTTAATTGTGCCTCATTCGACTAGCTAACTCTCAGCACCAACCCCTTCAAATACGCCCCCTCCGGAAAACTCAGCAACGTCGGATGATCCGGACTCGCGTGCAGTCGGTGCACGATCTGCGCATCCACTCCCGCATCCAGCGCCGCGCCTGCGACGATCTTCTGGAACAAGTCTTCGCTGATGCCGCCGGAACAGGAGTAGGTGGCGAGCAGGCCGCCCGGGCGCAGCAGCTTGAAGCCGAGCAGATTGATGTCCTTGTAGCCGCGCGCAGCTTTTTCGGCGAAGGCGGCGGTGGGGGCGAACTTCGGGGGGTCGAGGATGATGAAGTCGAAGCTGCGGCCCTGGTCGCGCAGTTTGCGCAGTGCGAGGAACACGTCGGCTTCCTGCCATTCGGCCTTGGCCGCATCGAGGCCGTTGTTCTTCAGGTTCTCGTCGGCGATGCGCAACGCGTCGCCGGAGACGTCGATGGACAGCACCGATTTCGCGCCGCCCCTAAGCGCGTAGAGCGAGAAGCCGCCGGTGTAGCAGAAGCAGTTCAGCACGTCGCGGTCCTTCGCCAGCGTCTCGGTCAGCGCGCGGTTGTCGCGCTGGTCGAGGAAGAAGCCGGTCTTCTGGCCCTCGGCGACGTCCACCGCGAAGCGCAGGCCGTGCTCGACGACTTCGACATGCTCGGGCAGTGTGCCCCGAAGCACGCCGGTGCGTTTCTCCAGCCCTTCCAGTCCGCGCCCGTCGGAATCGGAGCGTTCGTAGATGCATGCGGGGTTGCACAGTTCCTGCAGGATGTCGGCGATGGTGTCGCGCCAGCGTTCCGGGCCGGCGCTGCCGAGTTGCAGCACCAGCGTGTCGCCGTAGCGGTCGACGATCAGGCCGGGCAGGCCGTCGGATTCGGCGTGGATCAGGCGCATTCCGGTGTTCTCCGACGAACCCTCACCCCGGCCCTCTCCCGCTTGCGGGCGAGGGAGCAGGGCGTGTCGCGCGGCCAGTGCGGACGCGATTTTCTTGCGGAAGAATGCGGCGTCGATGCTCTCCGCTTCGTCCCACGACCACACGCGCGCGCTGATCTGTGAAGTCGCGCTGTAGGCGGCCCAGGCGAGGAAGTTCCCGGCGGCGTCGCGCACCGGCAAGGTGTCGCCGGTGGCGGGCGCGCCATCCACGCGCGCTACTGCGCCGGAGAATATCCAGGGGTGGCGGCGCTGCAACGATTTCTCGCGCCCCGCGTGGAGCATGATGCAGGGCCGCGCTTCCGCTGCGCCGTGAACAATGTTGCGCGGCGCGCTTTCCCGTGGTGCAGAAGGTTTCTCGTCGCGCCGGGTGCGCTTGCGAAAGTCCCTGTTCCCTTGCGAAGGGCGGTGCGGTGTAGAGGGCGATCTGGCTTTTGCTGGTTTGGGTTTTGGGCTGGTCATATTTTCACTGGGCTTTTCTTCTTCGCGCGCGGATGGGCCGCGTCGTAAATTTTGCTGAGGTACTGGAAATCGAGATGGGTGTAGACCTGCGTGGTCGAGATGCTGGCGTGGCCGAGCATCTCCTGCACCGCGCGCAGGTCGCCTGAGGATTGCAGCACATGGGTCGCGAACGAGTGGCGCAGCAGGTGCGGATGCACGTTGCTGTTTAGCCCCTGCCGGATGCCCCATTGCTTCATGCGCAGTTGCACGACGCGCGGCGTGATGCGGCTGCCGCGCGCGCCGACGAACAGCGCGGTTTCTTCCGCCTTGGCGAGTTGGACGCGAACGCTTAGCCAGACTTGCAACGCGGCGATCGCATGGCTGCCCAGCGGCACGATGCGCGTCTTGCTGCCCTTGCCGGTGACGCGCACTTCGCCGCCGGAGAAATCGAGCTGTTCCGGGTCGAGGTTCACCAGTTCCGCCAAACGCAGGCCGGACGAATAGAACAGCTCGAACATCGCCTTGTCGCGTATCGCCTCCGGTGTGTCCGCGGGGATGTCGACCAGTCGCACGGCCTCGTCCGGCGACAGCGCCTGCGGCAAGGTCTTCGGCGATTTCGGCGCGCGCAGGCCGACGCAGGGATTGTCGGTGTAGCTATGGTCGCGCATCAGATAGGTGTAGAAGCCGCGCCATGCCGACAGCATGCGCGCCAGCGAACGTCCACCCAGGCCCTTGCCGTGCAGTTGCGCGATGTAGCGGCGGATGTGATGTATCTTGAGATTGGAGAGCGGCGTGTCGGCCGCCAGTTCGAACAATCGGCGCAGGTCGCGCGCGTAGTTCTCGGCGGTCAGTTCGGAATAGCGTTTCTCGTTGCGTAGCCATGCCAGATAACCATTCAGGTAATTTTGATTGGATGTGGCGGCGGTCATGCGAAACCCGTCATTCCGGCGCAGGCCGGAATCCAGTCAGGAAAAAGATATCCCCGCAGCGCGGGGACAAAACCTAAATGCATCTTTGATAAAACCGCTGGATTCCGGCCTGCGCCGGAATGACGGAATGTGAAATGCGATTCATTGATGGTCGAGATACGGATGCAGCGCCGCGCTCACCGCTTCGGAGATGCGCTGCAGGAACAGCGTGCCCATCTCCGGATAGAAGCGTTGCTTGTCCTCGCTTGCCAGCACCAGCATGCCTATCGTGACTTCGCCAGCGTGCAGCGGCAGGTAGGCGAAGGAGTGAAGATGCTTGCCGATTTCGCCGAACCAGCTTGCCGTGTCGTGCGGCGGCTGGTGCAGGCAGACCGGGTCTTCCTGCTCGTCGGCGAACGCCAGCACTTCGACGGTGGGCGGGTTGATCTGCCATACGCGCAGCGCAATATGCGGCACGTCGAAGATATCCTTCAGCAGGTGCGGCACCATTTCCTGCAAGGTGGCAAGATCGCGCCCGGCGAACAGGGAGACGACGAAGGCCTGCACCTTGCGTTGCAGCGCATCGTTCTCCAGCCCGTAACCCATCAGTTCGTGCAGCCGCTTCTCCAGCGCCTGGTTCTTTTCGCGCAGCGTGATCATCTGCCGCTCGGGCAGCGAGATGGTGCGGCCGCCGTGCGGGTGTGGCAGCGTGATCTGCGCCAGCAGGTCGATGTGGTTCTCGAAAAATTGCGGATTGTCCTGCAGATACTGTGCGACGTCTTCGGCTCTCATTGTTGCTCCCTTATAGATGTATTTCGCCTTCGAATACCGTGATTGCGGGGCCGGTCATCAGCACCGGCTCGTCTTCGCCTGCCCATGCGATTGTCAGCGTGCCGCCGTGCGTCGCGACGTTCACCGGGCTGTCCAGCAGGCCGCGGCGGATGCCGGCGACGACAGCGGCGCAGGCGCCGGTGCCGCAGGACAGCGTCTCGCCCGTGCCTCGCTCGAACACGCGCAGACGGATGTGACTGCGGTCCATCACTTGCATGAAGCCGGCGTTGACGCGCTTGGGGAAGCGCGGGTGATGTTCGATCAGCGGTCCCAGCTTTTCCACCGGTGCATGCTCGACGTCGTCCACGACTTGCACCGCATGCGGGTTGCCCATCGATACCGCGCTGATCGTAAGATTCTCGCCCTCGACTTCCAGCGTCTCGGTGACCGCGCCCTGTCCGTCGAACGGAATGCGCACGGGATCAAACACCGGTGCGCCCATGTTCACGGTCACGCGACCGTCCGCTTCGAGGCTGGGGCGGATCAGGCCGCCGTAAGTCTCGACGACGATCTCGCGTTTCGGCGTCAGCTTGTGCTCGTGCACGAAGCGCACGAAGCAGCGCGCGCCGTTGCCGCATTGCTCGACCTCGCCGCCGTCGGCGTTGAAGATGCGGTAGCGGAAGTCGGCCTCCGGCTGCTGCGCCTTCTCGACCAGCAGGATCTGGTCGCAGCCGACGCCGAAATGGCGGTCGGCGAGGAAGCGGAACTGCTCGGGCGTCAGCTCGATCTTCTGGCGCACACCGTCGATCACGACGAAATCGTTGCCCGCGCCATGCATTTTGGTGAATTTGAGTATCATTTTTGTAGTTCTTTATGCCTGTAACAATCGGTCGTGTGGTCGTTCACCATGCCGGTCGCCTGCATGAGCGCGTAGCAGATCGTGCTGCCGACGAACTTGAAGCCGCGCCGTTTCAATTCGCGGCTCATCGCATCCGACTCGGTGGTGCTCGCGGGCACATCGGCGAGGCTGCGCCACGCATTCTGCCTCGGCCTGCCGTCGACGAAGCGCCAGATGAAGCTGTCGAAGCTGCCGAACTCCTGCTGCACTTCGAGGAACTTCTGCGCATTGACGACCGCGGATTGCACTTTCAGGCGGTTGCGCACGATCCCCGGATTCTGCAGCAGCGATTCTATTTGATTCGCGTCGTAGCGGGCAACGCGCGTTGCATCGAAATTGTCGAATGCGGCGCGGTAGTTGTCGCGTTTTTTCAGGATCGTGATCCAGCTCAGCCCAGCCTGAGCGCCTTCGAGTATCAGGAACTCGAACAGCGCACGGTCGTCATGCAGCGGAACGCCCCATTCGGTGTCGTGGTAGGCGCGATACAGCGGGTCGCTGCCCGACCAGACGCAGCGGGTCTTCATGAAAGAAACAACTGGTCCACGAAAGACACGAAAAGCACGAAATGAAACCAGAGATGGCCTTCGGTTCGAGACATGTCAATTGGGTTCGGTATCAACATAAGGAAATTTGATTCTGAGTTCGTTTTTCGTGCTTTTCGTGTCTTTCGTGGACAACGGGTTCTCTGTTTACGCGCAGAACTGCATGCAGTCGCGCCATATGCAACGGTCCATCACCACGACGATGCCAGCATCGCGTGCGCGCTGTGCGGCTTCTTCGTGGATCACGCCATCCTGCAGCCAGATGCGCTTGATGCCCAGTTTGATGCAACTGTCTACGATCCCCGGCACATGCTCGGGTGCTCGGAACACGTCGACGATGTCCGGCAGCTCCGGCAGGCTCTCCAGGTCGGGATAGGCTTTTTCGCCGAGCACCTCGTCGGTTGCGGGCCGCACCGGGACGATGCGGTAGCCCTTGGCCTGCAAGCCTTGTGCGACACCGAAGCTGGGGCGAGACGGGTTGGGCGACAGGCCGAGGACGGCGATGCTGCGCACCTCGTGCAACAGTCGGCGAATATCTTCGGAAGAGGGATTGGCGAAGGTCATGTCAGGTTCCAGAAAGCTCGTTAATGTAAAACTCGCGTAGCGATTCGTTTGCCTGGCTGCGCCCCCCTCGCTACGCTCTCCCCGCAAGCGGGAGAGGAGAGCGTAGCGAGGAGCCGAGGTGAGGGAAACGGGCATGGCAAGTTTCATTATCAGGGGCGGCAATGCCCGTTGGCTATAATAAACCAACACCACACAGATAAGGGGCAAGACCTTGAGCGCGATCCATCCTGCGGAATTGTCCTTTATCACCCGGCACGCGCCGTTCGACCGCATGGAACTGAACCATGTGCTGTGGATGATGGAACGCATGAATCTCGGCTATTACGCCGAGGGCGAGGTGATCGTCTCGCCCGAACAAGGGGCGGTGGATCGCTTTCTGGTCATCAAGCAGGGCGTGGTGCACGGCGAGCAGAACGTCGCAAAGGTTTCCGATGCCGACACATGGCTGGAGCTGATGGAAGGCGAATGCTTCCCGCTGGGTGCGCTGCTGGCCAACCGCCCGGTCGCCAGCGTCTATCGCGCCGGCAGCGACGTCTTCTGTTACGAACTGCTCGCCTCCGATTTTCATATCCTGCTCGTCATGAGCGCGCCGTTCCGCGATTTCTGCACAAGGCGCATCGCCAACCTGCTGGAGCACTCCAAGCAGGTGATACAGGCGCAATACAGCCAGTCCAGCACCGAGCAGCAGTCGCTGGCCAGCCCGCTGTCGGCGATCATCCGCCGCGAGCCGGTCACCTGCGCGCCCGACACGACGGTGCGGCAGGTGCTGGCGACGATGAGCGAGCAGCGCATCGGCTCGATGGTCGCCGTGGATGCGGACGGGCGGCCGCTCGGCATCATGACGCTGCACGACGTGCTGGACCGCATCGCGATCCCGCAGATCGACCTCGACCAGCCGGTCATCGGCATCATGAGTGACAGGCTGTCCACGCTGCCGCCGCAGGCGCTGGCGTATGAGGCGGCGCTGACGATGGCGAAGCACGGCTTCCGCCATGTGCTGGTGGTCGAGAACGAAAAACTGGTCGGGCTGGTATCGGAGAAGGATCTGTTCGCGCTGCAGCGCGTCGGCCTGCGCCAGATCGGCGCGACGATACGCAACGCCGAATCGGTTCCGGTGCTCGGGCAGGCCGCGACCGACATCCGGCGCATGGCGCACAACATGATGGCGCAGGGTGTCGCGCCGGAACAGCTGACCCAGTTCATCTCCACCTTCAACGACCTGCTCACCGTGCGCGCCATCGAACTGGAATTCGAGGCGGCCGGATTGTCCGGCACGCCGCTGCACGAGGGCGTCTGCTGGATGGCGCTGGGCTCCGAGGGGCGCGTCGAGCAGACGCTGAACACCGATCAGGACAACGCGATCATTTTCGAAGTACCGCCGGGCATGGATGCCGAGCAGGTGCGTGCGCAGTTGCTGCCGGTCGCAAGGCGCATCAACGAGACGCTGGCGGCGTGCGGCTTCCCTTTGTGCCGTGGCGAGATCATGGCGAGCAACCCGAAATGGTGTTTGTCGCTGGAGGAGTGGAAGCGCACCTTCGGCGACTGGATAGGCGGCGGCTCGCCGGAGCAGCTGCTGAACGCTTCCATTTTCTTCGACTTCCGTGCGCTGTACGGTGCGGAGAATCTCGCAGACGACCTGCGCGGCTGGCTCTCACGAGTCGCCAGTGACAACAGCCGCTTCCTGCACATGATGGCAGGCAATGCGTTGCGTAACCGTCCGCCGCTGGGCGTGGTGCGCGACTTCGTGGTGGGCAAGGAAAACAAGCTCGATCTCAAGCTGAACGGCGTCACGCCGTTCGTCGATGCCGCGCGCATATTCGGCCTCGCCGCCGGCGTGAAGGAAACGAACACCATACAGCGGCTGCGCTCCAGTGCGGAGAAACTGAACTTTCAGGAGGCGGAAGTCGATGCATGGGTCGAGGCCCTGTTGTTCATCCAGGTGCTGCGCATGCGTCACCACGATCAATCGAATTCGCAGGGCGCAAGCGACGAGGTGCTGGACAATCTGATCGACCCCGAAAAACTGAACGAACTGGACAGGCGCATCCTGAAAGAGGCGTTCCGTCAGGCGCGCAAACTGCAGTCGCGCCTAGCGCTGGAGTACCAGCTTTGAGGAAGCTGTTCGAGCGCTGGTTCGCCCCCCGCCTTCGTCTGACGCCGAAACAGGCAGCGCGTCTTGCCGCTTGGCATGCGCTTCCGGCAGTGCCGCAGCCCCCTCGACGCTGCGTGGTCGTGGATGTCGAAACCACGGGTCTGAACCTGATGAGCGACACGCTGATTTCCATCGGCGCGGTGGCGATGGTGGATGGGCGCATCGCGCTCGGCGACAGTTTCTATGTGGTGTTGCAGCAGCGTGTGAGCAGCCGCAAGGAAAACATCCTGGTGCACGGCATTTCCGGAACCGTGCAGCGCGAAGGCATGGAGCCGGTCGAGGCGATGTTGGCGTTCCTCGAATTCTTGGGCAAATCCCCGCTGGTGGCATTTCATGTCGCGTTCGACGAAACCATGATACGGCGCGCCCTGCGCCAGTATCTGGGGATGTCGTTCAAGCATCCGTGGCTGGATCTGGCCTATGTCATGCCCGCCCTGTATCCGGCGCTGGTCTACAGTCATCGCGTGCTGGACGACTGGATCAAGCGTTTCAATATACGCATCGATGCACGGCACAATGCGCTGGCGGACGCATTGGCGACCGCACAATTGCTGCAAGTCGCGCAGACCCAGGCCCGCAAAAAAAATATCGCCGGCTTTGCCGGGCTGCGCGATCTGGAAAAGGCCCAGCGCTGGAGCCGCGGCGTAAGTTGATCGTAAGCCTTCCGGCTTATTCTTCGCAAGCAAGAGGCGGGAAACCGCCCACGTCACCCGGACTTGTGGCATTCCCGACATGATTCGTCGTCCGGCGGATGAAACGTCCCCCGCCGGAAAAGCGCTGCCTGCCGCCGGGATGTGCATGCGACGCAATCGTGAGAGAATCGGGCCCGTTTTTTGCATGATCAGCGCGGACAATTTTTATTTACCTGCAGGATATTCCGAAAGAACCGAGATATGGATTCGTTGTTAGTTGTGATATTCGTCATCGCCTATGCGGCCATCGCCTTCGAGCATCCGCTGAAGATCAACAAGAGCGTGCCCGCCTTGATAGGCGCGGGGTTGCTCTGGACCATCTATGCGGTATCTGCCGGCCATGTGACCGAGCAGCTGAACGAGACCCTGTCTTCGACCGCGCAGATCATCTTCTTCCTGATGGGCGCGATGGCCATCGTCGAGGTGATCGACGCCCACGACGGCTTCGAGGTCATCACCGACAGGATCAAAACCACCAAGTTGGTCACGCTGCTCTGGCTGATCGGGCTGGTCACTTTCTTCCTGAGCGCGGCGCTGGACAACCTCACGACGACCATCGTGATGATCTCGGTGATACGCAAGCTGCTGGGGCACCGGGACGACAGGCTGTTCTTCGCCGGCATCATCGTCATCGCCGCGAATGCCGGCGGCGCATGGTCGCCGATAGGCGACGTGACCACCACGATGCTGTGGATAGGCGGGCAGATCACCGCGCTGAAGATCATGGAGGGCGTGTTCCTCCCTTCGCTGGTGAACCTGGTGGTGCCGCTGCTGGTGGTCAGCTATACGCTCAGGGGCAAGACGGTCGTCACGCCGGCCAAGGTTGAAGCCCATAGCAACGCAAATCGGACAGCGGTGTTCGAACGCAATCTGATGTTTTATGCCGGCATCGGCATCCTGTGCGCCGTACCGGTGTTCAAGACGCTGACGCATCTGCCTCCGTTCATGGGCATATTGTTCGGCCTCGGCCTGCTGTGGCTGCTTGGCGAATTGGTGCACCGCAACAAGCCAGAAGAGGCCAAGCAGCACCTGACGCTGGTCGCCGCATTGCAGCGCATCGACATGCCGTCGCTGGTGTTCTTCACCGGCATATTGCTCGCCATCGCGACACTGGAACACACGCATATCTTGGCCGCGCTGGCGGAGTGGCTGGATGCGACGGTGGGCAACCAGGCCGCCATCGTGTTCCTGATCGGCATCGCCAGTGCGATCGTCGACAACGTGCCGCTGGTCGCCGCCTCCATGGGCATGTACCCGCTGTCCCAATATCCGACGGACTCGTTCATCTGGGAGTTCATGGCCTACGCGGCAGGCACCGGCGGCTCCATCCTGATCATCGGCTCAGCCGCCGGCGTGGCCGCGATGGGTCTGGAGAAGATCGAGTTCTTCTGGTACGTGAAGAAGATCAGCCTGCTGGCCATCCTCGGCTATATAGGCGGCGCGGCGACCTATGTCTTCCTCTGATCCAACCTGATTTCCCCGGCTGCGGAGCGACCGCCACCCGGTGTTGGCCGGGGGCGGCGTCGCCCGGCCGGCGGCGTAAGTTGACCGTAAGCTTCTTGAAGTAACCTGCCCGGCAGCAGTGCAAGGGGGTCGGGAGAAACATCCCGATCAAAGCGACTGTACCGGGGAAGTGGAACATATCACTGGCTGCCGTTCTGCAACATGCAGCGCGGCACATCCCGGTCGGGTCACATCGTTATTTTCAGAGGAGAACGCAATGGACAAAAGCGGCGAGGCCTATTGGAAGGCCACGTTGGGTTTGCTGACCAAGATACTTGCAGTCTGGTTCCTGGTCTCATTCGGTGCAGGCATCTTGTTTGTCGATCTGTTCAACAAGATACATCTGGGCGGTTACCCGCTGGGCTTCTGGTTCGCCCAACAGGGATCCATCTACATCTTTGTGGCGCTGATCTTCATCTATGCCAAAAAGATGGGCGAGATCGATCGCAAGTTCGACGTTCACGAAGAATAAGGGGACAACATGGATCTGCAAACAACGATTTATCTGGTGGTGGGCGCGAGTTTTGCGCTCTACATCGGCATCGCCCTCTGGGCGCGCGCCGGTAGCACCAGCGAGTTCTACGTCGCCGGCGGCGGTGTCGGCCCGCGAGTGAACGGCATGGCCACGGCGGCGGACTGGATGTCCGCCGCTTCCTTCATTTCCATGGCGGGTCTGATCTCCAACATGGGTTATGGCGGCGGCCTGTTCCTGATGGGCTGGACCGGCGGCTATGTGCTGCTGGCCTTGCTGCTGGCGCCTTACTTGCGCAAGTTCGGCAAGTTCACCGTGCCGCAGTTCATCGGCGATCGTTTCTACTCGAAGTCCGCCTCCACTGTCGCGGTGCTCTGCCTGCTGACCGCATCGCTGACCTATGTGATCGGCCAGATGACGGGCGTCGGCGTGGCGTTCTCGCGCTTCCTCGGTGTATCGAGCGAAACCGGCATCTACGTGGGCATGGGCATCGTGTTCGTGTATGCGGTGCTGGGCGGCATGAAGGGCATCACCTACACCCAGGTGGCGCAATACGTCGTGCTGATCTTCGCGTACACCGTTCCTGCGATCTTCATCTCCCTGCACCTGACCGGCAACCCGATCCCGCAACTGGGCCTGGGCGGCGATCTGGTCGGCACGGATGTGTCTCTGATGCAGAAGCTGGACAGCATCGTGGTCGACCTGGGCTTCGGTGAATACACCACGACGACTGCGGGCAGCACGCTCAACATGTTCGTCTACACCTTGTCGTTGATGATCGGCACCGCCGGTCTGCCTCACGTCATCATGAGATTCTTCACGGTGCCGACAGTGGCTGCAGCCCGTTCTTCCGCAGGTTGGGCGCTGGTCTTCATCGCTATCCTGTACACCACTGCCCCGGCAGTGGGCGCGATGGCGAAGCTGAACCTGCACTCCACGGTGAACACCGCCGTCGTCAGCGGCGGCGACCTGTACGCGGTCGAGTCCAGCATCAAGGCGGATGAGCGTCCGGACTGGATGAAGCGTTGGGAAAAGACCGGCCTGTTGAAGTTCGAAGACAAGAACGGCGACGGCCGTATCCAGTATTACAACGACAAGACCAAGAGCGATGAAGCCAAGGCCAAGGCCGAAGCGGCCGGCTGGAAGGGCAACGAGCTGACGGTCAATCCCGACATCATCGTGCTGGCCAATCCGGAAATCGCGCTGTTGCCCAACTGGGTGATCGCACTGGTCGCTGCGGGCGGTCTAGCTGCGGCGTTGTCCACGGCGGCGGGTCTGTTGCTGGCGATTTCGTCCGCGATCTCGCACGACTTGGTGAAGGGCGTGTTCAATCCGAACATCAGCGAGAAGGGCGAGTTGATGGCGGGCAAGATCGCCATGGCCGTCTCAATCTTCGTCGCCGGTTATCTGGGTCTGAATCCGCCGGGCTTCGCGGCAGGTACGGTCGCGCTGGCCTTCGGTATCGCGGCCAGCTCGCTGTTCCCGGCCATCATGATGGGTATCTTCAGCAAGAAGATGAACAAGGAAGGCGCGATTGCCGGTATGTTGGCAGGCCTGTTGATTACCCTGTTCTACGTGTTCGCGCACAAGGGTATCTTCTTCATCAAGGGCACAGAGTACCTGGACCTGATCGGCGGACCCAACCCGTTCTTCGGCATCACGCCGGAAGCGTTCGGTGCGGTGGGTGCGTTGTTCAACTTCATCGTGGCTTTCGTGGTGGACAAATTCACCAAGGAACCGCCGGAACACATCCAGCATCTGGTGGAAAGCGTCCGTACACCGCGCGGTTCCAAAGCGGTCGATGGTGCGCACTAAAGCAGTTTGATTTACCTGTAACATCAACCCCGCCGCATTCCGGCGGGGTTTTTTATGTAGGGGCACGGCGAGCCGTGCCCTTTTTCCATAGGGAGTGTTTATGGTTTTCGATATCACGGTCGCGATGACCTGGCTGTTGTTCATCGCGTTGTTTCCGATGGCGTTCATCTGGTTGCGCAGAGCATGGCGCATCGGCGTTCGACGCGACTATTCGGAGGTCGCATTAAAGAAGGGGGTGGCGCCGGAGCATCCGGAGAAATATGCGCCCTATGCGGCGGCCATCAATCTGCTTGCCGGTGTGGTAATAGTATCGGTCATCGTCGGCGTGTTGACCGCCAGTTTCGATTACGAGACATGGAGCTCGATGGCCGGCGTCACCATCTGGCTGAAACTTATCGCCGACTTCATCCTGAGTCGCCACGCCCATCCGTTTGCCGTGAAGAAGGCGGAATAAGTGGCGTTTTACCCAGTTTGCGTTAGGGAATTCGAAGGCCAAGTCACTTGCGCGCGCATGGTGATTCGCTGATTTTCTGGATTTAGCGTGCCGAAAGTCGCAGAACTTCCGGTACTAACAAAAAAGCCCAGCAGGATGCCGGGCTTTTCGGAATTTGGGGAGTCGGTCAGGATACTTGGATGTTGGATGCCTGTTTGCCCTTTTGCCCCTGAGTCACTTCGAAGGATACCTTTTGGCCGTCCTGTAGCGACTTGAAACCGTTTATGTTGATCGCGGAGAAGTGTGCGAACAAGTCTTCGCTGCCGTCATCCGGGGTGATGAACCCGAACCCCTTTGCATCGTTAAACCATTTGACTGTACCAGTTGCCATTTGAATAAGTCCTTACATGAATACAGGGAAACCCCCTGCGGGTTTATTACAACACCAGAACTTCAATCGTCGTAGCCCCGCCTTCCGCCTTGATGGACGATTTAAAATCGTGCTCTTGCCGCTGGAAAGCATGGTGCTTGGCCAGCAGTTCGTTGAACTTGGGAGACTTGGGGGATGAAGACCAGCCGCCAGGTAATAAGCCGCAAGGGCTCGCCGCTGTGGCCCGATTCTGAGAAATTCTGAAATTTGAAATTACAGTTTGCATGACTTCTTTTCCGAAAAAATCAGGTTACGTCCTGTCCTGATCAGGGCGGCTAGTATTACGCAGCATGGAAAATAATCATATAAGCACAAATATCTATATCTTTCGGCCTAGGATTTTTCTTGGCAGGTGTGCAGACTCGGCACACTTGGTTGAAGCAACCAATGATGTAGTGTTAGTCTTCGCGCCCTCGTAAAGATCAGAATCCGGACATTGCGCTGGATTTATTGTGAGAAATCATAGCTATGAATGCAACCTTGAACGCCATATTCGCCAAACACCAGCATCAGCCCGGGGCGCTGCTGCCCATCCTGCACGACATCCAGCATGCGCTGGGTTATGTGCCGGATGATGCGGTGCCGCTGATCGCGAAGCAGCTCAACCTGTCGCGTGCCGAGGTGCATGGGGTGATCACTTATTACCATCATTTCCGTCAGACGCCGCCGGGCAAGCATGTCGTGCGGGTGTGCTGTGCCGAAGCCTGCCAGGCCAACGGCAGCGAGGCGCTGGCGGCGCATGCGGTCAAGCGCTTGCAGGGCGCGGATGTCACGCTGGAACCGGTCTATTGCCTGGGCCTGTGTTCCGTCGGCCCGGCTGTGCAGATCGACGAGACCGAACTGCATGCGCAGGTGACGCCGAAAAAGTTCGATGCGCTGATGAACAAGCTGGGAGAAAAAGCATGAGCATCACCGTTTACGTTCCCGGCGATGCGGCCGCGCTGGCGCTCGGCGCGGATGAAGTCGCGGCGGCCATAGTCAAACAGGCTGACAAACTCAAGCAGGACATCAAAATCGTGCGCAACGGCTCGCGCGGATTGTTCTGGCTGGAGCCGCTGGTCGAGGTGGTCACCGCACAGGGCCGCATCGCCTACGGCCCGGTGATGGCCGCCGATGTGCCCAAGCTGTTCGCGGCGGATTTTCTGCAGGGCGGCAAACATGCGCTGCGTCTGGGCGATATAGCAGCGCTGCCCTACCTCGCGAAACAGCAGCGCGTCACGCTGCGCCGTAGTGGCATCGTCGATCCACGTTCGCTGGATGATTACCTCGCGCAGGGCGGCGGCAAGGGCTTGGCGGCGGCGCGCGCCATGCAGCCTTCTGCCATCGTGCAGCAAGTCACCGATTCCGGCCTGCGCGGTCGAGGCGGCGCGGCTTTCCCCACCGGCATCAAATGGAAGACCGTGCTCGACACGGCGGCCAGCCAGAAATACATCGTGTGCAATGCCGACGAGGGCGACTCCGGCACCTACTCCGACCGCATGCTGATGGAAGGCGACCCGTACTGCCTGATCGAGGGCATGGCCATCGCCGGACTCGCGGTCGGCGCGAGCAAGGGCTACATCTACGTGCGCTCCGAATATCCGCATGCCTATGCCGCACTGACTGCGGCAGTCGCCGCTGCGAGCGACTGGTTGGATGATTTCGAGATCGAAGTGCGCAAGGCCGCAGGCGCTTATGTGTGCGGCGAAGAGACCGCGCTGCTAGAAAGCATTGAAGGCCGTCGCGGCATCGTGCGCAGCAAACCGCCGTTGCCCGCCATCTCCGGCCTGTTCGGCCAGCCCACGGTCATCAACAACGTCATCACCTTCGCCAGTGTGCCGGATATCCTCGCGCAGGGCGCGCAGTTTTACCGCGACCTCGGAGTGGGGCGTTCGCGTGGCACGCTGCCGTTCCAGTTGGCGGGCAACATCAAATTCGGCGGCTTGGTCGAAGTTCCGTTCGGCAGCACGCTGCGCGAGTTGCTGTACGACTACGGCGGCGGTTCGCGCTCCGGACGTCCGCTGCGCGCGGTGCAAGTGGGCGGGCCGCTCGGCGCGTACCTGCCTGCTTCTCAGTTCGACACGATGCTCGACTACGAAGCCTTCGCCGCCATCGGTGCGGCGCTCGGCCACGGCGGCATCGTCGCCTTCGACGATACCGTGGATATGGCGAAGCAGGCCCGTTACGCGATGCAGTTCTGCGCCAACGAATCTTGCGGCAAATGCACGCCTTGCCGCATCGGCTCGACGCGCGGCGTCGAAGTCATCGATCGCATCCGTGGCGGAGATCTGAAGCAAATTCCGTTGCTGCGCGACCTGTGCGATACCATGACTTACGGCTCGATGTGCGCGATGGGCGGCATGACGCCGTACCCGGTGCTGTCGGCGCTGGATCATTTTGCGGAGGATTTTGAATGAGTTCGACAAAGGCGACCAATCCGTTGGGTACCTCTGCCTGCTTCCCCCTTTATCAAAGGGGGACTGAGGGGGATTTTTGCACCCGTTCAGAATTCAAATCCCCCCTGGCCCCCCTTTTGCAAAGGGGGGATTCGTTCTCCGTAGTGAAAGGTTTTAAATGAACGATCTCGACTACGGCACTCCCGCCGTCACCTCCGAGCGCGAAGTCACGTTGAACATCGACGGCGTGGCCGTCAGCGTGCCCGCCGGCACTTCGCTCATGCGCGCCGCCGTGAAGGCGGGCGTGATGATTCCCAAACTCTGCGCCACCGATTCGCTCGCACCGTTCGGCTCCTGCCGCTTGTGCCTGGTCGAGATCGAAGGCCGGCGCGGCTATCCATCTTCCTGCACCACGCCCGCCGAAGCGGGGATGACGGTACGCACGCAGACGCCCAAGCTGGCCGATCTGCGCCGCAACGTGATGGAGCTGTATATCTCCGACCATCCGCTCGACTGCCTGACCTGTGCCGCCAACGGCGACTGCGAACTGCAGACCACGGCGGGCCAGGTCGGCCTGCGCGAAGTGCGTTACGGCATGACGGGAGCCAACCATTTCACAGATGCGAAGAAGGACGAATCCAATCCTTACTTCACCTACGACCCGGCCAAGTGCATCGTATGCAACCGCTGCGTGCGCGCCTGCGAGGAGCAGCAAGGCACGTTCGCGCTGACCATCTCCGGGCGCGGTTTTGCTTCGCGCGTGACGGCGGGGCAGGGCGAAAGCTTCATGGATTCCGATTGCGTCTCCTGCGGCGCATGCGTGAACGCCTGCCCGACCGCGACGCTGACGGAAAAGACCGTGATTGCCAAGGGACAGGCCGATCACGAAGTCGTCACCACCTGCGCTTACTGCGGCGTCGGCTGCGGCTTCAAGGCCGAGATGAAGGGCAGCGAAGTCGTGCGCATGACGCCGTGGAAAGACGGCAAAGCGAACGAAGGACATTCCTGCGTGAAAGGCCGTTTCGCCTGGGGTTACGCGACGCACAAGGACCGCATCACCAGGCCGATGATACGCACCAAGACCAGCGATCCGTGGCGCGAGGTGTCGTGGGATGAGGCCTTCGCCCATGCCGCCGGCGAGTTCCGTCGCATCCAGCAGAAATACGGCAGAGATTCCGTCGGCGCGCTGGTCTCCAGCCGCTGCACCAACGAGGAAGATTATCTGGTGCAGAAGCTGGTGCGCGCCGCCTTCGGCAACAACAACGTGGACACCTGCGCGCGCGTGTGCCACGCGCCCACCGGTTACGGCCTCGGCCAGACGCTGGGCACCTCGGCGGGCACGCAGACGTTCAAGTCGCTGGAAAAATCCGATGTGCTGTTGCTGATTGGCATCAACCCCACCGAAGGGCATCCGGTGGTCGGCTCGCGCCTCAAGCGTCGTGTGCGCGAAGGTGCTGCGCTCATCGTGATCGACCCGCGCGAGATCGACATGGTGACCGCGCCGCATGCGCGCGCCACGCATCATCTGAAACTGCGCCCCGGCACCAACGTCGCTGTGCTTTCCGCGCTGGCGCACGTGATCGTGACCGAAGGGCTCATCAACGAAGCGTTCATCGCCGAACGTTGCGAGACGCAAGCTTTCGCCGACTGGCGCGAGTTCGCCGCGCGTCCGGCCAATTCGCCCGAGGCGATGGAAGCCGTCACTGGTGTGTCCGCCGCCGAAGTGCGCGCGGCGGCACGTCTGTACGCTACTGGCGGCAACGCGGCCATCTTCTATGGCCTCGGTGTGACCGAGCATTCGCAAGGTTCGACGGCGGTGATCGCCATCGCCAACCTCGCGATGGCGACCGGCAACGTCGGGCGCGAAGGCGTGGGCGTGAACCCGTTGCGCGGGCAGAACAACGTGCAGGGCTCCTGCGACATGGGCGGCTTCCCGGATATTTTCCCCGGCTACCGCCATGTATCCGACAACGCCACGCGCGAACTGTTTGAAAATGCATGGGGCGCTAGCCTCCAGTCCGAACCCGGCCTGCGCATCCCCAACATGCTGGAAGCCGCGCTGGACGGTTCGTTCAAGGGACTCTACTGTCAGGGCGAAGACCCGGCGCAGTCCGATCCCAATACCCAGCATGTGCAGGCCGCGCTCGCCGCGATGGAATGTGTAGTGGTGCAGGACTTGTTCCTCAACGAGACGGCGAAATACGCGCATGTGTTCCTGCCCGGTGCATCGTTCCTGGAAAAGGACGGCACCTTCACCAATGGCGAGCGCCGCATCTCGCGCGTGCGCCGCGTGATGCCGCCGCTGGCGGGCAAAGCCGACTGGGAAACGACGATGGGGCTGGCCGAGGCACTCGGGTATCCGATGCACTACGAGCATCCGTCGCAGATCATGGACGAGATCGCGCGCCTGACGCCCAGCTTCGCCGGAGTCAGTTACGACAAGCTGGAACGCATGGGCAGCGTGCAATGGCCGTGCAACGACAAGGCCCCGGAGGGTACGCCGCTGATGCATGTGAACGGTTTCGTGCGCGGCAAGGGCCGTTTCATGAACACGCAATACGTGCCGACCGACGAGAAGGTCACGCCGCGTTTTCCGCTTCTGCTCACCACCGGGCGCATCCTGTCGCAATACAACGTCGGCGCGCAGACGCGGCGCACCGAGAACGTGCAGTTCTATTCCGAGGACGTGCTGGAGATCCACCCGCACGATGCCAATGAACGCGGCATCAAGGATGGCGACTGGGTCGGCATCCAGTCGCGCGCGGGCGACACGGTGCTGCGCGCCACCGTCACCGAGCGCGTGCAGCCCGGCGTGGTCTACACCACCTTCCACTTCCCCGAGTCGGGCGCGAACGTCATCACCACCGACAACTCCGACTGGGCGACCAACTGCCCCGAGTACAAGGTGACGGCGGTGCAACTGGTGAAGGTGGAGCAGCCGTCGGCATGGCAGAAGCGAAATGCGCGCGAGGACGAGAAGCAGCAGCGTTTGTTGGCGGGTGCAAAGCGTTGATGAACTCCAATAATCCATTGGTATTTGTAGGTCGGGTTAGCGCAGCGTAACCCGACATAGATGCTATCCAAACGTCGGGTTACGCTGCGCTAACCCGACCTACTCATTGCCGGAATGACAAATTTTTCAATGAACTCCCAAACGCAATTACTGGTAACAAGACCCAATGGCACCTCCACCCTCGACACCGTTGCCGAGGAGGTTCCCGTCGCCTTCGAGTACAACGGCATCTCGCACACGGTGATGCTGGCGACGCCTGCCGACCTCGAAGACTTCGCGCTGGGTTTCAGTCTTTCGGAAGGCATCGTCGCGCGGCGCAGCGAGGTGTTCGGCATCGAGATCGAAGAAGCCGATGCGGGCATCACCCTGCATCTGAAGATCGCGGGCGGCGCATTCGCCAGGCTCAAGGAACGCCGCCGCAGCCTGGCCGGACGCACCGGCTGCGGCCTGTGCGGCGCGGAAAGCCTGACGCAGGTCGTGCGCGACCTGCCGCTGGTGGCGGATGTCGCGCCATTCCCGTTGGAGGCGCTGTACCAAGGCGTGCGCAAGCTGCCGGAACTGCAGACGCTGCAAAACACCACCGGAGCCATGCATGCGGCGTGCCGCATCGCAGAAGATGGCAGCATCAGCCATGTGCGGGAGGATATCGGCCGTCACAACGCGCTGGACAAGACGCTGGGCGCATTGGCGCGCGCCGACCTGCAATCCGCAGGCGCGCTGCTCATCACCAGCCGCGCCAGCTTCGAAATGGTGCAAAAAACCGCAGCACTTGGTTACGGCATCCTCGCTGCGGTCTCCGCGCCGACCGCCGCCGCCGTGCGCTTGGCGGACAAACTCAACATCACACTGGTCGGCTTCCTGCGCGGCTCCAGTTGTGCCATCTATACCCACGCAAAACATCTGCAAGGAATGACGATATGAAACCAGCCAAGCTGATCAAAATGGCCAACCAGATCGGCGCCTTCTTCGAGGCGATGCCCGATCGCGAGCAAGCGGTGACGGGCGTTGCCACGCATATCCAGCGAAACTGGGAATCACGCATGCGCACCGCGCTGCTCCAGCATGTCGGCGAATGCGGCGATGCCGAGCTGACACCCATCGTGCGCGACGCCTTGCGCGTCGTGCAGAAAGTCAGTTGAAAGTTGTTTATGTGATTGGATGAAACGACCCCGGATCAGGCACCTGATCCGGGTTGTGACTGGCTTAGGCCTTGACCGGCTTTACCAACGATGCGGAGAGTTTGGCGCGGCGGCGTGCTTCGTCGGTGTCGTCCGCATTGCAGACGGCGACGCCCATGCGGCGCTTGAGGAAGCTTTCCGGTTTGCCGAACAGGCGGATGTCGGATTCCGGCACGGCGAGTGCTTTTGCCACACCCTCGAATGCGATCCCCTTTTCTTCCATGCCGCCGTAGATCACTGCCGATGCACCGGGACGGCGCTGCGAGGTGTCCACCGGCAAGCCGAGAATGGCGCGTGCATGCAATTCGAATTCAGACTGGCGCTGTGTGGCGAGGGTGACCAGGCCGGTGTCGTGCGGACGCGGGCTGACTTCGGAGAACCACACATCGTCGCCCCTGACGAACAATTCCACGCCGAAGATGCCGCGACCGCCCAATGAGGCCGTCACTTTGGCCGCGATGTCGCGAGCGCGTTGCAATGCTACTGGCGACATGGCTTGCGGCTGCCAGGATTCGACGTAGTCGCCGGACACTTGCACGTGGCCGATCGGTGCGCAGAAGAAGGTTTCCACCTGGCCGGATTCGCCGATGGCGCGCACGGTGAGCTGGGTGATTTCGTATTCGAAATCCACGAAGCCTTCCACGATGACGCGCGCTTCCTTGACGCGACCGGACTTCATGGCGTAGTCCCATGCGGCCTGCACATCGTCTTGCCCGCGCAGGAAGGATTGCCCCTTGCCGGAAGAGGACATGACCGGTTTGACCAGGCAGGGGAAGCCGATGCCGCCATCGATGGCGGCTTGTAACTCTTCCAGCGAACTGGCGAACTTGTATGTGGATGTCGGCAAACCGAGCTCTTCGGCAGCGAGGCGGCGGATGCCTTCGCGGTTCATCGTGAGCTGGGCGGCGCGCGCGGTCGGGATCACTTCGGCGATCTTTTCCTTTTCGATGTCGGCCAGAACGGAAGTGGCGATGGCCTCGATCTCGGGCACCACCAGATGCGGGCGTTCAGCCTCGATCACCGCGCGCAGGGCGACGGGGTCGGTCATGTTGATGACGTGCGAACGGTGTGCGACCTGCATGCCCGGCGCATCGGCGTAGCGGTCAACCGCGATCACTTCCACCCCCAGACGTTGCAACGCGATGACGACTTCTTTGCCGAGTTCGCCGGCGCCCAAAAACATGACTTTGGTGGCGGAAGGGCTGAGCGGCGTGCCGATACGGGAGAGATGGTTTGTTGACATGATGGTGAGTGGTGAGTTGAATTTAGGGGGCGTGATGTTAGCTTGATATTTACCTGTAGGACAAGCTACATGCAATAGCTCCGGGTACGAGTTCGAACCTCGATAGAGGGTGTCCCGGATTTTGTGTAAACGGGTTTTCTCTACTGCTCCGGCATCCGCGTCGGGAAGCGTATGGCGATCCGCAAGCCACTGCCGCCAATGCCTTCATCCAGCCTGATTTCCGCGCCATGCCGTTTGGCGACTTCGGCGACGATGGCGAGGCCGAGCCCGCTGCCGCTCTGGCCGCTGCCAAGAATGCGGTAGAAACGTTCGAACACGCGCTCGCGGTGTTGCGGTGCGATGCCGGGGCCGTTGTCTTCCACGCTTAATTCCGCCCCCTGCGGCGTCGCGTTCAAGCCGACGGTGATATGTCCGCCCGTAGGCGTGTAGCGGATCGCATTGTCGATCAGGTTGTTGAGCATCTCCGTCAGGCTGTTCGAATCTCCTTGTATCTCCTGCGTCGCGGATGCGCTTTCGTATCCGAGGTCGATGTTTTTTTCCAGCGCCATGGTCACCCAGTTGACCGTGCATTCCTGCGCCAACCGGTTGAGGTCGATGGTGGTGAAGTTGTGCGTATCCTGGGCGTCCGGCTCGTTACGCGCCAGCGCCAGCAACTGGTTGACCAGACGGATGCCGTGCTGCGTGCTGGTGAGGATGTGTTCGAGCGCGAGCTGTTTTTGCTGCGGGTCGTCGCTGCGCAAGGCCAGTTCGGATTGGGTCCTCAGCCCTGCGAACGGGGTGCGCAACTGGTGCGCCGCGTCGGCGACGAAGCGCTGTTGCGCCGCCATCACCTGCTTCAATCGTTCCAGCAGGTCGTTGACGGCATCGATCAGCGGACGCACTTCCGTCGGGGCCTGGCTGCCGTCGAGCTGGCTCAGGTCGTCGCGTTTTCGGCTCTCCACTTCGCTGCGCAGGCGTTCGAGCGGCCTCAGACCCTGCTTCAATCCGTACCAGACCACGGCCAGCGCGATCAGGGTCAGCAGCAGTTGCGGGATGACGATGTTGGACAGGATGCCGCGTATCAGCATCTGGCGTTGCTGCGTGGTCTCGGAGACATGCAGCTGCAGCAGCTTGCCGTTGGAAGGGTAGGTCAGGCTGACCATGCGCGTCTTCTGTCCCTCGCGCTCGCCGTTGCTGAACAGCGGGCCGGTGCGGCCGCGACGGTAGGAAAGCGGTCGCAACGTGTTGCCGTTGCCGGCGAGTTTGCGGCCCTCGCTGTCGGTGACGGTATAGACCACCCGATCCGGCATGCCAGGCTCGGTGCCGTCGGGTAGGGACGGCGTAACGTCCAGTTGCTCGTGCCCGCTGCCCAGCCGGAGCTGCTCGGCCACCGCATTGGCGCGTTGCAGCAACACTTGGTCGTAAGGCTGGTTGGCGTAATTGATCGTGGCGAAATAGCCGACGACGGTGCTGACCAGCCACAGAAGATAGAGCGAGATCAGCAACCTCTGCATGAGGTAACTGCGCAGCGAGAATACCTTGTTTTCCTCGACGCTCATTGCGGCGAACGGCGATCAGGGCTGCTTGTCGATGATGTAGCCTAGGCCGCGTATCGTGCGGATCGATACGCCTGCGGGCGCGGTCTTTTTCCTCAGGCGATGTATGTAGACTTCGATGGCGTTATTGCTGGCTTCTTCCGAATAACTGTACAGCCGTTCCAGCAATTGTTCCTTGCTGACCACTTTTCCGGCGCGCAGCATCAGCGCTTCCAGCAGGCTGACTTCGCGCGAAGTCAGCTCCAGCGGCTGGCCGTTGATGGAGGCGCGGCGGCCGACGCTGTCGAAGCTCAGCGAACCGCAGCAAAGCATCGGGTTAGTGCCGCATTGGCCGCGGCGCAGCAAGGCGCGCACGCGCGCTTCCAGTTCTTCCAGGCTGAACGGCTTGACCAGATAATCGTCCGCGCCGAGATCGAGTCCCTTGACGCGGTCCCCGACGCTGTCGCGCGCGGTGAGGATGATCACGGGCGCGTGCTGGTTGCGTTCGCGCAGGTTGCGCAGCACGGCGAATCCGTCCATCTGAGGCAGCCCGAGATCGAGGACGATCAGGTCGTAAGGCTGCTCGCCCCGCAGTATCGAATCCGCTTCCAGCCCCGTGCCGACGCGATCCACCGCATAACCGGACTGGCGCATCGAGCGGCTCAGTCCGTCGGCCAGCACTTCGTCGTCTTCCGCAATCAGTATCCGCATGATGGTCTCAGGTTCCGCGTAAGGTCGTGGCGGCAGGCTCGCTCATGGCATGGAGCGATGCCCGGCCGCTTGTGGTGGCCGATTCTAATTGGCGGGCGGGAAATGTCAAAACGCATATCGAATCCGGGCGGCACTTTCTTCCGGACAGGGCCGCAACACGGCATCCGCGATATACTGCGGCCCATGCCTCATCTGGTTAAAAGAGAGAATATGCAGCTCGCCGAAAAGCGCCGCCGGTACTGGAAAAAGAATCTCCGGTTGACCGGGATGCTGCTGGCGATCTGGTTCATCGCGACCTTCGTCGTCGGCTGGTTCGCGCGAGACTTGCAATCCCTGACCTTCCTAGGCTTCCCGTTGCCGTTCTACATGGGCGCACAGGGGGCGCTGCTGATCTACGTGGCCGTGGTCGGATATTACGCCTGGCGCATGGACAGGCTGGATCGCGAGTACGCAGCGCAGGAAGGGGAGCGCTGATGTCCGGCACCCAGGGGCGCTTCGTCTCGCAACTCAAGCGGCACTATTCGCTATATACCGGCGGATTCATCGGTTTCGTCGTCATGCTGGCCATCCTCGAACAGATGGGTGTACCGAACGTGATGCTGGGTTACATCTTCCTCGGTGCGACGGTGTTGCTGTACGCGGGCATCGGCATCTCGTCGAGAACCTCGGACGTCACCGAATACTATGTGGCAGGACGGCGCGTGCCGGCCTTGTTCAACGGCATGGCGACCGCCGCGGACTGGATGTCGGCCGCCAGCTTCATCGGTCTGGCCGGCACGCTGTATCTCTCCGGTTACGACGGCCTCGCCTTCGTGCTGGGCTGGACCGGCGGATTCTGTCTGGTGGCCTTGTTGCTTGCGCCTTATCTGCGCAAGTTCGGCCAGTTCACCATTCCCGACTTCCTCGGCGCGCGCTACGGCGGCAACCTTCCGCGTTCCATCGGCGTATTCGCCGCGATCTTATGTTCGTTCACCTACGTGATCGCGCAGATATACGGCGTGGGGCTGATCGTCAGCCGCTTCACCGGGCTGGAGTTCGGCGTCGGCGTGTTCGTCGGGCTGGGCAGCATCCTGCTGTGCTCTTTCCTCGGCGGCATGCGCGCGGTGACCTGGACGCAGGTGGCTCAGTACGTGATCCTGATCGTCGCCTACATGATCCCGGTGGTCTGGCTGTCGGTGAAGCACACCGGCAACCCGGTGCCGCAAGTCGCCTACGGCTACGTGCTGGAAAAGGTCACCGCGCGCGAGCAGGTGCTGAACGACCCGGTCACGCCGGACGGTGCGCGCGAGGCCGAAGTTCGCGCCATCTTCACGCAGAAACAGGAACAGGCCGAAGCCCGGCTGAAAGCGCTGGCGGCCGGCGGCGATGCTTGGCTGGCGGCAGAAAGAGGCAGGGTGGTCAAGGCGGCAGCCGAGCTGAAAGCCAGGCCCGGAACCGATCCCCGCGTGATCGTGGCGGCGGATCGGGCAGTGGCCGAGTTCCCCGCCGATGTGGCCGCGGCCCGGACGGCATGGAAGAAAGTCGCCGATGCGGCCAAGGCCAAGGCCGCACCCATCCCGGCCCACGCCGAGCCCTTCATCGGACAGAACGAAGCCGAGAGCGACAACAAGCGCAAGAACTTCCTCGCGCTGGTGTTGTGCCTGATGGTCGGCACCGCCGCGCTGCCGCATATCCTGACGCGCTTCTACACCACACCTTCGGTAGGCGAGGCGCGGCAGTCGGTGTTCTGGTCGCTGCTGTTCATCACGCTGCTCTACATCACCGTGCCGGCGCTGGCGGTGCTGGCCAAGTACGACGTCTACACCCTGCTGGTGGGCTCCAGCTTTTCCGAATTGCCGAGCTGGGTCTCAGCCTGGGCCGCCGTGGACAAGACGCTGATGAGCGTGAACGACATCAACATGGACGGCATCGTGCAACTGGCCGAAATCACCATGGGCGGCGACCTGATCATGCTGGCGACGCCGGAAATCTCCGGCCTGCCTTACGTGGTCACCGCGCTGGTCGCGGCGGGCGGCCTGGCGGCCGCGCTCTCCACCGCGGACGGCCTGCTGCTAACCATCGCCAACGCGCTGTCGCACGACGTGTATTTCAAGATGGTCGATCCGCATGCCTCGACGGCCCGCCGCCTGATGATTTCCAAGGGCCTGCTGCTGGTCGTCGCGGTATCCGCCGCGTATGTCACCTCGCTCAAGCCCGGAGATATTTTGTTGCTAGTCGGCGTGGCGTTCTCGCTGGCGGCCTCCGCATTCTTTCCCGCGCTGGTGCTGGGCGTGTTCTGGAAGCGCGCCAACAAGGCCGGCGCAGTCCTGGGCATGGTCGGCGGCCTCGGCGTCTGCATGTACTACATGTACACGACCTATCCGTTCTTCGGCGTGAATGCGCCGCCGTGGTGGGACATCAACCCGATCTCGGGCGGCATCTTCGGCATGGCAGCCGGCTTTGCCGGCGTGTTCGTCGGCAGCATGCTGACCGCAGCGCCCGGCAAAGAAATACAGGATCTGGTGGACCATGTGCGCTACCCGAATCCAGAAGGCGACATCAAGACCGAAACCGCCTGATCCGGGATCGCACGATTAATCTTGCCGCGTACCCGGCGCCGGAAAAAACGGAATATCGAATCATGTATTCAGAAAGCAGCGCGATGACGACTCAAAAACGCACGGTGATTTATGTGTCGGACGGCACCGGCATCACCGCCGAAACGCTGGGTAACGGCCTGCTTTCGCAGTTCGAAGGCATCGAGTTCAAACCTCTGCGCTTTCCCTTCCTCGACAGCGTCGAGAAGGCGCGCGATTGCCTCGCTCGCATCAACGAAGTGAGACAGCGCGACGGCATCCGTCCCATCGTCATCATGACGCAGACGAATTCCGAATTCAGCGAAATCCTGCATCAGGCCGATGCCTACTTCATCGACCTGTTCGATGCATTCATCGCCCCGCTGGAGACGGAACTTGGCAGCAAATATTCCCGCGCCGTCGGGCGCTCGCACGGCCACGCCAACCCGGAATACAACTCGCGCATCGCCGCGATGAACTTCGCGCTGGCGCACGACGACGGCGTGTCCGACGCCGACCTCAAGAATGCCGACATCATCCTCGTCGGCGTCTCGCGCAGCGGCAAAACGCCGACCAGCTTGTACCTGTCGCTGCAATTCTCGCTGAAGGCGGCAAACTACCCGCTGATTCCGGAAGACTTCGAACGCGGCCACCTGCCTTCTCGCCTGCAACCCTATCTCCACAAACTCTACGGCCTGACCATAGATCCGGAACAACTGCACCGCATTCGCACCGAACGCCGCGCGAACAGCAAATACGCCTCGCTGGAAAACTGCCGCTACGAAGTCGCCGCAGCGGAAAAGATGATGAAGCGCGAGGGCATCAAATGGTTCGACACCACCGCGAAATCCATCGAAGAGCTATCGGTGCAACTGATGCAGGAACTCAATCACGAGCGGTAAACGGATTCCTCTAGCGATACCCATCATTCGCTCACACGAGCGTTTCCTGGTGCTACCATAACGACATGGCTCCAACCATTTTTCGCGCGCATGGTTTCCGGTTCTTTTTCTTCTCCCGCGAAGAACCGCGCTTGCATGTGCACGTCAATCATGCGGAAGGAGAAGCAAAATTCTGGCTTGAGCCGCAAATCGCACTGGCCCAGAACATCGGTCTGAGCGGAAAAGCATTGAAGCAGGCACAAGCGCTTATTGAGGAGCACGAACATGACATCCGCGATTCTTGGCAACGACATTTCGGAAGTTGAGGTAACCCATGTTTCGAGACAGGGGTTCTGGCTGCTGCTCGGAGATGAGGAGTTGTTCGTCCCCTTCAAGGATTTTCCTTGGTTTGCCGAAGCTCCCATCGGCAAGCTGACCCGGGTAGAATTGCCGCAGCCGCATCACCTGTACTGGCCGGAACTGGACGTGGATTTGGCTGTTGAATCCATCCGAAATCCGGAGGAATTTCCCTTGGTCGCCCGCCGCTGAAACAAAGAACGGAAGGCCTTCTCTGCCTCCAGTCGGAGGCGAATCTCAAGCGTCATAACTTGCGCCGAAAGATTAAATCGAGTCTGACCCTATTTTCTTTATGAATGCCTTGTTGGGCGCTACCCTTCAAGGACGATTACACCCTTACCGGCAGTTGCGAGCTGTAGAAGCTCGTGCTGTGGTTTGAGGCCTAAGCCAGTTAACGTGAGGCGTGCGCCGCTAGTTTTCGCGGCGGTTGCGAGCTGTAGAAGCTCATGTTGTGGCTTTAAAGATGCGCTAAGCGTAAAGCCCGCTCCAGCAGTAAGAAGTTGCAAAAGCTCATGCTGCGGTTTTAGTTCGAAACTCACGACTTTCTCTCCTTATTGTTGCGTCCAACGAATGGAGTAGTGGGGTAAATAGGGGGTCAGACTCGCTTTGCCAATTGCAAAACATGCATTTAAACAGGAATTCGAGTCTGACACCAATTCATTAAAGTTTTCATGTAGAGCGTCAATAAGCGAAGCGCATTGCGCCGCATGGAGCCGGAAAACATCCGGCGCATTGCGGCTATCGCCTAATGCGCCCTATGCGAGCTATCTATACTTGCTTGTGACAACCAAAGGGTTTTGCTGCTAGATTGCGCAGGCACAAGCGGAGAGAGGGTACGGTTTACCCGTCCCCTTTAAAAAGGCAGCTTAATATTTGCTATGCCAATCGAAAGGAAATGCTTATGACTCAGCCGCGGAAAAAATTTATCCAGAACACCATTGCGCTTGTCTATGACTTTGATGGCACCCTTTCGCCACAGCCCATGCAGGAATATACGGTTCTTCCTAAAATTGGAATTGACCCAGCTGGTTTTTGGGGAGAAGTGAATAAGCAAAGCCAGGAGCTAGGTGAAGAGCCGATGCTTACGTATATGCGTCTACTGATCGAGAAAGCGGAAAGCAAAGGGCTGCATATCGGACGCAAAGAATTCAAGGCGCTGGGCAAGGATGTTCAATTCTTTGACGGCGTTTCAGATTGGTTTAAAAGGGTTAATGGCTATGTTGCCAAGTACGGCAATGGGTATATTAAAGTTCGTCATTACATAATTTCTGCCGGGCTCAAGGAGATTCTTGAGGGTGTGTCCATAAATAAACATTTCGAGAATGTTTTTGCTTCTGAGTATCACTATAACCATCATGATGCAGCGACTTTCCCCAAGTTGCTTATTACCGACACTACAAAAACGCAGTTCCTTTTCAGAATCAACAAAGGGAAAGAAAGCCTCAAGGAATCAATAAATCAACACATGCCTCATGAGGATCGTCCCATCCCATTTGAGAACATGATTTACATAGGTGATGGAGAAACAGATGTGCCCAGTATGGCACTTACACGCCAAAACGGCGGTAACTCAATAGCTGTTTATAAGCCCGGGCGGGGGGGGCGTGAGAAAAAAACTTTAGATACTTGCAAGAAACTTTTGAAGGCGGGACGAGTAAATTTTATTGCGCCTGCAAATTATGCGGAAAACTCGGAATTAGAGCGTCGTGTTCAGTTGTTACTCAAGTCCATCATAGCCAAAATCGAGTATGAAAAAGAGTTGTTTGATTGTCGAAAAAAACATGGAATATGAGTAGTAAAAGAGGCGCGCATCGCAACGAAAAAGCCAGTCGAATTCGACTGGCTTTTTCGTTGGCGAATACAGCGTTTAACTTTGCGCCCCCCCCATCTGCGTCCCATAAACCTCATGCAATATCTCCACGAACCTTCTGGCCTGCGGCGATAAAAACTTGCCCTTGCGCAGCACCAGCCCATACCCCCGTTGCGGGAAGTATTGCTTGAGCGGGATGCGCACCAGTTTCTCGGTGCCGGTGAGGCAGATGTCGGTGACGATGGAGATGCCCATGCCGAGTTCGACGTATTTTTTGATGACTTCCCAGCCGCCCGCTTCGAGGGTGACTTTGAAGGTGAGGTTGTGTTGTTGGAACACGTATTTGACGGTGTTCCAGGTGGAGAGGTGGCGCGGGGGGAGGATCAGGCCGTACTGGCTGATGTCTTCCAGCGTGACTTCGGCTTGTGCGGCGAGCGGGTGGTTCAACGGGACGATCAGTGCGGGGTCGAACATTGCGACGGGTTCGTAGTTGATGTCTTCCGGCACGTCCAGCATGGAGCCGACCACCAGGTCGATCTCGTCGGCGCGCAACATTTTCAGGCCGTCGCGTCCGGTGACGTTGTGCAGCGTGGTCTGGATGCCGGGATGGGCGGCGACGAAGCGGCGCACGGCTTCGGGCAATACATAGAGGATGGTGGATTCGCCTGCGCCGATTTTTAGTTCGCCGGAGTCGAGCCGACCGTGCAGTGCGGCGAAGTTTTCTTCCAGGCTGTCGATGCCGTCCACCAAGGGTTTGGACAGCGCATATAAAGTCTCGCCGTCCGGCGTCAGCTTCAGCACGGGGCCGCGCCGTTCGAACACCGTCGCGCCCAACTCTCTTTCCATCGCCTGTATCTGCAAGGTCACCGAGGGCTGGCTCAGAAATAATTTCTGTGCGGCCAGTGTGACGCTGCCGCTACGCACGACTTCGCAGAATGCGCGCATCTGCTTGAGTCTGTTGTTTTTGTAATAGCTCTGTTTGTCTTCCGCCATGTCTGTTCTCCCCTGTCAGCAGCCCGAATTATCCATTAGAAAAACCACGTCATTCCGGCGAAGGCCGGAATCCAGATAATTAAAATTTTTCCCACATTAAGTGGGACGACATCATGGCTTTGTCCGCTTCGCGGCCTATTTATCATTGCTGGATACCGGCCTTCGCCGGTATGACGGCCTAATGAATTGTCTGTGTTCAAGCCTATATTTCATTTTTTAATAATGAAGATTGAAACAATTGATTCGCGTCGGGATTGTAGCTTGGTTTAGTCTCGCTTCCACAATAAAAGCACTAGTAATTCAATAGGATCAAAAGCTTACGCGATCCTTACAGAGGGGCATTTCACCAGACCCCACGCATGATTATTTTGGAGGCAGGAGACATGGCATCTAGCGTATTGATAACGGGAGCGTTCATGGCGGGCTTGGGCGGCCTGCTGGCGTTCTTGTTGGCATTGGCCAGCAAGCGCCTCTATGTCTATGAAGATCCGCGCATCAACGCAGTCGAAGAGATGCTTCCCCATTCCAATTGCGGCGCCTGCGGCACCGCTGGCTGCCGCAATTTCGCCGAGCAGGTCGTGGCCGGTCAGATCGAGCCCGCGCGCTGCACCGTCAATCCTCCCGCGCAGAACCAGAACATCGCCGCGCTGCTGGGCATCTCGCTGGGCAATGTCGAGAAGCGCGTGGCGCGTCTCGCCTGCGCCGGCGGCAACAACGTCGCGAAGAGCAGCGCGCGGTATCAAGGCAAGTCCACTTGCCGCTCGGCGGCAGTGGTCGGCGGCGGCGGACGCAGTTGCTCCTGGGGCTGCTTGGGGCTGGGCGATTGCGCGCTGGTGTGCGACTTCGGCGCGATATTCATGAACCGCAACGGCTTGCCGGAAGTCGATCCCGGCAAGTGCACCGCCTGCGGCGACTGCGTGGATATCTGTCCCAAGCAATTATTTTCGCTGGAGCCGGTGTCGCGTCAACTATGGGTGGCCTGCAAGAACCAGGCGGCCCCCGATGCCTCCGAAAATTCCTGCGTGGTTTCCTGCACCGCCTGCGGGCGTTGCGTGGCTGATTCCCAGCCGGGCTTGATCAGCCTCGAACGCAACCTCGCGGTGATCGATTACGGCAAGAACGAGCTAGCCGACCGCCGCGCCATCGAGCGCTGCCCCACCGGAGCCATCGTCTGGCTCGACGGCAGCCGCGCCGACAAGGGCCGCGCCGCCCGCAAAATCATCCGTATCCAACCATTGCCAGTGATGGCAGAAGTCTGAGGAGTCACCCATGTTCGAAAAAATCAAAAATGCGCTGACCGGCGCAGAGAACAAGCCCGCCACCTTCAAGTATCCCGGCACACGCGACGCCATCGACGGCAACACCGCGGTGATTCTGGTCGAGCGCGAAGCCTCGCAGGGTGCGGGCGCTTACCCGATCACGCCTTCGACGCAGATGGGCGAATACTGGGCGGAAGAAGTCGCCAAGGGGCATTTGAATGCCGCGGGCAAGCCGCTGATTTTCGTCGAACCGGAATCCGAGCATGCCGCTGCGGGCGTCACCGCTGGCCTGTCGATGACCGGTCTGCGCGCGGTGAACTTCACCTCTTCGCAAGGTCTGGCCTTCATGCACGAGTCGCTTTACGCCGCCGTCGGCAAGCGTCTGCCTTACGTGCTGAATCTCGGCTGCCGCGCGATCACCAAGACCTCGCTGAACGTGCACTGCGCGCATGACGATTACCACTGCGCCGACGACACCGGCTTCATCCAGGTGTTCGCGAAGAACGCGCAGGAAGCCGCCGACCTGAACATGATAGCCCGCAAGACCGCCGAACTGGCGCTGACGCCTGCGATGGTCGCGCAGGACGGCTTCCTCACCACGCACCTGATCGAGCCTATGCAGGTGCCGGAAAAAGAACTGGTCGCCGAATACCTGGGCGACGCCGACGACATCATCGATACCCCGACGCCCGCGCAGCAGATGCTGTACGGCCCGAAGCGCCGCCGCGTGCCGTCGAACTGGGACGTGGACAATCCGATGCAGACCGGCGTGGTGCAGAACCAGGACGCCTACATGCAGGCGGTGGCCGCGCAGCGCCCGTATTTCTTCGACCACATCCCCGCGCTGTTCGACCAGAACGCCGAAGAGTTCCACTCGCTGACCGGTCGCCGCTATAACCGCATCGATGCCTATCGTTGCGATGATGCCGATTACATCATCCTCGGTCAGGGCAGCATGACGGTGCAGGCCGCCGCAGTTGCCGACTGGTTGCGCGAGACGCGCAAGATCAAGGTGGGCGTGGTCAACATCACCATGTTCCGCCCCTTCCCCGGCGACGTGCTGGGCCGTGTGTTGAAAGGCAAGAAGGGCGTGGCTGTGCTGGAGCGCACCGACCAGCCGATGTCGGAAGACCTGCCGCTGATGCGCGAAGTGCGCTCTACCGTTTCCAAGTGTCTGGAAAACGGCAAGGAGCAGAACCACGAAGGCTACGCGGCATACGAGCACGTCAAGGACATGCCGTCGCTGTATTCCGGCTGCTATGGTCTGGGCTCGCGCGACCTGCAACCGGAAGGTTTAATCGCCACCGTCGAGAACATGTTGCCGGGTGCGGCGCATCGCAAGTTCTTCTATCTGTCCGTCGATTTCGTGCGCGACGAGTCGGCCAATCCGAAACAAGAAATCCGCCAGCAAGAACTGCAAGCCGCTTATCCCGGCATCAAGAACATGGCGCTGCGCGGTTCCGAGAACCCCAACCTGTTGCCGAAGAACGCCATCGCGGTGCGCATGCACTCGGTCGGCGGCTGGGGCGCGGTGACCACCGGCAAGAATCTGGCGATGACGCTGTTCGAACTGCTGGGCTGGGACATCAAGGCCAACCCGAAATACGGTTCCGAGAAGAAGGGCCAGCCGACAACCTATTATCTGTCCGCAGCGCCGGAGCCTATCCGCATCAACTGCGAATACACCAATGTCGATGTGGTGCTGTCGCCGGATCCGCAGGTGTTCGGCCACACCAACGCGCTGGAAGGCATGCGCGAGGGCGGCGTGTTTATCATCCAGAGCAACCTCGGCAGCGCGGGCGAAGTGTGGGAGACCTTCCCGGTGCGCACGCAGCAGTACATCGTCGACAAGAAGATACGCGTGTTCTACCTCGACGCGTTCAAGATCGCGCGCGAGGAATCCAGCAACCCCGACCTGCAACTGCGCATGCAGGGCAACGCCTTCCAGGGCGCGTTCTTCCGCGCCTCCGACGTGAAGGAGCGCGCGGGCCTGTCCGAAGAGACGCTGTTCACCGCCATCGAGAACCAGCTCGAATCGAAATTTGGAAAAAAGGGCAAGCGCATCGTCGAGGACAACCTGCGCGTGGTGCGTCGCGGCTATGAGGAGATGTTCGAGATCGCGCCGGAGCAGATGAAGGTCGGCCAGCGCGCCAAGTTCGTCGGCAAGCCCGCGCCCACATTGCCGGTGATGCTGAAGCAGCAACCAGAAGGCAACGGCGGCCTGTCCGACATCCACCGTTTCTGGGAACAGACCGGCAGCTTCTACATGAAGGGCCAAGGTAACGACAATCTGGTCGATCCCTTCATGGGCCTGTCGGTGATCCCCGCCGTCACCGGCGTGTTCCGCGACATGACCGGCGTACGCTTCGAGCATCCGGAATGGCATGCCGAGAAGTGCACCGCCTGCGGCGAGTGCTTCACGCAATGCCCGGACAGCGCGATCCCCGGTCTGGTCTCGACCACCACCGACATCCTCAACACCGCGATCCAGAAGATCGAAATCGGCGGACGACCGACGCGCTTCCTGCGCAAATTCAGCCGCGCGATCGACAAGAAGCTGCGCAACTCGCTGGATAAGGATGGCCTCGACGTGCGCGCGCTGCTGGCCAACGCGATCACCGAAGCGTTCGCCGAAGACCCGACTCAGGGCGATGATCGCGGTCGTCTGGAGAACGAACTGAACCTGCTGCGCGAGCAACTCGGCGGCTTCAAGTTCGCCACCACCAAGCCTTACTGGACGCAGAAAGAGAAGAAGGAAAAAGGCGCGGGCGGCCTGTTCTCCATCACCATCAACCCGTACACCTGCAAGGGCTGCGCGCTGTGCGTGGACGTGTGCGAAGACAACGCGCTGACCATGGTCACGCAGACTCAGCAGAGCATCGAGGCGATGCGCGACGACTGGAATTTCTGGCTGGATCTGCCGACCACGCCGCCGCAATTCAGCCGCATCGACGATCTGGACGAGAAGGTCGGCGCGCTCGAAACCCTGCTGCTGGACAAGCACAACTACCAGTCGTTCGCCAGCGGCGACGGCGCATGTTTGGGCTGCGGCGAGAAGGCGACTATCCACCTGTTCACCGGCACGGTCACCGCACTGATGCAGCCCCGCGTGAAGAAGTTCGTCGCCAAGCTCGACACGCTGATCGCCGATCTGGAGAACCACATCCGCCTGAAGCTCAGCAGCACCGTCGATCTCACCGACACGCAGGCGATGATGCAGGCGATACAGGCGCACAGCGGCCACGACCTGACGCTGGCGAACCTGTCGGAATCGCTGCTGGCGAAGAATCCGGGCGAGCCCATCGACCCGCAATGGCTGCGCCGCGTAACACAGATGCTGGAGAAGCTGAAAGATCTGCGCTGGCGCTACCTCGAAGGCCCGACCAAGCGCGGTCGCGCCGAGATGGGCGTGGTGAATTCCACCGGCTGCACCTCGGTGTGGGCTTCGACCTTCCCGTTCAACCCGTACCCTTTCCCGTGGACTTCGCACCTGTTCCAGGACTCGCCGTCGGTCGCGATGGGCGTGTTCGAGGGCCACATGGCGAAGATGGTCGAAGGTTTCAAGACCGTGCGCATGGTCGAGAAGGAACTGGCCGACGGCTACGATCCCGTCGAGCACGGCGCGGCGTTGGCGCACTTCAACTGGGAGAAGCTGAGCGAAGAAGAATGGCGTCTGTGCCCGCCGGTGGTGGCGATGGGCGGCGACGGCGCGATGTTCGACATCGGCTTCCAGAACCTGTCGCGCGCGCTGATGTCCGGCATGCCGATCAAGGTGATGATCGTCGATACGCAGGTGTATTCCAACACCGGCGGACAGGCCTGTACCTCCGGCTTCATCGGCCAAGTGGCGGACATGTCGCCCTACGGCGCGAGCAAACACGGCAAGACCGAGAAGCGCAAAGAGATCAGCGTGATCGGCATGGCGCACCGCACCTCGTTCGTGATGCAGGGCTCGCTGTCCAACACCACACACCTGCTGGAGAGCTTCATCGACGGCCTCAACAGCCGCCGTCCGGCGCTGTTCAACGTGTACGCGGTGTGCCCGCCGGAGCATGGCGTGGGCGACGACAGCGCGGTGGCGCAAAGCAAGATGGCCGTGGAGTCGCGCGCCTTCCCGCTGTTCCGCTACAACCCCGATCTGGGCGACACCTTCTCCGAGTGCTCCACGCTGGAAGGCAACCCATCGATGGACGCCGACTGGCCGGAGTACAAGCTCGACTATGTGGACGAGGAAGGCCAGAAGTCGATGACGCTGGCGATGACCTTCGCCGACTTCGCCCTCTCCGAAGGCCGCTTCGCCAAGCAGTTCAAAAAGGCCGCACCGGACACATGGAACGACGACCAAATCTTGCTGGGCGATTTCCTGAAATTGTCCGAAGACGAGCGCGACGGCAAGTTCCCGTTCATCTGGACCGTGGACAAGAAGAACCGTCTGGTGCGCGTGCTGGTGTCGACGGAGATGGTGCTCTCCTGCGAAGAACGTCAACAGTTCTGGAAGCAGCTCAAGGACGTAGCCGGCCTCAATCGCCCAGCGGCGAACGAAGCGGAAGTCACCGAGCGCGTGCGCCGCGAACTGATGCAACGCATCGCCGACACGCTGGGCGTGGCCGGTGGAAGCGCGAGCACGAGTGCTGTGGCGACAGTCGTTGCAGCGCCAGCGGCGGCGAATGCGGAAGGCTACGAAGCCGTGTGGATAGACACGCCGGAATGCACGGCCTGCGACGAATGCATCAACATCAACCCCAAGGTGTTTGCCTACAATGAAACGAAAAAAGCCATCGTCATCAACCCGAAAGCGGGCAGTTATCTGGACATCGTTAAGGCAGCAGAAAAATGCACTGCCGGCGTCATCCACCCCGGTACGCCCTGGAACGCAGGCGAGCCCAACCTCGACAAGCTGACGGCTCGCGCGGCGAAGTTCAACTGACATGAATCCGAACAAGCCACTAGCCCGTCATTCCGGCGAAAGCCGGAATCCAGACATGAAAAATGTTCTGCGAAGCAGACAAAGCCTTGGTGTTGTCCGCTTGCGCGGGGACTTGTCTATTGACTGGATACCGGCCTGCGCCGGTATGACGAAGTCGCTTGTTATTGAGTGATTCGAGATGAATCTGCACCTCCCCTTCCTGAAACACGCGGCGACTTTCGCGCGCGGCATCCATCCCGCGCCGCACAAGGGCACGCTGGATCAGCCGATCAAACGCATGCCGTTCCCGCGCAAGCTGGTGCTGCCGCTCGCGCAGCACATCGGCAAGCCGGCATTGCCGCTGGTCGGTATCGGCGAGGAAGTGGCGCGCGGGCAGGTCATCGCCCGCGCCGAAGGAACGTTGTCCTCACCCATCCACGCGCCGGCCGACGGCGTGATCGAGGCGATCACGCCGATGCCGGTCTCGCGCGGACAGTGGTCAGACGCCATTGTGTTGCGCGTGTACGAGGCCTCGACGCAGGAGGTGCGCTGCGGCCAGCCGCAGGATGTGGGGGCGATGGATCACGCGCAACTCATCGCGGCGATCCAGGAGATCGGCATGGTGGGACTGGGCGGCGCGACCTTCCCCAGCCACGCCAAGCTGAACGTGCCCGCAGACAAGCAGGTACACACGCTGATCGTCAACGGCTGCGAGTGCGAACCCTACCTCACCTGCGACTACAAGCTGATGCGCGAATGGCCGCAGGAGCTGGTTGCGGGCATCCGTATCGCGATGCGCGCCAGCGGCGCGACCCGCGCGATCATCGGCATCGAGGACAACAAGCTGGATGCGCTCGATGCGATCCGTCCGCATCTGCCCGCTGACGGCAGTATCACGATGCAGGCGGTGGCGACCAAATATCCGCAGGGCGCGGAGCGCATGCTGATCAAGTCGCTGCTGGATCTCGATCTGCCGCCGGGCGCGCTGCCCAGCCAGCTCGGGCTGGTGATGCACAACGTCGGCACGCTGGCATTGCTGGGTCGGTTGCTGCCTGCCGGGCAGGGGCTGATCGAGCGCGTGGTGACGCTGGCCGGGCCCGGCATCAAGAAGCCCGGCGATTACTGGATTCCGTTCGGCGCGACGCTACGCAGCGTGCTCGACTGGGCGGGCGACCCGGAATGCCGCGAGCGCCAAGTCATCCTCGGCGGGCCGATGATGGGACAGGGCGCTTTCTCGCTCGACATCCCGGTGACCAAGGGAACCTCCGGCATTCTGGTGTTCGACAAGCGCATGCTGGAACCGATCACGCAGCAGAGCTGGGCCTGCATCCATTGCGCGGCGTGCGTGAACGCCTGCCCGATGGGGCTGAACCCGTCGCAGCTCGGCATGCTGTCGGCCAAGCTGGAGTTCGACGAGATGTCCGAACAATTCCATCTGGGCGATTGCTTCGAATGCGGCTGTTGCTCCTATGTGTGCCCGTCGCATATTCCGCTGGTGCAGCAGTTCCGCGCCGCCAAGGCTTTCCTGCGCGAAAGGAAACCAGTATGAGCATGGAACTGCGTGCTTCGCCCCACCTGCACAGCGGTCGCGATGTGCCGACCATCATGCGCCATGTGGTGTATGCGCTGCTGCCCATCTGCGCGTTCTCGGTCTGGCAATACGGCCTGTCGGCCATCGCGCTGATCGCTACCGTCACGCTGTCCTGTCTCGCCGCAGAGCGCATCGCCAACCGCATGTCCGGCACGGTGAACACGCTGTCCGACTGGAGCGCGACCATCACCGGCATCCTGCTCGCGCTGACGCTGCCGCCCGCGTTCCCGCTGTGGATGGGCGCGGTCGCGGGCTTTGCCGCGGTGTGGCTGGGCAAGTCGCTGTTCGGCGGGCTGGGCCACAACCCGTTCAACCCGGCGCTGGTCGGACGCGCCTTCGTGCAGGCGGCGTTCCCCACCGCGATCACCACCTGGGCACCCGCGTTCGCGCCGCAGCGATTCACCGAATTCATCCCGTCCACGCTGACGTTGCCGTTCTGCGTGCCGAACGACATAAGCGCCTGGGTAACCGCGAACATGGTGGACGGCTTCACCGGTGCGACGCCGCTGGCGCGCTGGAAGTTCGAGCACTTCGTCTATCCGGTGGAAGACATGATCACCGGCGCGGCCTCAGCCTCGTCCGGTGAGACCTCGGCGCTGCTGTTGCTGGTCTGCGGCCTGTACCTGATCGCGCGCCGCTTCATGGACTGGCGCATCCCGGTGGCGGTGGTCGGCAGCGCGATGATTATGGCTTTGGGATTCCAGATGTACGACGCCGATGCGTTCCCGCCGATGCACCTGGCGCTGCTGTCCGGCGGCCTGATGCTGGGCGCGTTGTTCATGGCGACCGACATGGCGACCTCGCCGGTGACGCCGATGGGCGTGTGGGTGTACGGCGCGATCATCGGCGTGGTGACCATCTTGATCCGCTACTTCGGCGGGCTCACGGAAGGCGTCATGTACGCGATCCTGTTCGGCAACGCGGCAGCGCCCTTGATCGACAAATACCTGCAACCGAAAGTGTTCGGAGCGCGGCGCAAATGAACGGCTTAAGACTGAATCAGCGCATTGGCGTGATTGCGCTCCCTCTCCCCAACCCTCTCCCGCAAGCGGGCGAGGGGGCAAACGTCACGCTGCGCGTATTTAGGATTTCTTCCAAATGAGCGAACATAGAACCGGCATTCCGCCAGCGGACATCACCGGCAGCGGCCGCCTGGTCGCGACGCTGGGGTTGGTCACGATGATCTGCGGCGCATTGATCGTCGCGGTGTGGCAATGGACGCTGCCGGCCATCGCCGCGAACAAGAAGGTGGTGCTGGAACGCGGCGTGAAGGCGCTGGTGCCTGACGCCGCGCGCATCGTCGAATACGACGCCGCGGCCGACGGCATCCGTCCGGCTCAGGGCGATCCGGCCGCCGGTGCGGTGCGTTTCTACGCAACCTACGACGGCGAAGGCCGCCTGCTCGCCATCGCCGCCGAGGGCGCGGCGCGCGGCTACGCCGACGTGGTGCGCGTGCTGTACGGCTACCGTCCGGCATGCGAGTGCATCTTCGGCATCCGCGTGGTGCAGATGAAGGAGACGCCGGGAATCGGCGACAAGATCATCACCGACGCCGCCTTCGTCGCCAATTTCGACGGGCTCGACGTCAGCCTCGCGCCGGATATGAAGTCGCTTTCCAACGAAGTGAAGACGGTGAAGCACGGCAGCAAGAAGTTCGGCTGGGAGATCGATGCGATCACCGGCGCGACCATCACCTCCAAGGCGGTCGGACGCGGCATCAACGACAGCGTGCAAATGCTGTTGCCGCGGCTGCGTCCGAATCTGGAAGAACTGAAACGGGAAAAGGGAAGCGGGAAATGAGCAAGACAGTGTACCTGGTATTTCGCGTTTCCCCTGATGCCGCGCAGCGGCGAGTCCCGTTTCCCGTTTCCCGGACTCCCGAAGGAGACCAGGCATGACCGCGAGCACGAAACAGATCACCAACATGGAGCAGCTGCTCGAAGGCATCTGGAAACAGAACCCGGTGTTCGTGATGACGCTGGGCATGTGTCCGACGCTGGCGGTGACGGTTTCTGGATTCAATGCGCTGGGCATGGGCGTCGCTACCGCCTTCGTGCTGGTGTGCTCCGCCGGGCTGATTTCGCTGCTGCGCAACTTCATCCCCAAGGAAGTGCGCATCGCGACCTACATCGTGATCATCGCGACCTTCGTCACGCTGGTCGATTACATCATCCAGGCGGTGAGCCTCGCGCTGTACGACGCGCTGGGCGCGTTCATCCAGTTGATCGTGGTGAACTGCATCATCCTCGGACGCGCAGAGGCGCATGCGGCGAAGAATCCGCCGCTGCCGGCGGTGTTGAATGCATTCGGCATGGGCATCGGCTTCACCATCGGCCTGCTGGCGTTGGGCTGCGTGCGCGAGATTTTGGGCGCGGGCAAGCTGTTCGGCGTCTCGCTGTTCGGCGCGAGCTTCCAGCCCTGGGTGGTGATGGTGCTGCCGCCGGGCGGGTTCTTCGTGCTGGGCGGCTGGCTGCTGCTGTTCGCCTGGTGGGCTAAACGAAAGGAGTCCAACCATGGATGAATCCCTAGGTCAGATCTTCGTCATCACGCTGCTGTCGAGCAACTTCGTGCTGGCGATGTTCCTCGGGCTGTGTCCCTTCCTCGGCGTGTCCGGCAAGCTGGAAACCGCCGTGCCTATGGGCATCGCGACCAGCTTCGTGATGCTGGTCGCCTCGCTGTGCGCCTACGGACTCAACTGGCTGCTCGGCTATTTCGAGCTGGAGTTCCTGCGCCTGATCTCCTACATCGTGGTGATCGCCTCCACCGTGCAACTGGTGGAGATGGCGATGAAGAGATTTTCTCCTGCTTTGTTCCGCGCGCTGGGCATCTACCTGCCGCTGATCACCACCAACTGCGCGGTGCTGGGCGTCGCGCTGTTCCAGACCGCGCGCGGCTACGACTTCGGTCAGTCGGTCGCCTTCAGCCTCGGCGGCGGTGCCGGATTCACGCTGGCGCTGGTGTTGATGGCGGGCGTGCGCGAGCGCCTGAAGCTGTCCGACATTCCGGGCGCGATGCAGGGCACTGCGCTGTCGCTGATGCTGGCCGGGTTGCTGTCGCTGGCCTTTATGGGCTTCGGCGGCATAGGGGTGTCGCGATGAAATATCTGATCGCCGTGCTCATCATGCTCGCGCTGGTGTTCGCCTGGGTCGTCGTGCAGCGGATCGCCCGAGACTACGCCGCGCGGCATCCGGAGTTCGGCCCGCTGCGCGAGGACGGCAAGGAAGGCTGCGGCGGCTGCGGCAACCATTGCGCGGGACATTGCAACAACGAGCACTGATTTTTTATGACGCATTCAACGAGGGAGAAGGCCATGCAACCGTACGTCATTCCATTCCATCAACTGGGTATCGCCGATATTCCGGAAGTGGGCGGCAAGAACGCCTCGCTAGGCGAGATGATCTCCAGCCTGAGCTCGTCCGGCGTTCATGTGCCCGGCGGTTTCGCGACCACGGCGCAGGCATACCGCGACTTCCTCGCGAACGACGGGCTGGACAAGCGTATCGAGGATGCGCTGTCCACGCTGAACGTGGAAGACGTCACCGCACTGGCCGAGGCCGGACGCAAGATACGCGGCTGGATCGTCGAGGCGCCGTTGCCCGAGCGTCTGGAAGAAGAGATACGCGCCCACTATGTCCAGCTTGCTGCAGAAGGCGAGGGCAGCTTCGCGGTGCGTTCCTCCGCCACCGCCGAAGACCTGCCGGATGCGTCGTTCGCCGGGCAGCAGGAGACTTTCCTGAACATCCACGGCATCGAAAATATTTTGCATGCGATCCGCGAAGTGTTCGCCTCGCTGTACAACGACCGTGCGATTTCCTACCGCGTGCACAAGGACTTCACCCATGCCGATGTGGCCTTGTCGGCGGGCGTGCAGCGCATGGTGCGCTCCGACCTGGGCGCATCCGGCGTGATGTTCACGCTGGACACCGAATCCGGTTTCCGCGATGCGGTGTTCATCACCTCGTCCTGGGGGCTGGGCGAGATGGTGGTGCAGGGCGCGGTGAATCCGGACGAGTTCTACGTGCACAAGCCGCAACTGGCCGCAGGTTTTCCGGCTGTCATCCGCCGCGCGCTGGGTTCCAAACAGCAGCGCATGGTGTTCGACGAGCAGCGTTCCGCCGGACGCTCCTGCCGCATCGAGCCGGTGCCCGCCGCCGATCAGGCGCGCTTTTCGCTGACCGACGCGGACGTGCTGCAACTGGCGCGCTACGCGGTATCCATCGAACAGCACTACGGTCGCCCGATGGACATCGAGTGGGGCAAGGACGGGCTGGACGGCAAGCTCTACATCCTGCAGGCGCGTCCCGAGACGGTGAAATCGAACGAGGCCTCCAGCGGCGGCACCGAGAAACATCGCTTGCACCAGCGCGGCACGGTGCTGGTCGAAGGCCGCGCCATCGGCCAGAAGATAGGCTCCGGTCGCGTCCGCATCGTCGAGAGCACCGCCGAGATGGACAAGGTGCAGGCGGGCGACGTGCTGGTCACCGACATGACCGACCCGAACTGGGAACCGGTGATGAAGAAGGCTTCAGCCATCGTCACCAATCGCGGCGGACGCACCTGCCACGCGGCGATCATCGCGCGCGAGCTGGGCATCCCCGCCATCGTCGGCTGCGGTCATGCGACCACCGCGCTGCAAGACGGCGAGATCGTCACCGCCTCCTGCGCCGAAGGCGACACCGGCTACGTGTACCACGGCAAGCTGAACTTCGACGTGGTTGTACACGACGAAGCCGAGCTGCCGGCCATCCCGGTCAAACTGATGCTCAACGTCGGCAACCCCACGCTGGCGTTCGAGTTCGCGCAACTGCCGTCCGTGGGCGTGGGTCTGGCGCGTCTTGAATTCATCATCAACAACCTGATCGGCATCCACCCCAAGGCGGTGCTGGAGCACGGCAAGCTGCCGGGCAAGTTGCACGAGGCGGTGATGCAACGCTCGGCAGGCTATGCGAATCCGGAAGAGTTTTACGTCGAGAAAATCACCGAAGGCGTCGCGACGCTGGCTGCCGCGTTTTGGCCGAAGAAGGTCATCGTGCGCATGTCCGATTTCAAGTCGAACGAATATCGCAAGCTGATCGGCGGCGAAATTTACGAGCCGATGGAAGAGAATCCGATGATCGGTTTCCGCGGTGCGGGCCGCTATGTCGCGGCGAATTTCTCGGACTGCTTCGAACTGGAATGCCGCGCGATGAAGCGCGTGCGCGAGAAGCTGGGCTACATCAACGTCGAGCTGATGATCCCCTTCGTGCGCACCGTGAACGAAGCGCAAGAAGTCGTCGCCACGCTGGAGCGCAACGGCCTGAAGCGCGGCGAAAACGGCCTGCGCCTGATCATGATGTGCGAGATCCCGTCCAACGCGCTGCTGGCGGAAGAGTTCCTGCAACACTTCGACGGCTACTCCATCGGCTCCAACGACCTGACGCAACTGACGCTGGGGCTGGACCGCGATTCCAGCCTGGTGGCGGATCGCTTCGACGAGCGCGACCCCGCGGTGAAGGTCTTGCTGAAGATGGCGATCACCACCTGCAACCGTCTGGATAAATACGTCGGCATCTGCGGACAGGGTCCGTCCGACCACTTCGACTTCGCCGAGTGGCTGGTCGAGGCCGGTATTCAAACTATGTCGCTGAATCCCGACACGGTGATCGACACCTGGCGCAGATTGGCCGAGAAAGAAATTGCCAAGCCTTAAAAACTTGGCGACTACGGTAGCCGGATCGAGGTGAGTCCGGCTGTTTCTCCTCCCCCTCCGTGCATGCAATGTGCACGGCATCACCAGCAGTAAGTGTGTTCCTCCTCCCCTCCCCTGATTCATCTCCCCTTTTTTGGGGAGGGGCTTTTTTTGGGAAGGATGCGGCGTCGGTGGAGTATGTTCATGCAAGGAGGTTATGTGCCCCACGCTGCGGTGCTTTGCGTTGGACTGCGCGGGCAAAAACCGCTATGCTGCGCGCCTCCAAAGTATGCGCTCGTAGCTCAGCTGGATAGAGTATTGGTTTCCGAAGCCAAGGGTCGTGGGTTCGACTCCCGCCGAGCG
>JALNYK010000070.1 GCA_023229845.1 Gallionella sp.
TCACCATCATCCTGGTCGGCCATGTGACCAAAGAGGGCGCGTTGGCGGGGCCGCGCGTACTGGAGCATATCGTCGATACCGTGCTGTATTTCGAGGGCGACACGCATTCCAGCTTCCGCCTGATACGCGCGTTCAAGAACCGCTTCGGCGCGGTGAACGAACTCGGCGTGTTCGCGATGACCGAGAAGGGCTTGCGCGAAGTCAGCAACCCGTCGGCGCTGTTCCTGTCGCAGCACGGGCAGCAGGTTGCCGGTTCCTGCGTGATGGTCACGCAGGAGGGCACGCGTCCGCTGCTGGTGGAGATACAGGCGCTGCTCGACGAGGCGCATTCGCCCAACGTGCGGCGGCTGTCGCTGGGGCTGGAGCAGAACCGCCTCGCGATGCTGCTGGCGGTGTTACACCGCCACGCGGGCATCGCCTGCTTCGATCAGGACGTGTTCATCAATGCGGTCGGCGGAGTGAAGATCACCGAGCCGGGCGCCGATCTCGCGGTGATCCTCGCGATGGTCTCCAGTCTGCGCAACAAGCCGCTGCCGGAGAAGCTGGTGGTGTTCGGCGAAGTCGGCCTTGCCGGCGAGGTGCGCCCGGTGCAGCGCGGGCAGGAGCGCCTGAAAGAAGCCGCCAAACTCGGTTTCACCCATGCCATCATCCCCAAGGCCAACGCGCCCAAGCAGAAAATACCCGGCATGGAGATCATCGCGGTGGAGCGGGTCGAACAGGCGGTCGAGCGCATGAGATAGGAGCACGGCGCGCCGTGCCGTGTTGAGAGCAAATAGATATGTACGGTTTTGTAGCACAATGAATTGTCCGCTTTGTTTTTTCTGTCTGGCGGACACATCAGGCAGCTGTTTCAACTTGCGGCAAGTTGATAGGCAACTCCCGCGCCCATGCGCACCTTTCCTCACTGCGGTATCATGCCGCCCTCGAATTTTTAGCGCAGTTTGCTGCAAGGTTTCCTTCCGATGACATCCGATAACTTCCTCGATCTCCCTCCGTTGTTGAGCGCGCGCGGCAAGGTCACGCTGCCCGGCTCCAAGAGCATTTCCAACCGCGTGCTGTTGCTGGCGGCGTTGTCCGAAGGCGTGACCGAGGTGCGCGACGTGCTGCTGTCCGACGATACCGAACGCATGCTGGACAGCCTGCAGAAGCTGGGCGTAGGTATCGAGCGGCTGGATACCCATGTGTTCCGCGTGACCGGCTGCGGAGGCGAATTCCCGGTCAAGGATGCCGAGCTGTTCCTTGGTAACGCCGGCACGGCGTTCCGTCCGCTGACGGCGGTTCTGGCGTTGTCTGGCGGAAGCAATGGGGCCGGCGGACATTACACGCTGTCCGGCGTGGCGCGGATGCACGAGCGGCCTATCGGCGACTTGGTGGATGCCTTGCGCCAACTGGGCGCGAACATCGACTATTTAGGCAATGAGGGCTTCCCACCGCTGGAGATATTTCCAGCGCACCTGGATGATGCGGCGCACGTCAGCGTGCGCGGCGACGTGTCCAGCCAATTCCTTACCGCGCTGCTGATGGCGCTGCCGCTGCTGGATCGCGAGGTGATCGTGGAGGTGGAGGGCGAGTTGATTTCCAAGCCTTATATCGAGATCACAATGGCGATGATGGCGCGCTTTTGGGTGGTCGCGTCTCGTCAAGGTTGGAATAGTTTTGCAGTCGCGGCGGGCAGCCGCTATAAGAGCCCGGAGACTATCTATGTCGAGGGCGATGCCTCGTCGGCCTCGTATTTTCTCGCTGCGGGTGCGATCGGCGGCGGGCCTGTTCGAGTGGAAGGTGTGAGCAAGGACAGCGTACAGGGCGACGTGCGTTTCGCCGATGCGCTGGCGTTGATGGGCGCGCAGATCACGATGGGGCCGAACTGGATGGAGGCGCGCGCGCCGGAGGGCGGCAGGCTCAAGGCGATAGACCTCGACTGCAACCATATCCCCGATGCGGCGATGACGCTGGCAGTGACCGCGCTGTTCGCCGACGGGACGACCACGCTGCGCAATATCGCCAGCTGGCGTGTGAAAGAGACCGACCGCATTCATGCTATGGCGACCGAACTGCGCAAGGTCGGCGCGACCGTGGAAGAGGGCGCGGATTTTATCCGCATCACCCCCCCTCAGTCCTCAGCACTCAGCACTCAGTCCTCAATTGACACCTACGACGACCACCGCATGGCGATGTGCTTCTCGCTCGCGGCGTTCGGCGGGGTGGGGGTGCGCATCAATGATCCCAAGTGCGTGGCGAAGACCTTCCCCGATTATTTTTCAGCCTTTGCCAGCGTGACGCAGGCCGTGCCGGTGATCGCGATCGATGGGCCTTCCGCTTCGGGCAAGGGCACCGTGGCGGGACGCGTCGCCGCGACGCTGGGCTTCCATTATTTGGACAGCGGCGCGCTATACCGGCTGTTGGCGCTGGCCGCGCAACGCGACGGCATCGCTCTGGACGACGAAGCGGCATTGGCAGGATTGGCCGGGCGTATCGATATCCGCTTCGAGGGCAGCGACATCTGGCTGGACGGCAGCAAGGTCGGCGACGAGCTGCGTTCAGAAGTGACTGGAGGTTATGCCTCTCAAGTCGCTGCGTTGCATAGTGTGCGCGCAGCACTGCTGGACAAGCAGCGCTCGTTCCGCCGCGCGCCGGGGCTGGTTACCGACGGGCGCGATATGGCGTCGGTGGTGTTTCCGGATGCGGGCTGCAAAATCTTCCTGACCGCCAGCGCCGAGGCGCGCGCTGACCGTCGCTATAAACAGTTGAAAGAGAAGGGGATGGGTGCTAATATCGCCGCCCTTTTGCAGGATATACAGGCGCGCGACGAGCGGGATTCCCAGCGTAGTGCGGCTCCATTGCAACAGGCGCCGGGCGCAAGTTTGCTGGACACGACCGCTCTGAACATCGAGCAGGCGGTGCAGGAAGTCTTGGATCGTTATCAGGCGAAGTAAGGAAGTAACAGGCCCCGCTGGACGCCCAGTCCTCCGGGATCGTCAACTAACCCTCTGCGTGAGCAGAGTTTTTTCAGGTGTATTTTTCAATGAACACAACCGCTGCCGCTGTACAAGATCCCGATAGTTTTGCCGCTATGTTCGAAGAAAGCTTGACGCGC
>JALNYK010000044.1 GCA_023229845.1 Gallionella sp.
GCGGGCAAGGTGCGCGAGCACTTCGCCGGCACGCCGGACATCGTCAGCATAGACGACACGGTCACCGAGACCGCGCCCAAGATGCTGCTGCATGTGCTGCAGAGCAAGGCCGCGCTGATGGGCGTCGCGCCGCACGACATCGTCGACGCGATCGGCATGGCGCTGACCGGTCAGGACGTCGCCTCGCTGCACGACGAGAACGCGAAGTACGCGCCGCCGCTGCGCATCGGCCTGCCGGCCGAGCGCCGCAGCCAGATCGACGAGGTGCTGAAGCTCAAGGTGCGCGCGAAGGACGGCGCACTGGTTCCGTTGTCCGAGTTGGTGCAGGTGATCCCGGCGCAGCGCGACTATCCGATCTACCACAAGGATTTGCTGCCGGTGGTGTACGTGTACGGCGACATGGCCGGCGATCTGGATAGCCCGCTTTACGGCATGTTCGGCATCAACGGCAAGACCGGCGGCATGGCGCTGCAGCAGGGCGGCGAACTGGAGAGCTATTTCTTCAAGCAGCCTTCCGATCCCTATGCCGCTTACGCGCTGAAGTGGGACGGCGAATGGCAGGTGACGTTCGAGACCTTCCGCGACATGGGCATCGCCTACGGCGTCGGCCTGATCCTGATCTACCTGCTGGTGGTCGCGCAATTCAAGAGCTATGTCGTGCCGCTGGTCATCATGGCGCCGATTCCGCTGACGGTGATAGGCGTGATGCCGGGCCATGCGCTGTTCGGTTCGCAATTCACCGCGACCTCGATGATAGGCATGATCGCGCTCGCGGGCATCATCGTGCGCAACTCCATCCTGCTGGTAGACTTCGTCAACCTGCAACTGCGCGACGGCGTGGACCCGCAGCATGCGGTGGTGAATGCGGCGGCGGCGCGCGCCAAGCCCATCATCCTGACCGGGCTGGCGGCGATGCTGGGCGCGCTGTTCATCCTCGACGACCCGATTTTCAACGGTCTGGCATTGGCCCTGATATTCGGCATCCTCGTCTCCACTTTGCTGACGCTGGTGGTGATCCCGGTGCTGTACTACGCCACGCTGTACAAAAAACGAAGTTTCAGTGAAGGCTAACCTTCAGGTTATGCCGTAACTAAAATTCCCGTAAAATCCATCAACCTCGCCCTCTCCCCAACCCTCTCCCGCTTGCGGGAGAGGGGGCAGACGAGAAAGGCAACCTTTTAAGGAGTAGTAGCATGAATGCAGAACGTATCGTCCGTATCGTCGCCGGCTTCTTCGTGATGTTGTCGCTGGCGCTGGGCGTCGAAGCCAGCCCGCTGTTCGTGAACCAGTACTTTCTGTTCTTCACCGCCTTCGTCGGTCTGAACCTGTTCCAGAGCGGCTTCACCCGGATATGCCCGCTGAACAACATCCTCGCGAAGTGCGGCGTCAAGGGCGGTTCTTGCTAAGAGACAAGCTGCAATCCCTGCGACTGACCCACATCAGCCTGGCCTTGGTCGGGTTGATGTGGGTTTCCCCGTTTCTGCACTATCTCCACCGCTATCCGCTGACCACCTTCTATCAGGAATGGTGGAGCGCGCTGCTGGGCGTGGGCGCGCTGACGCTGCTGGTCGGGCGCGCCTACTGGCAGCGGCCGGAGATTCCGCGCATCGTACAGTTGCCGGTCGGACTGGCTGCCATTGCGCTGCTGCAACTAGCGCTGGGGAAGCTTGCCTACTTCGATCAAGCGCTGCTGTTTACGCTATACCTGCTGTTCGCGGCATTGCTGATGATGCTGGGCGCATGGTTGTGCGACATCTACGGCTTCGCCAGGTTGGCTCAGGTGCTGGCGATCTGTCTGTTGATAGGCGCGGAGCTCAGCACCGCAATCGCCGTGTTGCAGCATTTTCGATGGTCTACGCCTTTCGACTCGGTGATCGTCGCAAAGGTCTCGGTCAGCGTGTATGGCAATCTCGCGCAACCCAACCATTTCGCCGATTACATTGCACTCGGGCTGATTTCGCTCGGGCTGTTGCACCAGCTTGGACTCAAGGGGCGTTATGCGGTGCTGCTTGCGCTGCCCTTGCTGCTGACGATGACGCTGAGCGGCTCGCGCAGCACCTGGCTGTACCTGCTGTCGATGACCGTTCTCGCCGCATGGTGGGGCTGGCGCGATGCGGCGCAGCGTCCGCTGCTGCGCTACAGCCTGTCGCTGCTGGCTGGCTTCGGCGCGATGCATATACTGGTGCAACTGCCGTTCATGGCCGGCGCGGGCGGCAGCGTCGATACCATGCAGCGGCTGTTCGGCGAGGATGCGACCGGCAGCATCCGTTTGTACCTGTGGCGCGAATCCTGGCTGATGTTCGGCCAGTCGCCCTGGCTGGGCGTAGGCTTCGGGCAGTTCGCCTGGCATCACTTGCAGCTGCTGCCGCTGTTGCAACCGGGCAATATCCAGGGGTTGTACAACAACGCCCACAATCTGGTGTTCCAGTTGGCCGCGGAGACCGGCATCGCCGGGCTGCTGGTGTTGTTCGCCGCGCTGGCGATGTGGCTGAACGGCCTGCGCCGCGCGCCGCTTGACGCTGCGCATTGGTGGGGCTATGCGATTCTGGGCGTGCTGGCTATCCATAGCCTGCTCGAATATCCGCTGTGGTATACCTACTTCGTCGCGGTCGCCGCCATCCTGCTCGGCGCGCTGGACGAGACCCGCTATCGGCTGGAGTTGCGCGCCGTGGGGAGGCTGTCGGTGGCGGCGATGTTGTTGCTGGGCTTGTTGACGCTGCTGCAGTTGCGCGCCAGCTATGTGCAACTGGAGCAGGTGTTACGCATGCGTCCCGCATCCGCCGCCGACCAGGACGCATTCAAGCGTGTGCGCGACGGGCTGGTCGCGATCCACGGCGGCTCGCTGTTGTCGCCTTATGCCGAACTGTTCATGAGCTCGATGATAGAGGTAAGCGAGGATCGCAAGCGCGACAAGCTGGAACTGAATACAAGGGTAATGGGCTTCGTGCCAGTCGGCCATGTGGTCTATCGCCAGGCATTGTTGCTGGCGCAGAACGACATGCCGCAGCAGGCCAAGGTGGTGCTGGAGCAGGCGATATGGTCGTATCCGGCCGAATTCGACGCCTCACGGCAACGGCTGGAAGAACTGGCGGAGAAGGAGCCCGCGCGCTACGCCGCTCTGCTAGAATTCGCCCTCCAAAAAGAACAGGAGTACGCAAGTGCAGTTCGTCATTGATAATATTTTCCCTATTTCCATCGCTTTCCTGAGCGGCCTGATGCTGTTCTGGTCGATGTTCGGCAACCGCATTCGCGGCATCAAGGAAGTGGATTGCATTGCCGCGACGCAGCTGATCAACCACAAGAACGCGCTGGTGCTGGACGTGCGCGAAGACGCCGAATACAAATCCGGCCATGTGTTGAACGCCAAGCTGATTTCGCTGGGCAAGTTGCACGAGCGCATCGGCGAACTGGAAAAGTATCGCGATAAACCCATCGTCGTCGTGTGTCGCAGCGGCGCCCGTTCCGCCAACGCCTGTGCGATGCTGGGCAAGCAGGGCTTTTCCGAAGTCTACAATCTGGTGGGCGGCATGATCGCCTGGCAGAAGGGCAATCTGCCGGTGGAGAAATGATGGTGAAGGTCGTGATGTATTGCACCGAGGTCTGTCCGTACTGCGTGCGGGCGGAGCATTTGCTGCAGCGCAAGGGTGTGACGGAGATCGAGAAGATACGCGTCGACCTGCAACCCGAGTTGCGCGTGGCGATGATGGAAAAGACCGGACGGCGCACCGTGCCGCAGATTTACATCGGCGAGCATCATGTCGGCGGATACGACGACATGGCCGCGCTCGACCGGGCCGGCGAGCTGGACGAACTATTGGCCGGATAATTTCGCAGAATAATTTCAAGGAGGAGTGAGCATGACCGAAGCAGCGCAGCAAAACACCCAACCCCTTTTCAACATGGAAAAGATCTATGTGAAGGATATCTCGCTGGAGATACCCAACGCGCCGCAGATATTCCTGGAGCGCGAAAATCCGCAGATCGATGTGCAGTTGGCTACCCAGGCCGTTTCTGTCGAAGAAGGCGTGTTTGAGGTGTCGGTGACGAGCACCGTGACCGCCAAGATAGGTGAAAAGGTGATGTTCCTGATCGAGGCCAAGCAGGCCGGCATCTTCCAAGTGCGCAACATTCCGCTCGAAGAAATGGAGCCCATCCTCGCTGTGATGTGTCCGAACATCCTGTTCCCGTATCTGCGCGAAGTGGTCTCCGACGTCGCCGTGCGCGCCGGTTTCGCGCCGGTGTTGCTGAACCCGATCAACTTCGACGTGCTGTACCAGCAGCAGAAGCAACAGCAGGCGCAAGCCGCTGCTGCGACACCCGCCACCACCCACTAAAGATGTTCGCTGCTCCGCTGCGTTCGTTGATGCTGATCCTGCTGCTCTGCGGCAGCGGCGCGGCGCACGCGGTGGATTTTGTCTCGGTCGCCGAGGACAGCGCGATCCTCTACGACGCCCCGTCGCTGAAGGCGAAGAAGCTGTTCGTCGTGAATCGCTACATGCCCTTCGAACAGGTGGTCTCGCTGGACAACTGGGTCAAGGTGCGCGACCGTTCAGGCGGCTTGTACTGGGTAGAGAAACGCGTGTTGGGCAGCAAGCGTTACGTGTTTGCGCTGCTGCCGCTGCTCGACGTGCGCGCGACGCCGGATTTCGCCGCAGCGCGCGCCTTTCAGGTACGTCAGCAGGTCGCGTTGGAACGCCTTGAGGCTACCGGCACCGGCTGGGTCAAGGTGCGCCATCAGGACGGCGAAACCGGGTATGTGCGGAGTACCGAGGTCTGGGGCGAATAATGCACCTCGATAAACCTACTGCGCGGCTCGATTGCTGCGTTGCGCGGTACTCGATGGGTATGTGGCTTCGGCATAACCTGAAGGTTAGCCTTCGCCGAAACTCGCAAAGCTCGTTTTCTCGTCGCTCCGTTCCGTGCGCCTTGCACTCAAGCCGCTCGCTACGGTTTTTCGAGGTGCTTTAGTGTTATGAATATTACAGTCATCGGCGCAGGCGCCTGGGGCACCGCGCTTGCGATCAGTTTGTCGGCCGGCCATCGCGTCACGTTGTGGGCGCGCGACACCGGACAGATCGCGGCGATGCGCGAGGAGCGCTGCAACCGGCGCTACCTGCCGGACATTCCGCTGCCCGCTAACCTTGAACTGAGTTCCGATCTGTCCGTCGCGCTGGCGAGTGCCGAACTGGCCATCGTCGCGGTGCCGACCAACTCCTTCCGTTCCATCCTGCAACAGCTGGCGCAGTCGTCCGGCAGCTTCGGCGTGGTCTGGCTGTGCAAGGGTTTCGAGGCGGAGACCTCGCTGCTGCCGCATCAGGTGGTCGCCGAGGTTTTGCCGGCGCGCTTCCGTCACGGCGTGCTGTCCGGCCCCAGCTTTGCGCAGGAGGTCGCCTGCGGCCAGCCGACCGCGCTGACGTTGGCCTCATCCGACGAAGCGTTTGCCCGCGATACTGCGCAGGCGCTGCACCATGCTCGCCTGCGCATCTATGCCAGCAGCGACGTGGCCGGCGTCGAGGTGGGAGGCGCGGTGAAGAACGTGATGGCGATCGCCGCAGGCATTTGCGACGGTATGGGGCTGGGGCACAACGCCCGCGCCGCGCTGCTGACGCGCGGCCTGGCCGAGATCACCAGGCTGGGGCTGAAGCTGGGCGGACGCAGCGAAACGCTCAGCGGCCTGTCCGGCGTCGGCGACCTGATCCTGACCTGCACCGGCGACCTGTCGCGCAACCGCCAGGTCGGCTTGCTGCTCGCGCAGCATCACGACCTGCAGGAGATACTGCGCCGTCTTGGCCATGTCGCCGAGGGCGTCTATACCGTGCGGGAAGTGCATCAGCTGGCGCAGCGCCTAGGCGTTGCGATGCCGATCTGCGAGGGCGTCTACCGCGTGATCTACGAACACAAGCCGGTGGCCGAGGTGATCACGGATTTGCTCAGTCGTGCGCCGACGCAGGAGTTTGACGAAAGCTAAAAACAAAATTGTCCACGAAACACACGAAAATCACGAACAGGATCGAGTGGTTTTATTCCGTGTCTTCCGTGCTTTCCGTGGACTAAGGTTTTGCCAAGTTTTATTTGCGCCGGAACACCAGATCCCACACCCCGTGCCCCAAATTGATACCGCGCTTCTCGAACTTCGTTAGGGGGCGATATTCCGGACGCGGCGCGTAGCCCGCCGCGGTGTTCTCCAGCAGCGGCTCTTCGCCGAATACGCGCAATATCTGCTCGGCGTAGTCCTGCCAATCGGTTGCGGCATGGATGTAGCCGCCCGGCTTGATCTTCTGCACCAGCTTGGCGATGAACGGCGACTGGATCAGGCGGCGCTTGTTGTGGCGCGCCTTGTGCCATGGGTCGGGGAAGAAGATATGCACGCCGTCGAACGACGCGTCCGCGATCATGTCGCGCAGCACTTCGACCGCGTCGTGCTGGACGATGCGGATGTTGGATATCTGCTGCGCCTCGATCAGCTTCAGCAGGTTACCAACGCCCGGCGTATGCACTTCCAGACAGAGGTAATCGTTCTCCGGATGCGCCTGCGCGATGGTCGCGGTGCTGTCGCCCATGCCGAAACCGATCTCCAGTATCTTGGGCGCGCTGCGGCCGAACGCCTGATCGAGGTCCAGTATCTTGTTCTCGTAAGGGATGCCGTAGCACGGCATCAGCGTGTCCACCGCGCGCTGCTGCGCGGGCGAGAGATGGCCTTGGCGCAGCACGAAGCTGCGGATATGTCGGTTTCGGAGGTCGGTGTTGTCGGTCATGTGCGTATGGACTGTAGGGGCGCGATTCATCGCGCCCTTGAACTATTCGAACAACGAGGGCGCGATGAATCGCGCCCCTACGGATATGTTTAGCTGCGCACCGAACCGATGATCCCCGCGGTCGGCGAGCTCGGGCTGGCGCTATACAGCTTCTTCGGCATGCGTCCGGCGAGGAAGGCTTCGCGTCCGGCTTCCACGCCCTTTTTCATCGCGGATGCCATCAGCACCGGATCCTTCGCGCCGGCGATTGCGGTGTTCATCAGCACGCCCGCGCAGCCCAGCTCCATCGCGATCGCCGCATCCGATGCGGTGCCCACGCCCGCGTCGACGATCACCGGCACCTGCAGACGCTCCATGATCAGCTGCAGGTTCCACGGATTCAGGATGCCCATGCCGGAGCCAATTAATGATGCCAGCGGCATCACCGCGACGCAGCCGATGTCTTCGAGTTGCTTCGCGACGATGGGATCGTCCGAGGTGTACACCATCACCTGGAAGCCTTCGGCGACCAGCGTCTTCGCCGCGGCGATGGTCTCGATCACGTTCGGGTACAGCGATTGCGGGTCGCCCAGCACCTCCAGCTTGACCAGCGAGTGGCCGTCCAGCAGCTCGCGCGCGAGGCGCAGCGTGCGCACCGCGTCGTCGGCGGTGTAGCAGCCGGCGGTGTTAGGCAGGTAGGTGAACTTCGACATCGGCACCGCATCGAGCAGGTTGGGCTCGTTCGCGTTCTGGCCGAGGTTTGTGCGGCGGATTGCCACGGTGACGATCTCCGCGCCGCTCGCATCCAGCGCCGCGCGCGTCTCGGTGAAGTCCTTGTATTTGCCCGTGCCGACCAGCAGCCGGGAGTTGTAGCTCTTGCCTGCGATGATGAGTTTGTCGTTCATTGCTGTGTTCCTGATGAATTTTTAACCGGAATTGTGCGTTAAACGTAGGTCGGGTTTTAACCCGACATGTCGGGCTGAAGCCCGACCTACATCCGATGAATTATTGGGGATACATTATCTAGCCGCCGCCCACCGCAACCACGATCTCCAGCTTGTCCCCGTCCGCCAGTTGCTGCGTCGCGAAGGTGCCGCGGGGCGCGATCTCGCCGTTGCGTTCCAGCGCGATGCGCTTGCCCGTCAGGCTCATCTGTTCGATGAGCGCTGCGATGGTGATGGTTTGCGGGAATTGGCGTGCTTCGCCGTTGATGCTGACCGTTATCACTTTTAGAGTCTCTGAGTTGCCGAAGGCCGTGTTAGAATGCGCGCCGCATTCTACACCAAGCGGGTGTAGTTCAATGGTAGAACGGCAGCTTCCCAAGCTGCATACGACGGTTCGATCCCGTTCACCCGCTCCAGTCTTTGCAGCAGCTTCCAGCCCGGCTATTTGATTTTTACTTTCACCAGCTCCTCGCCGTCAGGATCGGTCACGTGCACCGCGCAGGCGATGCAGGGGTCGAAGCTGTGTATGGTGCGCAGGATTTCGATGGGCTGTTTTGGGTCGTGCAGCTTGTGGCCTTTCAGCGCGGCTTCGTAGGGGCCGTCCTGCCCCTGCGGGTCGCGCGGTCCGGCGTTCCAGGTGCTGGGCACCACGGCCTGGTAGTTGTCTATCTTGCCGTCCTTGATGACGATCCAGTGCGCCAGCGCGCCGCGCGGCGCTTCCATGAAGCCCGCGCCCTTCGCGAGTGCGGGCCAGGTGGACGGGTCCCACTTCGTCTCGTTGAAGGTGCGCACATCGCCCGCCTTGATGTTGGCGATCAGCTGGTCGTACCAGCCCTGCATCGCGTCGGCGATGACCTTGGTCTCCAGCGTGCGCGCGGCGGTGCGGCCCAGCGTCGAGTACAGCGCGGTCACCGGCAGGTCCAGCTTGCTCAACGTCATGTCCACCAGTTCTTTGGTCTGCGCGTGGCCCTTCGCGTACATCATCAGCACGCGCGCCAGCGGGCCGACTTCCATCGCCTTGCCCTTCCAGCGCGGCGACTTTAGCCAGGAATAGTCCTTCGCGGTGTCCAGATTCTCGTACGGCGGTTTCGGGCCGGTGTAGTGCAGCGTGGTCTCGCCGTTGTACGGATGCAGGCCCTTGTCCTTGCCGACACTGTAGTCGTACCAGGAATGCGAGACGAACTCCTCGATCTCGTTCTCGGCATGCAGGTCGACCGGGTGGATCGTGGACAGGTCGCGGTTCAGGATCACGCCGGAAGGGATCAGGTTGCTGGCCGGATCGTTGATGCCTTGGGCGGGGAAGTCGCCATAGGTCATGAAGTTGCCGACGCCTTCGCCCTGCGCGCCCCAGTCCTTGTAGAAGCCGGCGATGGCGAGCGTGTCCGGCACATAAACCTGATCGACGAACTCGCGCATCTGGTTGATGATGTTCTGCACGTTCGCCAAGCCCACCATGTTCAGCGAGGTCGCGCCCTCGCCGCCGCGATAATGCGGGCCCTTGCCGCGGCCCTCCTGTTCCGGGTGGATGCTGATCGCGCAGGGCACGCCGCCGACGAGGAAGTTGGGGTGCGGGTTCTTGCCGCCGAAGATGGTGTGCAGCTTCGCCACGTCGCGCTGCCAGGCGAGCGCGTCGAGGTAATGCGCCACCGCCATCAGGTTGGCCTCCGGCGGCAGCTTGTAGGCGGGATGCCCCCAGTAGCCGTTGGCGAAGATGCCGAGCTGGCCGCTTTCGACGAAGCCTTTCACCTTCTTCTGCATGTCGGCGAAATAGCCGGGCGAGGAGCGCGGATACGACGGGCTGACCGTCTGCGCGAGTTCCGAGGTGGCCTTGGGATCGGCCTTCAGTGCCGACACCACGTCCACCCAGTCCAGCGCGTGCAGGTGGTAGAAGTGCATCACATGGTCGTGGATGTATTGCGCGCCCGTCATCAGGTTGCGTATCAGTTGCGCGTTGGCCGGTATCTCATACTTCAGCGCATCTTCCACCGCGCGCACCGAGGCGATGCCGTGCACCAGCGTGCACACGCCGCAGATGCGTTGCGCAAACGCCCAGGCGTCGCGCGGGTCGCGGCCGCGCAGGATGATCTCGATGCCGCGCACCATCGTGCCCGCGCTGGACGCCTGCGTGATTCGCCCCTCGGCATCGGTCTCCGCCTCGATGCGCAGATGGCCCTCGATGCGGGTGATGGGATCGACGACGACGGTTCTGCTCATGGCGCTTTTCCTTCCTTGTCATCCGCCAGGTGTTCGGCGATCAGTTCGGTCAGGCCGACGACCTCATGCGGCATGTGGTTGTGTTCCAGCCCGTCCAGCAGCATCGTGCGGCAGTTCGAGCAGGCGCTGACGATGGTGGTCGCATCGATTTCGTCGAGCTGGGCCTTCTTGCGGTTGAACGCCCTTGTGCGCAGCGGATTGGCGCGTTCGTTGGCGCTGACGCCGCCGCCACCGCCGCAGCACCAGTTCTGCAAGCCGGGATCGGACATCTCGACGAAATTCGGCGCGACCATGTGCAGCAGATTGCGTGGCTGTTCGACCATGCCGCCGCGTCGCACCATCTGGCATGGGTCGTGGAAGGTCATGCGCGTCTCGTCCACGCTGTCGGTCTTCAGGCGTCCTTCGCTGCGCAGCTGGTCGAGCAGTTCGATGATGTGGATGACCTTGAAGGGATACGGGCGGCCGATCAGGTTGGGGCCTTCCCAGCGCAACGCGGTGTAGGCATGGCCGCACTCCGGGCTGATGACGTATTTCACCTTCAGCCGTTCGGCGGCTCGCACGATGCGCCCGACCAGTTCCGCCGCGAGGTCGGATGAGCCGATCTGGATGCCGCTGTTAGTGCCCTCGAAGCCGTCGGAGGCGATGGTCCACGACACGCCCGCCTGATGGAAGATGCGCGTCACTGCGCCGATGATGTCGTTGTACTCGGCGACCTCGGCGGAAGACAGCACCATCATGTAGTCCGCGCCTTCCACATCCATCGGCACCGTCAGGCCGGTCTCCTTCTCGGCATGTTTGATCTGCGCCCTCAGCGTGTTGATGTTCACGCCCATCGGGCTGCCGAGTTCGATCGCGCGCTGCGTAGCACCCTTCAGTCCTTCCGGCGCATGGCCCGAGGCGACCATGCCTTCGCGCATCTTGCGCACCATGTACACGATGTCGTTGCCCACCGGACAGGCCAGCGAGCAGCGGCCGCACAGCGTGCAGCTGTCGTAGACCAGCGGCTCCCACTCGGCCAGCTCCTCGTCGGTGACCGGCTTGCTCAGTCCCGCCTTCTTCATCAGCTTGCCCCAGAAGGTGTATTCCTGCTGCCACACGCGGCGCAACGGTTCGAGCTTGTGGATGGGCGTGTACTTCGGGTCCTGTGTCTCGGTGTAGAACAGGCAGGAATCGGCGCACAGGCCGCAATGCACGCAGGAAGTGAAGAACGATGCGATCGGCCCGTCGATCTGGCCGACGAAGGAAGCTATGCCGCGCTGGAGTGATGTGCTCATCTTGTTCTCCTTGCCTTATGTCCTGATGCCCTTGAACCCCATGACCGCGCCGTTGTACCAGCGCGAGATGAAGGTCGAGAACATGTGTGCGAGCTTGGTGAAGGGCGCCGCGATCAGCAGCAGTTCGACGCTGGCGATATGCAGCGTCAGCAGCGTCACGTATTCGAAGGCGATCTCGCGCAGCAGCATGAAGCCGGTCAGCAGCGGCAGGAAGGACAGCGCCCAGGTCAGGTAGTCCTGGTAATCCGACAACAATCGTTTTACCGGATCGACGAGGCGGTGCGCCAGCAGCGCGACCATCGCGCCCAAGGAGAGCACCGCCGCGATGTCGATGACGCCGCGCGGCAGCGCCGGCCAGCCGAAGCCGAACACCGCGCGAAACAGTGCGATGTGCTGGCTGAGGAAGAACAGCGTGACGAAGAAGCCGAGATGGAACAGGTAGCCCGCGACGACGGTGAACCTGCCGCGCGGACTCAGCTTCGGCAGCACGAAACTGCGCTGCCACATCGTGCGCAATCCGCCTGCCCATTCCGAACCGCGCGCTTCAGCGAGCGACTTCTTGCGGCCGATCAGCAGCAGGTGCAGCATGCGGTAGCTCATGCCCAGCACGAACACCGCGGCGGCGATCTGCAATCCGGCGCCGCGCACCCAGATCAACAATTCCTGTGCATCCATCTCAGTCTCCCTTCAGGTCTTCGACCGTGAGCTTCTCGCGCGACTGCTGCAGCTTCTGTTTCTTAACGCGGTCCAGCGCGCCCATTGCCACGGCAGCGCCCGCACCGGCGACCATTGAAACCTGCGCGACGGTTGCGACGTCCGCGGCGGGCGCGGACAGCGGCGTGTAGAAGCTGCCGGCATCCCAGAACTTCGGCTCCGAGCAGCCGATGCAGCCATGGCCGGACTCGATGGGAAAGCTGGTGCCGCCGTTCCACTTGGTGGTGGCGCAGGCGTTGTGCGTGGTCGGCCCCTTGCAGCCGAGCTCGTACAGACACCAGCCGTTGCGCGCGCCCTCGTCATCGAAGGTCTTCGCGAACTTGCCCTGATCGTAGAACGGGCGGCGGTAGCAGCGGTCGTGGATGGTCTCGCCGTAGAACGCCTTCGGGCGTCCCAGCTCGTCGAGTGCGGGCAGTTCGCCGAAGGTCAGGTAATGCGCCAGCACGCCGGTGATGACCGCGGGGATCGGCGGGCAGCCGGAGATGTTGACGATGGGCCTGTCCTTCACGATGTCGGACACCGCCACCGCGCCGGTCGGGTTGGGCTGCGCATTCGGCAGGCCGCCGAACGCCGCACAGCTGCCCACCGCGACGATGGCCGCCGCGCCCTTCGCGGCTTCTTCCAGCATGTCGAGGTTGGTGCGGCCCGCGATGGTGGAATACACGCCGCCGTCCTTCAGCGGGATGGAGCCGTCCACCAGCAGCAGGTATTTTCCGTAGAACGCCTTCATCGCCTCGTCGCGCGCCTGCTCGGCGGCGTGGCCGGATGCGGCCTGCAGCGTGTGGTGGTAGTCGAGCGAGATCATGTCGAAGATCAGGCTCTCCAGCGTGGGCGAATGCGAGCGCGTCAGCGATTCGGTGCAGCCGGTGCATTCCTGGAACGACAGCCAGATCACCGATGGGCGTTTGGCTTTGGCCAGCGCGGCGGCGATCGCACTTGCGCTGGAAGGCGGCAGCGCCATCATCGTCGCCAGCGCGGCGCAGAATTTCAGGAAGGCGCGGCGGCTGACGCCCTGTTCGCCCAGCCGTTGTTCCAGCGTTTCTTGTTCTTTCATCTGGTCACCTCGTCGTTGAGATGTTGCTGCTTTCCGTTAATCCGTTCGTCCTGAGCTTGTCGAAGGAACGAACGGCGCTCGCACATTAACTTCCATTCATGGTTCGACAGGCTCACCACGAACGGAAGTCAGCGTTTGTCTCAGGCGCCCCAGCCCGGTGCGCACATCTTCCCACTGGCTCTGCAATATCGCCGGCACCGAGGCTATCTCGATCAGATCCGCGACGATGTCGCCCTCGACGTTGTAGTGCGTCACCCACCACACGCCGGGGAAATGCGTCTCGTAGATCTCCGATTCGCCGATGGAATTCAGCCGCGCCGTGACCTCGCCGCGCCCCAGCATCGCGCGCAGCCGTTCGTATTCGTCCGTCGAGAACGGCAGGCTCTTCAGGTCGATCAGGCCGGTCTCACTGGTGTTAACGAAGTCATCGAGGCGGGTGGCGATCTCGTTCAGGATGGCCTCGACGTTGCCGACCGAATGCGCATCCGCGACCTTGATATGGATGTCCTGCAGGCTCATGTTTGCCACTCCGCTATGAGTTTCTTCGCCTGTGCGCAGACCTGCGGCATCGCTGCCGCAACCGCGTCGGAAGGATGTTCGCTCCAGTCTATCTCCGCGGGCTGGATGCCGATCAGTGCGCGCCGTTCCGGCAGGTGGTCGGCGAGCCGCGCGATGGCCATCAGGTCGAGCAGGCTGACTTCGTGCACGCTGCGCTTGCGGTTGCTGCCGAGGAATTCGTCCATCGCCTCGCCCTCGAACACCTTGGAGTGTCCGGGCACCGCGCCGAGTTGCGCGGCGTCGATCACGATCAGATGGGAGGCGTCTTCGATATGGCCGGCGAGCGTGAAGCTGAGCGTGCCGCCGTCGATGAAGTCGATGTCGTCGCGCCCGGCCAGTTCCTCGCGCAGGCGGTTGAGCGCATGGATACCCGCGCCCTCGTCGCGCAGCAGGCTATTGCCGATACCCAATATCAATATGTTGCGACTGTCGGTCATGGCACAGGATATGGTTGAGTTAACCGGACAAAGACCGGTGGAGTACTGCCGGTCAACGGGCACTGGCACTGGCACTGGCACTGGCACTGGCAACACCGTAACCATGCGCCCGATCAAAGTCAATTGGGGAATCACCTGATTTCACCCGTGCCGCTGCCGGCGGCTATACTGAGTCCGTTTTCCATCCCCTGCTGACTCACATGTGCCTTTCTATTCCGATGCGGATCGTCGAGATCGACGGCTACAACGCCCGCTGCGAGGCGAAGGGCGAGGCACGCACCGTCAGCCTGTTCCTGATGCAGGACGAAGCGCTCGCGGTCGGCGACTACGTCACGGTGCACACCGGCTACGCGCACGCAAAACTGTCCGAACAGGACGCGCGGCTCGCGTGGGAGTTGTACGACGAGATGCTGGCGACGCTGGAGAAGCCTGAATGAGCGAGGTCGCGCGGTCCCCTGCGTGGCCTGCGAGGTGGTGCTGACGGGAGACTAGGCCGGAATATATAGGCCTTTAGACATATTGTTTTCGGCGCAAGGCTCGGGTAGGGTTGCGGTCGGTTCGATACTATTAGGCGTCGAGTCGAATATTCGGCGTTTTTGCCATCTACTTTACGTTAGCCATTCCTATTTACCCACACGCTTGGTTCTATGAAACGAGTACAGGTCTTCATCTCATACGCCGGACACGATGCATTTGAAGCAGAGTTGCTCCAGTTTGCTATCGAGACACTGCTCGCGCCGGAGAGCGTTATTGCTTGGACATTTCAACGAGATCAGTCACGGTCAGAAAAGGAAATTGCAGCCGCCCTTAAAAAATCCGTGCGCGACTCCATTGCTACTGTTTTCATAGTCTCTCCGAGCACCATCGACGGCGGCGCTGCACAATGGATGGAACTTGCATACGCTGACGCGTTTGACGTAAAGACTTTCGTGCTCCTCCATCACCTTGACTACAACGACCTGAAAACCAGAGAGCGCGGCGTGCCTCCGTTACTTCTTGCAAGTCAGTGCAATTCAACAACCGATTGGAAGAAGATAGTGGAAGACATCCGCGGCCTTATTGGGGGTGCCCAGCCATGAGCTTCAAAGTCTTTCTGTCATACGCCATCAAAGACGCTGCCATTGCAGAATTGGTGAAAGCAAAGATCACCGAGTTGCTTCCTCTGAGCAATGTCGAGCCGGCAGATGTATTTGACGTTCGGTTTGAACTCGCAGCGGGGGAAGATATCCGACAGTCAATTAAGTCAGCGATCGAGGCAGCCAATACGGTTGTGGTCATTTCATCTGAAAGCAGTGATTCCTCGGCTTGGGTCAACTATGAAGTTGGTTTGGCCGACGCATTGGGCAAGGAACTAGTGGTCGTTGAGCAGAAGGGATCCGCTGATTCAGCGATACATCGCCGGCTATTTGAAAGCGCTCGCATAGTTAAGATTGAAAATGGCTAACCCAGCTCCACGGACTTGCGCGAAACGTCGCGCAGGCCGGTGAATTCAGACGTTAGCCCCAGGTCAATTTAAGGAGGTCGCAATGGCAACCAAGAAAAGAGTCTTTATCAGTTTTGACGTAGACCACGACAAAGGCACCAAAGAAATGCTTGCCGGGCCAGCCGATCTGCCTGACAGCCCATTTGAATTCAAGGATGCATCTGTGAAAGAGCACCTTACGGGCGACTGGAAGGAGAAAGTGAAGCGGCGTATGGAAAATGTCGATGTTGTAATTGTTCTATGTGGCGAAAAGACGCATGCAGCAAGCGGCGTATCGGCGGAACTCACAATCGCCAAAGACACAAAAACCCCATACTTCCTTTTGGCTGCTTATGCCGACAAGAATTGCACTAAGCCAACGTCGGCGGCATCAGAAGACAAAGTTTACAAATGGACATGGCCCAACCTTAAATCGTTAATCGGCGGAAGTCGTTAGACGCCATTTGTCGGTCAACTAGACATGCAAGTATTCCTCATACATAGGTTTGCGACGCGAAACACCGCTCTTTGTCTATTGAAGAGCATTGCTACTGAGGGCAATGTAGTTCTTCGGCCTCTCGTGCTGGATAGTTCTCATGGTGAGGAGTGGAAATCAGCTGCTCTGACAGGAATGAAAGAGTGTGAAGCAGTTGCCATCTTCGATTTTGCGGCATGCATGGAGTCAGAAAATGCAGCTTGGGAGATAGCTCAAGCACGGGAGCTAAACAAACCGCTGGTTATGCTGAACCCAAACGGCATGGATAGCGACGAGCTCAAGAAACTGTATGCCATATACCATCATAACGACGAGTTTGATTCGTTCTTTCAAAAGGACGGTAAGGATACTGAGCCCCTGTACAAGATGATGGTCGATTCGTCAGAACAGTTGATCCAAAGGCGACAAAAGATGAACGCCTTCTTCATCACTGCAATCGGCAGCTTGTTAGCAATCGCTGGAGCACTGGCACAATTTGGAACTGTTAAGTCACCATTGATATCGTTCCTCGTCATGACTGGTTTTGGCATGATCGGACTTCTGCTTTGTAACTCGTGGCGCAACCTGATTGATAACTATGGAAAGCTCAATTCGGCAAAGTTTCGGGTCATTTTGAAGTTAGAGGAATCTTTATCGGCACAGGTGTTTTCTGCCGAATGGGCAGCTTTGGGGAAGGGGCAGCGTCCTCAAAAGTACAAGTCGTTTACCGCAACAGAAAATTTCGTTCCGCTGTGGTTTGCCATTCTGCTTTTCGGTTTGATTGTCATCGCGTGTATTTGGCGCATATGGGGCTCTTAAGAAACACCTCCCAACTCACTGATTCTAAAAAGCGGAATTAGCGAATTGCTCGTTGGCGACGAGTTTCATCCCTATCTTTTCCGCGCGCAGGGCCAGTTGCCGCAGCGCCCTTTCACGAT
>JALNYK010000045.1 GCA_023229845.1 Gallionella sp.
GGGGTTTTGTCGGGGGATGCGGGCTGTGGTAGAGTGCGCGCCGCTTCGAGGTGCTCGTCCGCTGGCGGACGAGTTAAACGGGAAACAGGTGCGATGCCTGTGCTGCCCCCGCAACGGTAAGCAAGTGTGGACGCGTCAACATGCCACTGTGAGAGCTCCCCAAGAGATCTTATGGGAAGGCGATGCGTTTGGTCTTGCGAGCCCGGATACCGGCCCCGGACATGGTTCAGAAAATGCTGCGGGAGGCGCATGGACGGTATCTACGCGGTATCGCCGTCGTCTAAGTCTTCCTTGCATTTCCTGTTTTTATCACGTTCCAACGGGGCTCCTTGGAACCGATTCGGGAAAGTCATCATGAAACAAAAGCAACTCCTCGCCGCACTGTTGTATGCGGTCACTCCCCTGGCCTACGCCGAAACGACAGGAATCATGGACGAGGTGCTGGTCACCGCCACGCGCACTGCGCAGTCGGTCGATGCGACATTGGCATCCGTCACCGTCATCACCCGTCAGGACATCGAGCGCCGTCAGGCGCAGTCGCTGCCGGATGCGCTGCGCGGCGTGCCTGGCCTGACCATCAGCAACAGCGGCGGGGCGGGCAAGGCGACTGCGGTGTATTTGCGCGGAACGAATGCCGACCATGTGCTGGTGTTGGTCGACGGCGTCAAGGTCGGTTCGGCAACGACCGGCACCGCATCGTTCCAGGACATTCCCGTCGCGCAGATCGAGCGCATCGAGATCGTGCGTGGTCCGCGCGCCAGCCTCTATGGATCGGAAGCGATCGGCGGCGTGATCCAGATATTCACCCGCAAGGGCGGCGGCGCGTTGATGCCGTCGTTCAGCGCGACGGCGGGGAGCTATGGCACGGCAAATGCCACGCTCGGCCTGAGCGGCGGCGGCGAGCAAGGCTGGTTTAGTGCCAATCTCAATCAACAGGAAATCGGCGGCTTCAACGCCTGTAGCGGCAAGCCCGCTCCCGGCGCAGCCGGTTGCCGCGTGACCGAGCCCGACAAGGACGGTTACCGCAATTCGTCGCTGGGGCTGCGCGGCGGCTACCGCTTCGACAACGGTGTGACCGCCGGTTTCAACGCGCTGCAGGCGGACAGCTTCAGCAAGTCGGACGGCAGCATCTTCGCCGGCAACGAAACTCGTGCGGCGCAGCAAGCGCTGGGCGGCTCGCTGAAGTTTGCGCCGCTGCAAGCCTGGAGCGTGACCCTGCGTGGCGGGCGCAGCCGGGACGATTCCGACCTCTATTTCAACGGACTGTACATCGACCGCTATAACACCAAGCGTGACATATTGTCGTGGCAGAACGATTTCGCGCTGGGGGCAGACCAGATGCTCACCGCGGGGCTGGACTATCAGCAGGATCATGTCGAAAGCAGCCGTGCCTTTGCGCAAACCGCGCGCCGCAACCGGGCGCTGTTCGGCCAGTATCTGGGCGATTTCGGTGCGCACAGCCTGCAGGCTAGCCTGCGACGCGACGACAATCAGCAGTTCGGCGGACACAACACCGGCGGTCTGAGTTACGGCTACGCGATCGGCGATGCGGCGCGGCTCACGGCCTCTTACGGCACGGCGTTCAAGGCTCCTACCTTCAATCAGCTGTACTATCCCGGCTTCGGCAGCGCGACGCTGCGCCCCGAGTTGTCGCGCAGCATCGAGGCGGGAGTGGATGGGCGTGGCGCATTCGGCGGGTGGTCGCTGCACGCCTATCAGACCGACATCAGCAGTCTGATCGGTTTCGATGCAGTCACCTTTGCGCCGGTCAATATCAACACCGCGCGCCTGCAAGGCCTGGAAGCGCAGCTGCAAACAAGGATGTACGGATGGGAGGCCAACGGCACGCTGACCTTGCAGGATCCGCGCCAGACCTCGGGTGCGAATAGCGGAAAACTGCTGAATCGCCGCGCCTCCGAGGCAACGCGCATCGAAGCGGCCCATGAGTTCGGGGCGTACCGCCTGACGGGGGCGCTGTATGCGGAAGGGCGCCGCTTCGACGATCTGGCCAATACCAAGCGTCTGGGCGGCTACGGCTTGCTCGATGTGCGCGCCGAATATCGCGTCGATGCGGACTGGCTGCTGCAGGGGCGCATCGAGAACCTGCTGGACAAGCGCTACGAGACCGCGCAGTACTTCAATCAGCCGGGGCGCGGGTTATACTTCACGCTGAATTACCAGCCCCGGAACTGAGCCGGGCGCCGAATCCCGAATATCGACTTTCAATCTATAAGGAGCGCAACATGAAACAGATTTCCTCCCGCACGCTGCTGATCGGCCTGAGCCTGGTCGCATTGATGGCCGCCACGCGCATGCACCATTTCGGCAGCCCGCTGCATCTGCCGGACGCCTCGCTGGCGGTGTTTCTGCTGGCCGGCTTCTTCATCGCCAGCCCGCTGTTTTTCGCCGGGCTGCTGGTCGAGGCGGGCGCGCTGGACTACGTGGCGATCACCCACCTGGGCGTCAGCGACTATTGCGTGACGCCGGCCTACTGGTTCCTGATCCCGACCTATGCGGTGCTGTGGTATGCGGGCCGCTTCCTTGCGCGCAGCCATCAGTACAGCCTGCGCAGGTTGGGCATGTTCGCCGGGATTTCCTTCGTCGCGGTCAGCGCGGCTTTCGTGATCTCCAACGGCGCGTTCTATCTGTTCTCGGGACGCTTCCCCGAGCTGAGCATCGCGGAATACACCGGCCGCATGGCGCAATACTATCTGCCGTACCTGACCGGCGCCGTGGTGTACCTGGTTCCCGCCGCGCTGCTGTATGCGCTGACCTCCCGGCCTGCCGGAGCGGCGGAATCCGCCGCTCATTAGGGCATGGCCGACAACGGCGAACGGCACCGTAGCCGCATGGAGCGCAAGAAAGCCGTGGTGGATGCGGCGATCGAGCGCGCCGGGCAGGACAAGGGGCTGTTGCTGGTGCTGACCGGCAACGGTAAAGGCAAATCCAGTTCTGCCTTCGGCATGGTGGCGCGCACGCTGGGCTACGGCCTCAAGGCCGGCGTGGTGCAATTCATCAAGAGCCGCCGCGACACCGGCGAAGAGAAGTTCCTGGGCGGACATGTGCAATGGCATGTCGTCGGCGACGGCTTCACCTGGGAGACGCAGAACCGCGACGCGGACATCGCGACCGCGCAACGCGGCTGGGCCGTTGCACAGGGCCTGCTGCGCGACGCCTCGCTGCACCTGGTGGTGCTGGACGAACTGACCTATCTGCTGAACTACGGTTATCTCGATGCGCAGCAGGTGTGCGCCGATCTGGCCGCCCGCCCGGCTATGCAGCATGTCGTCGTCACCGGCCGCGCCGCCCCGCAATGCCTGCTCGACATTGCGGACACCGTGAGCGAGATACAGGACATCAAGCATGCCTTCCGCGCCGGCGTGCGCGCCCAGCCCGGCATCGATCTGTAAGCGCTCATGAACAGGTTACATCGTTATTCCGACGCCGAACTTGCAGCCGTGTATCGCGTGATCGCCGAGCGGCGCGACATGCGGCATTTTTCTTCCGAGCCTATCCCTGCCGAGGTTTTGCAGCGCATCCTGCATGCAGCGCATCAGGCCCCCAGTGTCGGAATGATGCAGCCATGGCGCTTCATCCGCATCGGCGATCCCAAGTTGCGCGAGCGGATACATGAACTGGTCGAGGCCGAGCGGCAGCTGACCGCGCAGGCGCTGGGCGAACGCGCGAGCGAATTCATGCGGCTCAAGGTGGAGGGCGTGTACGACTGCGCCGAGCTGTGGGTCGCGGCCCTGATGGACAGGCGCGAGCCACACATTTTCGGCCGCCGAACCTTGCCGGAAATGGACTTAGCTTCGGTCGCCTGCGCGATCCAAAACATGTGGCTGGCGGCGCGAGCGGAAGGGCTGGGCATGGGTTGGGTGTCGCTGTTCGATCCGCAGGCGCTCGCGGACTTGCTGGATATTCCGGCCGGCGGCAAGCCGGTCGCTATTATCTGCCTGGGGCAGGTCGAGGAATTCTACGCGGCACCGATGTTGCAACTGGAAGGCTGGCGCACGCCGCAACCGCTCGATGAAATGTTGTTCGAAAATCGCTGGGGATGCACCGATGCAAGCGTCGTTAAATAGCCTGGCCGTGCCGGCTATGGTGCTGGCGGCGGTGTCGCTCGACCGTCTGCTGGGAGAGCCGCGCCGCTTCCATCCGTTATCGGGTTTCGGCAATCTGGCGAAGCGCGTCGAAAAATTGTTTTACGGGGCGGCGGATACATCGGCTGGTGCTCGCTACGTGCGCGGCATCGTCGCGGTATGTGCGCTGCTTGTTCCGCTCGCGGTACTCGCCGCATGGCTGCAACAGCTCGCGATATTCGGCGTGCTGTTTTCTGTCGTGCTGCTGTATTTCGCGATCGCGCCGCGCAGCCTGGGCGAACACGCCGGACGCGTCGCGGAGGCTTTTGCTGCCGGCGATCTCCCCGCTGCGCGACAGGCCGTCGGCATGATAGTCAGCCGCGACACCAGCCAACTGGACGAGGAAGGCGTGTCGCGCGCGACGGTCGAGTCGGTGCTGGAAAACGGCAACGATGCGGTGTTCGGCGCGCTGTTCTGGTTCGTCGTCGCGGGCGCGCCGGGCTTGCTGCTGTACCGCTTGAGCAACACGCTGGATGCGATGTGGGGCTATCGCAACGCGCGCTACAACGAATTCGGCTGGGCGGCGGCGCGGCTGGACGATGTGCTGAATTTCGTCCCGGCGAGGCTGACCGCGTCGAGCTACGCGCTGATTGGCCATACGCGCAGCGCGCTGCGCTGCTGGCGGCAACAAGCTCCGATGTGGGACAGCCCGAACGCCGGTCCGGTGATGGCTGCCGGTGCGGGCGCGTTGCAAGTGCAGCTCGGCGGTGCGGCGATCTATCACGGCCAACTGGAGCAGCGCCCGACGCTGGGCTGTGGCCATGCGGCAAGTGCGTCTGACATCGCGCGCGCGGTGCGGCTGGTCAATCACACTCTGTACCTCTGGTTGGCCGCCATCGCATCGGGCGCATTGCTGATTGCGGGGTGGCAGCATGCTTGAGCACGGCGGCCGGTTGCGCGCGGCGGCGCGGCGTTATGGCATTCCCGAAAGCGATTGGCTGGATTTATCGACCGGCATCAACCCGGACGGCTGGCCGGTTCCTGCCGTGCCCGCCGAAATCTGGCAAGCGTTGCCGCAGGACGACGACGAACTGAACGCCGCCGCATCTGCTTATTACGGCACGACGAGACTGCTGGCGGTATCCGGCTCGCAGGCCGCGATCCAAGGCCTGCCCTCGTTACGTTCGTCCGCTAAGGTCGCGCTGGTCACACCCAGTTATGCGGAACACGCGCATGCCTGGCAACGTTGTGGGCACGAAGTCATCGGCGTGCCTGCCGAAGAGATATTGTCTGTCGGCGATGAGGTGAGCGTCGTCGTCATCGTCAATCCGAACAATCCCACCGGCAAGCTCTTCAGCCGCGACGAGTTGCTGGAACTGCATGCGCGACTGGCCGCGCGCGGCGGATGGCTGGTGGTGGACGAGGCGTTCATGGATGCCATGCCCGAGCATAGTCTCGCGTCCGTCTGCCCGCGTCCGGGGCTGATCGTGCTGCGTTCGCTGGGAAAGTTTTTCGGGCTGGCCGGTGCGCGGGTCGGCTTCGTGCTGGCCGAGGATGACGTGTTGCAGCCGCTCGCCGAGTTGCTCGGCCCCTGGCCGATTGCCGCGCCATCGCGCTATGTCTCTGCATTGGCGCTGCGCGATACGGCATGGCAACGCGCGGCGCGCGAGTTGCTGCCGCAAACGGCGCAGCGTCTGGCCGATTTGCTGCATGCACATGGCCTGTCACCGACAGGCGGCAGCAGTCTGTTCCAGTGGGTGCGCTGCGCGGATGCCGCGAACGTACACGAGCAATTGGCGCGGCAAGGAATCCTGACGCGATTGTTCGAGCAACCCGCCAGCTTGCGCTTCGGCCTGCCGCGCGACGAGGTGCAGTGGGTGCGGCTGGCGCAAGCTCTAAAGGGATGTAGATTTAATCCGTTCGTGGTGAGCTTGTCGAACCACCAGCCACTAATCCAGAGCCCTTCGACAAGCTCAGGGCGAACGGTCAATTTATGAGCGCCAAAACCGTAATGGTGCAGGGCACCACCTCCGACGCCGGCAAGAGCACGCTGGTCGCCGCGCTGTGCCGCTGGCTGGTGCGGCAGGGCGTTTCCGTCGCGCCGTTCAAGCCGCAGAACATGGCGCTCAACAGCGCGGTCACCGCAGACGGCGGAGAGATCGGGCGCGCGCAGGCGGTGCAGGCGCAGGCCGCGCGACTCGTGCCGCATACCGACATGAATCCGGTGCTGCTCAAACCGAACAGCGACACCGGCGCGCAGGTCATCATCCACGGCCATGCGATCGGCAACATGGATGCGCTGGAATATCACGCATACAAAAACACCGCGCGCGCGGCGGTGCTGGAATCGCACCGGCGGCTGAGCGAACAGTATCCGGTGATCGTCGTGGAAGGCGCGGGCAGCCCCGCCGAGATCAACCTGCGCGAAAACGACATCGCCAACATGGGCTTCGCCGAGGCGGTGGACTGCCCGGTGATCCTGATCGCCGACATCGATCGCGGCGGTGTGTTCGCGCACCTGGTCGGCACGCTGGAACTGCTGTCCGACAGCGAACGCGCGCGCGTGGCAGGCTTCGTCATCAACCGCTTCCGCGGCGATATCGCATTGTTGCAACCGGGGCTGGATTGGCTGGAGGCATACACCGGCAAGAAGGTCTTGGGCGTGCTGCCCTACCTGCACGACTTCCATCTCGAAGCCGAAGATGCGGTGCCGCTTACCTCCCCTCTCCCGCAGGCGGGAGAGGGGACAGGGGAGAGGGGCGTCGATGGCGAACGCAAGTTGAGAGTCGTCGTCCCCGTTCTCCCCCACATCAGCAACCACACCGACTTCGATCCGTTGCGCCTGCATCCGCAAGTCGAGTTCCGCTACGTTGCGATGGGCGAGGCCATCCCCCCCGTCGACCTGATCGTCCTGCCCGGCAGCAAGTCGGTGCGCAGCGATCTGGACAGTCTGCGCCGCGCGGGATGGGAAGCGGCCATAGCCCGGCATCTGCGCTACGGCGGCAAGCTCATCGGCATCTGCGGCGGCTTGCAGATGCTGGGCCGCGCGATACACGACCCGCTCGGCATCGAGGGCGAGCCCGGCAGCAGCGCAGGCTTGGGGCTGCTGGAGTTCGACACGACACTGGAGTCGGAGAAGCAACTGCGCAACGTCAGCGGCACGCTGGCGCTGGACGATGCGCCGGTCGCCGGCTACGAGATCCATGCCGGTGTCTCGGCAGGCCCCGCGCTGCAGAATCCCGCGCTGCGGCTCGAACGCGGCCCGGACGGCGCGATCTCCGAAGACGGCCAGATACTCGCGACCTATCTGCACGGCCTGTTCGAATCGCGCGAGGCGACCGATGCGCTGTTGCGCTGGGCCGGACTGGGCGACGCGAGCACGCCCGATTACCATGCGCGCCGCGAAGCCGACATCGACCGGCTCGCCGATACGGTCGAGCAACATCTGGACGGTGTGCGGTTGCGCGCCCTGTTCGGATTGGGAGAGAGCACATGAAAGAACTGATACTGGGCGGCATCCGTTCCGGCAAGAGCCGCCTGGCGGAACAGCGCGCCAACGACTCCGGGCTGGAGGTCGTCTATGTCGCGACCGCCGAGGTGCGCGACGAGGAGATGCGGCGGCGCGTTGCGGAACACAAGGTGCGCCGACCGGAGCACTGGCGCTCGGTCGAGTCCGGGCCTGACCTCGCGGCAGTGTTGCGGCGCGAGGCGCAAGCAGATCGTTGCATGCTGGTCGATTGCCTGACGCTGTGGTTGACGCAGTTGCTGTGCGATGACGATGAGACGCTGCTGCGCCGCGAAGTCGACGCGTTGCTGGAAGCGCTGCCCGCGCTGCCCGGACACATCGTCATGGTCGCCAACGAAACCAATATGGGCGTCGTGCCGATGGGCGAACTGTCGCGCCGCTATTGCGATGAGGCGGGGCGCTTGCACCAATGCATCGCCGCGATATGCGACCGCGTGACGCTGACCGTCGCCGGCTTGCCGCTGGCCATAAAGGGATAACCGTAGGGGCACGGCGCGCCGTGCCCTGCATCGAAAAATAAACAGGAGAGAACGATGACCACACGCTGGATGGCACAACCCTGCGCCACACTGAACGAGACTGCGCGCAATGCGGCGCTGGAACGCCAAGGCCAACTCACCAAGCCCCCCGGCGCATTGGGCCGTCTGGAAGACGTTGCGGTGCAACTGGCCGCAATGCAGGGCGTCGAGCGCCCCGCGGTGGATCGCGCCGCCATCGTGATCTACGCCGCCGACCACGGCATCGCGGCGGAGAACGTCTCGGCGTTCCCGCAGGCGGTCACCGGCGAGATGGTGAAGAACTTCGCGCGCGGCGGCGCGGCGATCAGCGTGCTGGCAAAGACGCTGGACGCCACGCTGGAAGTGGTGAACCTCGGCACGGTCAACGATCCCGGCGAATGGCCCAACGTGGTGCGCGCCGTCATCGCGCCATCGACGGCGAATTTCGCGGTCGAGTCCGCGATGAGCGAAGCGCAACTGGCGCAGGCGCTGCAGGCCGGACGCGACAGCGTGCTGCGCGCGCTGGAGCAGGGTGCGCAGCTGTTCATCGGCGGCGAAATGGGCATCGCCAACACCACCTCCGCGGCGGCGGTCGCCTGCGCGTTGTTGGGCGCAACACCCAAGGAACTCGCCGGCCCCGGCACCGGCCTCGACCACGCTGGCGTCGCGCACAAGGCCGAAGTGATCTGGCGCGCGCTGGAGTTACACGGCTTTCTCCCCTCGCCCGCAAGCGGGAGAGGGGTTGGGGGTGAGGGTTCCATTGAAGTATTGCGTCGTCTGGGCGGCTTCGAGATCGCCGCGCTGACCGGCGCTTACCTCGCCTGTGCGCAGCGTGGTCTGCCGGTGTTGGTGGACGGTTACATCAGCTCGGTCGCCGCGCTGGTCGCCGTGCGCTACAACCCCCATGTGGCCGACTGGCTGCTGTACGCGCATGCCTCCGCCGAGCCGGGACATGGCCGCGTCCTCGCGGCGCTAGCCGCGCAACCGCTGCTGAGCCTGGGCATGAGACTGGGCGAAGGCAGCGGCGCCGCCGTCACCCTGCCGCTGTTGCGTCTGGCCTGCGCGCTGCACAACGGCATGGCGACGTTCGCCGAGGCGGCGGTGTCGGAGAAGATTTAGGGCTGCGCCGTACGTTTGGCCCTGTTGGACTTACGTTCGACAGACGATGCCGGACGTTTGAATAATTTCACCATTCGCGCCATCCCGCGATAGATGTTTTCCGCCATGCCGCGAACTTCCGGATTGACGCCGAGCAAGTGGTCCTCCCCATCGAGGATCGCGCAATATGCGTGATAAAGCGGCGCGTACTGCATCGGGTAGTCTGCGGCTATCATATGCTTGCGCACGGTCTCGTCGTCACCACGCGCCGTGGCGTAAGCCAGTATGCGCTGCAGGTCATCGATGTAATCGCTCCATAACGCCTCATCTTCGCACGATATGGCAAGGTGCAATTCGCTCCATCCCCGATTTGCGGCATCGGCTCCGCCATTGCTCCAGGTCAGCATCGAGTCCAGAAGATGCTGGCCTGCTGGAGATAAGTCGGATTTGGCTTGTTGCGCGTAATTGCTGGCCAAGGTGTGCTGCCCGAGGTGTAGTGCGTACAGATAGGCGATGTTCGCCAGCAGTAACCCGTCTTGAGGATCGATTGCGAGTCCTTGCTGGTAAGCGTCCAAGGCCTCTTCATCGCGTCCCAAATAATCCTGTAACAGATTTCCCAAGTTATTCCATACCAAATGATTCTTTTCACCTAGAGAAATGCCTTGTCGATAGGCTGCTTCTGCTTCTACATAGCGCTCGAAATGGAGATGCAATAAATCTCCTAAGGCTATCCATGGTCGATAGTTTTTCTTATCTAGGGAAATTGCTTTGCGATAGGCAATTTCTGCTTCTTCATGGCGAGCGAGGCGATTTTGCAATAACCTGGCCAATGCACCCCATGGCGCATCCCACTTCTCGTTCAATGCAATAGCTTGTCGGTAGGCTACCTCCGCCTCTTCATAACGGTTAAGGTGGTCTTGAAGCAGATCGCCCAAAGCTCCCCAAGGATGAGCGTTCTTTTTATCCAGTGCAATTGCTTTGCGGTAAGCAACTTCTGCCTCTTCGTAACGCCCAAGATGGTATTGCAATAAGTCGCCTAACTCGCCCCATGGCCGCCCCTTTTTTCCATCCAAAGCAATGGCTTGACGATAGGCCACTTCCGCTTCTTCATGACGCTTTAGGCGGCATAACAGATCACCCAAGGCGCCAAATGGACGCCAATCCTTTTTATCCAATGCAATGGCTTGATGATATGCGGTTTCCGCCTCTTCATAGCGCTTGAGGCGATATTGCAACAAATCGCCCAACATGCCCCATATAACTGACAGTCTTTCATTCAATGCAATCGCTTTGCGATAAGCAGTTTCGGCTTCTTCATAGCGCTTAAGTTTATAGTGCAGCAGGCTGCCCAGTCGCCCCCAAGGGCCAAAATGTTTCCCATCTAGGGCAATAGCTTTACGATAAGCGGCCTCGGCCTCTTCATAGCGCGCAAGATGATCTTGCAATAACTCTCCAAGCCTTCCCCAAGGATTGGCCCACTTTTTATCCAATGCAATCGCTTGGCGATATGCAAATTCAGCTTCTTCATAGCGTTTGAGGTGGTCTTGCAACAAGTCGCCTAGAGCCCCCCATGGGCCGGCATTCTTTTGATCTAAAGCAATGGCTTTGCGATATGAGGCTTCGGCCCCCTCATAATTTTTGAGGTTATATTGCTGTAGGTCGCCCAGCAAACCCCATGGGGCGGCCCATTCTTCATTAATTTCAATGAGCTGAATTAGAATATTTTCTGCTAATTCAAACTGATGATTGCTGATGTGTTGCTCTGCCTTCTCCAGTAACTTAATAAGTTGGTTTGCTGTATCTGTTGTGCGCGATCTTTTATTGGATTCGTTCTCTTTGCGCATTTCATTCAACAGCGCACGCATCTCGTCCGTTCGCTCAAGTTTTATGAGGCTGAGTTCGGCAGTGTCCAACAAGCGCCCGCGCAAACGGCTGTCGCCTATGCTGGCGGCCAGCGCCAATGTCGATTCGACGCGACCGACCCCGTTTTGCAATTTGTCTTTCGCCATCGCGTGTAGCTCCTGCCGAGAGAAGCAGGAGCGCAGGAAGATGGTAAGAAACTTGATGGCCTGTCGTGTGCGGCGCGGGCCATTGCGCATCAAATACCAGATATTGAAGAAGCGTTCGGACACCTGGTAGCCGTTGCGTGATTTCTTGGTTCTGCTGAGAGAGACGGTTTCCACGTAGCCGCTTTTTTCCAAACGGCTGAGGTGACTGCTGACGGTGGGCGTGTCCAGCCCGGTGATCTTGCCGATGTCGGCGGCGGTCATCGGGTCCCAGTTGAGCGCAAGCGCATCGAACACGGCGCGCGATTGCAGCGGCAGTTCTTCGGTGCGCGCCTGATACCAGCCGGTGAAGGTATCCAGCATCGCGCTGAGTTGCGCCAGCACGTCGTCGCTCATGTGGGCTTCCAGCACCGTGTAGAGAACGCCCAAGGTGCGCGGGTTGCCGCCCGCCATGGTGTTGAGTGCGCTAATGCGGCCCGGGTCGTTCTCCAGCATCTGGCGCACCGGAATTCCCCTGTCGCCTCTCATGCGTGCCAGTTCGCTGAGGCAGGACATGACATCGTGGTCGCTTAGCGGGGATAAGGTGGTCAGGCGGAAGAAATCGAAGAAGGCCGCTTTCTCATCGCGTAGCGGTTCGGGGTGGCGTGAGGCTGCTGCAATCAACACGGGGCCGTCAGCCTTTTGCAGCTCGGTGCGCAACCCCCACTGGTGTTGTTCCAGACCGGCCAGCAGCGAATCCAGGTTGTCGATCAGCAGCACGGGGCGACGGCCCAGTTTGCGGCAGTGTTCGGTAAGGGCGCTGTAGGCCGGTGCGCCATCCTGTTCTTCGCGCTTGAGGTTGTTGCGTGGCGCATGCTTCTGCCAGAGCTGGTCGAGCGCCTCGATTTCGGCGGGATCGGCGTGTTCGTCTTCGCGTGCTTCCAGCAACGATTGCAGACAGTTGCGCCAGAAAACATCGAGACTGATGACGTTGTGTTGTTCTTCTCGGAAGGAGAGGGGGATGTAGCGTTGATTGAATTCCGGTTCATCGCGCAACGCAATCTTGATGCGCCGCAACAGTGAGGTTTTGCCATAACCGCGAGGTGCGACGACCAGATGATGCCTAGCGGCTTGTCCTGTTTGTGTATTGCGAAGCTGCGCGAGGAAGAATTGCAGCACATCGTGCCGTGCGATGAAGTTGCGCAGAAAGTCGGCTTCGTTCTGGGTGCCCGAATTGAAATGGGTTATGTCGAAACTTGTCATGGCAGTATCCGGTGCTGGTCAGGCGTTTGCCTGCGGGCGATATTGATTCCACCAGAGGCGCAGTGGTGTGATCCGGAAGCGGAAAGGTGCGGCTTCGTCGTCGAATGGCTCCCGGTAAAGAAATCCTTCATCGATCAGTAGCATCAGATGTTGGCGTAAGGCTTCCCGATTCAACGTCGGGAGGCCGAGTGCGCCGTGAAGGCCATCCAGAGTCAGGCCCGTTTCATGAGGTGCGATTGCATTCAGTATGCGGAAGCTTAAGCCGCGCTGTTGCTCAGAGTGGTGCTTTCGGATGTGTTCTTCCCAAGTGCCGAAAGTGGTTTTGTTGTGCGATTTGAGCAGATGCTCCATGGCTGTATTGATGTTTCTTTGCACCTTCTCGGTCTCGGTCTCCGGATGGGCTGGGAGATTTTGGGCGAATGCTTCGAGATAATAAGCTGCACGCCATCCAACCGCTTCGGCGACAGCTTGCGCTTCTTGATCTGTTATAGCCATGCGACCCTGAATTAATCCCAGTTGCGCCAAATCCTTCAAATAATCGCGGGATTGTGGTTCGGATAATGGTTCTAATTGGTAGGGATAAAATTTCGCAAGTACGCCCATATAGTTTCCGGCGCGCGCCAGCGGATCGATACCGATGGAGCCGGTTATCAGCCAGCGCACGTTGGGTTGTGCGCTACGCAAACGGCTGAACAGATTCATAAAGTCGCGAGCCTGTTTTATGCCGTCTTCGCCTTTATCGTGCAGTGCCTTGAGAAAAATCGGTAGTTCGTCGATTAGAATCGCCCATTGGTGTTTCTTGTCGTTATGTAGCGCGGCAAGCAATCGCTCCAGATAAGTCTCCCAATCAAGAGACAGAAGATTTTGGTACCACGCTCCGGTTTGTTCGCCTCGCGGATTGATTATTTGTCCCATTCGCTGGGTAATGATCGACAGAGTGCGCGTTGTTACGGAGCGGTGAGTGGTGATTGCTTCGCATAATCTGCGGAAGACCATTTTCGGTTCTGTGCATCCCGCGATTTCGACTTTGAGGCAAATAAACCCATGTGCTTTGCCCTGTTCCACCATGCGATCCAGCACGAAAGTCTTGCCCAGTCGTCGTGGACCGTGTTGAGAAATATCCTTCCCCGCCTTGAAGAGGCTGAAAATTGCCGCGATTTCCGCATTGCGTCCGTAAGATTTCTTTGTGTAATCGGTCATGAGTGTCTCCGGAGGGGGGTATTGCCGGGCACAATAACACAACAATGTTGTTTTGCAACAATGTTGTTTTGTTTTTGATTGGTGGCGTGCATTAAGGAGCTGGAGGGTTTATTTCAATAATCAGATGAAATAACAGGCTATTCAGCCAAGTGGTCGAAGTGCTGAATAGGTTGTCTGGCGGGAGGGAGGTCTCGGATGTTTGGCGTAGTAAGAACTACCCTCTGCAACTTTTCACGCAAACTACCGCCCCATACTCCATAGCCCAGTTCAGCGTACCCGCCAGCGGCATGTCGGCGAGCAGCGCCAGCAGCGCGCGGATGCTGCCGCCGTGCGCGACCAGCGCGATGTGTTGCTGCGGCAGTTGCGCCAGGTCGCGCATGAATTCCTGCACGCGCTGCATCAGATGTTGCGCCGATTCGCCGCCCGGCGGGGTGTAGTCCAGCACGTCGGCGGCCCAGGCGTCGATCTCGTGGCGCGGGATGTCGTCCCACGGTTTGCCTTCCCATGCGCCGAAGTGTTTTTCCATCAGGCGCGCGTCGCTGCGCAGTGGACATTGCTGTTCTTGCGCGATGAATTCGCCCAGCCGATGGGCGCGCAGCAGCGGCGAGGCGATGACGAGTTCCAGTTGCGGCAGGCAGCGCAGGATAAGGTTCGCTTCATTCTCGAAGCTGGCGGCGATGTCGAGGTCGAGTTGGCCGTAGCAGATGCCGGGCGCGATGTCCGGCTTGGTGTGCCTGATTAAATACAGGGTCTGCATCAGAGGGCCGCGAGCAGGCCCAGGTAGAACGCGATCTCGGTCAGTTGTTGCACCGCGCCCAGACAGTCGCCGGTGTAGCCGCCCAGCCGTCGTTGCAGACGCCACGCGAGGTATGCGCGCATCAGCAATGCGGCGATGGCGGCGGAAAATACGGTGGCGGCGTTCGCACCGGCAACATACAACAGGCCGAGTGAGGCGATGCCGGTCAGCAGTGCGACGGCGAAGCTGGCATGGCCGAGTTGTGCTGCGGGTTTGGCGCGCGCGCTGTCGTCTTCACGGACATAGCGCTGGGTGAGCATGATGCTGGCCGCCATCAATCGGCTGACGGCGTGTGCGGCGATCAGCGCGGCGGCGGCGAACAGCAGCGAGCGTTTGCCGACCAGTTCGAGCAGCGCCTGGTATTTCAGCAGCAGGACCAGCACGAGGGCGATCGCGCCGTAAGCGCCGACGCGCGAGTCCTTCATGATCGCCAGCATCTTCTCTTTCGTGTGGCCGCCGCCGAAACCGTCGGCGAAGTCGGAGAGGCCGTCTTCGTGGAACGCGCCGGTGACGAGGATGCTCGCGACCATGCTCAGGCCGACCGCCAGCGACAGCGGCAGCGCTTGTGCGGACAGATACAGCACGGCTGCGGCGATCGCGCCGACGAGCATGCCGACCAGCGGCAGGTAGCGCGCGGCCTGTTCGAGCTGCTGCGCGGAATGGCCGACCCACGCGGGTACGGGCAGGCGCGTGAAGAACTGGACGGCGGTGAGGAGCAGGTGCAGTTGGCGCAACATGGCTGAGCGGAGTAATGAAGGCGCGGGCAGACTAGCAGCGGGTGCGCGGGCTGTCCAGCCGCGCCGGGATTGGCCGCCGGATTAACGGTCGTTGTCGCGGCTAAAGCCGCTCCCACGGGGTTAACGTGGAACAGCGCTTGGTAGGAGCGCAATTTATTGCGCGATAACGCATCAATCGCGCAATAAATTGCGCTCCTACATGATCGAGTTTCATTATCCGGGGTGGCTATTTGCCATGACCGTTAACGTAAAACTCGCGGAGCGAGACCTTATTCCTCTCGCCCGTGCTACATCCGCACCACTTCCAGTCCGTCGCTTTCCCAGCCCTGCATGCCGCCGGCGACGTTGCTGACGTTGCTGTAGCCGGCCTCGCGCAGCAATTCGACCGCCTTGGCGGAGCGACGTCCCGAGCGGCAGATCACGGCGATGGGCTTGTCCTTGTAGGCGGAAATTTCCTGCATGCGTGCGGGCAGCTCGCCCAGCGGGATCAGTTTCGCGTCCGGAGCGTGGATCGCGGTGTACTCCTCGGGCTGGCGCACGTCCAGCAGCAATGCACCCTGTTGCGCCATGCCCAGCGCCTGTTTCGCATCGACGCCTTCGTTCGCGCCCAGTTGCTGCATGACGAATAGCGTGCCCACCGCGAGCGCCACCACCCAGAACAGCTTGTCCGTGATTTTCTTCATCGCGACGCTCAGCCCAACTGGTGCGGGGCGAAGCCGCTCTGTACCCAGCGCATCATGCCGCCGCTCAGGTTGTAGACGTTGGCGTATCCCTGCTGCTGCAGGAACAAACAGGCCTGCGCCGAACGCGCGCCGCTGCGGCAGACGATCACCAGCTTGTCCGATGGGGACAATTCATTGAGCCTCGCGGGCAGCGAGTGCAGCGGCAAGTGTTCGGCTTTCGGCACTGTGCCCATGGCGACTTCTTCTGCCTGGCGCACGTCGATCACGCGCAACTGGTGGTTGGCGTCGCTCACCCACTGGGCGAGTTCGGCGGCGTCGATTTCCTTGATGTTGAACATGGCTTGCTCCTGAATGAATAACGCACGAATATTAGCATATTCTAATTCAATGGCGCGAAATCGGCCTTGACGCCGGATGGGTGGCCGATAGCGTACGGGGGGTGTCGGATATGTCGGTATCTTGCTTGCGATAACGAAAAACGATGCTGCCGGCGGTGCTAAAATCCGCCCCTGATTTTTGACCGTTTCCGCCATGTCGCAACCTTCCTTCGTCCACCTCCGTCTGCACAGCGAATATTCCATTTCGGACGGAATGCTGCGCGTCGATGGCGCGGTTTCCGCCGCGAAGAAGGACGGGATGCCCGCGCTGGCGTTGACCGATCTGGACAATGTGTTCGGGCTGATCAAGTTCTACAAGTCCGCGCGCGGCTCCGGCATCAAGCCTGTGGTCGGTTGCGACGTGTTCGTCACCAACGACGCCGACC
>JALNYK010000007.1 GCA_023229845.1 Gallionella sp.
CAAAAACCAAGTACCTACACTCGTCGGTTGTTTGTTTTAACTTTTAAAGAGCAGCTGCCGTGGCAGCGAAGAGGTGCGCATTATAGTGACTAAAAACTCGCTGTCAACTTTAATTTCGAACTTCTTTTTTCGTTACCCGCCGACTTATCGACAAGCAACTTTAATCTGGGTTGCGGGGACAGGATTTGAACCTATGACCTTCGGGTTATGAGCCCGACGAGCTACCGAGCTGCTCCACCCCGCGTCAGTTGAGTCGTGCACTTTAACGATACTTCACACGCTCGTCAAGCGTATTCAAATTTTTTTGTCTCTGCAGAGGCAATCCAAGTGCGCACAATCATCAAAGATGGCTAGAGCGCCACTTCCAGCCTAGCGCCTACAGCCCATGCGTCGCGGATCGTTCCATCCATATTGGGATTGAAGATCCGCTGCACCACTGGCTGTACAGCCAGCCAGGACTGCAGTTGCGCACGGTAAGTAAACTCAACCACTGTTTCGGATGCTTCAGCGGCATTCGCCAGCCGATATTTCGCGCTGGCGTGACTAGTAGTCACCGCGATGCCTGCGGCATCGTCGTCACGTCCATCGAACAACCCTTGGTAATTCAAGCCCAGACTGCCTGACCAATCGGCCTGATAGACATCCTTGTTGACCGTGCCGAAACGGAAAAATCCGGACAACCCTTGGCCGGCATTACCCTGCTCGGCAAACAAGGTGCGTTCCGCCAAGACATAAAAGCCCTGGTCGATGCGCTGCACCGGATTACCGAGGACGTCCACATCCACAAGATCATCGGCTCGCGCCGAGTAGCGCCACAAACCGAGCGAGATCTTGTTATAACTTCCCTCCTCGACGGCAGGCGTATACCCGAACTCGACCACGGCAAGCGTACCGTCCCCTTTGTCCAGCCTGATCTGCGTACCATGCGCATCATTGAGATTGCCGGGCACGCCATCAGTCAACGCACCTTGGGCATAAAAATCGGAAACGCTATATTTCAATCGCAACGCAAGCGCCCCCATCGGGAATACCGGTGGACCGTTGCGGCCGGTTTGGGCCATTTCAGCCGACATTCCATATGGGGGCTGCAAAAACAAGCCGGACGTGTCGGTTACATAGAATTCAGAGTCGATTGCGTAAAGCCCTGCCAACAAGGAGAGGCTATCGTCGGCCGAATTCTGTTGCAGCCAAGCCTGGAAGAACTGGCCAGTGCTGGTTCCCGTTTCGATGTTGTCTATGCCGGCAAAACTGCCGACATAGTTGTTGATGGACTGATTGCCATGCTGGACGTGATACTGGACAAATGCACTGGCTCCGTCCCACCCAACCAGCTTGGACATATCCACACCGACGGCCGCCTCGCTGTTCATCAGCACCACTCCTCCGCGAGCAACCCCACCAGAGGCGTTCGCCAATGCATCGCTCTTGTGCGTGATCTCGACCACGACCCCTCTGTCATACAGGCTTGAACGAGCACCACCCCACTCCCCGCTCAGCGTTTCCATCCTCCAATCGGGCGCCTCATCTGCAAAAGCGACATTGCTGACCACCAAGCCAACAGCCATCAGGCTTACCAACCGACTTCCCATTCCATCCTCCGATTTATGGTTATGCTAGCGCCTGAAAAGCACGGCTAGAATTTAAAACGATTCACTGCGGTACGCATCTGATCCGCCAGGCTCTCCAGATCATCCGCCGCACCGGCTGTGCCTTCGGTCGCCGCACTGTTTTCTTCGGTCATCTGCGCAACCTTCTCGACATTAACGGCGATGTCGTTGCTGGCACTACTCTGTTCCACCAGCGCAGCAGAGATTTCGCGTATCGTATCCAGCACTTTGCGCGATTCATCCTTGATCTGGTTAATCGCATCGCCGGCCTGCCGCGCCAGATCCACACCGCCATCCACCAGCTTGACCGTTCCGGACATGCTGCTCACCACCCCATGCGTCGTACTCTGCACCTCTTCGATCATCTGGCCGATTTCCTCGGTCGCCTTGCTGGTGCGCTCGGCCAGCTTGCGCACCTCGTCCGCCACCACGGCGAAGCCTCGCCCCTGCTCACCGGCACGCGCGGCCTCGATAGCCGCATTCAACGCCAGCAGATTGGTCTGCTCGGCAATCTCCTTGATGACCTGCAGGATCGAGGATATCTGCGTCGACTGCTGACCTAGCGCCTCTATCGTGCCGGAAGTCTGACGCACCGTATCGGCGATCTGACGCATCTCCGCAGCGGCATTGTGAATAATCTCTCCGCCCTGTTCAGACAACTCGCCGGCCTTGTTCGAAATCGCCAACGCTTCGCGGGCATAATCGGACACATGGCTAATGCTGACCGTGACTTCCTCGACCGTTGCGGCGATCGCCGAAGTGGCTTCGCCCTGATGCGACGAACTGGTGGCAAGCTGATGGGAAGAGGACGACAGCAGATGCGAAGCCGCGAATATCTTGTCTATGCCATCGTGAATCTGATTAAACGTGGCTTGCAAGGTCCCCATCAGTTCGTTGAACGAACCTGCGGCCTGCCCGATCTCGTCACCGCTCTCTACCGCAATGCGGCGCGTAAAGTCGCCGCTCTTGCCCACCTCCACAATGGTGGAGCGCATCCTGCCGACGGGAACGAGCACGGAACGGGTGATCAGCGCCGAAAACACCACGGCCAGCAATACGGCGACGATGCCGCCGCCTATCATCAGACGCAATGTGGAACTGGCCAGATCCAGCGTGCCGGAAGTCACCGCGTTCGCCTCGTCCACCTGCTGCGCACGGAACTCGCCCAGCCGCTCGGCCACAGCCTCGCTGTCCTGATCGAACTTCTCCATGATCGCATTGCCGGCATCGAGGCCATTGGTGATATACGCCTCCGCCATCGTCTTGCCGGTTGCATAGAAGTCGTGGAAGCTCGCCTCGATGGCCTCCATTTTCTTCAAGTTATCCGTATCGTTTTCCCGCTGATACATCTGCTTGTACTTGGCGACGCCATTGAGAAAATGCTTGGCAGCCTCTTCGGCATCCTTGTAGCCTGCGCGATCATGAGTAGCGGACACATCGGTCAGCCACTGCTGCACCTCTGAGCGGCTGGTATCCATCTCGTCGACCACCAGCACATACGGCAAGGTTTCTTCCTTGATTTGCCGTATGTCCTGCATGAGTTGTGAAAACGACACCCCCACCTGCAACAGGTTCGCCAGAAACAACACCACCACAATGGCAAAGCCTATGGCAAGCCTCACCCCGATCCGCAAATTCCCCATCAGCAAATCCTCCATCCGAAACGTATATTTCGATAATGCTTATAAAAATCCGGCAGAAACAAGCCGGTATCCCTTTCCAGAGACTTGGCCGGCGATTGTATCCGATTTAGATCACTACAAAAGCATAGCGATAACGCTCGAAAACCATGCCCTCAGGGCCAGTTGCGCATATTTCCGCCACCGACATTCAACGGACGTACTCCGCTGTAGAATATCGCCCCACCAGACCAGCCCAATCCAACCATGTCCGCCATCCCAGATATCAAACCCGAACAATCCATCGAACTCCTGAAGGAACTGCATATCCTGACGCGCGACGGCAAGCTCAATCAGGACAGCCGCCGTAAGCTCAAGCAGGTCTATCACCTGTTCCATTTCATCGAGCCGTTGCTGGCGGAAGTGCTTGCTGACGGAAGTGCGCTCACGTTAGCGGATCACGGCGCGGGCAAGTCCTACTTGGGATTCATCCTGTACGACCTGTTCCTGAAGTCGCGCGGCGTCGGACATGTATACGGCATCGAAACGCGAGCCGAACTGGTGGAAAGATCGCGCACGCTCGCCGACAAACTCGGTTTCTCGCGCATGTCCTTCCTCAACCTGTCGGTGGAAGACTCCATCAGCTCGGCGCAACTTCCGGAACGCATCGACATCGTCACCGCACTGCATGCCTGCAACACCGCGACCGACGATGCGATCAAGTTCGCATTGCACAGACAAGCCGAATTCATCGTGCTGGTGCCCTGCTGCCAAGCGGAAGTTGCCGCGGCACTGAACCGCAACAAGAACCAGTCGTTCGGCAAGACCCCGCTGTCCGAAATATGGCGCCACCCGATACACACCCGCGAGTTCGGCAGCCACCTCACCAACGTGCTGCGCTGCCTGCTGCTGGAGTCGCACGGCTATCAGGTGACGGTAACGGAACTGGTTGGCTGGGAACACTCGATGAAAAACGAATTGATCATCGCCCGACGCCATGAAACACCGCGCAGAAGCTCGCGGGAACGTCTGGAGCACATCCTGCAGGAACTGAATCTGGAAGAACTGCGGGAACGTTTCGTCTATTGATTCCGAATACACCAACTATATTCATATGGCTATCTCTATCGACATCCGCGAAGCCTCCGGCGTCCGCACCCTGCACTTCGGCTCGGACTGGGTGCAAGGCGCGATGCGCATCGCGCGTCCGTGGAACCTGGAACTGGAATACACCCGCGAAATGATGGCCTCGCTGCTGCTGCGCGACGCTCCCCGCAAAGTGTTGCTGATCGGCCTCGGCGCGGCTTCGCTGACCAAGTTCCTGTACCGCAACTATCCGACCGCGCATCTTACCGTGGTCGAGATCGAGCCCGCCGTAGTCGCCGCGGCACGGCAATTTTTCAAACTGCCGGAAGAAGAAAAACGCCTCCATCTGGTGATCGGCGACGGCGCAGAATATGTGCTGAACAGCAACAAGAAATTCGACCTGATACTGGTGGACGGCTTCGACGAGAAAGCACGCACCGGTGCACTGGAAACGCTGCCGTTCTATCAGGCCTGCCGCACGCGTCTGAGTGACGACGGAATGATGGCGGTAAACATGCTGACGCGCAGCCGCGGCTTCAAGGCGACGGCGGCGCGCATCGCGGAGGCATTTGACGACCGCGCGCTGGTGTTTCCCTCCTGCGAAAGCGGCAACGCGGTCGCCCTCGCGGCGGCAGGCGATCTCATCGAAATCCCGTTCGATGAATTGAAGAAGAACATGCTGGAATTGAAGGAATCGACCGGACTCAACTTGCAGCCGACGCTGACGCGACTGGCACAGGCGAAGACCTGTCTCAACGACACCCTGGTTCTGTAACCCACGCCGCTCCGCTTTTGCTTTAGCATATGACATCCCAAGCCATGAAGGAGTTGGACATGTTGCGTATCGCATTGCTGTTTAGTCTGCTGTCTCTCCAGAACTGGGCGCATGCCGAGAACGAGCCATACAACCGCGTGGACTTCCGGGTCGAAGCCGCACGCGAAGTCGCCAACGATCTGCTGGTCGCCGGGATGAGCATCGAGGTGCAGGACAAACAGCCCGCCCGCGTCGCGCAACAGATCAACGCGGCACTGAACGATGCGCTAAAGAAGGCTGCAGCCTTCGGCAACGTCAAGGTTAGCAGCGGCGGACATAACAGCTATCCGGTGTACGGCAAGGACAATCGGATCGATGGCTGGCGCGGCCATGCCGAGATCCATCTGGAAAGCCGCGACTTCAAGGCGGCCGGCGAACTCATCATGCAGCTGCAATCCACGCTGCAATTGAACGGGCTGAATTTCACCCTGGCTCCCGACTCGCGCGCGCAAAGCGAAAACGACCTCATCGCCGAATCGATCAAAGCCTTCCAGGCTCGCGCCGATACGATACGCGCCGCTTTGGGCGCACGCGCCTACAAGACCGTGCATTTCTCAATCAATAGCGGCATGCCGCCGCAGTATCCCAAGACGCTGATGCGCGCCGCACCGATGGCGGCGGATGCAGCAATCCCGCAACCGGAATTTGCCGGCGGCGATACGCGCATGACAGTGCAGGTGAGCGGCACCATCGAATTACAGTAAGCAAGGAGCGAACATGACTACCAACCTGATCTTCCTCGGCATCATCCTCGTCGTGCTGTTCTACGGCATCAGCCTGTACAACCACCTGGTCAACCTGAAGCACGCCGTCGCCAAGGCCTGGGCCAACATCGACGTGCTGCTCAAGCAGCGTCACGACGAACTGCCCAAACTGGTCGAGGTGTGCAAGCAGTACAAGGAGTTCGAACAGTCCACCTTGCAAAAGGTGATCGAAGCGCGTTCGCGAGTCCAGGCCGCACGCGAAAGCCAAGACATCGGCGCGCTGGGTCAGGCCGAAGGTATGCTGCGTATGGGGCTGGGCAGCATCTTCGCGGTGGCGGAGGCCTACCCCGAACTGAAGGCGAACGAGCATTTCATGCAGTTGCAGACGCGCATCACCGGGCTGGAGAACAACATCGCCGACCGCCGCGAGCTGTACAACGAATCGGTGAACATCTACAACGTCGGCATCGAGCAATTCCCCGCCGTGCTGATCGCCAACATGTTCCGCTACGAAGCCAAGCCGCTGCTGGAGTTTTCCTCCAGCGAAAAAGCGGATGTGGACATGAAACAACTGTTCAGCTAAGACATCATGCTGGTCAGTATGCGCCGCGAATACGCGCAACTGGTCACCTCCGGCGCGCAGCTGTTACTGCTGTTCGTCGGATTCCAGCTGGAATCGCGCGAAGGCTGGCTGGGCTGCCTGTCGGCGATGGCGCTGCTCAGCTTCTTCGCCTGGCTGTCGGCGCTTTATCGCTTGCGCATGATCCGCGACACCCCGACCTCGAAAGTCGCCTCCGCCGCACAGGGCTATGTCGAACTCGTCGGACGCGGCCATCCATTCGGGGACACGCCGCTCATCAGCAAGCTGAGAGCGCTACCCTGCCTGTGGTATCGCTACCAGATCGAACGACGCAGTTCGAAAGACCAGTGGAAAACCGTAGACCGCGGCGAAAGCACCGATGCCTTCGTGCTGCGCGACGACAGCGGCGACTGCGTGATCGATCCGGAACACGCCGAGATCGTCACCAAGCACCGCGACCAGTGGACCGAAGGCGATTACCGCTACACCGAGTGGAAGTTCATCAACAACGACAGCATCTATGCCATCGGCGAATTCCGCACGCGTAGCGTAGGGGTGGAATTTAACTCGCGCGCCGAACTCAACGCGCTGCTCGCCGAATGGAAACACGATCTACCCACGTTGCATGCGCGTTTCGACCTCGACAACAACGGCGAAATCGACATGAAGGAATGGATGCTGGCACGCCAGGCGGCGAAGCGCGAAATCGGCAAGAAGCGGATCGAGGCGCTGGCGCAACCCGACATCCACCTGCTCTGCCTGCCGCGCGACGGCAAGCTTTTCCTCATCAGCAACTTCGCACCGGACAAGCTTTCGCGCCGCTACCTGTTCTGGTCGTGGGCGCATCTCGCGATCTTCTTCTCCGCATTAGGTGTCATTTCCTGGATGCTAAGCAATCCACCTTATTGATCCAGATCTGCGCGACGCATAAGGTTTATCCCTCACCCAATATCCGGAGGGAACGACGATGAACGAGTCATTCAAACAACAAGGCGCATTCAGTTGGTGCGAACTGATGACCTCAGATGTGGAAGCGGCGAAGGCCTTTTACACCAAGCTGTTCAACTGGAACACCGAAGACATGCCCATGCCGGGAATGATCTATACCGTGATCAAGGCGGGAGGCAGCGAAATCGGCGGAATCATGGCAATTCCCAAAGAAGCACAGGGCATGCCGCCGGCATGGGGCGTCTACGTCACCGTCGACAATGTCGACGAGACGGCAAAAAACGCCGGACAGCTAGGCGCAAAACTGCTTGTACCGCCAACCGACATCCCGGACGTCGGCCGTTTTTGCGTGATTCAGGACCCACAAGGCGCGGCAATCAACGCCATTGCTTACAAAAAAATGTAAGCGCCGCGCAAGGACAAGCCCATTCTTGTTGACAACCTCATGCCGGAAAATCCGGGGGGTCCGCAGCGCGGAAAATAGTTCCAAAAACATATTGACAACGCAAAACAATTCACAAAGCCATTAAATACGCCATATTGCGCAGCACCGACCGCCCACCCGCCCATCGACTTATTGCAATGCATTGTATTTAAACAATATTAAATCAATTCAAAAAATAAGCAGCGCAACAAAAAGCCTTGTGGAACACGGCATTGAAGCACTATGGAGGTCACTTACCCACAAAGTTATCCACAGCTTTTGTGGGTAAATAAAAATACCCTTTCCCGCTGGCGAGTTAGCGCACTTTTGTTCGAGAAAGCCTGAGCAATCGGCGATAAACCGACTAACTGTTGAAACGAAAAAAGGGCGACTCTACGCCGCCCTTCTTCTGAAGATACTTACAAAAATACTCAGTCTTTTCTGCGCAACGACATGCGCTCCATCAGGCCGTCCTTCATCAGGAACTGATGTTTGAGCGCCCCCAGCACATGCACCACGACCAGCACGATCAACACGGTCACCAGCACTTCGTGGACTTCGTGCGCCGCCACGCCGTCGAATTTCGCCGGCAGCAGGGTCGCGTCGCCCGACGCAATCGCCTTGCCCACATCGCTAGTCAGCACCTGCATCATGCCGCTCACCGGCAACAGGATCAGTACCGCATACAAGGCATGGTGTATCCCCTTTGCCACCTTGTCCATCAACGATGCGCCTACCGGTGCCGGAACACCATCCTGGCGGCGGAAAAACAAACGAGCCAGCGTCAGCAACAATACCGCGCCGCCGACCACGGCATGCAACACATATCCTACGATATCAGCACCCCCCGCCTTGCGTGCGTCATGCACCACATCCCCCAGGAACCATGCGGCAACCAATACTGCCAAAGTCAGCCAATGAACGATAACCATGCGTTTGCTGTACTGCGTCATAACCCTACTCCTGTGATTTATTGGAACCGATGAGATAGCGCGATCCCCTCAAAGTTCCGTCGTTGAGAAGCCGGCGCAATTTACCCGAAACGCGCAGGCCTTGCAGATGTTTCAGGCGATAGTGCTCACCCTTGCCATCCGTTGAGATGTTTCTCCAGCCAGAACAGGCCGACGATGGTCTTGCTGTCGTTGATCTTGCCCATGCGCACCCACTCGATCGCATCGACCAACGAAAGTTCGAATACCTCCAAGAATTCGCCGTCATCCAGCTTGCGTCCCTGATGGGTGATCTTTCGCGCCAGGAAATATTCCATACGTTCGTCGGCATAGCCTATGCACGGCCAGGTCGTCGCGAGATGCGTCCATTCGCCTGCGACATAACCGGTCTCCTCCAGCAGCTCTCGCTGGGCGGTCAGCAGGATGTCTTCGCCGTGATCGATCTTGCCGGCGGGCAATTCGATAAATTCGCGTTGCGGCGGATAACGGAACTGCCGCTCCATCACCAGATTGCCGTTGTCCAGCAGCGCCAGCACCGCAACCGCTCCCGGATGGGCAATATATTCGCGGCTGGCAATCGCTCCGTCCGGCAGGCGCACGCTATCCTTGTGCACCTCGATGAAGTCGCCGCTATACATCACCGCCGACTCCAGTTGCGTTTCCTTCAGATCCACTTCACGCTTCCTTTACCACGTTTCCACCCGGCTCAAGAACCGGGCGATTTCTCGAATTTCCAGTCGATTGCGCCGTCGTCTTCGTAAAACACTCTCGCCTTGCGTCCATCCATAGTCTGCAGCGTGCTCCTGATTGCACTGCCCGACATGACGCAGAGACTGTCGAGACCATTCGCCATACGCATGGTCTGCCCGACGGTATGTCCGACGATGCTCTCGATCACACAGGAAATATCCTTGCCCATTGCCTCTTGCTCGCTCTCCATGGATGAAATCGTTTCTTCCATGTCCTTTACGGACGCCACTAGCTCATCCGCTTCCCGTTTAAGCGATGCCAGTTGCTGGGTCGGCCTTGCATTCTTTTCCACCAGTTTCTGCCAGTTGTTCGCCTGCTCGGCGGTAAGCTTGATCGCCCCGCTCTCAATCCTGCCGTGCAAGGCCAGAAACTTTGCGAAGTCGGGCTCCGACTTCAATACTTCAATCTCGGACATCTTGCCTTTGATAGCGGCCTGGGCCTCGGCCAATGTCTTCCTGATGTCGGTAATACCCTGGGCGATGATGGAACTGTCCGGCACCACTATCGTCACCGATGTTTCAGCACCTCGGCGTTCGCCGGAAGATCGAATCCTGATTTTCTTGCCGGCAATGACGCAACCCTCGACAACATCGGCATAGAGTTCGTCGGCGATGATCTCGCAATTCACCGCATGTTCCACATGCACCACCTTGCCGATAAGCGTACAGCTCTCGCACTGGGCGGCTTTCAGTTCGCCCTCCCGCACAAGCACCACGGCGCGCGAGGCACGCGCGCTCAAAGTAACATTACCGCCCTGGGACTCCGCACGGCCACCCGACAGGTTGCCGGAAATTACAATATTGCCGTCGTCTGAAATCACGTTGCCGAACACATCGGACAGGAAGGTCATGTGTTTTCCCTTCACCGTCCGCCCTTCCTGCACCTCGCCGTGCTCGACGAACTCGTCCGCCGCCAGCGCCAGGTCGCCGGTCGTCTTTGCGCTGATCCCCTCCTTGGTCTCGATCTTCTCGGTGATGGAAATACTATTCGATTTGATATCGATGCTAATGAACCCATCCATCGTCGCCACGACATATTCGCCATCCTTGCCCTGCTCGATGTCCGTACCGACCGATGAGAGCTTGTGCAAATCTAGGTCCTTCGGCATATCCGGCTCGATCGCCTCCCCGGTCACCTTGTACCCGGGCTTACCCAGTTTTCTCGGCACTTTTTTGAGCAGGCGCGTACCCTTCTTCACATATGGAAAGCGGTTTTTGTATACGCTCAGGTCTGCCTTGCCGTTAGCCAATATCCTTGGCGAATTGTCGCGATGCAGATCATTGCAGACTTCAACGATCTCGGCATCCTGGCTGGCCGTCGGGTCGAGATGCAAAGCAATCGGCAGACGCACGGTCTCGCCGCTGGCGATGATCTTGCGGATGGTTCCTTCGCGCAGACCGAATTTCACTCCCTTCTGCCACATATCGGTGACCAGCTCGTCGAAATCCAGCTTGGTCGCAACGGCCCGTGTCTTGGTTTCGTAACCGACGATGGGGGCGACTCCGTCTTCCGCCGGCTCGCCATAGAGCGCCTCCTGATAAGACTCCTCGATGCTGACCGGCTCGAACATGTATTCGGCGCGCATATCCTTGGGCAACAGCTTGACCCGGCGGTAGAGCGCCTGACGCTCTGGCAGGAAACGCACAATGCTCGCGGCCAATTTCAGATTCGCCGTCTTGTCCTTCGTCTCCGCCAGCCACTCCGCGTCGTACAGCAACTTCAGGAACAAGTCGTAGTCCAGGCCGGTAAAGCGCGCGCCGCTTTCGAACAGCCGATCGACGAAACGCTCGAGCCCGCCTTCGGCGACTGACATGCGCGGCAAATCGACGAACACTCCGTCTGCCCGGTTGTAAACAAACACCGGCATCGCCATATTTTGCGACTGATCATTCTCTGGATTCGATTCGCTATCACTCATGTCTGGCTCCCCAGGTTTTGCCATTGTGAGTAACAACGGCATGCACAACAAAGACTAACAAACGAAAACTCCCGCGCCAGGCGGGAGCTTTCGATCAAACCGACCCCGCAGTCCAGCCTAATGCAACAACAACGATTGTTGCACCGACACCGCGCATACCGACATCAGCGCGCCGGGCAGCAAGCCCAACAACAGCACGGCCAGGCCGTTGACGCTGATCAGCAACGCACTGTCCTGTCCGACCGCGATAGGCTCATGGCTTTCAGGCGCATCGAAATACATCAGCTTGACGATGCGCAGGTAGTAGAACGCACCGATCAGCGAAAACATCACCGCAGCCACCGCCAGCCAGATATGGCCGGCCTGCACCACCGCGTTCAGCACTGAGAACTTGGCGTAGAAGCCGACGGTCGGCGGCACGCCGGCCATCGAGAACATCAACAGCAGCATCATGAACGCCAGCCACGGGCTGCGCTGATTCAGGCCCTTGAAGTCGTTCAGCGTGTCCGCCTCGAAACCGACGCGCGACAACAGCATGATCATGCCGAACGCGCCCAGCGACATCAGCACATAGACCACCGCATAGAACATCGACGAGCCGTAGCCCTCCACTCCGCCGGAGAGCAGGCCGAGCAGCAGGAAGCCCATGTGCGCGATGGTCGAGTAGGCGAACATGCGCTTCAGGTTGGTCTGCGCGATCGCGGTGATGTTGCCGATGGCCATCGACGCGACCGCGAGGATGATCAGCATGCCGGACCAATGTTGCACCAGCGGCTGCAGGCCCTCGACCAGAATGCGCGTCGCGAAGGCGAACGCGGCCAGCTTGGGCGCGGAGCCGATCAGCATGGTCATCGCGGTCGGCGCACCGTGATACACGTCCGGCACCCACATGTGGAAGGGCACCACGCCCAGCTTGAACGCGAGACCGGAGACCACGAACACCAGGCCGAACACCAGCAGATTCTTGTCGGCGACGCCGTACTGGATCGCATTGGAAACCACGCCCAACTCCAGCGAGCCGGTCGCGCCATACAGCATGGACATGCCGTACAGCAGCAGGCCGGAGGCCAGCGCGCCGAGGACGAAGTACTTCATCGCGGCCTCGGTGGCGATCGCCGAATCGCGCTGCAGCGCGACCATCGCATACAGCGACAGCGACAGCAGCTCCAGGCCGAGATACAGCGACAGGAAGTGGTTCGCGGAGATCATCACCATCATGCCCAGCATCGCGAACAGCGCCAGCACGATGAACTCGCCGGTGAACAAACCGCGCACCGTCAGGTACTGGCGCGAATACACCAGCATCATCGACATCGCCAGATAGGTCAGCAACTTCAGCACGTCGGACATCAGGTCGTCCACGAACAGATTGTGGAAGGCGTACACCACGCCGTTTTCATGCGTCCCGACCGTGATCAGCGAACAGCCCAGCAGCGTGATCTGCGCCAGCATGTAAGTGACCAGCCGGCCGCTTTGCTTGATCAGCAAGTCCGCGATCAGGATCGCACACACCATGACCAGCAGGAAGATTTCCGCGCCGGCCGACATCCAATTCGTCATCAAATCCATATTCACCTCAGAGTCCGCTGCTTACAACGGCAATTTGGAACGCGCGACGTGCACCAGCAGGTCGTTCACCGATACATGCATGACTTCGCTGAACGGCAGCGGGTACAGGCCCATGCCCAGCACCGTGACCGCCAGCACCGCGAAGATCAGTTTCTCGCGCATGTTCAGGTCTGTCAGCTCGGCGACATGGTGATTCGCCACCGCGCCGAAGATCACGCGCTTGTACATCCACAGCGTGTAAGCCGCGCCGAAGATCAGTGTGGTCGCGGCAGCGAAGGCGTACCAGAAGTTCGCCTTGACCGCGCCCAGGATCACCATGAATTCGCCGACGAATCCGCTGGTGCCCGGCAGGCCGCTGTTGGCCATCGCGAACAGCATGAAGAACGCCGCGAACACCGGCATGGTGTTGGCCACGCCGCCATAGTCGGCGATCTTGCGCGAGTGCATGCGGTCGTACAGCACGCCTATGCACAGGAACAGCGCACCGGACACGAAGCCGTGCGAGATCATCTGCAGCAGCGCACCTTCCATGCCGTAGGCGTTGAAGATGAAGAAACCCAGCGTGACAAAACCCATGTGCGAAATCGAGGAATACGCAACCAGCTTCTTCATGTCGCTCTGCATCAGCGCGACCAGACCGATGTACACCACCGCGATCAGCGACAACGCGATCATCACGCCGGACAGGTAGTGGCTGGCATCCGGCACGATGGGCATCGAGAAGCGCAGGAAGCCGTAGGCACCGACCTTCAGCATGATCGCGGCCAGCACCACCGAGCCACCGGTCGGGGCTTCCACGTGGGCGTCCGGCAACCATGTGTGCACCGGGAACATCGGCACCTTCACCGCGAACGCGAAGAAGAAGGCGATGAAGATCAGGATCTGCGCGTTCATCGGAATCGCGACCTGATGGAAGTCGAGGATGGAGAAACTGCCGCCTGACTGGTTATACAGATAGATCAGCGCCACCAGCATCAGCAGCGAGCCGAGCAGCGTGTACAGGAAGAACTTGACCGCCGCATACACGCGGTTCGCGCCGCCCCAGATGCCGATGATCAGGAACATCGGAATCAGCATCGCTTCCCAGAACACATAGAACAGCACCGCATCGAGTGCGGCGAACACGCCGATCATGATGCCGGACATGATCAGGAACGAGCCCATGTATTGCGCGACGCGCTTCTCGATCACCTGCCAGCCGGCCAGTACCACGAGCGGTGTGAAGAACGCCGTCAGCAGGATGAACAGCACCGAGATGCCGTCCACGCCGAGATGGTAATGGATGCTGAAGCGCGTGATCCAGTCGTGCATCTCGACGAACTGCATCTCCGAGGTATCGGCGACGAACCCGGTGTACAGCGGGATGGTCACCAGGAAGCCGAGCACCGAACCGACCAGCGCGAGTATGCGCGCCATCTGTGCGTTCTTGTCGTCGCCGGTGGAAAGCACCAGTACACCGAAAATGATCGGCAGCCAGATTGCGACGCTAATGATGGGGAACCCAAAAATCATGCTGTTTCTTCCTTAATTGTAGGTCGGGCTTCAGCCCGACGCGTTCCATCATGTCGGGCTGAAGCCCGACCTACAACGATTAAAACCAGTTCCTCACGCTCAGCAGCACGAACACGCCGATGATCATGGAAAACGCATAGTGATAGATGTAACCGGACTGCAGGTGACGCACGACGCCGGACAACATGCCGATCATCTTCGCCGAACCGTTGACGATCAGGCCGTCGATCAGCTTCACGTCGCCGTTGCGCCACAGGAAGCTGCTGGCGCCGCGTGCACCGCCGGCGAAGAACCAGTCGTTGAAGCGGTCGAAGTAGTACTTATTGTCCAGCACGACATAGATGAACTGGAAACGCTTCTGGATCGCCGCCGGAATATCCGGACGCTTCAGGTAGAAGAACGCCGCACTGCCGACGCCGGCCACCGCCAACCAGAACGGCAGCGTGGTCAGCGCATGCAGCGCCATCGCGGCTGCGCCGTGGAACTCCTCATGCATCTCGCGCAGCGCCTCGTGGTGCTCGGAGATGAAGATCGCATCGCCGAAATAACCGCCGAACAGCATGGGCTCGATCGCGATGTAGCCTATCAGCACCGAAGGAATTGCCAGCAGGATCAGCGGCAGCGTCACGACCCACGAAGTCTCGTGCGGCTTCTGTCCCGGCGCCAGCCCGTGATGGTGATCCGGCGACACTTCCTCGTCGTCGTGATCGCCCTGATGCGTCTCGTGAACCTCATCGTTGGCATCGTGGTGCGCATCGTGATGGTCCTTGTGGTGCGCCTTGCCCTTGCCGTGGTGCGCATCATGCGCCTTGCCGAAGCGCTCTTCGCCGTGGAACACCAGGAAGTACATGCGGAACGAGTAGAACGCGGTGACAAACACGCCCGCGACGACCGCGAAGTAGGCGAAGCCGGAACCGGGCAGGTGCGACAGCGCGACCGCCTCGATGATGCTGTCCTTGGAATAGAAGCCCGAGAAGAACGGCGTGCCGATCAGCGCCAGCGAACCGATCAGCGAGGTGATCCAGGTGATCGGCATGTATTTCTTCAGGCCGCCCATGTTGCGTATGTCCTGGTCGTGGTGCATCGCGATGATCACGGAACCCGCGGCGAGGAACAGCAGCGCCTTGAAGAACGCATGGGTCATCAGGTGGAACACCGCGACCGAGTAGGCCGACGCGCCCAGTGCCACGGTCATGTAGCCCAGCTGCGACAGCGTGGAATAAGCCACGACGCGCTTGATGTCGTTCTGGATGATGCCGAGGAAGCCCATGAACAGCGCGGTGATCGCGCCGATGACCATCACGAAGGACAGCGCGGTCTCGGACAGCTCATACAGCGGCGACATGCGCGCCACCATGAAAATACCGGCAGTCACCATGGTCGCGGCGTGGATCAGCGCGGAGATCGGGGTCGGGCCTTCCATCGAATCGGGCAGCCACACATGCAGCGGGAACTGCGCCGATTTGCCCATCGCGCCGATGAACAGCAGGATGCAGATCGCGCTCAGCAGGCTGACCGTCATGCCCGGGATAGGCGCGATGTCGTCGACATGGGCTGACGCATTGGCGAACACCGCGGCGTAATCCAGCGTACCGAACACCATCAGCACCAGGCCGATGCCGAGCAGAAAGCCGAAGTCGCCGACGCGGTTCACCAGGAAGGCCTTCAGGTTAGCGTAGATCGCGGTCGGGCGGGTGTACCAGAAGCCGATCAGCAGGTACGACACCAGACCCACCGCTTCCCAGCCGAAGAACAGCTGCATGAAGTTGTTGGCCATCACCAGCATCAGCATCGAGAAGGTGAACAGCGAGATGTAGCTGAAGAAGCGCTGGTAGCCCGGATCTTCCTGCATGTAGCCTATGGTGTAGATGTGCACCATCAGCGACACGAAGGTCACCACCAGCATCATCATCACGGTCAGCTTGTCGATCAGGAAACCGACCTGGAAGCTGGTGTCGCCGGAGGTCAGCCAGGTGTAGACCGGGCCGTTGAAGGTGTTGCCCGCCTGCACGTCGTTGAAAATCATCAACGACGCGCCGAATGCCACCGCGACCATCGCGATGGTGATGCGGTGCGACCAGGTGCGGCCCAGCCACTTGCCGAACAGTCCGGCTGCAATCGCGCCGACCAGCGGCGCCAAGGGGACCAACAAGTATAGATTCAGCATGCTCATGCCCATTACCCCTTCAGGCTGTCGAGGTCGTCGACGTTGATGGTGTTCAGGTTGCGGAACAGCACCACTAGGATCGCCAAGCCGATCGCGGCCTCGGCGGCGGCGACGGTCAGGATGAAGAACACGAAGACCTGGCCGGCAGTGTCGTTCAGATAATGCGAGAACGCCACGAAGTTGGTGTTCACCGCCAGCAGCATCATCTCGATCGCCATCAGCAGCACGATCAGGTTCTTGCGGTTCAGGAAGATGCCGACCACGCTGATTGCAAACAGCAGGGCGCTAAGCACCAGATAATGGGAAAGGGTCAACATGTCGCTCTTCTCGCTCCCTTGATTAACTTATTCTTTGTTTTCGGACAGCTGCCCGGTCACACGCTGCTCGGCCTGCATCTTGACGATGCGCACTCTATCGTTGCGCTTGACCGCGACCTGGTCGGCCACATTCTGCGACCTGGAATCCTTGCGGCGACGCAGCGTCAGCGCGATCGCCGCCACCATCGCGATCAACAGCAGCACCGCGGCCAGTTCGAACGCATACACATAGTCGGTATAGATCAACCGGCCCAGCTCCTTGGTGTTGCTGTAATCGGCGGCATGTTTGACCGGCTCGATACCGCCGATGGAATCGATGCCGCCCAGCACCCACACCATCTGGAACACCATCAGGCCGGCCAGCGTCGCACCGAACGGCAACCAGCGCCAGAATCCTTCGCGCAGACGCACCAGATTTATATCCAGCATCATCACGACGAACAGGAACAGCACCATCACCGCGCCGACGTACACCAGCACCAGCGTGATCGCGAGGAACTCGGCTTCCAGCAGTAGCCAGATGCCGGAGGAGCTGATGAAGGCCAGCACCAGGAACAGCACCGCGTGCATCGGGTTACGCGCGGTGATCACGCGCAATGCCGCGAACACGGTCAATGCGGCGAATATATAGAACACGATGGTTTCGAAATTCATCTGCTAATCCTCTTTATCGGTACTTGGCATCCGCCGCTCTGTCCTTGGCGATCTGCTCTTCGTGCTTGTCGCCGTGCGCCAGCAGCATGCTCTTCGTGTAATAGAGGTCGCCGCGATTCTCGCCGTGGTACTCGAACACGCGGGTCTCGACGATCGCGTCCACCGGACAGGATTCCTCGCAGAAACCGCAGAAGATGCACTTGGTCAGGTCGATGTCGTACTGCGTGGTGCGGCGCGTGCCGTCCTCGCGCTCGGCGATCTCGATCTTGATCGCCAGCGCAGGACAGACCGCTTCGCACAGCTTGCAGCCGATGCAGCGCTCCTCGCCGTTGGCGTAACGGCGTTGCGCATGCAAGCCGCGAAAACGGAAGCTCTGCGGCGTCCTCTCTTCCGGATATTCGACGGTGATATGGCGGGTGAACATGTAGCGCCCCGTCACCGACATGCCCTTCAGCAGTTCGAGCAGCATGAAGGTCTTGAAGAAGTTCTTGATCATTTGCATAGTAATCTCCTCCGCCCCTTACCAGACCCAGAACGGGGTCTGCATCCACGCGGCAACCACCACGACCCATACCAGCGTCAGCGGGATGAATACCTTCCAGCCCAGGCGCATCAACTGGTCGTAGCGATAGCGCGGGAAAGTCGCGCGGAACCACAGGAACAGGAACAGGAAGAAGGACATCTTGCCCAGCATCCAGAACAGGCCGGGGATCGCGTCGGTCAATCCGCCGATCATGGGCCAGCCGTGGAAAGGATTGAGCCAGCCGCCGAGGAACATCACCGAGGTCAGCGCCGCGATCAGGATCATGTTGGCGTATTCGGCCAGGAAGAACAGCGCGAAGCCCATGCCTGAATATTCGGTGTGAAAACCGGCGACGATCGCGGATTCATCTTCGGCCAGGTCGAACGGCGCGCGGTTGGTCTCGGCCACGCCGGCGAGGAAATACACGACGAACATCGGGAACAGCGGGATGAAATACCAGCCGAGCAGACCGTATTCGCTCTGCTGCCCGCGCACGATGTCGCCCATATTCATGCTCTGCGCCGCCAGCAGCACGCACACCAGCGCAAAGCCCATCGCCAGTTCGTAGGAGACGATCTGCGCCGCGGAACGCAATGCGCCGAGGAACGCGTATTTCGAATTCGAGGCCCAGCCTGCGATGATGATGCCGTATACGCCCAGCGAGGTCATCGCCAGCAAATAGAGCAAACCGGCATTCACGTTCGCCAGCGCCATGCCGTCGTCGAACGGGATCACCGCCCAGGCCGCCAGCGCAGGCGCCAGCGCCATCACCGGCGCCGCGAGGAACAGGAACTTGTTCGACTTGGTCGGGATGATGACTTCCTTCATCAGCAGCTTGATGCCGTCGGCCAGAGGCTGCAGCAAGCCCCAGTAGCCCACGCGGTTAGGGCCCGGACGCACCTGCATCCAGCCCAACACCTTGCGCTCGATCAGCGTCAGATAGGCCACGCCACCCATGATAGGCAACACGATCACCATGATCTTGATGATCGTCCAGACCGGCAGCCAAGCCGGGCCGAGCAGGTCTTGCCCGGTCTGTTGCAGGATTTGCAGCAATTCCATCATGCCCGCTCCACTGTAATCGTTCCAAACATCGCACCGAGTTCCGCCGTCGCCGCATGTCCCGCCGCGACGCGAGCGACGCCGGCAGGCAAGCCGTCATCCGCGCAAGCCGTCAGGCGCACGCTTGCGTTGCCCTGCGACACTTTCACCATGTCGCCGGATTTCACGCCCAGCTTCTGCAGTTCGTCGCCGCGCATCGCCACGCAAGGCGTCGCCGCATCGCGGGTCTGCTGCAATGCCGTGGCGCGACGCACCAGCGCATCGGCCGCATAGATGGGCACATCGGCCACGCGCTGCAGGCCTTGCGCCCCGGCACCGGCCACGCCCTGCAATGCGACGTCCAGATGATTGTCCAGACTGCTCAAGATGTTCGCGGTATCGACCGCCTCGTCGCGCACCGCTTCGCTGGTGTCGTAATCGAAACCGGCTACGTCGAGCAGGTTGCCCAGCACGCGCAACACCTTCCACGCCGGGCGCGCTTCGCCCAGCGGCTTGACGGCGCCCTTGAAGCTCTGCGCGCGGCCTTCGGTGTTCACGAAAGTGCCGGAGGTCTCGGTGAACGGCGCGATCGGCAACAGCACATCGGCGTAGTCGGCCGCGTGGTGCTTGAATGCAGACATCGCCACCACCAGGTCGGCGGCCTGCATCGCGGCCATCGCCTGCTGCGGGTCGGCGCAATCCAGTTCCGGCTCGACGTTCAGCAGTACGTAGGCCTTGCGAGGGCTAGCCAGCATCTGCGTGGCGTTCATGCCCTTCGCACCCGGCACCGCACCGGCCAGATAACCGCCGACACTGTTTGCCGCCTCGCCGAGATAACCGAATTTCACACCGCACAGTGCGGCGATCTTCTCTGCCAGCACGGCGATCTGTGCCGCCTGCGGATGTTGTTGCGCGAAGTTGCCGAGCAGCACCGCGGCGCGTTCACCGGAAGCCAAGCTCTTCGCTATCGCGGCAGCTTCGCTGCCGACGACGATATTTTCGACGCCTTGCGCGCTGGCCTGCATCTCGGCGGCCAGCGCCTTCAATATCTGCGCCAACAGGCCGACCATGTCGCTTGGAGCGACGATGGCCTTGTTGGCGACCTTCATCAGCAGATTGTCATCACTCGAATGAACGATGTTGGCCTGTGCGCCCTTCTTGACCGCCTGGCGGATACGTTGCGCGAGCAGCGGATGATCCTTGCGCAGGAAGCTGCCGACGATCAGGAAACGGTCGCGGCTGTTCAGTTCGGCGACCGACATGCCCAACCAAGGTGCGCCGGCCAGCTTGCCGTCGGCGCTGAAGTCGGACTGGCGCAGACGGAAGTCGACGTTGTCGCTGCCAATGCCGCGCATCAGTTTCTGCAACAGATAGAGTTCTTCCATCGTGCTGTGCGGCGTCGCCAGTGCGGCGACCTGATCCGCGCCGGCGCCCTTGGCGACCTGACGCAATCCGTTCGCGACATATTCCAGCGCGGCTTGCCATTCGACTTCCTGCCACTTGCCGTCCTGCTTGAGCATCGGCTTGGTCAAACGCTCGGCGGAATTCAGCCCTTCGTAGCTGAATCTATCCTTGTCGGAGATCCAGCACTCGTTGATGTCTTCGTTCTCGACCGGCGTGACGCGCAGCACTTTGTTGTTCTTGATGTGCACCGCGAGGTTGGAACCTAGCCCGTCGTGCGGGCTGACCGAGCGACGGCGCGACAACTCCCAGTTGCGCGCGGTGTAGCGGAACGGCTTGCTGGTCAGCGCGCCGACCGGGCACAGGTCGATCATGTTGCCGGACAGTTCGGAATCCACCGTGCTGTTCACGAAGCTCATGATCTCGGCGTGTTCGGTGCGGAACGCCATACCCAGTTCCATCAGGTCGGCGACTTCCTGCCCGAAACGCACGCAGCGCGTGCACTGGATGCAGCGGGTCATTTCCTGAGTGGAGATCAACGCGCCGATGTCCTTGGGACGCACTTCGCGCTTTTCTTCGGTATAGCGGGATGCAGCGCCGCCGTAGCCCATCGCCACGTCCTGCAGCATGCATTCGCCGCCCTGATCGCAGATCGGGCAATCCAGCGGGTGGTTGATCAGCAGGAACTCCATCACGCCCTTCTGCGCCTTGACCGCCATCTCGGAATGGGTCTTCACCTTCATGCCCTCGGCAGCAGGCGTCGCGCAGGCCGGCAGCGGCTTGGGCGCTTTCTCGACCTCGACCAGACACATGCGGCAGTTCGCCGCGATGGACAGTTTCTTGTGGTAGCAGAAATGCGGGATATGGACACCGGCCTTGCGCGCCGCGTCCATCACCGTGGAACCGCGCTCGGTCTCGACTAACTTGCCATCAATTTCGATATTGATCATTGCTCACCCGTCAGCTTTACACCAAGCAACGCTTGTGTTCGATGTGGTATTCGAATTCGTCGCGGAAATTTTTCAACATTCCCTGCACCGGCCAGACCGCCGCTTCGCCCAACGCACAGATCGTGCGGCCCGCGATGTTCTCGCCGATGCTCAGCAACAGATCCAGATCTTCCTTGCGTCCTTCGCCGTGCTCGATGCGATGCACGATGCGATACAACCAGCCGGTGCCTTCGCGGCAGGGCGTACATTGTCCGCAGGACTCTTCGTGGTAGAAGTACGACAGGCGCTCCAGCGCACGGACCATGCAGGTAGTTTCGTCCATCACGATCACCGCGCCGCTGCCCAGGCCGGAACCGGCTTTCTGGATCGAGTCGTAGTCCATCGTCAGGTCCATCATGACCGCGCCGGGGATCACCGGCATTGACGAACCTCCGGGGATCACCGCCTTGAGCGTGTGCCCGTTGCGCACGCCGCCCGCCATCTTCAGCAACTCGCTGAAGGGCGTGCCCATCGGCACTTCGAAGTTGCCCGGATTGTTCACGTGACCGGACACCGAGAACAGCTTGGTGCCGCCGTTGTTCGGCTTGCCCAGGTCGAGAAACTTCTGGCCGCCGTTATTGATGATGTACGGAATACTGGCGAAGGTCTCGGTGTTGTTGATCGTGGTCGGCTTGCCATACAGACCGAAACTGGCCGGGAACGGCGGCTTGTAGCGCGGCTGCCCTTTCTTGCCTTCGATCGATTCCAGCAAAGCGGTCTCTTCGCCGCAGACATAGGCGCCGTAGCCCAAGTGATTATGCAGATCGAAACTGAAGCCGGAACCCAGGATGTCGTCGCCGAGGAAGCCGGCCGCGCGGGCGATTTCGCAGGCCTCTTCCATGCGCTCATAGGCCTCGAAAATCTCGCCGTGCACATAGTTGTAGCCCGTCTTCACGCCCATCGTGTAGGCGGCGATCGCCATACCTTCGATCAGCAGATGCGGGTTGTACAGCAAGATGTCCCAGTCCTTGCAGGTGCCCGGCTCGCCCTCGTCGGTATTGCAGACGATGTACTTGTCGCCGTCGTAATTCTTCGGCATGAAGCTCCACTTCAGCCCGGTCGGGAAGCCCGCGCCGCCGCGTCCGCGCAGCGCCGACAGTTTGACCTCGGAGATGATCGCATCCGGCGACATCTTCTCGGTCAGTACCTTGCGCAAGGCCTGATAGCCGCCGACCTTGAGATAGTTCTCCAGCGTCCATGGCTGGTCGAACTCCATCGTGGTTAGAATCACCGGGCCTCTCATGATTTGTCGAGCTCCGCAAAAACTTTATCGATTTTTTCCTTGCTCATACGGGCGCAGATCTTCTTGTTGTTCAGCGTCAGCACCGGCGCATCCTTGCAGGCCCCCATGCACTCGCCCTCGCGCAGGCCGTATTTGCCGTCAGCGGTGACTTCGCCCATCTTGATGCCGAGCTTGGATTCGATGTAGGCCACGGTGTCCAGCGCGCCGCACAGCGTGCAGGACAGGTTGGTGCACACGGTGATCATGTGCTTGCCCATCGGCTTGAGGTTGTACATGTGGTAGAACGTCGCGACCTCGCACACCGCCATCCTGGGCATGCCGAGATAATCCGCGACATCGGCCATGTCGTCGTTGGATATCCAGCCTTTTTCGTCTTGCACGAAACGCAATGCGGCCATCACCGCGGACTGTTTCTGGTCAGCCGGATACTTCTTCAGCTCGCGGTCGACCTGCGCTTGTATTTGTTCGGATAACATCAGCGGTCTACCTCTCCAAAAACGATGTCCTGCGTGCCGATCAGCGCAACCACGTCGGCGATCATGTGCCCGCGCGACATCTCGTCCAGACTGGACAGATGCGCAAAGCCGGGCGCACGGATCTTCATGCGATAGGGTTTGTTCGCGCCGTCCGACACCAGATAGATACCGAACTCGCCCTTGGGATGCTCGACCGCGGAATACACTTCGCCGGCAGGAACATGCATGCCCTCGGTAAACAGCTTGAAGTGATGGATCAACTCTTCCATGTTCTGCTTCATCGCCTCGCGCTTCGGCGGCACGAACTTGTTGCTGGTCGCCATCACCGGACCGGGATTGGCGCGCAGCCAGGCTATGCATTGCTTGATGATGCGGTTGGACTGACGCATCTCCTCGATACGAACCAGATATCGATCGTAACAATCGCCCTCGACGCCGACAGGAATATCGAAATCGATACGGTCGTAAACCTCGTACGGCTGCTTCTTGCGCAGATCCCATTCGATGCCGGAACCGCGCAGCATCGGGCCGGTGAAGCCCAGCGCCATTGCGCGCTCCGGCGACACCACACCGATGCCGACAGTGCGCTGTTTCCAGATGCGATTGTCGGTCAGCAGTGTCTCGAACTCGTCGATGTGCTTCGGAAAACGATTGGTAAAATCTTCAAGGAAGTCCAGCAGCCCTCCCTGACGGCTCTCATTCATCTGCTTGACCGCCGCGGCATTGTGTATTTTCGACGCCTGATACTGCGGCATGGAATCCGGCAGGTCGCGATAGACGCCGCCCGGGCGGTAATAGGCGGCGTGCATGCGCGCGCCGGACACCGCCTCGTAGCAATCCACCAGATCCTCGCGATCGCGGAAGGTGTAGAAGAACATCGTCATCGCGCCGAGGTCGATACCTACCGCGCCCAGCCACAGCAAGTGGTTCAGCACGCGGGTGATCTCGTCGTACATCACGCGGATGTACTGCGCGCGGATCGGCACCTCGATGCCCGCCAGCTTCTCGACCGCCATCACGTAGGCATGCTCGTTGCACATCATCGACACATAGTCGAGACGGTCCATATAGGGCAACGTCTGCAGGAAGGTCTTGTGCTCGGCCAGCTTTTCGGTCGCGCGATGCAGCAGGCCGATATGCGGATCGGCGCGCTCGACCACCTCGCCATCCAGCTCCAGCACCAGACGCAGCACACCGTGCGCGGCCGGGTGCTGCGGACCAAAATTCATGGTGTAGTTTTTTATCTCAGCCATTTGGTGCTTCCTCAGTTAGAACCGAAGGTTTCTTCGCGCACGATACGCGGCGTCACCTCGCGCGGCTCGACCGTCACCGGCTGGTAGACCACGCGCTGCTGCACCGGGTCGTAGCGCATTTCGACATGACCGGACAAGGGAAAATCCTTGCGGAACGGATTGCCGACAAAACCGTAGTCGGTCAGGAGGCGACGCAAATCCGGGTGTCCAATGAATACGATGCCGTACAGGTCGAACGCTTCGCGCTCGTACCAGTTGGCGCAAGACCAGATTTCCGTCACCGAATCCAGCACCGGAAAACCGTCGTCTTCAGCGAAGATGCGCACGCGAAGTCGCGCATTATGTGCGACGGAAAGCAAGTGGTACACCACCGCAAAACGCCTCGGATAAGCAACTGCAACCTCCTCGTCCTGCAGGTACTTACCTTCTTCGGAGATATCGCTTCCGTAGGCCGAGTAGTCCACTCCGCATAGATCGACCAGCTGCTCGAAACGCAGGCCGGCATCGTCGCGCAGCCGGGTGAATACCTCGACCAAATCGGTCGCTTTCACCACCAAAGTCAATTCATCAAGGCGCTCTTCCAGTGCCACCACCTTGCCAGAAAACACCTCGCTCAACTTCGAGGCGAGCACTTTCAAATCAGTAGTCATGGCAGCCTATCGTGCAATCGTATTGGTTCGTTTGATCTTGTTCTGCAGCTGAATGACGCCATAGAGCAGCGCTTCAGCCGTCGGGGGACATCCCGGCACGTAGACGTCGACCGGAACGATGCGGTCGCAACCGCGCACTACGGAATAGGAATAGTGATAGTAGCCGCCGCCGTTGGCACAGGAGCCCATAGAGATCACCCAACGCGGCTCGGCCATCTGGTCGTATACCTTGCGCAAGGCCGGCGCCATCTTGTTGCACAGCGTCCCCGCGACGATCATCACATCTGATTGACGTGGGCTGGGACGAAAAGCGCCAGCTCCAAAACGATCCAGGTCATAGCGGGACAACGCCGCATGCATCATCTCCACGGCGCAGCATGCCAGACCGAAAGTCATCGGCCACAAAGAACCGGTGCGTGCATAATTGATGACGGTATCAAGCGACGTCGTGACGACGCCCTTCTCCAGAACGCCTTCTATTCCCATTCCAAAGCCCCCTTCATCCATTCATAGACAAAGCCAACCACCAGGATGGCCAAAAAGATCATCATAGAGAAGAAACCGAAAGTGCCGAGCTCCTTGAGTACGATAGCCCAAGGGAAAAGAAAGGCGATTTCGAGATCGAACAGAATAAACAGGATAGCCACCAGATAGAAGCGCACATCGAACTTCATGCGCGCATCTTCGAACGCCTCGAACCCGCATTCGTAAGGAGAATTTTTTGCACTATCGGGACGATGGGGCGCAACAAATCGCCCTAACAGGATAGGCACGACACCCATCACGATACCGATGCAGACGAACAACAGCACCGGAAAATAATTTTCCAACATTGAGCTTCCCCCTCTCTGCTAGTCGCGTTCTCGGATTGCCCGGAACATATTTTTAATCGTTTTATATTGCCGACACGTTTACGTGCCTGCTTATTATTTGGTGCGGATGGGGAGACTCGAACTCCCACGCCCTTTCGGGCACAAGCACCTCAAGCTTGCGTGTCTACCAATTCCACCACAACCGCCATGCCACTGCAAAATTATTTCGGAATTTCTCCAGACTTCGAACCGTCGGCCGGATTGGCCGCAGGCGCCGCCGGAGCCAACTGAACCGCAGCCGGGTCTACACGATCCATCACCCCCTGCTGCTGCGCAGGATGGGAATAAATATAAGTCAGAGATAAACTGGTGATGAAGAACACCGTCGCAGCGACCGCAGTACTACGACTCAGAAAATTCGCGGAACCGCTGGAACCGAACAGACTACCCGCCGAACCCGTACCGAATGCCGCCCCCATGTCGGCGCCCTTGCCGTGCTGGATCAACACCAGACCGACCAGCACTACCGCCGTCACCACATGCACTACCCAAACCAATGTTTCCACACTTCACTCCAAATACTGTTATCTGTAACTACTTCGCCGCCGCATGTGCAGCACGACAAATCGCCACAAAATCATCCGCCACCAGGGACGCACCGCCGATCAAACCACCATCGATATCGGGCATCGCGAACAATTGATCCGCATTGTTTGCTTTGACGCTGCCACCGTAAAGTATACACAAGCCTTGCGCCGTCTGTCCGTCCAATTGCGCAACCCGTTGACGAATAAAAACATGAACCGCTTGCGCCTGCTCGGGGGTCGCCGTTTTCCCAGTCCCGATCGCCCATACAGGCTCATACGCAATCACCGCCTTCGCGACAGCTGCAACACCGACGTGATTCAAAATCACTTCCAGTTGCCGTGCGATCACTTGCTCTGTCACGCCGCTTTCGCGTTCCGCCAGCGTCTCCCCGACACAGAAAATCGGGGTCAAACCAAACTTGATCGCGGTGTCGAACTTAGCTGCCGCAATATCGTTGCTTTCATGAAACAAGGCGCGTCGCTCGGAGTGCCCGATGATCACATAACGGCAACCAAAATCGGTCAGCATGCCCGGCGCAACGGCCCCGGTGAACGCACCCTGCTCGTGCTGGCTCAGGTTCTGCGCCCCCCATGCAACGTTGCTGCCCTGCAGCATGGCTTGCGCTTGAGCCAAATAAGGATAGGGAACGCAAACACCGTAATCGGCCTTGTCCATATCCTTGACTCCCGCCAGCACTCCTTCCAGCAACGCCTTGTTGCTCGCCAGGCTGCCGTACATTTTCCAGTTTCCAACGACCAGTTTTCGACGCATCGTAGTCAATCCGCTAGGCATTAAAGCGCGCAATCCTACCCGCGAACGTCCGCGAGGTCAATGAAACCCGGAGTGAAAATTCGCCGCACGACGCATGCCGACGAACCGTATGACATGCGCAGCAGAAACATTCATAGATGATTCAGCACTTCCAGACGCGCCCTGCGCTCCGCCAACTCACGAACCAACTGTTGCGCCAGGTCGGTTAATGGATCATCACCCGACGCCTCCCCATCCTCGATGCCCTGCCGGAGCTGGAACAGCTCACTCTGCTGCAACGTTTCCAATTCATGTCGAGCCTCGTCCAAACGACGGCGCAATTGTGCAACGCGACGGATCACCTTGACGATGCGCGAACCGATGTCATCGCCGGCAATCGCCTCCGGATCGTGACCGTACTCCTCAATCAACCTCTCGATGGTGCGCTGATCGCCGCTCTCGTAAGCGCGATTCACCTGCACCATCAGCTCGGTGCGGCGCTGCCGTTCGGCATCGGAGGTGGCGCGATCCGGGTGCATCAGCCTGGCGGCACGCCGGTAAGCCTGTTTGATATCCGCGGTCAACGCCTGCGGCGGTACGGGCTGCGATTCGATCAATCCAGCTTCCGCCGCCGATCTCTTGGCACGCTGCTCGGCGGACCGCGCATATTCCTGCACCGTCGAATCGCCCGTATTTTGTTGCGCCTGCAACATGGCGATCTGCGCATCCAGATCGTCGAGCTGGGCATACAAGCACCCCACCGTCAGATAGTAGCGATGCTGGAATTGCGCCGTCTCGGTCTTGCAGGTTTCCAGTGCCAGTTCGGCCTGGATCACCTGCTCTTCCAGTTCGACTTGCTCGCGCTCAAGACGAGCAAGCTCGCGCTCTTCAGGTAGCATCGCGCGCCCTCATCGATTTCCTCTTCTGCCCGCACGAACGGACTCTGCCTTTTCCCGCGTGCTGCGCCTGAGTTGTGCGCCACGTCTGCCGGCGCTGACTCGCCGTTGCCTCGCCTCGCCCACGGCCTGCTTTCTCGACTTTGCGCGCATGCGCAGAAACGGAGGGAAGCGCCTGATCCTGACCGGAGGAGACGCAAACAACTCGGCCTGCAGCACATCCGGCGCAGCCTGCTCTTCCGCTCGATCCTGCATACGCAACTCCACCTGCTCCCGCGCCAGCTCCAAGCCCTGCTCTGCGGCCTTGTGCAGCCAGTAGAGCGCCAAGGCATCGTCGCGTCCGACGCCTCGCCCCTCGCGATACATCATGCCCAGATAATATTGCCCCCAGTCGTTGCCCTGCAGCGCCGACTTCCTGAACCAGTACACCGCCTGCGCATCGTCCCGAGCCACGCCGCGACCATCGCGATACATTTTCCCCAGTTGCTTCTGACTGCCGGCGTGCCCCTGCTCGGCCGCCTTGCGATACCAGAACACCGCCTGCTCTTCTCCCAGCCCGAGTTCCGGGTACTCCTCGCACAGCCCCCCAAGAAAATACTGCGCCAGTTCGTCGCCCTGCTCGGCGGCCTTGCGGAACCAGAACGCGGATTTCTCATAGCTCTGCGCTACGCCGCGACCATCCCGATGCAGCCATGCGAGAAAACACTGCGCGGCAACGTTGCCCCGTTCGGCAGCCTTGCGAAAGCGGTTCACGGCCTGTTCGTAATCCTGCTCGACACCCCGGCCCTTCATGTGCATCGCCCCCAGTTCGGCCAGCGCCCAGGCATTGCCCTGCTCGGCCGCCCGGCCATACCAATACGCCGCTTGAGCATCGTCCCGCTCGCTGCCGCGCCCGGTCTCGTACATCCGGCCCAGCTGGTTTTGAGCCAACTCATGACCATATTCGGCGGATTTCTTTAGCCAGTGCATGGATTGCTCGACATCCGGTTCGACCGCGATGCCGCGCAGATAACAAGCCGCCAGATCGAACCACAGCTCAGGGTCCTCGACATGTCGGTTGCGAACGCACCACTCGAACGCGAGTTGCTCGTAATGCTCGGTCTGCCCGAGATCATTCAGGAGAGAGAAACTGTCGGTATCGTCCGGCGCATCCGCCCCACCGGGAACGATGCGCCACCCCGAGTTGTAGAACCAGGCCAACGGGAAATAGGCCTTGCCGTACTTCTCGGCGGCCATCCTGCCGAGTGACTTGAATGCGGAGTACAGCGCCTCCCGCTCTTCCTCGGTCCATCCCTTCTTGCGAATGTTGCACACCTGCCGATCGAACAGGCTGCGCGCCTGCCGGTAGCGTCCGTCCTGACTATGCAGCACCAGGTCGCTACGCTTGCGCTCCTGCAAGGCCGAAAGGCCTCGTGCGATCAGACTGTCCGGCTCACGCAACGACACATCAGTCTGCTGCAGGAGGGACCAAGCGGGGAATTTTTTGTGCTCGGTCATGCGGGCACCCTGCACGAGAAAACGGCCTCGATGAGAGGCCGGCGGAAATACCTGATGGGATACCCCTTCATGCCGCCCTAGGCAGCCTGCACCGGTATCCGGTCGCGTTGCGCAACGATACGGTTGTACTCGTCGACATAGACGAGCTGGGGGTGGAACTTCTGCAGTTCCAGTTCGGAATACATCGCATAAGTCGCGATGATCAGGATGTCGCCCGGATTGGCTTTGTGCGCCGCCGCGCCGTTCACCGAAATGGTGCCGGAGCCGCGTTGTGCGCGGATCGCATAGGTCGTAAAACGTTCGCCGTTGGTGACGTTATAGATGTCGATCTGCTGGTATTCCTTGATATCCGCAGCATCCAGCAAATCGTCGTCGATCGCGCAGGAGCCCTCGTAATGCAACTCGGATTGCGTGACGCGCACCCGGTGCAACTTGGCCTTAAGCATGATTCTTTGCATTAAATCTCTCCAATTTCGACGAGCGCGGATTATATCGCACTCGCGCTACCCCCGGCATCATCCGGCTAAAGCGACCTCGACGTTGTCCAATAACCGGGTATTACCCAGTTTGGCCGCAGCCAGTATCACCCAATCGCGCTGCGCAAGGCTGGCCGGCAGCAAATCCGACTGGTTGCGCACCGCAACATAGTCCACTGCCCACCCTCTCGCCGCAAGGACTGTGACCGCATCTCGCTGAAAACGTTCAATATCCCGCTCGCCCCGCAGAATGGCGTCGCGCATCCCTTGCAGCGTCCGCGACAGAAACACCGCCTCGGCGCGCTCGGATTCGCTCAGATACTGGTTGCGCGAACTCAGCGCAAGGCCGTCCGGCGCGCGCACCGTTTCCCCGCCGACGATGCGCACCGGCAGGTTCAGCTCTGCGACCATGCGACGGATGATGTGCAGTTGCTGATAGTCCTTCTTGCCGAACACCGCGACCTGCGGCTGCACGATGTTCAGCAGCTTCAGCACCACGGTCGCCATGCCGCGAAAATGGCCGGGGCGGGCCGCACCGCATAGCTCGTTCGCAATCGGCGGCGGCTCGACGAACACCGTCTGCTGCACGGGATACATGTCGTCGACCGCAGGCGCGAACACCACATCGACCAGCCCCTCCAATTTCGCGCAATCCACCTCCAGCGTACGCGGATACTTGTCGAAATCCTCGTTCGGCCCGAATTGCAGCGGATTGACGAAGATGCTCACAACGACGCAGCTCCCCTGTTCGCGCGCGATGCGCACCAGATCGAGATGGCCCTCGTGCAGGTTGCCCATCGTCGGCACGAAGGCGACGGACTTCTCGCCCGTCAGACGGGTGCGGAGTTCGGCGATGGTGGATACGAGCTGCATCAGAAACTGTGCTCCTGCGCCGGGAACGTTCCCGCCTTCACTTCGGCGACATAACGGGAAACCGCATCGGCAATCGAGGTCGCGCCCAACATATAGTTCTTCACGAAGCGCGCCTTCTTGCCGGGAAAAATATCCAGCATGTCGTGCAGCACCAGCACCTGCCCGGAGCAGGCCGCGCCCGCGCCTATGCCTATCGTCGGAATCGAAAGCTGCGCGGTGACCTCGGCCGCCAGTACGGCGGGCACCGCCTCCAGCACCACCATGCCCGCACCGGCCCGTTCGAGCGCCGCCGCGTCCTGCAGCAACTGCTGCGCGGCGGCGGACTCGCGGCCCTGCACGCGATAGCCGCCCAACTGGTGCACCGATTGCGGGGTCAGTCCGATATGAGCGCATACCGGGATGCCACGTTCGGTCAGAAAGCGCACCGTCTCGACCATCGCCGCACCGCCTTCCAGTTTGACCATCTGCGCGCCCGCCGCCATCAGTTGCGCGGCATGAGCAAAGGTTTCCTGTGGGCTGACCTGCGACGTGCCAAACGGCATGTCGCTGACGATGAACGCCTGCTTCGCACCGCGAGCCACGCATTCGGTGTGATAGATCATGTCGCGCTGCGTGACCGGCAGCGTGGTTTCATGTCCCTGCAGCACCATGCCGAGCGAATCGCCGACCAGCAGCACATCCACCCCCTGCGCTTCGAGCAACGCGGCAAAGCTGGAGTCGTAACAGGTCAGCACGGCGATCTTCTCGCCCTTGCCGCGCATCGCTTGCAGTGCAGTCAACGTGGTTCGCATCAGAGCCCCCATCCAAATCCCCCTCGCTCCGCTCTCCCCCTTCGCAAGCGGGAGAAAGAGCAATCGTGAAAAACAATCTTCAATTCTGGCCCCGGCTAAAAAATTCGCGCGGACCGCGCATCTCTCCGATGCGCCGCAACAGCGTATCGAAGTCTTCGTCGCTATCGACAAAATTCAAATGCTCGCTGTTCACCATCAGCACCGGGGCCGCGTCGTAATGATAGAAGAAATCGCTGTAGCTTTGCGTCAGACGCTGCAAGTAGGACTCGGAGATCGTCTGTTCGTAGCTATTGGCGCGGCGGCGCACGCGATCGATCAGCGTCTGCGGCTCGGCCTGCAGATAGATCACCAGATCCGGCGCAGGAGCCTGCAATTGCAAGGTGCGGTATATCTGCTGATACAGCGCGAACTCCTCCTCGTTCAGGTTCAGCCGCGCGAACAACATGTCCTTGTCTAGCAGGTAATCCGACACGGTTCCGGTCTGGAATAAGTCCATCTGAGCCAGCTCGCGCACCTCGTCGCCGCGCTGGAACAGGAAGAACAGCTGCGTCGCCAGCGCATGGCGCACCGGGTCCTGGTAGAACTTTGCGAGGAAAGGATTCTCGTCCGGCTTCTCCAGCAGCGTCGAGGCCCCCAGGTATTGCGCGAGCCGGCGCGCGAGGCTGGTCTTGCCCACACCGATCGGCCCTTCGACGACCACGTAACGATACTTAGCCAGCGACATCCGGCATCCGCTCCAACATCTGATCGCTGCAAGCACCCAATGCCTGCTCCGCGCTGCCAACACCCGGTATCACGCAATCCGGCGCAAGCTCCAGCAGCGGCTGCAACACGAAGGCGCGCAGGTGCATCTGAGGATGTGGGATGGTCAGGCCGTGCTCGTGCAACTGCAGATCGTCGTAAAGCAGTACATCGAGATCCAGCGTACGCGGCGCGTTGCGAAAGGTGCGTTCGCGACCATGGCTATGCTCGATATTCAGCAGGGATTGCAGCAAGTCATGCGGCGTCAGGCGGGTCTCAAGCTGCGCCACCGCATTGACGAAGTCCGGTTGATCCAGATAGCCCACCGGCGCGCTGCGATAGAGCGACGAGCGCGCGACCAGCCGCGTACCCGGCAAGGCATCGAGGTCGGCAAAAGCGCGCTGCAATTGGCTGTTTGGATCTTCCAGATTACTGCCCAGCCCGATGAAGGCGGTATGCAGCATCAGGCCTCGCTCGCTGCCGCAATTTTCTTGCGCGGCTTGCGACGGCGGCGCTTCTTGTCGCCCGCACCTTCCGGCTGCAACATCTCGTCGCGACGCTCGGCGCTGGCTTCCTGAAACTCGTCCCACCACAACCCCAGCTCCTGGTCCACCTCGCCACTGGCGCAACGCAGCAGCAGGAAGTCGAAGCCGGCGCGGAAGCGCGGCTGTTCCAGCAGACGGAACGGTCGCTGACCGGAACGTTGGTCGAAGCGTATCTGCAATAACCAGATTTCCTTCATCACCGCATCGTGGCGATGCGGGATCGCAAGCTGTGCGCGCTGTTTCGCCAGAACCTCGTCCATCGCCGCGTGCATCGCCGGGATCGGACGCTCGCCCTGTTTCTGATGCAATTGCCAGGCCGCCAGCACTTCGTGCCACAGCAACGCTGCAAACAGAAATGCGGGAGAAACCGGCTTTTCCTGACCTAGCCGCTCGTCGGTGTTGCGCAACGCCAGCATCACGAACTTCTCGCCCACCGGCTGTTCCAGAATCACGTCCAGCAACGGCAACAGACCGTGATGCAGATGCATCTTGCGCAACTGCTGTATGCATTCGACCGAATGACCGGACAGCAGCATCTTCAGCACCTCGTCGAGCAACCGCGCCTCCGGCACGTTATCCAGCAGTCCCTTCAGTTTGCCGATCGGCGCAGCGGTCGCCGCATCCAGCTTGATACCCAGCTTGGCAGAGAGACGCACCGCCCGCAGCATACGCACAGGATCTTCGCGATAGCGTGTCGCCGGATCGCCGATCATGCGCAGCAGATGATTGCGCGTATCTTCGTAGCCGCGGTGAAAGTCGTATATTTCCTGAGTGGAAGGATCGTAGAACAGCGCGTTCGCGGTAAAGTCGCGGCGCGCCGCATCCTGCTCCTGATCGCCGAACTGGTTGTCGCGCAGCAAACGGCCATGTTCGTCGGTCTCGGCATCCTCGGCCTCGATCATGCTGCGAAAGGTCGAGACTTCGACCACTTCCTCGCCGAACATCACATGCACCAGCCGGAAGCGCCGCCCGATAATGCGCGAGCGGCGGAACACTCGCTTGACCTCCTCCGGCGTCGCATCGGTGGCGACGTCGAAATCCTTGGGAATGCGATCCAGCAACAGGTCGCGCACCGCACCGCCCACGACAAAGGCTTGGTAACCCGCGGCCTGCAACCCGTCTGTCACCTTCTTCGCACCGAAGCTGATCTCCTCGCGCGGCACGCCATGCAGTTCGAACGGTATTACCTGCGCATTGCCTACCGTTTTGGTCTTGGCCGATTTGCGGAATACGCGCTTGAGAAATTTTTTGATCATGCGTTATTGATTTTTGAATATCGCGCGACTCGGGCGCAAAAGAGCGCGGATTATACACCGCATCGATTTTTAGCCCTTCAATGAAAAAGCGCGCCCAAAGGCGCGCTTTTCGGAAAGTTCAAGCATTTCACCCCTTCAGACATGAACTCATGAAAGTCTTGCGTTCCTCACCCTTCAACCCCTTGCCTTTGGCATCGGCATTGCATGCCTTCATCCTGTCCTGCTGCGTAGACGCAGAAGCCGCCGGCTCGGCAGGAATAGCCGGCGTCGCGGCCGCTGCAGCACCGTTCGCCTTCAACGTATACTCCTTGGACAAGCATTTCTTCATGAAGGCCTTGCGTTCATCACCCTTCATTCCGCCCTCCTTCGCCTCCTTGTTGCAACCTTTCATCTTCTCCTGCTGATCCCCGGCAAAGACCGGAGACGAAACGACGAAAGCGAACCCCAGACCAACCAGCGCAATCAATTTTTTCATGGAAACCTCCTTGAGTTAATGGCGACAGCAACAATTGCGGGGAAAAACAAGCCAGCGGAACTGCCTCCCCCGCAGCACACCGTAACCATCTGCCCACCCTCAGTCAATAGACCGAATTGCATAGATAATTCGGCCTATCCGACACAATCGACCAGGCCAACGCCGAAAAGCCGTCGCCGCGGCGGAACAAACGGCGAAAATCAAAAAACTCTTGTATTCCAATGGGTTCAAGGCGTATATTATGAAAAAAGAAGTAGTTGGCAGGAGCAGAAGATCATGGCCGTTACCTCGACATCTGGAACTCAAGCAGTTACGCAGGCGGCGTGGCAATTGCTTCAATTGCAGCAAGCAAAGCAGTTTGCCGAGCGCGCCGCACAAAATGCACGTACGCTGCAAGCTAAAGCGAACGATGCTCAAAATCAGGCGGATCGCGCGCAAGAAAGTGCCAGAACGGTAAGGGTGGATGCAAATCAGGCTCAAAGCGTTGCCATAGAGGCGGATCGCGGCGTACGCGCCACAGAGTCTTCCAGCCAGATCGGGCCTCAGATTGTAAATAAAGTGACTCAGACCGTACAAGCCCAGGTAGCGGCGACAGAGGTTCAAGCGCAAACCCCGCCCACGGTAAACACCCAAGGCGAGGCAATCGGCACAGTAATTAATGTGACCGCGTGATTTTTAATTCAGCAATAGGAGGTTGATCATGGCTATCGATTCAGTAAGTTCAGCTGTCAACGCAAAACCGCCGGTACAGCCCAGCGAAACCCGAGTTGCAACCGATGCAAAAAAGGCAGCCGATCAGGCCGCTCAAACGGAAAAGGCCGCAGCCCAGCGCCAGACTGAACAGGCTCAACGGGAGCAACAGGCGGAGCAGACTCAACAGAGTCAGCCGCCCAAGCCGGTCGTCAATACCCAAGGGCAGGTAACGGGTCAGTTGCTCAATGAGGTCGCGTGACGGTCTCCAGACCAAAATAAAAAACAGGGCGGATTATCCGCCCTGTTTCATTTCCATCACCCGCGATGAACGATAACACCGGACGGGGTCATTGCAGTCCCGCTATCCATCTGGCGTAAATTCGCGCCGCCGCTTCGTGCAACTGCGGCAACTCGTCCGCGGCTCGCCGCAGTATCTCATCCACCGGTTGCACCGCCGGACTGGCGCTGGCGGCAAGCACCTCGTCCGCGCCAACCTCGCACCAGGATGCGATCATGCCGGAGGTCATTTCGACATGGCATTGCAGCGCGAGATGCTTGCCGATGGCCCAGGCCTGATAGTCGCAGTGCACGCTGGACAGCAGATGCGTCGCACCCTGCGGCAGGGTGAACGTCTCGCCGTGCCAATGGAAAGCATTGAAATGATTCGTCTCGCCGAACCATGCGTGCGCGGCATCATCATTCGCCACCGAGACTTCTCCCCAGCCGATTTCCTTGACCGGATTGCGCGACACCTTGCCGCCCAGCGCCTTGGACATCAATTGTCCGCCCAGGCAATGTCCCAGCACCGGGATGTCGCGCGCCACGGCATCGCGGATCAGCGCCTCGACTTGTGCGATCCAAGGCAAGTCGTCGTTGACGCTCATCGGCCCGCCCATGAATACCAATCCCGAAAACGCTTCCGCGGAATGCGGGACGGCATCGCCCGCATCGATAGCTATCAGCTGCCAAGGGATGCGGCGCGAATCGAGGAATTCGGCGAGATAGCCGGGACCTTCGGTTGGAGCGTGGCGGAAGATAGCGATGGGGTTCATGTCTCGTAGGGGCGCGATTCATCGCGCCCTGTTTTTTTGCACACACGCATGGGCGCGATGAATCGCGCCCCTACAAGGTTTTGTCGCGCTCAATCAGCGCATAGGCCGAATGGTTATGGATCGACTCGAAGTTCTCCGACTCGACGATATAGGCATCGATGCGCTTGTCCGCATTCAGCGCAGCGGCGACGTCGCGCACCATATCCTCGACGAACTTAGGGTTGTCGTAGGCGCGCTCGGTGACGAATTTCTCGTCGGGGCGTTTCAGCAGGCCGAACAGTTCGCAGGACGCCTGCTCTTCGGCGATGCGGATCACCTCCTCGATCCAGACGAACTGGTTGGTGCGCAGCGTCAGCGTCACATGCGAACGTTGGTTGTGCGCACCGCGGTCGGATATCTTCTTCGAACAGGGACACAGACTGGTGACCGGCACAACCACTTTCATCGTGACACTGGCGCGCCCCTCGACCACCTCGCCGATAAAGGTCACATCGTAGTCCAGCAGACTCTGCACGCCGGATACCGGCGCGGTCTTGTTGACGAAATACGGAAAGTTCATCTCGATGTAGCCGGACTGCGCCTCCAGCCTGACCACCATGTCGCGCAGGATGGCCTCGAACGACTCCACCGAAATCTCGCGCTCGTGTTCGTTGAGTATCTCAACGAAGCGCGACATGTGCGTACCCTTGAAGTTGTGCGGCAGGTGCACGTACATGTTGAACGTCGCGACGGTGTGCTGCACGCCGACACTCTTGTCCTTCACCTTGATCGGATGGCGTATGCCCTTGATGCCGACCTTGTTGATCGCCAGATGGCGAATATCGGCCGAGCTTTGCACGTCCGGGATGGAATGTTTCTGGGCACTCATGACAGCCTTTCTCAAATACCTTGTGGTGGGATTATAACCAATCCCGACAAATTCACTCGACCAACCTGTCGCGGATCGCCGCAGCAATTCCTGCGGCGTCCAGGCCGCAATCGGCCAGCATCTGCATGTGCTCGCCCTGCTCGATGAAACTGTCCGGCAGGCCGAGTTGCAGCAGCGGCACCGTGAGGCCGTGTTGTTGCAGACATTCGGCCACAGCGCTGCCCGCACCGCCCTGCACGACATTCTCTTCCACCGTGACCAGCAGTTCATGTTCGCACACCAGTTGCCGCACCAGTTCCGCATCCAGCGGTTTGACGAAGCGCATATTGGCGACGGTCGCATCCAGTTGTTCGCCCGCCGCCAGCGCGGGTGCCAGCATGGAACCGAACGCGAGGATCGCGACCCGTTTGCCGCTGCGGCGCAGTTCGGCCTTGCCGACAGGTAAGGCCTGCATCATTTGCTTGACCGCGACGCCCGGCCCGCGTCCGCGCGGGTAGCGCACCGCGCTCGGCGTATCCAGCCGGCACGCGGTGTACAGCATCTGACGGCATTCGTTCTCGTCGGCCGGCGCCATCACCGTCATGTTGGGGATGCAGCGCAGATAGGACAGGTCGAAGCTCCCCGCATGGGTCGCGCCGTCCGCGCCGACCAGCCCGCCGCGGTCTATCGCCAGCACGACCGGCAGATTCTGGATCGCGATGTCGTGGATCAACTGATCGTAGGCTCGCTGCAAGAACGTCGAGTAAATCGCCACCACCGGCTTGTAGCCGTCACACGCCAAGCCCGCGGCAAAGGTCAGCGCATGCTGCTCGGCGATGCCGACATCGAAATAGCGTTGCGGAAATTTTTCCGCAAACTCGACCATGCCCGAGCCTTCGCACATCGCCGGCGTGATGCCGACCAGCCGCTCGTCCTGCGCCGCCATGTCGCACAGCCAGTCGCCGAACACTTCGGTGTAAGTCGGCTTGCTGGCCTGCTGCGGCGCAATGCCGCTGACCGGATCGAACTTGGAGACGCCGTGGTACAGCGTGCAATCCTCCTCGGCATGCGCGTAACCCTTGCCCTTCTGCGTAACGATATGCAGGAACTGCGGTCCTTCGAGCTGGCGGATGTTGCTCAGCGTGTCGAGCAACACATCGATGTCGTGACCGTCGATGGGACCGATGTAGTTGAAGCCGAATTCCTCGAACAGCGTGCCCGGCGTGACCATGCCCTTGAGGTGTTCTTCCGTACGCTTGGCGAATTCCAGCACCGGCGGCATGCCCTTGAGCATCTTCTCGCTGCCGCGTCGCATCGCCGCGTAGAAACGGCCCGACATCAGCTTCGCGAGGTAGTTGTTCAGCGCGCCGACCGGGCGCGAGATCGACATGTCGTTGTCGTTGAGGATCACCAGCAGATTGGCGTCTATCGCCCCCGCATTGTTCAATGCCTCGAACGCCATGCCGCCGGTCATTGCGCCGTCGCCGATGATCGCCACGGAACGGTTGTCTTTCCCGGCCAGCCGCGCCGCGACCGCCATGCCCAGCGCGGCGGAGATCGACGTGCTCGAATGTCCGGTGCCGAACGTGTCGTAGGGACTCTCCTCGCGCTTGGGAAATCCGGCGATGCCGCCCGCCATGCGCAAGCGGCTCATCGCCTCGCGCCGCCCGGTCAGTATCTTGTGCGCGTAGGTCTGGTGGCCGACGTCCCACACCAATTTATCGTCCGGCGTATCGAAGATGTAATGCAGCGCGATGGTCAGCTCCACCGTGCCGAGATTGGACGACAGGTGCCCGCCGGTCTTGCTGACCGACTCGACCAGGAAGGCGCGCAACTCTTCCGCCAGTTGCGGCAGTTGTGCGCGATCCAGCTTGCGCAGGTCTTCCGGGGAGGCTATGGAATTCAGCAGCGCAGGCATCAGAACTTTCTCAACACGATGAAGTCGGCCAGTTCGCGCAGGCGCAACGCCCCCTCGCCGAATCCGCTCAACGCATCCAGCGCCTCGCGGTGCAGGCGATGCGCCATGTCGCGCGCCGCCTCCAGCCCGAGCAGGCTGACGTAGGTGGGTTTGTCGTTGTCGGCATCCTTGCCGGCGGTCTTGCCCAGCGTCGCGGTGTCGGCCTCGCAGTCGAGCACATCGTCCACGACCTGGAAGGCCAAGCCGATCAGCTTGCCGAAGCGGTCCAGCTTTTCCAGCTGCTCCGCATTCAAATGGTTTCCGCAATGGGCGCCCAGCAGGATCGCCGCGCGGATCAGCGCGCCGGTCTTGTGGATATGCATGTTCTCAAGCTCGGGCAGCGTCAGCGCCTTGCCGACGCTGTCCAGGTCTATCGCCTGCCCGCCCGCCATGCCGCGCGAACCGGAAGCGACCGCGAGCAGCTTGACCATCTCCAGCTGGCGCGCCGCGTCGTCGGCGAGACGATGTTCCGCGAGCAACTGGAACGCCAGCGTCTGCAAGGCGTCGCCGACCAGCAGCGCGGTTGCCTCGTCGTATTGCACATGGCAGGTCGGCTTGCCGCGGCGCAGCACGTCGTCGTCCATGCAGGGCATGTCGTCGTGCACCAGCGAATAGGCGTGGATCAGCTCAACCGCAGCGCCGGCGACTTCGACCCGCGCATCCTCCGCCCCGGCCAGCTCGCCTGCGGCGAACGCCAGCAGCGGGCGCACGCGCTTGCCGCCGTCCAGCACTGCGTAGCGCATCGCCTCGTGCAAACGCTGCGGCGCGACATCCGCCTGCGGCAACAGCCCGCGCAGCACGTCTTCGAATCGGGATTGCCGGGCCGCGACCCAGCCTTGAAAATCGATATGCATTGTCAGTTCGCCCCGGCCTCGCCGCCAGCGGCGAAATCTTTCAGCACGCCCTCTTCGAGCACGCGCACCTGCTGCTGCGCATCCTCCAGCCGGGTGCGGCAGAACGCCAGCAACTCCGCGCCGCGCTGGTAGGCCGCGAGCGAATCCTCCAGCGACAGCTTGCCCGCCTCCATATCGGCGACAATCTGTTCGAGTTCGGCCATTGACGCCTCGAAACCCGGTGTTTTCTGCGATTTACCCGCCACGACTATCCCTCCAGCGAAAGGGGAGCATTTTACCCAACGCTGCCGGGCTGGGCCAATTTTTGTGCACGGCGGGCGCAAGAGCCGCATTGAAATACGGCAAATTGATTCATCGCCCTCCGTCCGTGGCAAAATGACACCCTAAAAGCGTAGACGAGAACAGGAGCTAATGGCTCGCCATGCTTTGCAAACTGTAGCAACAACGCCATGGAAAAACCGAAAAAGCTGGGCAAGTATCAAATCCGGAGCGAACTCGGCCGGGGCGCGATGGGGGTCGTCTACGAGGCCTTTGATCCGCTGATCGAGCGCACCGTCGCCATCAAGACCATCCTGAAGTCGTCGGTTGACAAGTCCGAATCCGAAGAAGCCTTCAGCCGCTTCCGCCGCGAGGCCCGCGCCGCCGGTCGCCTGTCGCATCCCAAGATCGTCGCCATCTACGAATACGGCGAAGACGACGACATGGCTTTCATCGTGATGGAGCTGATCCGCGGCAAGGAGCTGAAGGAATACTTCGACCGCGAGGACAGCTTCAGCCTCGACGACGGCGTCCGCATCGTGATGCAGATTCTCGATGCGCTCGATTACTCGCACGCTCACGGCGTCGTGCATCGCGACATCAAGCCGGCCAACATCCTGATTACCCGCGACGGCAAGATCAAGATCGCGGACTTCGGCATCGCCAAAATAGACTCGTCGTTGCTCACCCAGGTCGGCGCAGTGATGGGCACGCCGACCTACATGCCGCCGGAACAGTTCATGGGGGTCGAGGTGGACCAGCGCGCGGACATTTACTCGACCGGCGTCATCCTGTACCAATTCCTGACCGGGCTACGCCCGTTCACCGGCGGCGTGATCTCCGTCATGCACCAGGTCATCAATCAGGAGCCGACTCCGCCGTCGCACATCAACCCCAACGTTCCGGTGCAACTGGACGAAGTGGTGATGAAAGCGATGGCGAAAAAGCCGGAAGACCGCTACCAGACCGTGGTCGAATTCATGACCGCACTTAAACTGGCCGGCCAGACATTGCCTGCATCACGGGAAGTCGGCGCCGACAAACCCGGGGCCGTCGCCGATTCGGCATACGGCCTCGAAGGCACCGTCAAACTGCCGGAAGTCGCACGCAAAAACGACATCGACGCATGGCAACGCATCACCAACAGCCGCGAACCGGCAGACTTCCAGCGTTATCTGCAAGACTACCCCGACGGAGAATTTGCGGAACTGGCGCGGCGACGCATCGCCGCCCTGACGGAAGCGGCTGCACAAGCGCGGCTCCAGCAGGAGGCGCGGCTGCGGGCGGAAAAGGAAGCGCGCATCCGCAAAAAAGCGGAGCAACAGGCCGCGGCCGAAAAAGCGCAGGCGGAAGTCCGCGCGCAGGCTGAGGCCGAAGCCAGACGCCAACAGGAGGCTGCCGAAAAAGAACGCTGGGCGCGCAAGATCGCGGAGATAAAGGACGAGGCCGGAAAGGCCAAGGCCATCGAAACCGCCAAGCGCGAACAGGAAGCCACGGGACAGGCTCAGCAAGTGCAGGCTCAACGGGTGCAGGGTTTATCTGCCTCGTTATCCAGGCATCCCCACAAATTCGTGGAAATCGTCTCTCAACGCGAAGCCGTCGTCGAGGCCGAACGCAGGATGCTGAAGGAAAACAAACGAAAACTTGAGGAGGAAGTACAGCGCAAGCAGCAGGCAAAAATGAAGCTGCAATCCAAGAAAGAAGCAGCGGAAACGCAGATCAGCGCCGCAGCCGAAGAAAAGCGTCAACGCGAAGCCGAACTGGAAATACGCAACAAGGAGCTGGAAGAAGCCAAGCTGCGTATCGAATCCACCGAACGCCGCCGGAAAGAGGCCGAAGAGCGCGCTGCACTGGCACACAAACGAACTCGCCGCATGCTCGTCGCGGCTGTCGGCATCCTGTTCGTGCTGTTGCTGGGCGGGCTGATCCTGCTCTTCTCGTAACGCCCCTGCCGCTCATCGACGGCGCAAAACTCAGTTCTGGCAGAAAAACTCGATTACCTCGGTGGGATCTTTGATATAGGGGTGTCCGAGGCTGATGCTGCCGCTCTCCCGCAACGCAAACTCTTCCCGGCGCAACTGAATCTCGGTTTCGTTCTTGACGATCACATAGCTCCCGTTAGAGCTGATATCCACGAAAACGAATTTGTCGCGGCGGCGCTCGATCCTGGCATGCATCCGCGATGCGCGGCGATCCTGGATCACGATATCCGCCTGCTCGTCGCGCCCTATCGTGATCGAAGGATGCGCGGCATCGACGACGAAGGTCTCGCCCTGATGGATCAGCGTCAACGTCGGTTCGACGGTCTGGGGCGCCACCGTGTGGCCAACCATCATGGTCATTTCTTCGCTTTCCTGCCAGATCACTTCGCGCACCTCGATGTCGTCGGCCTTACCCTTGATGGCCAGGATGCTGAGCGTGCGGGTGCTGGCGCGCACAATGGGGGGCAGCAGCGACACCGTCGAGCCGGTGGTGATGATCTGCTGCGCCTTGGCGACCTCGGCCATGCGCGCGGCGACATTGACGGTATCGCCGAACACATCGTCTGCGCTCTCCAGCACCTGGCCGTGATGCAGGCCGATGCGTATCGCCACGCGTTCGTTATCGACCGGTTTGCGCGAACTGACGACGAACTGCATCTCGCAGGCGGCCTGCACCGCGTTCACCGCATCGGGGAAGACCGCCATGATCTCGTCGCCTATGGTCTTGACCACACGCCCGGAGTGCGCCGCCGTCAGTTTTCGCAAAATATCGAGGCAGCCATTGATCGCGGCGAATGCGCGCGCATCGCCCAACACCTCGTACAGACGCGTGCTGCCGCTCACATCGGCGAACAGCACCGTTCTTTCCCGTGCGGCATCGGCTGGAGTTATATCGTTCACGCTGGTCGTTCCAAATGAATCAAGGCCGACATTATAAGGGCTGGCACGCCCCGGCTGCATGCCACCTCGGCAAATGCCCACCCCGGCGGGCGGCAGTTGCGTCATAATTCCGGCCGATTTCCCGGTTAGCGGGCCTGTATACAATATACCGCACAGCATCCAGAACAATGTCGACACTCATCAATCTGCCCTTGCACATCTACATTTTCGCTGGCCTGCTCGGCCTGCTGTTTCTGTCGTTCGTATTTTTCTTCCTGATACCGTCGTTCATCGCCTCCCGGCAGTTGGCCCGAACAAACAGCAAGCTCAAGGAACTGAACGGCAAGCCGGACGGCTCTCTCGACCAGATATTCCACGAGTCCGACATCCTCGAACACCTGTGGCAGGAATATGCGGACACGCTGCACAAGCAGCACACCGACGAGCCGGGGCCAGCGGTGCGCTTCCGCTCCACTGTGCCCGCCGGCATGGTGTTCCGTCCGGACATCCTGGTGGACATCCCGCTGCGCACCGACTTCTTCAAACACCTGCCGGGACTGTTCACCGGCATAGGCATCATCGGCACCTTCTACGGCCTGCTGCTCGGCCTGCAATCGTTCGCGGTTTCCGACAACCCAGTGATCGTCCGCGCCAGCCTGAGCCAGTTGCTGAACGGCGTATCCGAGGCCTTCCTCGTTTCCGCTGCGGCGATCACGCTGGCGATGGCCATCACCTTCGTCGAGAAGCTGGCGATCACCCGCCTGAACGCGAAGGTCGAGACGCTGGTGCAACTGCTAGATGGACTATTTGTGAGCGGCGCGGGCGAAGAGTATCTGGCGCGGCTGGTCAGGGCATCGGAAACCTCCTCCGCACAGACCGCCGGCCTGCTCAAGGGTGAGCTCAAGCAGATACTCACCGAACTGACCGAGCGGCAGATCGCCGCGACCAACGCCGGCACGCAGGCGCTGGGCGACCGCATCGCGGCCAGCATCGAGGAAACCATGAAAGCGCCGCTGCTGGAAATGGCCAATGCGCTGAAGAACACCAGCAACTCCCAAGAGTCTGCGGTGCAAACCATGCTGACCAGCGTGCTGGAAAACTTCAGCCGCCAGATGAAAGACCTGTTCGGCGGCCAAATGACCGGCATCAACAGCCTGCAGCAGCAGACGATAGACGCGCTGCAATCCGCGGTCGCGACGCTGGAACGCATGGCCGCCGACGTCGGCGCGGAAGGACAGCGCAGCACCTCGGCGATGGCCGAACAACTGGCGGAATCCATCGCCGCGTCGGAATCCAGACAGCGCATCATGAACGAGCAACTCGGCGAATTCGTCGAACAGATGCGCCAGATCGGCGCGCAATCGCAGAACGAGGCGCAGGAAAAACTACAAAGCACGCTGACGGAACTGTCCGAACGCATGAGCAAGGTGATCGACGGCCTGAGCACTCAAGTGCGTTCGGCCACCGAAGTCAGCATGAAGCAACAGCAGAGCCTGACGGCGCAGAGCGAGAACATCGTCGGCAAGTTCGGCGAACAGGCTGCCGCCATGGTCGATGGCATGAACCGCGCCGTCGGCGAAATGAAAGCGGCGGTCGTGGCGATGCGCAACACCACCGGCGACGCCATGTCCAAGCTGAACAACGGCGCGGATACGCTCTACCTCGCGGCGAAGGATTTCGCCAAGGCCGGCCAGGGCGTGACCGCTACGCTAGACAAATCCTCCGCGCTGGCCACGCAACTGACCCAGGCCGCAGGCTCGGTGTCTTCGGCCACCAAGGGATTGAGCGGCATGCTGGCCGACTACAACGCCGCGCGCGATTCGATGATCGCGATGGTGGGCTCGCTGCAATTGCTGGTCGAACAAATTCGTCGCGACGCATCGATGTCGGGCGACGTCATCGCCAGAATAGAAGCCGCAACGGAAAAACTGGTCGGCGCGCAGAAAGAAGCCGAGAGCTACCTGACGAAGGTCTCCGAGGTGATCGGCACCGCACACGAATCCTTCAGCGAAGGCATGACCAAAGCGGTCGGCGAAGCGAACCGCGAATTCCATCAGGCCTTGTCCGACTCGGTGAAGCTGCTGCGCGAAGGCATCCAGGAGCTGGAAAGCACCCTGGATGCGGCCACCAGCCTGTAAGGGTTCGCCATGTTCAGCAAATATCTGGTTCAGGCCAACCGCAACAAGGACGAGGGCGAGAAGCCGTTCTGGATCTCGTTCGCCGACCTGATGACGGCGCTGATGGTGATGTTCCTGCTGGTAATGAGCGTCGCGCTGCTGGCGGTGACCAACGAGGTCTCGGCGACCGACCAAGCGAAGGCGCAACGCGAAAAGGAGATCGACGAACTGCTGGACAAGGTCGAGCAGGCCGCCGAACGCTATCCCGGCATCTCCATCGACAGAAACCGCAACGTGATCGACTTCGGCGACCGCGCCCGCTTCGACACCGGCAGCTCCAATCTTTCCGTGGAACAGGCGCAGTATCTCAGCCAGTTCGTTTCCGAAATCCTGATCATCTCGCGCGAGCAACTCGGCCAGAAGTGGATCAAGCGCATCGTCGCCGAAGGCTTTGCCGACCAGCGCGGCGACTACCTGCTGAACCTGAACCTCAGCCTGCAGCGCAGCCAGCGCGTGCTGTGCGTGCTGCTCTCCCCCGCTGCGTCGCAGCAACACACGCTGAGTCCGGAGGAACGAGAGCAAGTGCGCGACCTGTTTCTGGTGGGCGGCTACTCGTTCAACTCCGCCAAGGCCTCGCTGGAAGAAAGCCGCCGCATCGAACTGCGCATGGAATTCTTTCAACTGGACGAAACGCGCCCCGCGCTGAACGAAATCCCGCGCGGGAACTTCGGTATCTGCCGGATATAAACGGATGGATGTACTGAAACGTCTGCAACGAAAACTGACCAACCTCAACCGGATCGTGCTGGCCAAGCTGCGTCCCGGCGATGCGGTGCAGATGCTCAACGAGCGCGCCAAGCTGGAAGAATGGATAGGCGGCACGGCGCAAGTCGAGAGCTCGGCATCCGGCACGATAGAACAGGCGCTGGGCGCCTATCGCGAGAACAACTACCTCAAGGGCTTACGCCAGATACGGCTGGTCTGCTACGGCTGCACGCAGGTACTGGACGGCGGCTACCGCCTGATCGACAACCGCGAACCGTTCGAACAGCTGCTGCTCTATGCGGGCAGGTACGGCAATCGCCCCGGCTCGTTGCGCAAACTCTATCGCGGCCTGCTGAGCTGCTACTTCGCCTACGACCCCTATGCGCCGGAAGCCACGCCCTCCGGGCGCAGCAACTGGGAAAAACTGAGGGAGTTCCTGGGCAAACATTTTGAGTCTCTGCAGACGCGCGGATTCACGCCGGACTGGATCGCCGCATTGAACCGGCACCCGAGTCTGCTGGGTGCGGACCCTTGCCGTCCCTACGAGCAGCTGGTGTTCGATGGAGACTGGTCCGCATTCGACGAACTGCGCGAGCGCCTCGAAATCGGCACAGATTCATGGCTGGTCAGACGCATGGTCATGACCCCGATAGAAACGGCCGCGAACATGAACGATGCCGAGTTCAAGGACCATCTCGACATCCTCCTGCTGTTGCTACACAGCTATCGGCTATATGCCGACGCCGGACTGTCCATCCTGCTGGATCGCTACGCGCAATGCCACAACCGCAAGGTCTGCTCCCCGCTCAGGGACTTCGCCATCGCGCGCTGGGGCAACCCGTGGCTGCCGGAAAACAGCCATCAATGGCAATGCGGCGCGGCAGCGCGCGACATGCTGGCATACTGGCTCAAACGCCACCTGCTGTCGGGTTTTTTCACACTGCTGTGCAACGACGACAAGAAGCTGTCGCGGCGCCTCAACTTCTGGAAGCTCTACAGCGAAAACCTGACCGGCATGTACTTCGCGCTGGGCCGCGATGCCTTCGACACCGACAACATGGAAGCCTACAAATTCCGCCGGGCGGCGAAAGGACTGATCACCAGACTGAGCGAGGAACGACACGATGTCCATGCCTGCATCATGCAGTTCGAGCATCATCATGTGGTCGAATTCAATCGCGACAACAATGTGGCCTACCTCTACGACCTGAAGCACGGCACTCCGCACTTCTACCTGAGCAAGGGCTGGGCCGAGATCGGCGCACTCAGCGTGACCAGCGTAAGCCAGGGCCTGGACGTCTCGCGCCAGTCCAAACCGTTGCGCCATCAGGACACGCCGCAACTCAGCTGGGAAGGCCGCTTCGCGCAGGAGCTCGGCGCAACCGACAACGCGCTCAAGGCGTTCTGCCGCAACTACCAATGCCGCTACACCGACAGCAGAGAGCGGGACGGACACCAATGGATACATCCAGAGAACCTCGCAAAATATGGCCCCGAGGTCTGGTCGATATTGTCCGGCTGGGGCTTCAAACTGTCGAACGAGGAAAATGGTTATTGCCGCCTGAGCAGTCTGGACATCTCGTTGTAATCGCAAAAGATCGGTGTTGCCGGACTGGCCGACGCTCGACTCCCTAGAGCGACTCTGCCCGATACTTCCGATAGAACCCGAGCACCCGCGGCACGTATTTAACCGTCTCGCGATACGGCGGAATCCGGTTGCCGTATTTCGCAACCGCAGTCTCGCCTGCGTTATAGGCCGCCAGCGCCAGACTGACATCGTTGTTGTACGCCTGCAGCAGGTAGCGCAGGTACTTGGCGCCGCCGTGCAGATTCTGCACCGGATCGAACGGGTCGCTCACTCCGTAGTGCCGAGTAATGCTCGGCATGAGCTGCATCAGCCCCGCCGCCCCCTTTCTTGAAACGGCGTCCGGCCTGTAACGCGACTCAACAGAGATCACGGCATGCAGCAATGCGCTCTCCAGACCATAGGTTCTGGCGACCGCATCGACGACCTTGTCGTAATCGACTTTCCGGGCAATAGACGAAGGCGGATCGCCGGCTGCAACAGTACGTTCGACCGGAGCGGGAATCAGGATTGCGTAGTGATCGTCTGGGGGCACATTGCTTAAACTCACCGTGCCGTCGCTTGCAGTATAGGCATAGATGTTTGCCAGCGCCGGAGGCAACAAGCAGAGTCCGGACAGCAAAACGGCGGCGACCGCCAACAACATCTTGATGCTTCCCAATGTCTTCATGCCCCCTCCTGTACGAACAGACTACTTCCAGTTGCTGCGTTTCGCAGGTTAAGCAGGATTTTTTTTCATCTCAATACAGTAAACACAGTAAATCCGGGGTTGGAAATTCATGCAATGTGCTGCAAAGTAATTCCACCTCGCCACCTGAAAACAACGGAATCGACATGTTCAAATTGCTGCGTTTCTATTCGGTGACCAGCTTCATCATCATTTTCCTCACGGCTGCGCTCCTGACCTTGTTTTACCGGCAGGTGACCATGCACTGGATCGAACATCTGGCGAAAACCAACAACCTCGCCGTGGCACAGACTGCGCTGAATTTCGTCGGACCCGAACTCGCGACTTACCTTGAGTCCGTGCCTGACGCCGGCGAGCGTGGAATCGGCTCGCACGGACTGCCTGCCGAACTCGCGGCGCACATACGCAGAGTGATGCAGGACACGACGGTGAGCAGAATTGAAATATACAACCGCAACGGACTGTTGATTTTTTCGACCCATACGACCCCGACCGCCCCACCTCAGGCCCGCAATCCGGGTTTCCTGGCGGCCCTCGGCGGCCGGGTTTCCGGTTCCATGGTTTTCATGGACACATTCGATCGCCTCGCAGGAACGGCAGCAACAGATAACCTGATGCAAACCTATACCCCGATCCGCAGCGGACCGACCGTTCTCGGCGTGTTCGAAACCCATACCGACATGAGCCACCTGATAGAGGAAAGCGACAGGGTGATGTTCTCGATTCTGGTGGGCGCCGAGCTCATCCTCGCACTGCTATATGCGATATTGTTTTTTGTCGTGCGGCATGCAAAAAACATCATCACGGCCCAGCAGAAAACCATCCTGGAGAGGACGGCAAGCCTGAAAATCCTGTCCGAAAATTTGTTGAGAAGCGAAGAATCCAGCAAGAAAAAAATAGCGACCGACCTGCATGAGGGGCTTGCACAGACATTGAGCGCGATCAAGATCAATGTCGAGAACACGGAGCTGACAAAAGCCTACGGCGCCAACACACAATCGCTGGAGGCCATCGTTCCGGTGCTGCAGAATGCCATTCATGAGGTTCGCGCCATTGCGACCGAGCTGCGCCCATCCAGCCTGGACGATCTCGGCCTGCTGCCCACCATCAACTGGTTCTGCAGGGAATTCGAGCAACGGCACCCGAAAATCCGCATCCAGCGGGAAATTTCATTGCAGGAACACAAGATTCCGTCGCAACTGAAAATTGTCATTTACCGCATTATCGAATCCGCCTTCAAAAACATCGCGAAATATTCGAGCACCGACCAGATCCGCTTTGTGCTGCATCAGGCCGACGACATGATCCACCTGATCATCGGCGACACCCCGGCAATGCAGCCCGCGGTAGCGACCATTGCCCGGTTCGCTCCCGGCTCCGGCCCGCAACTCCGTTTTGCCGAGATAAAAGAACGTACGTCATTGTCGGGCGGAGTATTCTCGACCCGCATGAAAAAAACGGGATGGGTCACGCTCCATTCGTCTTGGGCCTGCGCGAACTATTGAGCTTTCCCTAATTGAAGACAGGACATCCGCATCTTGTAGGTCGGGTTTTAACCCGACATGTCGGGCTGAAGCCCGACCTACGGTAAACCGCATGTTGTCACGAATTATGGAAAGGCCAATAATTGCCGCCGACAGGTTTAGCCTGTCGAACCAAACCACCCTCAATCCGCTATGCGGCGAGCAAGCCCTTCTCTATCGCGTAGGCGGTGAGCGTCGATGCATTGTGCAGATTGAGCTTCTTCATCAGGTTCGATCGGTGTTTTTCAACCGTCTTTACGCTCAGGCAAAAATAATCGGCGATGAACTTGTTCGGATGCCCTTCGGCCACCAGCTTCAGCACTTCCCGCTCGCGGTGGGTCAGCGTGTCCCAGGGACTGGAAGGAGTGGTCGCGTTGTCCGTACCGAGGTAACCGTTGATAACCTTGGCCGAAATATCCGGGCTCAGGTAAGTCTTGCCGTTCAGCACGCTACGGATCGCAATGCGCAACTCGTCATGCGATGCGTCTTTCAGGATATAGCCGTCGGCGCCTGCCCGCAGACTCTCGTGGATATACTCGTCCGTCTTGTGCACCGTCAGCACCAGCACATGCGTCGCCGGGAAACGCCGCTTGATATCCACAATGGCCTCGATCCCGTTCATGCCGGGCATGGACAAATCGGTCAGCACCAGATGCGGGGACAAGGAGCCCATCATCTGGACAGCGTCGCGACCGTTGCTCGCCTCCCCGACAATTTCGATCTCCGGGTCCTGGGCCAATAATGCTCTGAGACCCGCCCTCAGCAAGGTGTGGTCTTCGACTATCAGTACGCGTTTTTTTTCGAACATTTAAACCTCCATTGCGTTGCTTGGTGATACATCATTACCTCTGCGCCGATCCTGCCCGACGCTGCCCCGGAACATGCATGAACACCCAATCCGCATATTTCGTCTTGCCCTTAAAATTCTGGTCGGCGATGCTGAAGTTGCCTTTCTTTATCGGCTCTTCCTCGGACAGGCTATGCACGCCGTAAATTTCCCCGTTCGCCCCTTTGATCAATCCCCAGCTCTCACTGCCGCTGACCGGATCCCGGTATATTTTGCGCAGATATCGCTGCGTCGACGGATATCGCTGGTCCTTGAGCAAGTCTTCCAGATTCACCGGATAGCGTTGCTCCTGCCCCGGGGTATGCTCGAAATATTCGTCGATAGCCTGCCGGAACTGGTCGCCGACGAACAACAACTCCCGCTCCTTCTCGCGCTGCTGTGCCGTGTGCCAGACCTCTCCGGTCGCTGCCAGCATCACGCCCATGATAGCGATCATGATCACTAGCCCGATATAGGTGAAACCACCTGTCCTGCCTCGCACCGGGCGCCACATTCCTCTTCCTTTCTGTCCGGGCGCACGCATTACCAATCCTTATAGGCGGAACCATCCCGCGCATTTCCGGGCGCGCCGCTTCTAATGTCGAACACACCGCCCTTCTCCAGCGAGTCCGGCGGAATAATCAGCCACGCAGTGGCATTGCCGGTGAAGGGGTCCAGAGGCAGGCTGCGCAAATACTTTTTGCTGACCAGATCCTCCAGGCTATCGGGGTATCTGCTGTTGTCGCCATAAAATTTATCCAGCGCATCCCGCGTCAATGCAAGATTCTGGTGCAGCACGGCCTCCTTGGATTTCTCCACGCTGTGGAAATACCTCGGCACCGAGATCGTCAGCAACGTCGCGATGATCGCCATGACCACCAGCAGTTCGATCAGGGTAAATCCTTTTTTCGCATATGCGTTCATCCGTCCCTCCTCACCAATTCCTGTAAGGAACGCCATTCAGCCCAATGCCGAAAGACTGGGAATACACATCGAACACATCCTCGCCTTCTTGCGGCGCATCGGCCGCGCTTTCATAACTGCGCTTGCCCCAGGTTTCCTCATCCTGCTTGTCCGGGTCGGAGGACATCGGATCGCGCGGGATGCGCCGCAGAAAATAAATCCTGCCCTTGCCGTCTGGACTGCTGGCATCTGGCTCGCCGTCCACCAGCACTTTCAACGACGAGGGGTAGCCCGACCTGATCACCGAATGAACGACGCGCCCCTCATTCACCGCCTGCTTGTACGCATCCAGCCCGGCGCGAATTTCCCGCAACGCCAGACGCAACTCCTGCTCCTTGTTGCGTTGCACGGCCACTTCGGCCATCGGCAAGGCGATCGTCGCCAGCAAGGCGACGATCGCCACCGAGATGACCAGCTCGATAAGAGTGAAGCCTCTGACGCTCGATTCCATCATTGCGTGACCGAGATAAAGTGTGGCGCGGGAGGCATGGAAGCCAGCGATTCGCCTCCCGCACCGGACAAATTGATGCGACTGACCGTAACCGGCGACTGCGGCGTGGCGGCAGTCACGTCGAACATCAATATGACCGCGCTGCCGTCGTTGCCCGCCGCAACCCCCTTCATGTCGACCACGATCTGGCCGCTGGCCTGGTCTATCGTCTTGGTAAAACCCGACGGCGAATTGTCCGTTCTCATCCAATCCCCTGCGGTGACATCGGCCGCCTTCAGCACGGCCGGATCGAATCCCACCAGCAAGCCGAGACCGCTCACGCCTTGCTGCGCCTTGGCATTGAGCATCAGCCCTATCCTGTCGCCGACCTTGGCCTGTTTCGGCCCCAGCCATGTAAACGGCTGCGGCGGGGTTGCAGCAGGCGCGGCGGCGACCGGCGTGCGCGCCGCCGGGGTTGCGGGAGATGCGTTCGAGGTGCTGCTGACCGCGACGGTGCCCAGCGGCTTCAACACCAGCTGATTGCTGCGCAAGCTGGACTCGGTGCCGGACCAGTATTCCACCTCCCTTGCATCCGGATAGCGATGATTGCCCACGACCCGCGGCGTGATGGAAAGAACGATTTCCGTCTTGCTGCCGTTATCCCTGTGGCTGGCAAACAGGCGTCCGATAAGCGGCAGATCTCCTATCCCCGGCACCTTGCTTGCGGTGTTCCTGTCCTCGTCGTTGATCAGGCCGGCAAGGATCTGCGTTTCGCCGTCCTTGAGACGCAAGACTGTCGAGGTGTTGCGCGTGCCGACCTGGTAAGCCAGCGTCCCCGACACGGCATTCAGCACCTCCTTGACGATGGAGCTGACTTCCATGCTGACCTTGATGGAAACCTCGTTGTCCATGTGCACCTCCGGCTCGACTTCCAGCTTCAGGCCGACATCCAGATACTGGACATTGCCGGTGATCACCGGCGTGCCGGTCGTCACCGGCGTCACCGCATTGGTGATTACCGGCACGCGATCGCCGATCATGATCTTGGCCTTCTCGCGGTTGCGCGCCCGGATGCGCGGGCTGGCCAGCAGATTGGTATCGCCGTCCTGCAGCAGCAGATTGAGCGTGGCGCTCAACGCCGGGCTGGTGACGATGTTGCCGCCGTTGAGACTCCGCAATTCGTTGACCGTCAGCGCATCTGCGCCTGCCGCCGCGCCCTGTGCCGTGAACGTAAGCTGGCTGGGATACTTGATGCCGATCTCGGACAGGCGCGAGCGGCTGATTTCAAGCACCTCCACTTCCAGCATGACTTCAGGATCGGCGATATCCTGATCTGCGACCATTTTCTCGGCAAGACGGAGCGCCTCGGGCGTGTCCCGCATCACCAGCGAATTGGTCTTCTCGTGTACGAAGATGTCCTTGGTTTTCAGCAGCGTCTTGATCATGGTCAGCATCTGTTTCGGATCTGCATTGGTCAGATGAAAACTCCTGATCTTGAGGTCCTGGTAATCCTTCAACTTGGCCGGCGTGTTCGGATAGATGAACACGGTGTTGTCGCTGATGATTTTCCTTTCCAGCTGGCTCTGCAGCAGGATCAGGTCGATCGCATCCTCCACCGAAACATCCTTGACGAAAATCGACGTCTTGATATCCGGCTTGACGTCCTTGTCCAGCAGCACGTTGATGCCGCTGGTGCGCGACAGCGCCTCGAACACCAGCTTCACGTTGGCATCGCGAAATTGCAGAGTGACCGGCTTTTTGAACGTCGTCCTGAGGGATGGCTCCGCCATCAGCACCTTGGCCGCCTGCTCGTCGATCTGACGCTGCAACAGAATGGCCTGCCCATGTTTGGGATTTTCGAGAAATATCGGTTTCAGCGCGGCCCGAGCAGCGTCCGGGTCGCCATTCTGGAGCAGATTGCGCGCCGCTTCGATCATCGCTGCGTGGCGTCTGTCCGCTGCCAGTTCTTCAAGCCCCAGCCTGGCCCTGTCGTTGTCCGGATCGAGTTTGAGTATGTGTTCGTAAATTCCCTGGGCCGCATCCAGACGCCCGGCTGCGCGTTCGCCGTTAGCCGCCGCCGCCAGACGATTGGCCGTCCGCTCGCGGTTGCGCAACCATGCGGTGCGATAAGACAAGTTGTCCGGAGCGGCCTTGCTAGCTTGCTCCAGCTTCACCAACCCCTCTTCCGCATGCCCTTGCTCCATCAGCTCCATCCCTTCCCGGTGCAGCCTCTGTCCGGCGCAACCCGCCACGGTTGCCGCGACCAGCAGGAGCAGCGCGGCAGCACGCCGGAATTCAAGACTATATCCATGCATGATTCGCGCCCCCTGAATATGGAAAAAATGTGTCATGTTTTTCATAGCGCCTCGCCGGTGCTGAGGGTTTGTTTGATGTTCAGCGGCAGATAGGTCAACTCCACCACGCCTGGCGCGACACGCTCGACGCGGTAGGTATCATCGATGACGTCCCCTTCGGCGACGGTATACATCCGCTCGCCCTTGATCAGTATGGTCAGCCGCGTCGGCGCATCTTCATAACGACCGATATAGGTAAACGGCATGGGCGGCGCGGTCGGCACCGGAGGTGGTGCAGGCGGCGGAGGCGGGGGCGGCGGCGGCGGCACATACCATGAGGTGGCGGCGAAAACGTGGCCGGCATCTGCCGAGACCTCCGGTTCGGCCTGCTGCCGGGCCAGGCGCTCCAGCTCCACACTCGCCGCTTCCTGCGACTTCGGCTTGGCGCGCGCCGGCGCGGATGCAACATCGCTCTGCAGCAGCGCCGTCGAACGCGCCGTCTTCGCCATGCCGGACTCCTTGGGAGGAGCCCCCACGACAATGGCCGTGAGCGCAATGCCCAGCACGCCCCACTTGACGGCATTGTGCGAGAACAGACTCATGACGCCTGCTCCAGATAAAGCACCAGTCCGATCCGGGCCTCCACGGTCGCATCGGCGACATTCTGGCGCGTGAACTGCACGCTCTCCAATGCGATGCCGGGGATTTCCCCGTGCAGCGCGGTGAGGAAGCCGCGTATCTGTTGATATTCCCCCTTTACCGGAAACATCATGTGCAATCGCATCAGCCGCCCCACATTGTCTCGTGTCGCCTTGTATTCGCCCTCGTTCAGGCTGAGCCCATTTTTTTCGGCCAATGCAGCCAGCTTCTCCAGCCACTGCGGCGAATAACGCTCTTCCGGAAAACTCCGGTAGAACTCCACGAGCTGCTCGCCCGGTGTGCGCCGAATGCGATCGGACGACTTGCCTGCGTGCAGCGCTTGCTCGCGCAGCAACAGGGTACTGCGGCGCGCCTCCTCCAGACGCTCCTGCGCCGGAACGACTGCCGAAAAATAGAACGGGGGGAAAACGACCAGAATGCCGATAGCCAGCACGCCCGGCCTGCCCAGAGTGCGCAGCAAGCGCCGGGATGACCAATGCAGGCACCCCAGCAACGGCACCGTCGACGAAAAGCCGCACAGTTGCGCGCATCGGACCGATGCCGCTTCCAGCCATGTATTCGCGAGGCGTTTCATGATTTCCCCCGCAAGGCGGCAAGCAAGGTGAAACGGACGGGCAGATTGGGGTCCTGCTGCTGAACCTGGTGACTTTGCAGATAGACCGGGCCGAACACTTCCTGCGCGTCCAGCTGCGTGATGTAGTTAAGCAGCGCCACAAAATTCCTGGCCTCGCCGCTGATTTTCACCACGCGTTTTTGCATATCCGGCTCCAGCGCCAGCAAGGCGACCTCATTGCCGGCGGCCGATTCCACCGACTGGAACAACAGCTCCCAAGGCAAGGAGAGCTGGCGCAACACCTCGTTGGCCTGCTTCACTTCCAGCGCCTGCGCCTCGACATCGCGGGCGCCCGACTTGTCGGGCGCCCGCGCGCCGCGATCGCGCTCGATCCGCACCAGCTTGTCTTCCCAACTGGTCGCCTTGTCGTTCAGCTCAAGGTAATAGGCGACCGTCAGGACCAGGGCCGCCAGCACCAGTGCCAGCAATAGCGGCCCCGCCCAATGGGTGGGACGATGCCGCTGATAATCCAGCCATAGGGTAGCCATGGCTTCAGCCGCTCATCGCCACGGCAAAGCGCCGTTCATAATCCGGCATCAAGCCGGGCCGTATCGCCGGCTGCAACGCCTGTATCTTCCAGCCGGTACTCTTCGGCCACCCCGTACTCTCCGGCGAGACCGATTCGTCATGTTCGGGAGCCCACAGCAGAACTTCGTCCGTCGTCGCATCCGCGTCGGTCAGGTAAGCCTCGCGCTCCAGCAGTTGCGGCAACGTATCTCGCCAGTCGCTGCCGGCCCGCAAGGTGCGCACGCTGCCCAACCTGCCTTGCTGCAGCAGGGCCAGACACAGGCTGCCCGCCTCGAACAGCACTAACCACGCGCTGCTTTTCTGCAGTCTGGCTTGGCAGCTGTTGTAGGCCACCATCAGGCTGGGCTGGATCGAACGCAGCCTGATCCCCGCGCCATCGAACGATATCCGTACGGCGTCTGTCAGCCTGCTATCCACCGCGCTGGCAAGCTGCGGCCTCCCTGCCCGCTCCGGATTCAGCCGCAGCTCCCACGACTCGGCGGCAGAACCATACAACTTCCTGAAGAAATGCCGGGCATAGGCCGTCTCTTCCTCTTCATCCTTTAGCGCGCCGCTCCATGGAACCAGCGCGTACTGCATGAAGCGGTTGGACAGGATGACGGTCGCAAATGCGGTGCTGCCGGCCAGTTCCGACAATTCCGCCGCCAGTATCCTGACTGCCCCGCTCCAGGGAAAGTCCCCGACGGACGTCTCGGCGCAGGGAATCGACCTCTTATCGAGCACCCGGTGCTTCAGCCCGCGGTAAGTGAAAGACCTGCCGATGCGGACCAGCAGCACTTGCTCCGGACTTAACACCACCCGCAATTCATCACGCAACGAAAGTGACACGGTTGATCTCCTGTAGTGTTGTTTCGCCCCGGCAAGCAAGCTCCACCGCCCCCTCGCGCAACAAGCGGGTGCCGTTGCGTCTGGCCGCTTCGCGAACCAAGCGGACAGGCTGCCTGGCGATGATGAGCTCACGGATTTCGTCGTTCAGATAGAGTATTTCCGCGATGGCCTTGCGCCCCTTGAATCCGGTGCCGCGGCATTGTCCGCAGCCGCGCCCCGCGCGAAATGTCGCGGTTTTGGCGTCTTCCGGGCCGACGCCGGATTCTCTGAGCAGCGCCTCGTCCGGATGGTCTTCCTCCACGCAGTGGGTGCAGTTAACGCGCACCAGACGCTGGGCCAGAATGCCGTTCAAGGCCGAGACGAAGCTGTAGGGATCGACCCCCATATGCATGAAGCGACCGATGACGTCGAACACGTTGTTGGCATGCACGGTGGTGAACACCAGATGGCCGGTCAGCGCAGATTGCACGGCGATCTGCGCGGTTTCCGGATCGCGGATTTCCCCGACCATGATCTTGTCCGGGTCGTGCCGCAGAATCGAACGCAGGCCGCGCTCGAAAGTGAGCCCCTTTTTTTCGTTGACGGGAATCTGCAACACGCCGGGCAGCTGGTACTCGACCGGGTCTTCGATGGTGATGATCTTGTCCTGGCCGTTGTTGATTTCCGAAATCGCGGCATACAGCGTCGTCGTCTTGCCGCTGCCGGTCGGACCGGTGACCAGCACCATGCCGTAGGGTTCGTTGGAGAGACGGCGCAGCGTGGCTATGGACGCTTGGTCGAAGCCAAGATAATCGAGGCGCAGCCCCTTGATCTGGTCGGACAGCGTCTGCTTGTCGAGGATGCGCAGCACAGCATCCTCCCCGAATATGCAAGGCATGATGGACACGCGCAAATCCACCTCATGCCGGTTCATCGACACCTTGAAACGCCCATCCTGCGGGACGCGCCGTTCGGCTATATCCAGATCGGAGATGACCTTGATGCGGGAGATCACCTGTTCGGCCATATCCGCCCCGGCCACCGAACCGACCGCGGTCAGCACCCCGTCGATGCGATATTTGATGTTGAGTCCGGACGCGGAAGTCTCCAGATGAATGTCGCTGGCTTCCGCCTTCAGCGCGTCGTACACCGTCGAGTGCACCAGCTTGACCACCGGGCTGACATCTTCGCTGATGGTTTTGAACGACAATTCCTCCACGCCCTCGTCAAACGTTGCCATCTTTCCTGTAACGGTCTGCAGGCTGTCCATCGCATGCAGCGATTCCTCGTAATGCGCCAGATACGCGGCGATGTCCCTGCCATGGGCCAGCCCCCAGTCGAACGCTGCGGAAAAACGCTGCTCGGCCCATATCTGGAGGCCGACATTGAACGGGTCGCCCATGACGATGAGCAGCCGCCCTGCGTCGCTACGGAAGGCGATACATCCCCGTTCCAGCGCCTCGCCGAATGGCAGCGCATCGAATGCGGAGGTCAGCCTGTTCAACTCGTCCATGCCGAACACCGGATAGTGGAGCGCATCGCCCAGCGCATGGACAAAACTTCCCGCATCCAGGCCGGCCTGCTCTTCCAGCACATCGACCACGCTGCATCCGCTCTGCGTGGCGGTGACGCGCGCCTCCCGCACCTGTTGCAACGAAAAAATCGGCTCGGCGGGTGTATCGCAAAAGGCCATCTGGTTCATTCGATGCTCCCCGCCAGTTCGAAAATCGGAAAGTACATCAGCACCACGACGATGCCGATAATCAGCCCGACAAACGCCATCAGCAAGGGCTCGAACGTCTTGATGAAGCGCTCGACCCAGCGCGCCGTCTCATCCTCGTAAAAGGCCGCGATGCGCTCCATCATCTCGCCCATCCGACCGGTGCGCTCCCCCACCCGCAGCAACCGCGACGCCAGAGGCGTAGCCAGCCCGTACTTGTCCATCGCCTGGGAGATTGAACCTCCCTCATGGATGTGGGTCGCGGCCAGCGCCAGCTGTTCGCGCATCGTTGCCTGCAGCAGCCCGCCCACCAGCTGCAGCGCCGCCATGATCGGCATTCCTCCCTGCAACAACATTCCGAGCGAACGATAAAATCGCGCCGTCTGGTACAGGCGCAGGCGCTTGCCCAACGCGGGCAACTGCCACAGTTTTTGTCCGGCCCACTGCCTGAATGAAGGCTGAGCGGCGGCGAAAACCAGACCGCCGAACAGGGCTATCGCCGCCGCCAGAAAAAGCCGCCAATGCGCATCCAGAAAAGTCCCCCACTGCATCAGCAACCGCGACATCAGCGGCAGGTCGCCCCCCAGGTCTTCGTAGATGCGACTGAAGCGGGGTACGACAAACACCATCAGGAACAGCATCACCGCCCCCCCCGCGACCGTCAGGATCACCGGATAAATCGAGGAAGTGACCACGTTGCGCCGGATGCCATCCATCTGGGTCTGGTAAACGATATAGCGCGACAACACCTCAGAGAGGGAACCGGTTTTCTCGCTGGCGCGCACAGTCGCCACATAGAGTGCGGGGAAATCACCGGGCGATTGTTCCATTGCATATGACAGGCTATGTCCTTCGTACAGCGACGAGATTATTTGTGTCAGGGTCTTCTTGATCTCGATCCGCTCTTCTTTCTCGTTCAACGCCTCCAGCGCCTCGACCAGAGACAGGCCGGCGTCCAGCAAAGCCACCAGCTCCTGACTGAATAGCACCAGCGGGAAATCGGCCTTTTTCCAGTGCCGCAACGGCGACCATTGCCGCCGGGCCTTGGCGGCAATGACGGTATAGCCTTGCGCATTCGCCTGTGCCTCGGCATCGTGAACGTCGGCCGCTTCCAGCATGACCGACATCAGCCCCGCATTACCGCGCAACACCTTAATTTCGTATTGCATAAACACCCCGCTTTTGATTCGTTGTGCAGCCGGTTACCGTTTTGACTACTGCACTCCCGCCTACCAGTTGGTGATGTCGGCCGCCGCGCCCTCGCCCCCGGGTTTGCCATCCTTCCCGTACGAGACGAGGTCGTATTCCCCGTGCTCCCCCGGATACTTGAAGAGATAAGGGTTGCCCCACGGATCGAGCGGCACCCCCTTGCTCAGGTAGGGACCGTCCCAGTGGGGCTCATTGGCGGGATGCGCGACCAGCGCCGACAGACCGTCCTCCATGTTCGGGTAGTGACCGGTATCCAGGCGAAACTGATCCAGCGCCTTGCCCAGCGCATCGGCCTGCGCACTCGCCGTCTTGACCTCGGACTTGCCGATCTGGGCGAAATATCTCGGCCCCACATAGCCGGAAAGCAGGCCGATGATCACCATGACCACCAGCAGTTCGAGCAACGTAAATCCCGTACTTGTTCTGGGCTGCCGACAGGTAAAACCAGTTATGGAATCTTTATTTTTCATTTGCGCCATGCTCCATCCAGAGGATTTCTTACGGGTCTCACCTTAAAGTGAACTGCATAAACTTTCTCTGGGCGGCGGACTGTATTTGTTGATAGGGGGAATACAGTATTTATTGCTCGCCAATACGTCCCCGGAATAAACGATAAGTAGCTGGCACTACAGCGTTCTCGTCGCGAGAACAAAGTCATTTGCTGATTGGTGCGGCCAATCGGCCACGCTAAAGTCATCACCACTCGACGAACACTCGTTAACGACAGGATGGGCGCCATGAATCAACTGAACGAAATGAGCATGAATGGGCCGCGACTGCGACTCGAATTGCCGTCGCAGCAGTTCGAATTCAATGCGCTGAAATTCAAGCTGAGCGAAATGCGGCGACAGCTGAGCGTGGCAACCCGATTGACCACGCGCATCATTGAAAGCGCGGATGAAGGCATCCTGATCACCGATGCGCGCAGAATCATCCGCTCGGTCAATCCGGCCTTTGAAAAATCCACCGGCTACAGCGCCGCCGAGGCTATCGGCCGTACTCCCGCGATACTCAAGTCCGGCCACCATGACAAAAATTTCTACCGAAAAATGTGGGACACCATTAACAAGGTCGGAGAATGGCGGGGAGAAATCTGGAATCGGCACAAAAACGGCGAGATCTATCCCGAATGGTTGAGCATCAGCGCCGTCAAGGATAGCCAACAGCACATCAGCCATTATGTGGGGGTTTTTTCCGATGCCCATACCCAGGAATACATCCTCGAACGTTTGCACTATCTGGCCTACTACGACGGCCTCACCGGGCTGCCCAACCGGCGGCTGTTTCTGGATAGGCTGAACATGTCCATTTCCCATGCGCGACGGGAAAGTCACATGCTGGCGGTGATGTTTATCGACCTCGATCAGTTCAAGCAAATCAACGACACGCTGGGACACCAGGTCGGAGACGAATTGCTGATCGGCGTAACGGAACGCATGAAAAGCTGCCTGCGCAATGAAGACACCCTCGCGAGACTGGCAGGCGACGAGTTCACCGTCCTCCTGCCCGACATTCCCCATCCCGATGCGGCGCGCAATGTCGCCCAGAAGTTCCTGGAGTGTTGCGCCCAACCTTTGAGCATTAACGGACATGAACTGTGCGTCACCGCCAGCATCGGAATCGCCATTTACCCGAACGATGGCGAAGATGCGGAGAGCCTGCTCCACCATGCGGATCTCGCCATGTACCGTATCAAGGAATCGGGGCGGAACGGCTACTTGTGCCACCCCTCTGAAACAGGGGCCGGTGCGTCTACCGCCAGTGCATCTACCGATAGCGCCGCCCACTGAGGGCTGAGATGCCATGATCGCAAGCATCGTTCCGAATCACCATGCTTCCGATGTTGCTTCCGATGCTGTGAGTTGCCAGGACACGCGAATCTGCGTTCCTTGCCCGATCACGGAGTCCATCGCATAGGCTCCGCCGGAGAGGATGGCGCGTTCCTTCATGCTCAAAAGCCCCAACCCCCTGTCCGATCCGCTGCGGATAGCGACCTCCGTCGGATCGAAGCCATCGCCATTGTCTTCAATCGAGAAGTACAGAACATTGCCGACCTGCTTGAGCGTCACCCGCATCAGGTCGGCATGGGCGTATTTGACGATATTGCTGGTTGCCTCCTGAAGGATGCGGAAGATCGTAATCTTGAGCGCATCGGGAATGCGTCCCTCATGAATACTGAAATCCCGTTCCGCCTTCATGCCGGGGAAGGCGGCATCGAGCTCCCGAAAAAACCATGACAGAGTTGGGAGCAACCCGAGGTCATCCAGCATCGGCGGGCGCAGGTCCATGGCAACATGGCGCACCTCTTCCAGCGCCCCATGAACACGATGCTTCAATTGCTGCAACGATTCGGACGCCTCGTTGATTGCGCCGGAAGCAAGCTGCCTCACCACCTCCGTCAAGGACAGCTTGATCATGGTCAGCGACTGTCCGATCCCGTCATGCAGGTCCGTGGCGATCCGCTTCCGCTCGTTTTCCTGAACCGAGAGCATCTGGTTTGCAAGCGACTGCAATGTGCCCCGGGATTCGCTCCAGTCCCCATTGGCCGACTCCCCCTCGGAAGCATACTTGCCGAATCTGCCCGATCTCCGACTGACACGATCCCGCACTCCCGTTCCGACAGGCCGCTTCAACTGTTTCATCGATTCCTGGTACATAGTATTCCCTCCTCCATACCTTGCCATCCGCGAATTAACCCCGTGAACAAGGGCGAGATTCAAGCCTCGGCGCACTTGCCGGGTACCGCACATGCGATACCGTGAACGTGGTACATCCTGTGGGAAATCAAGGGGGTTTACAATAAGCGCGACTACCTAGGAATCCGTGAAATCCGCGTCTCATCCTCGGCTGAGGCTGCTATCGGAAAGCACGAAATTTCATGCAAGGCGAATCAATACATTTAACAGCAGTCATTCCGGCGAAGGCCGGAATCCAGACGATTGACCGCGCCCCACGCAGTGGGACAACAAATGAAACACGGCTTTGTCCGCTACGCGGCCTTATATGATGAACTGGATTCCGGCCTACGCCGGAATGACGGGGTCCAGGTTCCGCGTACCCTCGCCAATTATGGAAACCTCAATAGTCGTCGCGTAGCGCCAGCCGACTTTGCACCAGCTCCGCAATGGTCTGGACATTGAGCTTCTTCATGATATTGGACCGGTGTATATCCACCGTTTTGGGACTAATGCCGAGCTTGATTGCAATGACCTTGCTCGTGCCGCCGGACACCACAAATTCCATGATTTCCCGCTCGCGTCCGGTCAAGACATCGAAACGGCTGCGCAAACTGTCCTGTTTCAGGTTTTCATGGCGGGTTTCCCGGACCTGTTTAAGCGCGGCATGCACCTTATCCAGCAGATCCTGAGCGTGGAAGGGCTTCTGCACAAAATCGAATGCGCCCGACTTCAAAGCCCGAACGGCGAGGGGCACATCTCCGTGGCCGGTAATGATGATGACCGGCATCGAAACCCCGTCCGTCTGGAGGCGCTCCAGCAACTCCATGCCACCCATGCCCGGCATGCGAATATCCAGCAGGAGGCAGCCCGACTGCCGCGGATCGCAGAATTCCAGAAAAGCGCCCGCATCGCCGAACATCCTGCAGGGTAGATTCGCCGATTCCAGCAGGCAAACGATGGAGTGGCGCATGGCCTCGTCGTCGTCGACCACAAACACCAGAGGCAGACCGGTATGCATATGCTCGATATTTTTATTCATCGCTTGCTCCGACAGGAAGTGTGAAATTGAACCTGGCGCCTTCATCGTCATACTGTTCCGCCCATATTTTTCCGCCATGATTTTCGACCAGAGAACGGCAGATGGGCAACCCCAGCCCCAGACCCTCTTGTTTCGAACTCTGGAAGGGATTGAATACCTTGTCCAGATCGTCCGGAACAATGCCCTTTCCGGTATCGCTGACCGACACCAGGATAAAGCCGGAATCGATCATGCGGGTGGTGATGCGCAACACCCGTCGCGGCGTTGATGCCATCGAATCGACTGCATTCTTGATGAGATTGACCAGCACCTGCTCGATTTCGACCTTGCTCGCCAGCGCCGACGGCAATGTATAAAAGTCCATGACGACCGAGACGGCGTGCTGACGAATCTCATATTCCATGAAATGGACGGTATCGCGGATCAGCGTATTGACGTCCAGCATGACGCGTTCCTGCCGCTGCTTGCGCACCATATCCTTGAGATGGTTGATAATCGCGCCCGCCCTTTCGGTCTGGGCATGGGCAAGGCTAACCACCTTCAGCAACCGGTTCTTGTCCCAATCGCTTTCCGCCATATGAAGCAAGCCGGCGCTCAGATAATTGTTCGCGGCGGACAACGGCTGGCTCAGCTCATGCGCAAGACCGGAGGTCATCTCGCCGGCAATCTGCAACCGGCCGGCATGTTCCATCTCGGCGCGCATCTCGTCGAACAGCTTGTGGTCGGTCACGTCCAGACAGGTGCCGATAAAGCCGAGAAATATTCTTTCTGCGCCGAAGCGCGGCACGCCGGAGTCCCGCACCCAGCGGTATTCCCCATCGTGGCGGCGCAATCGATATTCAAGGCTGAATGGCTGGAGACTCTGGAAAGCATCCCGATAAGCATCGAGACAACGCGCCTTGTCATCCGGGTGAATCAGGGTGTGCCATTCGCAACTCTGCACCCGCTGGAGAGGCAAACCGGTAAACGCGTACCATCCTTGATTGAAATAATTGCAGCCATGACAGCATTCCTGCTCTTGCATATCCGACATCCAGATCATGATCGGCGCGCCATCCGCCATGATGCGAAAGCGTTCCTCGCTTTCCGCCAGCATCGCCTCCGCCAGCTTGCGCTCGGTGATGTCGGTGACGATCGCCTGGATCGCCACCGGTTTGCCGCTGCCGTCCAGAATCAGGGTGTTGCGCTGGTTCATCCAGCGGGTGTCGCCGCACTTGTGGACGACCTGGTACTCGTAGGTCGGCGGCATCTCCCCCGCGATCAGCTTCGCCCACTTTTCCTCGAAATACCCGTGCCAGGCGGGGTGGATGACGGCGCGAATCAGCGCGGGCGAGGCATAGAATTCTTCCGGCGTGTAGCCGAACATGGCCAGCGACGCCGGGCTCACGTACTCGTAACGCCCATCCGGAAGAGACATGCGATAGAGCATGTCGGTGGCGTTTTCGGCAAGGAAGCGGAAGCGCTTCTCGCTTTCGTTGAGCTCTTCCTCCGCCAGCTTGCGCGCGGTGATGTCCTCGTGGGTGGACAGCCATATCTTGCCGTAATGATGGTGTTCGAATGTCGAAATGGCCGCATGGCACCAGAAGGCGCTGCCGTCCTTCTTGATGTTGTTGATTTCGCCCTCCCAACACCCTTGTTCTCGCAGCGCCGTCATGATCTCTCGCGCCACTTCTTCAGGACTCTTCGCCGTCGGCGCATTGAGCTGGCTGGCATGCAGCCCCTCCATCTCGCCGGCGGCGTAACCGAATATCTGCTCGAATTTCGGGTTGACATAAACTACCGTGCCGGTGTCGGCGCGCACCAGGACAACCCCCTCCTCCATCTGGGAAAGAATGGTGCTGTGGAAGCGCAACTCGTCTTCCGCCTGCTTGCGTACGGTAATGTCGAACAGCGTCGAACGGCTCATCAGGTATTCCCCGTCGTCGTCATAGGCCGCCGTCGCGTTCAGCACCACAAACAAACTCGTACCGTCCTTGCGGACCAGTTCGTATTCCAGGTCGCAGACAAACCCCCTTTGCTTGAATCCGGGATAGTTGTCGTAGAACAACTGCCGGCAGCCGGGCGCAAGCAAATCCGCAAAGTTTATCTTGCCGACCACTTCGTCCCGCGTATAGCCCAGCCACTGCAGTTCGGTATCGTTGATCTGGACGATGACGCCGCCCTTGTCCAGCGAGTGATAGCCGCACGGAGCGCTGTTATACAGATCCTCGATCCGTTGCGCCGACTTGCGCAATGCCTGCTGGAACATCTGCTGCACGGTGACATCCTGGGTCGTCCCGATCGAGCGCAGTGGCTGGCCGGATTCGTCGTAATGAGTCTCGCACCACTCCTGGACGAACTTGACCCGCATGTCCGGAAACTGCAGACGGTGAATGATGTTGTATGGCTTCTTGTTGCTCACCGAATCGGTATAGGCCCGGCTCACCCTGTCCCGGTCGTCCGGATGCACGGCATTGAGGAAGGCTTCGTAGGATGCGCCGAAACGGCTTTGATCGACCTCGAAAATGCGGTAATTCTCGTCTGACCAGTAGAGAACGTTGTTTTTCAGATCCAGCTCCCAGCTGCCGATATGCGCCATCTGCTGCGATTTTCTCAGCAGGGCTTCACTCCTGCGCAATGCGTCCTCCACCTGCCTGCGCTCGCCGATGTCGCGGATGATGAACTGGAAATAAAAGGCATCTTCCATCATGATGGCGCGGACGCTGACCTCCACTGGAAACAGCGATCCATCCTTGCGCCGGTTCAAGGTCTCGAAGCGGGATTCACCCAACTCATTGAATTTCTCGACCTGCTCCTTGAAGGTGAGGACATCCCTGGACTCGCACAGACCGAGGACAGGCATATGCAACAGTTCTTCGCGCCGATAGCCGTAAGCCTGCTGGGCTCGTTCGTTGGCCTCGACGAGGTTGCCCGCCTCGTCGGTCACCAGGATGATGTCGTTGGCGTATTTGGTCAGATACTCGAAATGCCTCATCAGCATTTCGCGCTCCACCGCCGCGGCATGCTGCTCCTGCAAGTTGCTGAAGCGCGTCTGATAGCGCCGCAGCCAGGCCAACACCAGCAGGCCGCCGACCACGATCAAGGTCGCCCCCAGACTGGCCGACCATTGTTTGAGTTGATCGACCGGGGCAAACATTTCATCCCGGTCGATCTTGCTCACCACAAACCAGGGCGTGCCCGCCACCGGACGCATCTCGGCAACGACCGGGACGCCGCGGTAATCGACGCCCTCCGCCGCGCTCGACAGTCCGCGCACCCCCATCGCCGCCGGCAAATCGGCATCGGCCATCGGTATGCGCAGGTTGAGCGCTGTCGCCGCCTGATGGCGCAGATCGTTGAGGAACAGCACGTCGTTTCCGTCCCGGCGCACCAGCAAAGTCTCCGCGCTTTCGCTCCGCGTCGGCCAAGAGCGGATCAGCGGATAAAGGTGGGTGTAAGGATCGATCTGCAGCGCCATGACGCCGACGACTCCCTCGCCGGCAACGGTGAGGGGGGCCATCAGGTCGATGCGTATCCCGTGCTCCCCTTGGCTGTCGTAGTGAAAATCCGTGAACACGGCCTCCCCGCTATCCACCGCCTGCTTTACCGGTTGCGCGTCTTCCGCGGCCAGAGCGAAACCGTCGACCAGCGACAGCCGCGCAACGCCCCGGCGATCCAGCAGCACGAGGTTCGCGTAACCCTCCCCATGCTGCAACTCTGCCAGCACCCGGCGCAGCCGCTGCTTGCGTTCATTGGATGGGGCGCCCTCCCGCAGCCATAGCCCGAACTCGGCGGCCAGCAGCGAATTGCGTGTATGAGCCTCGCCCTCGCGCCTGTAGTTGTCCCGCCATTCGGCGATCTGGGCGGCCTTTATGTCGGCAATCCCGCCGAGGTCGCGCAGCTTCTCATCCTGGATCAGCGTCTCGATCTGGCGGAAGGAGGATAGATAGACTGCCGCGATGAGCAAGGCGAGTGCGGCATACACCAGCAATGGCAGAAAAGGCTTGATATTCCTAGCGGAAAAAATCCGGCTTCCCGCGGCAAACATTGTCATGGCTGCGACCTCTTGCCCCGAAGGGATCGACACAATACCGTCCGGGGCATGCTCTCGACGCCAGCCCCCGCCTTCCTCCCTGCGGGGAGTTGCCGAATGCTACCCGATTTTCGGTCGCAGAATTAAAGTACATGCAAAGGCAAGGGCCGACCACCGGCCGGCCCTTGCACATTCGTCGCGGCATCGCACCGCGCTACTTGGTCGGCATGCTCTTGGTAAACCCCAGCTTGACCGTGATGGTGTCGCCGTTTTTCAGGTCCTTGATCGCATCGGGCGGGAAATGCAGCATCATGTCCGCCGCGCTGTGTTTCAGCATCAGCGTGCCCTTGGCGTGATCGACCTTGTCGATCATACCGGTCATGACGTGAGCGCCCATCATCGGACAATCGCCGCGCATGCCCTGCATATCCATCATGCATTCGCCCTTCATCATGCCCATCCTGCCCTCGCCCTTCATCATGCCCGGCCCCGGCTTGCCGTATTCGTCGGCATGGACGGGCATGGCGAAAGCGGCTGCGAGAAGGCTGCCGCCCAACAACAATGTCAGTTTCTTCATGGTGGTTCTCCTGTTCTACAGTTTATAAAAGCCCGATAAACGGGTCCGGCTCAACGCTCGCCCATATCGGGCAAGGTATTTGAAAAGAGGATTGAGTGCTGAGTACTGAGTGCTGAGTAAACCCGCCACCCCGCTTTTCCTCAGCACTCAGTACTTAGCACTCAACACTCGGCCCCTAGGGCACGATCCAGTCGCTCAGCGGCACGATCCTCTGCCCGCTGTCCTGCGTGTATCCGGTCACATAGCCGCCCCTGGATGCGAAGCGCTGTCCCGGTCCCAGGCTCAGGCGCGGATAGACGGAGGGAAACAGCGATTGCTCCGTCATGTGTTCGACGCGCTCGATGAAGTAATCCCGCGAAAAATTCTCGTCCATGTGCGCCAGCGCATCGCCGGCGATGGTCGCCGCGAAAAAGGCATTGGCCTGGATGCGCGTGTCCGCCGGCGCAATGTTGCGGACGCGCAGCCAGGCTTCCATGCGCAACAGGCGCTGCGCCATATGCTCCTTCAGTTCGAACGGATACACGATGCGTATCTTGTCCCGCCAGCCTTCTGCCAACCGGGAACCTCCTGTCTGCGAAACCAGGCTGCCCGACACATAGAGCCCGTTCAGCCAGGGCGGAGCTTCCAGTCCAACGGGGAATTCCGCGATGTCGGCATCGTCTAGCCACAGGATCAGAGTGTTCGGACGCTCATCGTTAATCAACTGTATCCATGATGCCTCCGGCACAGGCCGATCGCCGTCCAGCTGATGATCGACGAGGGTGTCGAAACCGTTGCGCAGCATCGCCGCGCGCAATGCCTGCGCAGACGCGCGGCCGCCGGCATCGTCGCGATACACCTGCACGATGGCGCCGTCCTGCTCCTCGTCGTACAGATGCTTCGCCAGCACCTCGGCCTCCAGCGCGAGTCCGCGCGAAAAATAGAAAGAGGAATAGCCCTCCGCATCGTCCGGCGGAAAATCGGCATTGGGAAACAGACAGGGAATTTCGTTGCGTTCGCAGAACTCGTGCATCGGCTGCCAATCGCCCGCGCCTATCCCGCTCAGCAACGCGAACACCGGCTGCTGCCGGTAATGCCTCTCAAGCTGTGCAGGCCAGCTTTCCGGTGCGCCATCCAGTCGCCACACGTGCAGTTGCCAGTTGCGGTAACCGCGATACATCTGTTCGCTGCCGACCACGTTGCGGCCGACCTCTCTGCGCCGCCGCTCCTGGCGAGTGCCGCCATTCTTGTCGCCGAAGAAGGCCCGCAGCACGGCGAGCATCGCCTCTTCCTGCGCAGGCGGAACATCCGGCGCGACAACGGTGGCGAAGTGAATATCGCTGGCGGTCACACCCGGAACACTCAGGGGCGAAAGCTGCTTCAGGTAGGCGGCAAGCTGCGCGACCTCTTTGCCGCTCAGCGCGTAGCGCGGCATCAGCGCATCCAGCGTGCGCCCGGCCGGAGTCACACCCTCGCGCAGCGCGCGGAGCAGTGTGGCGTGGGTATATGCGGGCCGGTCTTCTGCGGCGACATAAGGCGAGAAGAGACCCGGTGCGGGTTTGTCTTGTGGAGAGTCGAACAGCAACCTGCCCGCAATCGGACGCACCGCATTCCGCCCCTCTCCGCCGCCCAGCCCGCTGCGCCGATGGCAGGTGGCGCAGGCGGCCGCGCCGCCGCTCAGCACCACGCCGTTGCTGACCTTGCCGCGCAACGGTTCGCCCGAAGGCAGCAGGCCTTCGCGATAAATGCGTTTGCCCGACTCAGCCGGCGTGGCGGCATGCACGGAATAGGCGGCCAGCAGTAGCAGAGTGGCAAGGAACGCGGCCAGCGTCGGGAATAGTTTAATGCGCGGCAAGCTTGCGGTACTCCTCGATGATGTCGGATGCGCTGGCCAGCCCGTCGAGACGCACCCAGGGTTGATCGGGGCCAGCCGCCCGCAGGAAAGTCACCGGCGCATGATTCATCTTGCCGCCGCGATATGCGTCGAAGGCGCGCTGCACCGCGATGCTGTCCTCGACGCTGCCGGTCAGCATGCGCCATTGCGCGCCCGCCTGGAACCTGGCTGCGTAATCCTTGAGCCTTGCCGGCGTATCGTTTTCCGGATCGATGGAGATAGACACCATGCGCACCTTGCCACGCTCATCGCCCAGCTTTTCCTGCACCTGCTGGAAGGTGGCGCTCATCACCGGACAGATCGCGGTACAGCTGGTGAAAATGAAATTCAGCATGACCGGCTCGTCGCCGCCCAGCCCGTCACGCAACGCGACTTTCGCCCCGTCCGCGTCCACCAGCCTGACATCGGGAATGCTGTACGACGCGGACGAGCGCTGGTAGCTGTCGGCCATGGCATGGTGGTGATGGTGATGTTCCGTTTCCGCATAAGCCAGCCTCGCGCCGCTCGCCATCGCACCGCTCAGTAACAGTATTGCGAAAATCAGTGCCGTATCCTGTTGTTTCATGACTGCCTCCGTTTCTTTCGTTTCCATCATCGTCGAACGACCAGTTTGCTCTTACACCGTCTGCCTTCCTCACTGCACCCCATTCCTTCATTGCACGTTAACCCGCACATAAGCCGCCTTCGAGGCACCCGCCGGGTTGTTGGTGTCCTTGACCGCGTACATGAACGTCTCGGTGCCGGTGAAGTTGAGCTTGGGCGCATAGTTGATAGAGCCGTCCGCGTTGACGACCACCGTGCCGCCCATGTTGGGTTTGCCGGTGAGCGGGATGAACACCGTTGCCGGATCGATATGGTTGGTCGGATCGATGGCGGTGTCAGGATCGCTGTCGTTGCCCAGTACATCGATGAGCAGTGCGGTGTTGGCGGCTGTTGCGACCGTGTCGTCCACCGTCACCGGTGCTCGGTTGAGTCTGACCGCAATCGCGACGTAACCCTTGGCCTTGCTGGCCACGCCTGCAGCATCCCGCGCCACATAGCTGAAGTTCACCATGCCGTTGTAGGCGGCCGGCGGCGTGTAGCTGAAGCTGCCGTCGGCATTGCCAATCAGGGTGCCGGTCGCCGGTACGCTGTAGTTCGTGGCGGTGAGCGTGTCGCCTGCATCAGGGTCGCTGTCGTTGGCGAGAACGCCGGGGGCCGCCACATTCAGCGTGCCACCCTTGATCATGGTGTAGGCATCGTTGCTCGCCACCGGCGCATCGTTCACGTTGGACACGGTGATGCTGTACGACTGGGTGGTGGAAAAACCGACCGGGTCGGTCGCCCGCACGGTCACATCATGCGTCCCCACTTGAGCGCTGTTCGGCCGCCAGCCGATCCAGGCGACATAACTGGACGTGGTCTTGATGGTCATGCCCGCGGGCACCTTGTCCAGCGTGAAGCCCAGCGGCCCGCCGTCCGGATCGCTCGCCGTCACCTTGTAGGCATAGGCCAGTCCCTGCGTCGCCGTCAGCGTCGGCATCGAGGTGATCGTGGGTGGATCACCCAGTCTGGCATGCAGATTATCGTAAGCAGCCAGCGCGTTTATCAGGCCATAGCCATAGCTGTTGTCGGCCCCGTGCACGCCCAGGTCCTGCGCGCTTTGCGTCAGCGCGGATTCGAGGTCGGCGACGCTGGCGACCGGAAAGGCGTTGAGTAGCAGCGCCATCGTTCCCGCCGCATGAGGCGCAGCGTAGGAAGTGCCGGAAACGACCGCATACTGCGGCAGTCCGCCGAACGACAAATCGGCCGCATTAATGTTCACACCCGGTGCAGCCATCTTCGGATAAACCGTACCGTCGCAGGCCGACTCGCCGCGCGCACTGAAACTCGCGACGGCCAGCGTGGGTTCTACCGCACCGGTGGCGAACCCCGCCGGATTGTTGCCCGGACTCAGGCTGGTCAGCGGCGAGGAGCCGTCATTGCCGGCGGCAAACGTCACGGCGATGCCCGCCGTCTTCAGCGCATCGATGTCATTGGCGAATTCCATGATGCACTGCCCGGCGCTGCCGACCAGCCCCCAGGATGCGTTGACCACGTCCGGCGCATCCTGCGTCGCCGGGTCGCCGTCGGGATCGAGCAACCACTGGAAGGCGAGATGGATGTCGCTGTAGGTGGCCCACCCGGCGTCGTTGTAGAGCTTGGCCGCGATCCAGGCAGCGCCCGGCGCGACGCCGATAGCGCTGCCTCCGATGTCGCCGCCGACCATGATGGACATGGTCTGCGTGCCGTGTCCGGAGAAGTCGTGGGGAGTGGCGTGTTCGCCGTGCGGATCGAACCAGCTGTTGCTGCCGCCGCGCCATCTTCCGGCCAAGTCGGGATGATTCGGATCGACGCCGGTGTCCATATTGGCGACGACGATGCCGGCGCCGTTATAGCCCAGCGCCCACAAGTCTGAGACAGCCACTGCATTCAGGTTCCATTCGGGCGTAGCGGCACCGCCATAGGTCACCGCGGGCGCCTGCAATATCGAATCGAGGCGAATGCTCTCCACTCCGACACGCGATGCCAGCTCCTTAATGACGTCGGCGCTTGCCGTCACGGCAATGCTGTTGCTTGTCCACAATTCCCGCATGCGGTGCGCCCCGCGTCCTTGCAGAAATGTCTTGTGAGACTCGCGCTCGACCTTCCTGTTTTCCTTGAGCGCCTTAAACAGCCGTGTGTCGCGCTGCCGCCGGTCTTTTACCTTGAAGGGACGGTGGTTCAGCTTACCGGACAGCGAAACGATCACCGCCACTTCCTCGTACGGCGCACGCGCAGACAGTTCCGATTCCAGTTCAGGCTCGATGACTGATGCTTTGTCTGCGGCCTGCAACCCGGCACACCACACAAGCGCCAACACAGCCACCCCGCCAGCGCGCATCAACCGCATCGATTTTGCGTCGTACATAGCCCAGCCTTTCCCTCACTTCCGGGATTTACTCGACGGTCAGGTTTTCGATGCGCAAGTCGCCCATCACCAGCGTCATCTTGCTCCCGGCTTGCACAAAGCGTCCGGGATTCGCAAAGATGATGAAGTAATCTTGGTCTGAAACCACCTTGTTGCGTCCCGTCGTGCGCAACTGCCCGAGTTTTGCGGTATCCGGTACGCCCAGTTGCGCCCCGCTCGCCTCATCCAGCAGATAGGGCCTGGTCTTCTTGTCCAGCAATGGTGCGGCCTTGGACGGATCGACCACGCGATAACGGAAATCCAGTATGTAACCTGCGGCGGAAAGCCGCAGGCCTTCCATGCGTATTCCCAGCCTGTTTTCATCCGCATGCTCAGCAACCTCGCTGGCGGACGGCATGCTTTGCGCGCCTGAAAAATAGCTGCCGTTCGATTTGCTGGCGCAACCGCTCAGGGCAATGCTGCAACCGATTGCAATAACCGTCAGCCGCAATGTCCCGACCATGGATTTTTTCCGTCCGGATACCGCCGCATTCACATCGTCTTGTTCACTCACAGCTTGCCTCCTTACCGCTTGTTATTACGCCATTCCAGGATCGAGCCGGCTCCGCAAGATCGCCGGAGCCGGCCTGTTTGTCACTGCACATTGACCCTCACATATGCCGCCTTCGAGGTGCCCGCTGGGTTGTAGGTATCCTTGACCGCGTACGTAAACACCTCGGTGCCAGCGAAGTTGAGCGCGGGCGTATAGGTGATGGTGCCGTCCACGTTGACGACCACCTTGCCGCCCATGTTGGGTTTACCGGTGAGCGGGATGAACACCGTCGCCGGGGCGATGGTGTTGGTCGGGTCGATCGCGGTATCCGGATCGCTGTCGTTGCCCAGCACAGTGATGGTCAGCGGGGTATTGGGCAGCGTGCTGACCGTATCGTCCACCGTGACCGGTGCTCGGTTGAGTCTGACCGAGATCGCGACGTACCCCTTGGCTTTACTGGCCACGCCTGCAGCATCCCGCGCCACATAGCTGAAGTTCACCATGCCGTTGTAGGTGGCCGGCGGCGTGTAGCTGAAGCTGCCGTCGGCATTGCCAATCAGGGTGCCGGTCGCCGGTACGCTGTAGTTCGTGGCGGTGAGCGTGTCGCCCGCGTCTGGGTCGCTGTCGTTGGCGAGCACTCCGGAGGCCGCCACATTCAGCGTGCCGCCCTTGATCATCGTGTAGGCATCGTTGCTCGCCACCGGCGCGTCGTTCACGTTGGCCACCACGATGTTATAGGACTGCGTGGTGGACAGCCCGGTCGGATCGGTCGCCCGCACCGTCACGGCCTGTGTCCCGACCTGGGCATTGGTCGGCCGCCAGCCTATCCAGGCGACATAACTGGACGTGGGCTTGATGGTCATGCCCGCCGGGGCCTGATCGAGCGTGAAGCTGAGCGGTCCGCCGTCCGGGTCGCTCGCCGTCACTTTGTAGGCATAGGCCAGACCTTGTGTCGCCGCCAGCGTTGGCGTCGAGGTGATCGCGGGCATACTGTCGCCGAGCATGGCCAGCATGCCACCGTCCTGCGCCGCGGCGTTGTTCAGGTTGAGCCTGCGGTCATAGATCGGATAACGGTTCGACCCGGCCGCCAGTTCCGGCGTCAGGATCGCGTCCACCGTCTTCGCGGCGGGCAGCAGCACCGAATACTGCTGGCGCGGATTGCCCGGCCAGGGATAAGGGTTGCCGTCCTCGGCGATCATCTGCAGGTGCTGGCCATTGATCACCGGCACATGAGTCTGCAGCCCGGCATTGAGGAAACGCAGCAGCGTCTTCTGCCCCGCAGGAAGCTTGCCCACCGAAGGAGATCCGGCGGTATAGGGCTTGCCGTTGATCAGGAAGTATTTGGGCTGGTAGTCGAATGTGCTGGTCGGCCCGGCCGCCGTGCCGTAAGCACCACCAGCCACCGCCGCGTGCAGGGCAGGATCGATTTCGCTGAATAGCAGCGTTACCGCATTGCTGTAGGGCACGCCGGCATAAGCTTCGGCCGGTGTCGTACCCGTGGCCGCCACTGCGTCCTTGTTCACACCACCATACAACCCCATCTGCATCTGAACCTGAGGGTGCGTGCCGCTGTGATACAGGTAGGTGCCCGGCTTCACGCTGCTCCAGGTGTAATCCGCAGTGCCGCCGCCGACCAGCGTCTCGTGGGTAAACGAGCGCACTCGCGCCGTGGCCGACGGTCGCGCCCCGCTCATGCCGTTGTCCCACACCGGCGTCATCGCCGCAATCTGGCCGGGAATGACGATGGAAGTCGCTTCCGGCAGGTTGTTCTTCAGGTGTATGGTCAGCACCGTATCGCCGGGCGGCACTGTCAGCGCCGGACCCGGCACCGTCGCGGTTCCTGGAGCGAAGGTCGAGTCCGTCAACGCGTAACCCCACATCGGGATGGTGACACCGTCCGGCATGGTCACGTTCACCGTGTCGGCACGTAGCCAGTATTCGACGGCAGATACCGGTGCTGCGACGGTTACCAGCCCGGCCAGCATCATTGCCTGGCTGAGCCGGTTCATGGGTAGCAATGGGTTTTTCATGATTGCGTTCCTCTCTCGATTGCGGAATGGGGCGATTGCGGAATGGGAAATTACGGGATCGGCGTGCCAGCCGGCTCGATGATCAGCATCGTCATCATGCCGCCCGGGAAGATGTCGTTATTGACGATCTCCAGCTCGTTGTGGGAATGCCACATATGGAAATAGCCGCCGGCACCGTTGAGCATAGTCCCCCCCGGCGGCAGGGCGCCGAAGCTCCCCAGATAGGGGCTTCCGCTGTAATGGGCGCCGAAGGAAACATCTTGCAGATTGGGCAGCACCACGGGGATAGGCTTGCCGTGATCCGGCGCGTATTCGTTCGGTGCCAGCGGATCGTTTGCGCTGGTATGCCCGTAGATGTCCCAGCCCAGATTCTTTCCGGTCCACTCGAAGATCGCGTCATAGGTCTCGCCCGGCACCGAGCGCAGCGTGAAATCCGATGTCGCCAGATCGGGGCCAATGCCCGGCACACTTTCCAGCAGCCGGCCGTCGCGCGCCAGCAGCGTGAAGTTGTTGCCGTGCGTGTGCAGCGGGTGCAGGTCGCGGCCGGCATTCACCACGCGCATCAGCAGTTTCTCGCCGGGATGCATGCGCGGCAGGCAGTTGTACGGCTGGGTCGGCAGCCACGGCACGTTGGCGGCGAGCAGGGTGTCCGGTGCGTTGCGACCGTTCATGAACCACAGCACCGGGTGATAGGCGCTGGTGTCCACATTGAGCGCGCCGCCGGCCGTCACCTTTGCAAGAACTTGGTCGTGTATCGCGGGATCCATCTCGGTCAGCAGGAACAGGTACTCGTGATCGAAGTTGGTGGCGGCGTGACCATAGGCTTGGTGCAGCGGATCGGTAGCCGAGGGACGCACGATGAGCGCGCCGAGCAGTCCCATCTCCACCTGCAGCGAAGGCTGCGTGCCGCTGTGATAGAGATAGGTGCCGGGCTGGGTCGCGGTGAAGGTGTAACTCACCGTGCCGGGCACGCTTCCGGCCATCGCCGCAGCCTCTTGCGTCATGATGCCCGCGCCACCGCCGCTGGAGACAATCCCCTGCTGTCCGGGAAGAACGATGGATACCGGAACCGGCAACTCGTTGGAGAGGTTGATGGTGACCGTGTCGCCCTGATTGACGATCATGGTCGGGCCGGGATATTGCATGGTTCCGTTGCCGTTGGCGTAACCCCAGGCATAGAGGCTGCCGCCGTCCGCCGTTGAAATGTAGTCCGCCTTCGCGGTCAGATTGAATACCGGTCCGCTGATGCCGTCTATCGCCGCCCACGCCACGTTGGCGACGGAGAGCAGCAACAAGGAAGTGGCCATACCCAGCAATTGCGGCAGTTGGTGAAGTAGCTTGTTCATTTTGCCTCCTGTATTTCCGGTTAAATATGCGCCACGTTATTGAATGACGATTTCGGTCATCATTCCGCCAAAATCCTGGTCGTAGTTGCTCAGATAATTGAGGTTGCTGGTGTACAGAAAATACGTCCCGGCCGGCACGCCGGCGGTGTCGATGATGACGTCCGTGCTCTCGCCGCCGCCCAGCGTCACCGACGAGGTGTCGTAGTACAGATCCTTGCCGCCCGGGCCGCGCGCGATATGCGCCCCGGAACCGACCACCTTCATCGGCAGGCCCAGCGCACCCACCGTGAAGTAGCGGGTGATGCTGAGATTGGTCAGCCTGAGCAGCAGCTTTTCGCCTTCCGTCGCCCGGTCTAACGTGATCAGCGAACCGATTTTCTGCGACTCGATGCCGCCGTTGTCTGCCGGTGCCGGCAGCGGAGCCGGATTGACGGTGTCCGGATAGCCGCGGCCGTTGATCATCGCGTAGGTATCTTTCATGTTGGCGAACGGCAGCGGCTGCACGCCCAGATGCAGCTCGTGGTACGCGTGGTCGAACGAGCTGAGTTGCAGCGCGTAGGATTTGTCGTAGCCGGTGGAACCGTCGCCGTCGTTGTAGACGAAGCGGGTGTAGTTCCTGCCGTTATAAGTCTTGGCCGTACCGTCCTGCGCCGGGCGCACATAGAGCTGGCCCAGCATCCCCATCTGCATGTGCTCGGTCGCTTCCATGTGGCAGTGATACAGGAAGGTGCCCGGCTCGGCCACGTTGTAGAAATAGGTCAGGCTGGACCCCATGTTGACGCCGAACGAGCCCTCCGGCATGCCGTCGAACACCGGCGCTGCCTGTGGAAATCCGTGGAAATGCACCGTGTGCGGGTCGAACAGGTCCGGGCGCATCGCCATGCCGACATTGGTGAGCGTCAGGTAGAACTTGTTTCCCTCTTGCAGCTCGATGGTCGGCCCCGGTGTATTGGCGGCCAGGATGCCTGCACCGATCGCCTGATCCGGCGGCACGCCGGTGACATCGGCGAAGCCGAAGGTGTACAACACCCTGCCGTCGGCCATCGTGGCGAAGCCATCTCCGGCGGTGAGGTGCTTGCACACTACACTGGGATCGCCTCCCGCTTCGGGAACGGCATCGCCGTTGGTGTCGCCGGGGCACTGCACGAATACCGCGGCACTGGCGGGAAGCGCGGCAGCTCCGAACGCAGCCAGCGCGAGCCAAGGCAGCGATTTCCGAAACAGCAGCTTGCGTAACTTAACTGAACTCATGATGACTCTCCTTCCGGTTTCCATATCCGCCGGGCTTATCCCGGCGGATGGTTATGCTGCGGTAGCTGGTTCGGCTCAGGGATTCGCTCCGATTCCGCCATACGGTTGCACGCGGTAGTCGCCATATAGCGGGCAGGCGCCGGGTGTCAGGCAGATCTGGTACAGCGACAGCGGCCCGAATCGCACGGTGATCCAGTTTCCTCCCTCGTCGAAAGCGCCAGCCGTGGCAATCGCGGTGGTCAGCTCCGGCTGCTGGATGGTCTGGCCGCGGTCGCCGTTGAAGTACTGCGCGACGAAGCTGGGCGCGGTCGAACTGTTGCTCGCGTCATAACCCGTAGTGTCGGTCAGGATGCTGTTGGTCGGATTCAGCTTGTCGCCATCCGTATAGCCCGGCCAGGTACCCTGCGCCCCCGTGCCCAGCACCGCCAGGTCGGAGTACACCGCCGCCTGCCCAGCAGCAGCCAGATCAGGCACCATGCCGAACTTGGCAGGCACGGTGGTGTTGTCGATCACCCAGTAGAACGAACGGTTATGCCACACGATGTTGTCCGTCAGCACGGGGTTGGAGTACGGCAACTTGTAGCCGCTGGTAGCGCCTATCGCGTTGAACAGCAGTGTGCTGTGGGCACGCGACACGATGCCGGCCGGCTGCGGCGTCGACTGGTTCGGGCTGCCGGGCATGAAGGCTGCGCCTGCTGTGCCCGTGCTGTCGTTGTCGGCCAAGGTGTTGTTGTCGATGGTCGCCTTCACCGTGTCCTGCAGCGAGATGCCGCCGCCTGCCGCCCCAGCCATGTTGTTCACCACCTTGTTGTTCGTCAGCGACAACTGGTACCAGGCTCCCGGAGTATTGGCGCCTCTGCGCACGTCCAGACCGTTTATGAACTGGGCGCGTATGCCGCCGCCGTCTCCGGCACCGGCCTGGTTACCCAGCACCAGGTTGGACGACACCGTGACATTGCCGCTTCCGGGCGAGAGACGCGGAGTGGTCAGCGGAGCCAGTGAAGCTTGGCCACCGATGAAGATGCCGCCGCCGGAAACATTCGTCCCCTGGTTGAACGTCTCGTTGAAGATCACGGTGTTGTTGGCGATCGTGCCGTTGTTGCTGAGACCAAGATGGCCGATGCCGCCGCCGTTGCCCATGGAAAAATTGCCGCAGATGTAGTTGTTGGTCACCTTGTAGCTGTGGCTGCCGGTATGCAACGATATGCCGCCGCCTGCACCATTGCTGCCGCCGTTCTGCGTGACATGGTTGTGATGGATGCGAACGTTATTGTTCTGGGCATTCGTATAACCACCATACCAGCCGTCGTTGGCTGCGGTAACGGTCGGATTGGCCAGGTTCGGATGCCCGAGGCGGATACCGCCGCCATAGCTGCCATGGTTACCGACGATCTTGTTGTTGCTGATCTCCAGATAATTGGCATAGCCGTTGACGAAGATACCGCCTCCGTTATCCGAGCCGCTGATGGTGAAACCATCGATGCGAGCATTGCGCGTATTGACGAAGGCTTGCGGTCCGCTGGCCTTGGCCAGCACGATGATGCCGGGCCCCTCTTCCGTATTGAATAGATCAGGCTCGTTGTTGGGCGCATTGAAACCGGCGATCTGACCCGGCAACAGGTCGAAGCCCCCCGCAGCAAGCAGTTGATCGATCTTGCCGCGCCATGCGGTCAGTTTTTCGGCCGGCACCTTGGCCGCGTTGATATGCGTAGCCGGCGCACCCCATCCCTGCAGGCGTACCCCCTTGTTCATGATGACGAACTCGTCATAGGTTCCCGGCGGCACCATGATCATGTCGCCGCGGTTGGCCGCATCGATCGCAGCCTGGATCTTGGTGCCGGGCGTAACGACCCTGATTTTGCTGGTCAAATTGGATCCAGTCCCATAGCCGCCGACCGTGACCGTGACGCCAGTGACAGTGGACTTGCCATTATCACGTGTGACTTGCAGTTGCCCGGTGCTCGCCGTGTTCGGAACGCTGGCGATGATGATGCCGTCGCTCCAGGAGACTATGGGCAGCGTCGTGCCGTTAAGCGTCACGTTACCCGTACCCTGTGTCGCACCGAAGCCATGGTCGCGGAATATGGTCGCAGCCGTAGCCGTTGTGCCGTCATAAGCCGGGTTGGGCTCTTCCACCATGCCAGCAGAGACGATGGTCAGGCGCGGCCAGATGTTGGGATTGGTGGATGGCGGTTGCACATAAGGACCGCTGAAGCTCATGCCGCCCTTGGTCTTTCCTTCCACCGAGTAGATAACCGGCACACCGCTGTCAAACTCGCAGTCCAGCGGGAACTGGCCCGGACCGGCGAATGCGGCCACCGGCACCACCGGCGTATCCAGATAGGTGGTCTTGCCCGGCAGATACTGGAACGTATAGCAGAACTGGCTGTACTGGCGGTTGAAGTTCGGGTCGACAATCATCTGTCCCAAGGTCGGCGAACCGGCACGGGTGTCCTTGACCGGACCCGGGTCATTCATGCAGGTGGTGACCATGTTAGGCGACACGCCGGACGGGAACGGCGGATTGATCGTGTAGGTGGACGGCACCAAAGCGTTGTAGGTACCCCACTGGTCTGTATAGATGCGGGAAATTTCGCGCCCGGACCAGTCGCGGATCGACACCGGCAGCCACGGCAGGGCATGCTTCTCGCCAAAGGTCGGCGCATTCGGGTCGAACTCATTGGCCGTGTCGTCGAGGATGAAGCCCACGATGTGGCCCGCCACCGGCACTTCAGTGAACAGGTAGAAATCGGATGGCGCGTTCATGCCCTGGTTAAGCGTCACCTTCTTGCGGTCGCACTGGCTCCAAGTCTTGCCCGGGTTGGCCGGATCATAGGAGGGATTGGGCTCCATCACGTCCGAGAACAAGTTGAGATACTGCGGGATCGGCAACGGATCACCCACGCATTCCGGCGGTAGCGCCAGTGGGGACGGAGCAGGTACATCGCCGAAAGCCACGTTCTGGTCGCCGTTGCCCTGATGGATATAGCCCTTGGGCGCCATCGCTTCGACGACATAGGTTCCCTGCGGAAGCTCGGGCTTGCCCGCCCCGCCACCGAAGGCATAGCCACCGTCGAACACGGCCGGGCGCACCTGATTGAAGTTGCGCAGGCCGTCATAGCAGTCTGTCGTCACGCCATTGGAGGTGAAGGACGGCCCCTGGCAGCCGGTGGGCAGGCTGTCGTCCCAGCTGTCGGTCCAAGTCACGTCCACCGCATCGCCCTTGCTGTAAATCGGGGCGCCCAGAGCGTCCACGGCGGTATTGCGCTTGGCATCCTCGGAGCCCATCGCTGCGGTGCCGTCGTTCCATCCGAACGGGTAGTTGTCGACGTCGGCCATGCTGGCTACATATCCCTGCGAACTGAGTCCACCCGCCATGCAGCCTGCCCCGGCGGGATCCGGCTGGTCGATCTTGCCGTCGTTATCGCAATCGCGGTACAGGTTGATCTGCACGCGCGGTATGCCCGGTTCCCAGTTCTCGGGAGCGGCATAGCGCGGATCGTTTTCGGCGCGGGTGATGCCATAGCGGACGATGCCGCTGATGCCGCCATTTTCACCGGTCGCATAGTTAGTCTTGCCCCACTCGATCACGTTGGTCTGTCCGAGGAATGTGGCGATGCCTTGCAGCAGCACCGGACCGGTCTCGGTGCGGGAAAGGTTGTTCCCGGCCGGCCCGATCAGCGGCGTCGTCGTCGCGGCACCCGTAACGGGATCGGTGTCGAACTGGGGCTGCGGATTGAGTTGATTCAAGGACGGCATCGTCCAGCCGTTGTCAGGCGGTACAGGTCCGCCGTTATCGACCACGACCGTCGCACCGGTTGCTTTGTAACGCAAAAAGTCGACTTCGGCGACCAGCCAATTGAAGAAAGGGAACACTTCGTTGAACTTGGCCACACCCAATGCATCGGTCAGCGATGATTGGTAAATGCTGCCGTCGCGGAAACGCAGGTTCATTGCCTGCTCAGGCATGCCCATCTCGCCGGCGTCATGGAAGCCATTCTGGTTGGTATCGAAAAAGACGCTGGCCTGGTAATGCCCGAACCAGTCGAACACCGGTACATCGAGCAAGTTTACATTGGCACCGTTTGGCGGCACCGTCACATTCGTCGAGGCGATGATGCGGTCGAGGAACTCATCCCATATGACCAACTGGAAGGTACCCGCCGGCACGTTGGGAATGGAGAAGGTGCTGTCGGCGTTGCATGGGCTGCTGTACAGACCGCGCCCACCCACAACGGCAATCTCGTTCAGTCCGATCCAGCAGTTGGGCACCGGGCCGCCGTTGTAGAAAGTGAAATTGGGCGGCCGCGACATATGCTGGTTCACCACTCTACCGGTGATGGTGGAGGTACCTTTAAGCACGGTCGTGTCCTTGATGTCCCTGACGAAACCGAAGTCCACATGGTGACCGGCCGGCCCGAATTCCTGGAAGAAGGCCGGCTCGTTGGCCTTGACCCAGGCATCTATACCCTTAGTGCCTTCGATCGTGGAAGTCTGGTGCCAACTCGCGTTGGGTGGGATCACCTCGATGGTGTACTTGGCCGGAAACAGATATTTGATGTGTGCCACGCCGTCCGGGCCGGACTTGATGAAGCCGTTGCCCAGCGCCAACACTACTGGGGTGCCATCCGCGTTGTAGACAAAACTGCCATCCGCATTTTGCTGGTAGGTAGTTCCGAGCGGATTGTTGAACGCATCCTTGGTGACTTGACCACCGGATTGTCCGAAGGTGCCACCGGCTTCCTTGAGCGTAATGCTGAAGTTCGCCAGCCCCAGTTCCTGCGGCAAATCCGGTGTGCCGCTGATAGGCTGATTGTCCTCGAACACAAAGATTGAGATCTGCGCCGTGGGAACTGGTGATTTGTTCAACACGATGGTCACCGCAGTCTGGCCCGGCGCGATCGTCGCACCGCCCATCTGGTAGCCGCTGCGCGGCAGGACGGAGACGTAATAGCGTTTGGCCGCATCCAGCACTAGTGCACCGGGAGACTTGGCGGGATCGATGCTGTCGCCGGCTGCGACCACCGGCATATAGCTGGTATGGAAGCTCAACGCTAGGTTGCTGGCATCGGCCGGCACGTTCTGCACGGAAGCCTTGGTGGCATCCTCTTCCACCAGCCAGCGGTAATCGGCCACCGCCTCGTTAGCCGGGCCGACCACGTTGATGGTCAGGGCATAGGCATTCTGCTGCTGAAAGACGCCTAATATAAATAGCGCAAAAATCAGGCGCGACACTTTATGCACCGCCATCCTGAAATTGCTCTCGATATGAGTTCCCATAATGCCCTCCTCGGTTGCACGACATGAATTGATCAATTCCGCTTCAGCATCGGAGCTTGTGGCTCTCTTGCCAGATGTTCTTGGATGCAAGTATTCGGTAGAGGGCCAACTTTTACACTCAGGCATATCCCGTATATGCGGGTACATTCGAGACTGTATCTGGCACAGGAATTTGACTGTAGGGTTGGTCGAACTGAATCGTCCTACACATAGTCGATATGCCTGCTTCGCTCTACCGTGGTTTCAATATCCGCCGGGCCTACCCCGGCGGGTCGTTTTGCTGCGGACATCAGTAAATTCAGGGATTAGCCCCGATCCCGCCGTATGTCTGCAGACGATAATTTCCATACAGTTGACAGGCGCCGGGCGTCAGGCAAGGCCGATACAGCGTGAGCGGTCCGAAACGCGCATCCAGCCAATTGCCCCCCTCATCCATCGCCGGTGCCGTGGCGATATTGGAGATCGCTCCAGGCTGTTTGATGGACAGGCCCTTGTCGCCGTTGAAGTACTGCGCCAGGAACCCGGGAGCCGTCGCACTGTTACTGACGTCATATCCCAGGGTGCGGGTCAGGATGCTGTTGGTCGGGTTCAGCTTGTGCGCCCAGGGATTCGAGTAGCTCGGCCAGGTTCCCTGCAACGCCGTACCCAGCACCCCCAGATCGGAGTACACCGCCGGTTGGCCGGCGCTTATGTCGGGCACCAGACCGTAGGTTGCCGGCACGACAGTCCTGTCTATCGTCCAGTAGAACGAGCGGTTGTGCCACACGATGTTGTTAGCCAGAACGGGGTTGGAGTACGGAACCTTGTAGCCGCTGGCAGCACCGATCATATTGAACAGCAATTTGCTGTGAGCACGCGAGACGATGCCGGCCGGCTGCGGCGCGGACAGGTTGGGGCTACCCGGAGGGAATGCCGTCCCGGCCGTAGCCGTGCTGTCGTTGTTGGCCACGGTGTTGCCGCTGATGCTGGCTTTCACGGTGTCCTGCAACGAGATGCCGCCGCCCGCCATCGCGGCCATGTTGTTCACCAGCTTGTTGTTGGTCAGCGTCAACTGGTACCAGCCTGCCGGATTACCCGACGCCCTGCGCACGTCCAGGCCGTTGACGAACTCGGCGCGGATGCCGCCGCCGTCGCCGGCGCCAGCCTGGTTGCCCTGTACCAGGTTGGACGACACCGTCACGTTGCCGGCGCCGGGCGAAGGACGCGGGGTGGTCGCCGGGGCAAGCGATGCCTGTCCGCCGATGAAGATGCCTCCGCCGGAAACATTCGCGCCCGGGCTATACGTCTGGTTGAAAATCACCGTGTTGTTGGCGATGCTGCCGCCGTTGCTCATGCCCTGGTGACCGATGCCGCCGCCGTTGCTCATCGAGAAGTTGCCGCACACGTAGTTGTCGGTCACCTTGTAGTTATGGCTGCCGGTGTGCAGCGCAATGCCGCCTCCCGCACCGTTGCGGCTGCCGTTCTGCGTGATGTCGTTGTGGTGGATGCGCACGTTGTTGTTTTTCGCGTTGGTGTAGCCGCCGAACCAGCCGTCGTTGGCCGGAACCACGGCCGGGTTGGCCAGATTCGGATGTCCGAGGCGGATGCCGCCGCCATAGACGCCGTAGTTGCCGGTGAGCTTGTTGTTGCTGATCTCCAGGTAGTTGGCGTTGCCGTTGACGAAGATGCCGCCGGCATTGTCCGAACCGCTGATGGTCAAGCCGTCGATGCGCGCGTTGCGCACGTTGATGAAGGCTTGCGGCCCGCTGGCCTTGGCCACCACCGTGATGCCCGGCCCTTCTTCCGTGTTGAACAGGTCTGCCGCGCTCTGACCCGGCAGCAGGTCGAAGCCGCCCGTGGCAACAAGCTGGTCGACCTTGCTGCGCCAGGCCAGCACTTTGGCAGGCGACTTTATCGCATTGATGTGCGTGGAAGGCGCGCCCCAGCCCTGCAAGCGGACCATCTTGTTCATGACGAGCAGTTCGTCGTACGTTCCGGGCGGCACGAAGATCATATCGCCGCGGTTGGCCGCGTCGATAGCGGCCTGAATCTTCGTTCCCGGTGCGACCACACGGATGACGTTGGCCGCCGAGGAACCGTAGCCTCCGACCGTGACCGTGACGCCGGTGATGCTGGTCTTGCCGTTGCCGCGAGTGACCATCAGCTGGCCGGTGCCTGCGGTATTCGGCACGCTGACGATGATGATGCCGTCGCTCCAGGAGACGATGGGCAGCGTCACGCCGTTGAGCGTCACATTGCCGGTGCCCTGGGTCGCGCCGAAGCCGTGGTCGCGGAATACGGTCTGGGTTGTGGCAGGCGTGCCGTCATAGGCCGGGTTGGGCACTTCCACCATGCCGGACGAGACGATGGTCAGTCGCGGCCAGAGGTTGGGATCGGCGGATGGCGGCTGCACGTAGGGGCCGTTGAAGCTGACACCGCCCTTGGTCTTGCCTTCCACCGAGTAGATCACCGGCGTGCCGGCATCGGATTCGCAGTCCAGCGGGAACTGGGCCGCACCGGCGAAGGCTGCCACCGGAGTTACCGGCGTATCCAGATAAGTGGTCTTGCCCGGCAGGTACTGGAAGGTATAGCAGAACTGGCTGTACTGCCGGTCGAAGTTCGGGTCGATGATCATCTGGCCGAAGGTCGGCGAACCGGCGCGGGTATCCTGGATCGGGCCCGGGTCGTTTATGCAGGTGGAGACAATGTTGGGCGACACGCCCGACGGGAACGGCGGGTTGATGGTGTAGGTGGACGGCATCAGCGCGTTGAAGTGTCCCCACTGGTCGGCATAGACGCGCGAAATTTCGCGCCCCGACCAGTCGCGTATCGACACCGGCACCCACGACGCCGCACGCTTCTCGCCGTAGGTGGGAGCACCGGGGTCGAACTCGTTGGAAGCCAAGTCCAGGACGAAGCCCACGACATGCCCCGCTACCGGCACTTCGGTGAACATGTGGAAATCGGCCGGCGTGTTCATGCCCTGTACGAGCGACACTTTCTTGCGGTCGCACTGGCTCCAGGTCTTGCCCGGATTGGCGGGATCGTAGGCTGGGTTGGGCTCCATCCTGTCGCTGAACAGGTTGAGGAATTCCGGCACCGGCAGCGGGTCGCCCACGCATTCCGGCGGCAGTGCAAGCGGGGACGGGGCCGGCGTATCGCCGAAGGCCACGTTCTGGTCGCCGCTGCCCTGATGGAGATAGCCCGGCGGCGTCATCGCCTCGACGACATAGGTGCCGGCGGGTAGCTCGGGCTTGCCCGCCGGACTGCCGAAGGCATAGCCGCCGTCGAACACGGCCGGGCGCACCTGGTTGAAGTTGCGCAGGCCGTCGTAGCAGTCGGTGGTCACGCCGTTGGATGTAAAGGTCGGCCCCTGGCAGCCGGTGGGCACGCTGTCGTCCCAGCTGTCGGTCCAGGCCACATCCACCGCATCGCCCTTGCTGTAACCTGCGGTCGCATTGCGCTTCACGTCCTCCGCACCTTGGGCGGCGCTGCCGTCGCTCCAGCCGAACGGGTGGTTATCGACGTCGGCCATTGCCGCGACGTATCCCGCCGAGCCGAGGCTGAGGCAGCCCGCGCCAGCCGGATCGGGCTGGTCGATCTTGCCGTCGTTGTCGCAGTCGCGGTACAGGTTAATCTGCACCCGCGGGATGCCCGGTTCCCAGTTCTCGGCCGCCGCATAGCGCGGATCGTTCTCGGCACGGGTGATGCCGTAGTGGACGATGCCGCTGATGCCGCCGTTCTCGCCCGGCGCGTAGCTGGCCTTGCCCCACTCGATCACGCTGGTCTGGCCGAGAAAGGTCTGGATACCCTCCAACAACACGGGGCCGGTCTCGGTGCGCGACAGGTTGTTGCCGGCCGGCCCGATCAGCGGTGTCGTAGTCGCAGCGCCGGTGACGGGATCGGTATCAAACTGCGGTTGCGGATTGAGATGGTCCCAGGTCGGCATGGTCCAGCCGTTGTGGGGAAGTATCTGTCCGCCGTTATCAACCACCACCGTCGCGCCGGTCGCCTTGAACCGCGCAAAATCCACCTCGGCCACCAGCCAGTTGAAGAACGGGAACACCTCGTGGAAATAGGCGTTCCCCTGCAGATCGGTAGGCATGGACTGGTAGATGCTGCCGTCGCGGAAACGCAAATTCATCGCCTGGTCGGGGATGCCGGCTTCTCCCGGATCGCGGAAACCGTTCTGGTTGGTATCGAAAAAGGCGCTGGCCTGATAATGGGCAAACCAGTCGAACACCGGCACGTCCAGCAAATTGACTACCCCCCCGCCCGGCGGCACCGTCACGTTTGTCGTGGCGAAGAGGCGGTCGAGAAACTCGTCCCAGACGACCAACTGATAGTTGCCGGGAGGCACATTGGGGATGGAGAAGGTGCTGTCGGCATTGCACGGACCGGTGTACACGGCGCGCCCGCCCACCAGCACCATCTCGTTCAGGCCGACCCAGCAGTTGGGCACGGGGCTGCCGTGAACAAAGGTGAAATTGGGTGGGCGCGACATGTGCTGGTTCACCACCCTGCCGGTGATGGTGGACTGGCCGTTCAACACGCTCGCATCATTGGTATCCCTGACAAAGCCGATGTCGATATGGTGACCGGCCGGCCCGAGTTCCTGGAAGTATGGCGGCTCGTTGGGCTTCACCCAGGCATCGATGCCCTTGGTGCCCTCGAAGGTGGAGGTCTGGTGCCAGCCCGCGGGCGGGATCGCCTCGACGGTGTATTTGCCCGGGAACAGGTATTTGACAAGCGCAGTGCCATCCGCGCTGGACTTGATGAAGCCGTTGCCCAGCGCCAGCACGGCGGGTGTGCCGTCCAGGTTGTAGACGAAACTGCCGTCGGCCAGTTGCTGGTAAGTCGTCCCGATCGGGTTGGCGAAGGCGTCCTTGGTGACCTGACCGCCGGATTGGCCGTATGTACCGCCGGCTTCCTTGAGAGTGATGCTGAAGTTCGCCAGCCCCTTTTCCTGCGGCAGGCTCGGCCCACCACTGATGGGATGGTTGTCCTCGTACACGAAGATGGATATCTGTGCCGTGGGCACCGGTGTCTTGTTCACCACGACGGTCACCGCGGTCTGTCCCGGCGCGATCTGCGCGCCGCCCATCTGGTAACCGCTACGCGGCAGGACGGAAACGTAATAACGTTTTGCCGCATCGAGCGCGAGGTTCGTTGGAGACTTGGCAGGGTCCGTGCTGTTGCCGGCGGCGATAACCGGCATGTAACTGGTGTGGAAGTTCAGCGACCGGTTGCTGGCATCGGCCGGAACGTTCGGCACGGAAGCCTTGGTGGCATCTTCTTCCACCAGCCAGCGATAGTCTGCCACCACCTCGTTGGCGGGGCCGACCACGTTGATGGTCAGGGCATAGGCGTCGGGCTGGAGAAACGCACTCGACAGAAACAACGCAAAAAACACGCGTAACAGATTCTGCAATGCCACCCTGAAGTTGCTTCTAACATAGGTTTCCATAACGCCCCCTCGGTTGCTCGACATGTATTACACAGGCTCCGGTTCACGCAGGAGCTTGCAGCCCGGCACTAAACATCTGGATGCCAGTATTGAACTGGAAGCCAATTCGCACACTCCGGTATATGCCTTATTCGGATATGCAAGAGACTCCATTTAGAAAGGGCGAACTGTAGGAAAACAAATTTTCCAGTTTCCCGCGAAATGGAATCTCCCCGGGTTTACGGATGACGATAAAATCGTCGTCATCATGGGATGAGTGCCGTGCAGATAGCGCGGCAGCAATACATAGACAGACCCGTTCTATAACTGCCAGCCAGGCCTGTGAAAAACTGTCGGGAAGTTGCTAAGGCAAGCAGGAAAGAGATCCATTTCATGGCAGCAGTCGCCATAATATTTTTCGATGATGTCGCCGAGATAGGCGTCACTGAATGTGATGCCGCAACGCTTGATCGATGCCGATATCCTGCCGATGTCGATAGTCGCACCCGAGCCCTTGTCCAGCATGTCGAAAATGGCGCAGGTATCCAGAGCACGTTCCATGGCATGCACGATATCGAGCATCATGGTCGAGCGCGGGTTCGCGATGTTGATCGTCTCGGCGTTCGCGCCTTCCGTCGCAATCAGATCCATCGCTATTTTCACGACATCTTCCACATCGATGATATTTCGCGTTGCACCGCTCCAGATATGGAAGCGCTCCGAGCGCGCTATGCGGGCATGGAGATAATTCAGCAGGGTATGAGGATTCGGCGTATTTCCGGCCACTTGAGGCAGGCGCAGAATGAGATGTCTGGTGCGTTCGCGGACGCGATTTTCCATCCCGATCTTGTGCTGTACGTATTCGCTGTCTCGCATGGCGGGATCTTCGATGCTGCAGGTGCTGAAATACACGAACCGGTCACTCGGGGAGCACTCGGCCATGGCGGCATCGAGTCGCGTGCGCTCGCGCAGGTATTCGCGCTCGTCCTTGCACCCCGAGTTGGAGACGCCGGCCGCGTAGAAGCATGTGTTGCCCAAAGCGTTCGCGCCGCCGTTAAGAAATGCCCTTGCTATCAACCCGGAACCTACAATCATGTCTTGCCTCCCGATCACCGATCCATTCCATCATCGCCAGAAATCCACGCCGCATTCGCGGCATAAATTTCCGACGACCCATGGATGAATCCTGAGCAAAACCCCCCCGATATGAAATACGCTGAACTGCTTAAGCCATCCTGGGTGAATGACAGTAATTTGTTGAAGTGTCGGCGGTGTTCGGATAACTCATTGCGAGTTTGCCTCTTCACAGGCTTCGCTATTGCATTCGGCAGAATTCGGCAGAACACTCAGCCAAAAACTTTTCGCAATATTGGAACTTCGCCCAAAAACATTCTTGCGATTGATCACGCTCCAGAATGTCGCCCACAGTATTTTCAGATCCACTGCGGTCGACCTGTTTTCGATGTAGGCGATATCCATCCGGATGGTTTGTTCCTTGGTCAACAGATCGCGTCCCGATACTTTTGACAGACAAGTGATGCCCGGCTTCACAGCCAGGTACTGCTCGCGATATTCGCCATAGAGTGCAGAGACATCAGGAATCTCGGGACGCGGCCCGACCAGGGTCATGCTGCCAAGGACAACATTCAGGAAATTGGGCAATTCATCGATGCTGGTTCTGCGGATGAAATTACCGACGCGGGTGATGCGCGGGTCCTGCTCATAATGAAAATGAAAATCGAGACTGCCATGTTTGCTGTAATCATAAAGTTCCGGGAACCTTGCACGTGCGTCTGCATACATGCCGCGCAGTTTGAATATCCGGAACGGCTTCCCGTTCTGGCCGACTCGCGTCTGGATGAAGATGGGGTTTCCCCTGCTTTCCATCCTGACGGCTATTGCGGCCATGACGATGATCGGCAGCGAGCAACACAGCAATATCGAACCCAGCACCAGGTCCAGCCATCGTTTTGAAAATCGGTAACACGCGCTCCACAACTGATTGCGTTCGAGCGTCGCGGTGCTGCGCCTCTCGCGGCGCGGCGCATTGTTCAAATTCGATAAGCCGGCACGTTTGGCGGCTTGGCGCGCTTCACGAAATTCCGGAATAGAATCCTGCTTGATCTGTATCTGGCTGACCATGGCGCTCTCCTGAACAAGTTGACGTATGCCGACTGACGGCAGATCGGGCGAAGCCCGTGCAAGCGTGGTGCTTGCGTGGTGTCATCTTGTTCAAGAAAGGTATGGCGATAAATATCCTGACTGCCTTATTGGGCCGGGACAGAGCTATTCAATTTTGCCGCCCATTGAGCGTATGGCGGATAAGCGCAGCACCTTAGTCCGTCCAGACTTCCATGTAGCATGCAATAAAGTAAAACAAGCCCGTCATCTGCGCAAAATTCTCCGGAGAACCTCGCGCAGAGGCAGCATTGACAGGGCATTGAGGAGTAGTAGATTAAAATCATCAACTACATAGTGACGAGGGCGTACTGCAGAGAAAAGTTGCAGTGGATTACGAAGGGGCTTTTCTTATGTAGTTCGGTAATGGGAAATGTATTGTCTGGCTACCGTCTAAGGCGATGGGTTATTTTCTTTATGCCGCTTTGCGTAGTCTCTTATGGATATTGATGTCGTCGTAGAGAGCAAAGAGACCGTCGGTGCGCTTTTCGATCAGCTCGAGCTCTGCAAGCATCTGGGCATCGTCGTAAACATTCCGGTAATCGCGACAAAAACATTACGGGCTGAACTCCGGATACCCCCGATTGGATTGTAATTATGCGGCGCGTTTCTCCGCCTCAAAGCCTTTGAAGGCGAGATGCACGGCTTTGACTCGACTTTGCCCAGCCGGTATCCGGCCAGTTTCAGCAGGGTGCGCAACCAGGCTGAGGGGATCAGGTGCGGCGCATGCTTACACAGCCAGGCCGTTTTGGACAGAACGAGTCGCACGTTCTCTCCCTCGGGCGTGACTGACATCAAGGCGGATTTTCGGTAGGCCGCGAACGAATTGAACAGGAAGGCCGCCGATCCCCAGCACGGGGATGTCGGCGGCCGTTCTGACCCCGCTACCGCCTTGCCTGCGACCGATGGGGCCGGCATCCGGGTGGGGCAATTGCCTGCCGCACACCGCGCCGACCTCCGGGCATCGAAGGCCCCAGCAGATTGGCAATCGAATACGGCTTGCCATTTTTTTGCTGGGACCTTTCTGTCTAAGGAGATAGGTAAATTTCGCCATTCTGCAAGGGGAATGATTTGCCGATTAGAGGGTTTGGTTGCAGCAACATATCCGGCTTGGCGGGAGTGTTGGCTTTGCTTTCTTTGTAAAGATTTCTTGCTCTCATTTCGTTCAAGCTGGCATCCGAATTGTCGGCCTCGATCCTTTGCTCGTTCACCCAATCCGCAAATCGAGCGATACCCTCGCTGAAACTCACTGATGGCGAAAACCCCAGTCTTGAAGATACTTTCGACAGATCCGCAAAATTATGGCGAATGTCGCCAAGCCGGTAATTCCCCGTGACTGCGATCCCGATCTTCGACCCGTATGCCGAGCGCAGGGTCTCGGCTACAGTCAATACCGAAACCGGCTGACCGGAGCCCACGTTATATACATCCCAATCCATACTTCGACTTTCGAGACCCAGAATTGTCGCGCCGACGACATCGTCTATGTAAACAAAATCCCTGGTTTCATTGCCGTCTTCAAATACCGCAATATCGTTTGCGTTCTTTATCCGGGTCGAAAATATGGACAGGATGCCCGTGTAGGGATTGGACAGGGATTGGCCGGGACCGTACACATTCTGATAGCGGAAAGCCACGGCAGGAATATTCAATGCCTTGCAGCAAACCAGAACCATTTGTTCCTGGGTTTGCTTCGTTATGCCATAGACCGAAGAAGGATGGATCCTTGAACTTTCGTCCGTGCCCTGAGGGTCGACTGCACGGTTGCAGATTGGACACTTCGCTTCGAAATCACCAGCAGACATATGCATGTCCAAACGCTCTTTGGGATAAACGTCGCCACAATCGGTACAAACGTACTTCCCTTCGCCGTATATTGCTCTGGATGAGGCGACAATTACTTTTTGTACGGAATGTTCCGAATTCGCCAGTAAGTCCAGCAAAACGGCTGTACCACGCACGTTCACATCGACATATTTCTCGGCTTCATACATGGACTGCCCCGTGCCGGTTTCGGCTGCGAGATGAATTACTGCGTCTTGCCCCCGCAAAGCATTTGCCCAATCGGCCTTGTTACGGACATCGCCCAGGACAAATGTCACCTTCTCTTTTATTGATTCAAACAGCGGTGAATAGTCGCCATGAATCTGCGGCGATAGATTGTCCAGTACGGTCACCGCGTATCCTTTTCGAATAAGAGCCAAAGCCAGATTGGAGCCGATAAACCCAGCCCCACCGGTGATAAGCACGTTAGTCATGAGCGACCTCCTTCCGGGGCGGTTTGGCTCAATCGATAATTGTCTGGTCTGTAACTGGCTCGGGCTATCCATAGTGGTCTCCATATGCAAGGTTGACGGTATACCGGCCCATGATCTGGCTGGTGTGTGTCATCTTGTTCAAGAAACGTATGGCGATAAATACGCTGAATGCCCTATTTGGTGGGCTTTGTACTACTTAGACATCTCTACGGAGAGACCGGATATGGGCCGGGTATAACACCCTAGTCGGGCCGCATATCCATGTAGTAGCACAAGGTAAAACAAGCAAGTAAAGGCAGGTGTCAACTTTCAATCACCACCTCTTTCACCCACGCCGACAGACTGTACCTCTCCAACATGGTTGGCACCGGCTTTACATATTCGGCAGACAAGAACTGTTCGCTCAGGACCGGATTGCTCCTGTCAATGAGCGCGATGTTGGAGGGATGGTAAAAATCACATGCAGTTACATTTGCATTCGTTGAAATCATCTTCTTGCCGGCGCCCAGCATTTCGATTGTTCTCATGGTCAGCCCATGCTGAACCGATCTTTCGATGTCCACTATGATTCGCGATTGTGCGATCAATCTGAACATCTCTGACTTGGTTACGGACGCAAATACAAACTCCGCAGACCGGCTCTTCCAAAAGGAAGGATCGAAAATTTTTCGAATTCTAAAAATCCAACGAGATGGCAAATACAGCACCTTTTTGAAGTTCAATTCCGGTGGGATTGACTTTGAGAGCTTTGAAATGATGGCATATCGATCCGTATGCGCGGTCCCGACGAACAGCACATCGATTGTGTGCGGTTCTCGCGGCAAATCGAGATATTCATCCAGATAGAAGAGGGGCCTGTAGGCCAACCTCGGGTCCCGCTTGGCATCATCAGGGTCGAATGTGAAAGCCCTGTCAAACAGAGACACTTTGCTGAAACTGTCTCTTGGCATATTGAGATAGCTGTCCCAGAAATAGAGCACGAATTTCGCTTCCTTGAAGACAGCGCGCAATTTCTTGATAGAGCGAACGGAGAGCGCTTCTCCTTTGATCACCAGAACATGGGATATTGCATGGCCAGCCAACTCGGCGGCGATTCCATCATAGTACTTGTCAGCTCGTGCCCGCCCTAGCCAAGGAGCCAGCCGGAATATGGCTTTGGTGACGTTATCGACCGCCGGCAACTGGTCATACTGCCAAACGTCGAATCCATTTTGCTCGAACTCCTTGCGTATTTCGTTCGCATATCCAAAAAAGCTGGGGGCGATAAGCAAGAGTCTTCTATTCTGTTGAGCCATATTTCTCTCCAGCAAATCGAATTGTAAAACGGAGGATTCGGCCTGCTCCGAATCGAACAAGAACCCGACAAAAGCAGCAACGGAATTCCTAGCCCGTGTAATCGTGCAAGCGGGCCACGCGCCACTTCGAGAAATCCACATGCAGTAGTGCGGACAAGCCTTCGAGTTCCGCGTGGTAAAGGCGAACCAACTGCTCCGGATAACTGACGCCCCCCTTCGATCCCTGCGGCACAGCCTGGCGGTACACCAGCCAGTTGATGAAACGGCTGTGCTTCAGCCGGCCGAGGAGATTCGAGCACCCCAGATGCCGGAGCAACAACGCCGCCCGTTTCGCCATTCTGGCCAGCGTCTTGCTCCTGGCATCACGGGCGGGGTTGACCTTCTGGTGCAGCACCGCAGGCACGAACGCTTCATCCACGCCGAGGAAATTGAAAATCCTGCGCGCGAAGCGTCCCGGATCGGCCTCCAGTTCGTCGAAGTCGAGGATCAGAACGGCTTCGCGGCCGAACAGCGAGAAGATATGACTGAGGTTGGTGTGGTACTTGCCTTCGTCGACGATGAACGGAAATTTCTCCAGCGCATCCTCAAAGCTGCCCGTGAACATGCCGACTCGAACCATGTGCAGATAGGACGAATAGGCCCGCTCGAACGGATTGCGCAGGCAGCAGATCAGCTTGACGGCGGAATCGAAGGCATGGATGCGCTCGATGGCGACGGGGTTGAAAAAATAATCATGGCTCAGTTCGCCGCACAGGCTTCCCACCGGCGCATCCCTGAAGAACCCGGCGTACCATGCGCTCCCTCGATCATGGTATTTGTCGAAGAAATAGATGTCCTTGGCTGCGGGCACGAACAGGTCCGGATGCGGGCGGATCGCCTCGTAGATCCAGGTCGATGCGGTCTTGCTCGGCCCGATGAAGATGAAGTCGACCATGTGATCCTCCTCGTTAGGCCGTCATACCGGCGAAGGCCGGTATCCAGCGATGAAAAATACGCCGCGAAGCGAACAACGCCATGATGTTGTCCCACTTACGTGGGAAATTTTTAATCATTCTGGATTCCGGCCTTCGCCGGAATGACGTGATTTTTTTAACGGACCCGGGACGGTGCATCGTTCATGCACCGAGAACATAAGCCAGCGAAGTGACTGAAACGGCCGTCAGGGTGAATCCGGATAGCATCACCCATTCCGCCCTGAACGCATCCAGCCCCTTGAAACGGATCGCGCCGGACAGCATGGCATGCACCAGGTACGGCACCAGATAGAGGTAATACCGGCCCGACTCGAACACATGCACGACCCCGGTCAGGAAGAAGAACACCGTCGCCACCGACAGCAGGGCGAGGTAAGCCCGGCTCCCCGCCTCGCCGTAACTGCCGGACAGGCAGAAGATCAGGAAGCGGTAGAACACGAACAGCAGAATCAGGTAGAGCGGCATCAAGGCGACGAAGAACTCCGTCGCGGAAGGCAGGATGACGAATCCCGCGTAGAACACCACCAGGCTAACGGCCGGGTTGTACGACTTGCCATGCGTATATTCGAGCGCCAGCGCAACGCCGTCGCCCAGACCGGGATACAGCATGTTCAGTAAAGCGGGATTGCGTAGGCCATATGTAAGCAGGGAAGCCGCCACAATGGTCAGCGCCGAGATAAATGCCAGCCAGCCCAGCCTCTTCTTCCAGCCGGCGCTGGCTAGCCGGCGCGACAGGAGTGCGTCATAGAACTCCCTGAGCAGCACGAATACCGACAGCAGCAAAAAGCTGCGGTCCTCGACCACCAGCAGCGCCATCGCGGCCGCGAAGACGATGGAGACTTTCCGCCCGCGCAGAAAGAACGGAACCAGCGAGAACAGGATGAACAGGATATCCGTCGATATCTGCATGATCCCGTAGGCCACCGAAGGAAAGCACAACGACAGCAGAAAGACCTGGGCATCCTTGTTGCCGGCCTGCCGGCCCCTGCCGTAAAGATAGAGCGCCACCAGGACAGCGAACAGCCCGGCCAGCATGAAATTGGCTAGCTTGGCGAAATAGTAGACGGCCGGAATGCCGGAGATGGCCTTGAAGTGCAGGTCGCCATGGACCATCCGGTAACCGCCGCTTTCCTGCACGGCATCCAGAACGTCGCTCAGCTCGTTCAGGCCGAACAGCGCATCGGCGACCTGCATGACGGCTCCGGCGAAATGGCCGTAGATGAAGGCATAACCGCTGTAGCTGCCTTGCTGCAGCGTCAGTACGTTGCGGGCCTCGTCAGGCCAGTTGAGCGCTGGGAACAGGAAGCCGTAGACCAGCAGGATGACGCATGCGACCGCAAGATGGACGGGAGCGGACATCAGGCCGGATCTGCTGAGGCTCATGGCTTCATATCCTGCAGGCGTAACTGCGGTTGAACAGGTAGAGCATGTTGCTGCGGCTCAGCACGTTGGTGAGCACGAATCCCAACGCGGCCCCGTACGCCTGGAAATACAGGATTAATACGAGGGTGAGCGGCAGCCCGACAAACAGCGTGAAGAGCGCATTGGCCCGCAGCAAGTCGTTGCGATCGGCCAGAATGAGCTGCGTCTCCATGATGACGAACAGTACGTTGGCCAGCATGCCGACCAGCATCAGCATCGCCAGCGCAGATGCGGCGGTGAAGCCCGCGCCGAAGTGCGCAAACAACCAGTCGAAGGTCAACTCGCCCGCCACCAGTACCAGCAGGCCGGCGGCCATGATGTGCGCCATCGAGCGTTTGAGGAACGGGACCGGCGACTCCTTGCGCTGCAGCAGGCCCGCGAGCAGTGGCGTGGCGATACCGCGAAACACGGCGCTGAACGCGCCGATCACCATCGTCACACGGAAGGCAGCGTTGTACACGCCGACGTCCACCGGGGTCGCCAGCATCCCCAGAAAGAATAGCGGCGACCAGACGATGAGCGTATTCGAGATGGCGACCCACACGCCGCGTACCGATTCCGTCAGCAACTCCCGGCAGCGCGCATACAGGCCGGTCAGAGCGATGCTACAGCCCGCATGGCGAAAAACTAGGGCGAGCGTCCACAAGGCGGCAAACACGTTCGCCCACAGCAGGCCGGACACCGCTTCGCCGTATCCTCCGCCGTCCGTATACAGCTGCATCCAGAGCAACACGATGAGCGGCACGCTGCCCGCCTCGATGAACACCGACAGTGAAGTCTTGCCGATCCCCTTCAGCAGCGCGGCGCCCGTCCACACCAGCGTGAACGGGAGAAACGAATACAGCGCGGTCTTATACAGCAAATGGGGAGATTCCCCCGGAAAGACCAGTGGCGCGGCATATCCCTCAAGCGCCAAGCCGGCCGCGACCATGAGCGCGCCGCAACCGATCAGGTAGACCAGCACGTCTCCCGCCAGCTTTCGCAGCGCATCGGCATCACCGGCTTGGTGGTAACGGCTCGACAGGCGCAGCACCACGCCATCCATGCCCAGCCGCAACAACTGGCTCAGCATCACCGCGACGGCGAGCGTGAAATAGAAATAGCCGGACGCTTCGGGACCGATGGCATGGCCCAGGTAGGCCACGAGCGCCAGGGTGAACAAGGCGCCGCCGGCTTTGGAGAGTATCGCGTTGACCAGTGTTTTCATGATTTTGCAGTCAACCCGCACGTGTCAGAAGGGCGAGCGTTTCCTGCATGCCCTCTTCCCTGTCCTGTCCATGCGCATAGATGCGATGGATGAAGGGCTTCAGATCGCTGTAGTCGCGCTCCCACCATTTTGAAGCGGAGATAGCCTCGCACACTGCCGCTGAAAAGCGCATGCGGAGGGCCTTTGCGGGAACGCCTGCGACGATCTGAAACGCTTCCACATCTTTCGTCACCACCGCGCCCGCCCCGATCACGGCGCCATCGCCTATCCTCACGCCCGGCAGGATGATCGCATCGGCGCCGATCCACACATCGTTGCCGATCACCACGTCGCCCTTGCGCACCATAAAATCCGTGCGTTTGAGGTCATGGTCGATCAAGTAGAACGGGAAGGTGGATATCGCATCGACAGCATGCACCTGCCCGGACGACATTATCTTTACGCCGCGCGCCACCGAGCAGTAGCTGCCGATGCGGGTGGTCGAGCCGATGCCGCGGATGTCGGCGAAGCTGCTCACGTAGGTGTACTTGCCGATATTCACATCGCCCCTTAACGTGGCGATCGGAGAGATTCTGCGGCCATGCGGCCGCTCCCGCAGCTTGATGCCGGTGTACAGGCTGATGAGAAAATTTTTCATGATAGCCAGCCACTCAATTGGACGTTGTCCAGACCCTGACGTAATCCACCTGGGCGGTTGTCGGAAAACCCTCTGGAGTAGCCGTCGTCTTCAGGTCGCCGCGCACACCGAGCGAGAGAGTAATGTCGAGCGCCTGATGCCAGTAGTCGTTCTTCCTAGCCTGAACCAGACGGCCATCGATGTACCACCTGATTTCCTTCTCGTCCCACTCGCAGCCGTAAACGTGGAAGGCGCTCCGCGGATCCCAGGGAGACTTCCAGCTGCGCACCTCCTGCAGCGGCAGCGTGCCCGGAAACGACACCTGCTTGAACACATGAATGTCGGTGTCGATGATCGTGACGTCATGGCGACGCTGGGTGAGCTCAACGAAATCGATTTCCGTCCATTCGCTTCCATCATCACGGTACGCCCAGAAAGCAGGAGCAACGCCGGGGAAGCGGCTGGCCGCCTTGATGCGCGCCTCGAAGTAGCCGTAGCGTATCGGCGGCGCTTTGCTCTTCACGATGCCCGACTTGTAGAACAACGTCCATTGACCGCGCCGGTGCTCTTCGTATTTCATGCGCATGTTCAGGCGTCCGTTGTCGACCCATGCGTTCTCGGGTTCCCATGACCATACGCCCCAGTCTTTCACGTCGTTGTCCCACTTGGCGATATCCAGCGCCTTGCCTCCGAATTCATCCGACATCTGCGGAACCAGTTTCCAGCCGGACTTCTGGCTGAACAACGGCTTCACCTCGCCTCGCGTGGCGGTGACTCCACCGAGAAGCCATGCATTTTGTAACGCCACAACGGCCGGCGGCGTCGCCTTGTCCTTGGCAGGTGTTGCCCCCATGGAATTGCCCGAAAACAGAGACATGCAAGCCAGAACAGCCAATGCGGCGGAATGGCTGAAGCGATGATTCATCGTCGTTCTCCTTGGTTTACGTGTCGCATGGCTATCGCTTCCAGCGCAGCAATTCGCAGAACTCGTTCCAGCGTCCGTCTTGTTCGAAACCCTGTTGCGCGCGCGTCAGACCGCCCCGGACCAGCACCCACATCACCGCCAGAATCAGCGTAAAAACAGTTGCCAGCAATACGATCAATGTCCGTCTGGGGCCCGATTCCTCATCGAGCACAATCGCCGGATCGACCACCTGGATCACCACGGAGTTGCGCGCCTCGTCCACCCGCGCGATCTCGTACTGTTTGGCGAGAAGTTCATAGACCGCCTGCTGGTATTTCATGTCGCGCAATTTGCGCAGATATTCCAGACCCGCCTCCGGCATTCTGCCCGTGGCCACCATGACGTCGCCATCGCCGGAGATGCTGTCATGTTCGAGTTTGCCGATCTGTGACCTGAGCCCGATCAGTTCCTGTCTGACCTTGATCAAATCCGGGTTGGCCGCAGTCGCAAACGATTGCAGGCCGGCAATCTGCACCTCCTTGGCGGCGGCCTGCGCCCTGAGCGCCGCCACCGCTTCGATGATGGCCTTGCCCTGATTGTCGAGGTCTATCACCCCGGTTTGTTCCTGAGTCAGCTTCAACGCGTTTTCGGCCTGCACCAGTTTTTCCTGGGTCTGCTTGATCTGTCTCTCGATGAACAATCGGCGCTGCGCCGCCTCGGTGATGGCGATGCGCCGGGTCAATTTTTCCAACTCGTCCACATAAGCATTGGCGATATCCGCCGCGCGCTTCGCCTCCTCGTCGTCGAATACGATGCTGATGAGTCCGTCCGTATCGCTGGTAATGGAAACCTGTTTTGCGAGCGCCTCGCGCGTCGCCACCAGCGTCTCAGTGTCATACATATCTTTCAGATTAAAGCGCTGGATCAACGCATCTGACACCGACCGGCTTTTCAGTATGCCGATATAGATGTCGCTGGGATTCTGCAACCCGAGCGCGGCGCCCAACCCGCCTCCACTGCCGGCCGACGACAGTTCCGCCAGCGAACCCATCGCCATGGAGCTCAGCCCGGAATGGTCTTTATCGGGCGGCAAGATCACTGCCTTCGCGGTATAAACGCCGGGCAGCAGCAGGGCGATCGTGGCGCTCAATGCGACGGCGGCGGCAGTTGCGCGCAGGATCGTATTTTTCTCGCGCGCAATGACCATCAGCAAACCGAGCAGGTCGATTCCATCTTCTTCCGGACCGGCGGAACGGGGAGTTGCAATCTGGTTTTCAGTCATGGTTTGGCTCCGTCGGCCTTCGTTAAATTGGTCACAAGCGGTTCGGCAATCGCTACATACGCAGCAGATTGATGGCGCCTACACCCAGCGCGAACTGGTAGAAAATCTGCGCCCAATCCTTGAGTTCACGAGTGAGCGATAACTTGTCCAGCAATTCCGGCACCACCAGCGCATCGCCCGGCATCAGCGCCTGCCCGTTCAGGCTGCCGAACAGCGAGCCCGTGCTTTGCTTGCTCAACACCGAGCCGTCCGCGCGCAGGATGTAGATGCGCGACTCGTCCGCATCCCGCGTCGGCCCTCCGGCCAGATCCAGATAATCCGAGACCCGTTTGCCCGTCTCGTGCATGAAGGCATTCTCGTTATAGACCATGCCCATCACGCTCACCGTCGAGGCATGCTGCGGGACGACGAAGCGGTCGCCGTCTTCCAGCACGAGATCGGGGATGGCCTGAGATTTCATTTTGTCCTTCGACTTGGCGAGCACGACGCGTCCGGTCGCCTTGGCGCGGCGCATGCGTTCGAGCAAGGCGCGCTGACCGACGGCCTGCGCCTTGGCCGCATCCACATCTTCCTTGCTCAACGCGGCTTGGCTTTTCGCGGCCAAGTTGCGCTCGATGTCTTCAGCCATGCGATCGACCATCTCTTCCAGTTTCCTTTGCTGGCTTACCCGCACCGATTCCCGGTTGAATTCGGAAGCGAACAAGTAGGCGTTCGAAGTCAGTCCGCCCGCCCGCTCCACCAGCTGGCGCAGGGTCTCTCCCGGCTTCACCTTGTAGACGCCGGCTTGGTTGAATTCCCCTTCCAGCGTGACGTAGACGCTGCGCTTGGCTGCCGGAACCTGTATATCCTCCTTGGAAAATATGGTGATCACATCGCCTTGCTGCAGCGACAGATTGTTTTCCTCATCACCGACGGCAAGCGCCTTGCCCAGATTGAAGTGGATCAGCGAAGTATTCAGGTCGTCCTTGTTCAGGCGTTCGATCAACGCGTAGTCCCAGTTGATTTCGTTCTCGTTGCGCTTGATTTCCGTATGCAGCCGTTTCTCGCTATTGATATTCATTCTGGAGCTACGATTCTGAGTCGCCCAGTATTCCGGCACGATCAACGCATCGATATCGGGTATCAAATCCTTTACCCGCATTCCATCGCGCCAGGGATAGCGCCCCGGATTCGCAACGTTTCCGCGCAGGGTGACGGCATTGCCGAACTGGCCACTGATGACCTCCACCTGCACCACATCGCCGTCCTTCAGCAAACGTCGCTGCCCCGCCTGATCCAGGGAGAATTCCTCGACCTTGCGCATCTTGCGGTTCTCTATGCGTTCGACGCGCACCTTGTCGCCGCCCGCCGTCGTGGTCAAACCGCCGGCCAGATCGATCAGTCCAGCCAGCGTGTTCGCTCCCTTCTTCAATTCATAAATGGCCGGATTGTTGATGCTCCCGGAGATGGCGGACAGCGGCCCCACCGGCGGGATATAGATGACATCGCCCGGCAGCAGCGAAATATCTTTGGTCTTGTCGCCCTTGAGCAGGAAGTCGTACATGTCCAGTTCGCTCACCACGCCGCCGTTGCGCTTGACCTGGATGTTGCGCAGCGACCCTCTGAGCGAAGGCCCGCCCGATGCGAACAGGGTGTTGACCAGCGTGCTCAGCGAACTCACGGTATAAGCGCCGGGACGCTTGGCCTGACCGACGACGAACACCTGAATGGAGCGCAGCTTGCCCAGCGACACGTTGAGTTCGAAATTGTGGAATATCCTGCCGATGGCATTTTTCAGGTAACCATGCAGCGCCTCATAACGGATGCCGGCGACATTGACGTTGCCGACCTTAGGCAGATAGATCGCGCCATTGCGATCCACGGTGAGCGACAGATCGAAATCCACCTGCCCCCAGCCGCGTATCACCAACTCATCGCCCGGCCCGATCAGGTAATCGGGCGTGACCGGAATGTTGTCCAGCGGAGAAAAAGTATTGGGCGCATTCACGAACAGATTGTGTCCGTATAGCGGCAACAGTTTTCCAACCGAGGAGGCGACGAACGACTGGAATTCGCTTTGTTCGTCCGGCTGCGCGCCTCCGCCGGCATTCGCCCCGTCTGGAGCCGCTTGAGCGAACGCCTGCGAGAACAGGAATATGAACGTAAACGCACAGGACAGCAGCAAGCTGCGGATAGTCGCTGCGACTTCGACACTCGACTTGTTCATCCACACACCTCCATGATTCATGATTCCAGGTTTTGCACCGGTAAACCGGTGCCTCGGCTCATGCCTGCAAGCTAGGTCCTATTGCTTATCTCTATCCCGTATTGCCATGCAACCATCCCGGAAAAAGCGCCTAACCCGTAGCTGGCTAACTACACTGCTTACAAGCCGCTTACTGTGTATCCTTGGCCGCAAGTATCAGGCAGTGACCTGATCCACGCACTCAGGCAAAACCCGTATCCCGATACGTGCAACGCTGTATTTGTCGGCAAGACCAGACTGTAGGGATAGCTTGCCGGTCGAGACGG
>JALNYK010000008.1 GCA_023229845.1 Gallionella sp.
CCAGCGCGATCTCGCGCGTCAGCGGCAGCAGCGTCCGATGCTTGTCGAACATCACCTGCCGCCCGGCAAACAATCCCGCCCAATCCTCGTTCACCCGCGACAGCAGTTGCAGGGAAAAAAACCATGCTAGGGTCGAAAAGCCGAGGAGCAACCCGAAGATCAGCAGGGAGAATTTATGTCTTAAATTCACGGCAACGTTGTCGAGTAATCGAATCAGGAGGGCGGCAAACAGCGCGGAAGTCTAACAGAAAACATCCGGCGCTCCTGCAGCCCGTCAGGCCTCGATATCGATATGCTCGGTCTGGTCTCCCGTCCGCTGTTTGTGGCGCCTGCGCTCCAGTCCAGCACGCAGTTCGAACAGCACCGGCAGACGCCGGAGGCGGCGGCAGTAGGTGCGCCGTTCACCTTGTGTCTGCGCATCCTGCCGCCGCTCAGTCGATTCCCGCGCAGGCTCCTGCGAAGCTTCTCGCGCAGGCTCCCGCTCCGGCTCGCGACGTTCGTGCGGCTCCACCACCAGCGGCGGCAGCGTGCGCGACCGCACGGGCTTAGCCGCCTTGACCGCTGCCGGACCGCTCACTGTCAAACTTTCGCCCACCCCGGTAATCCTCGGAGGGGGAAGGCTGGGCACATATTTCATGGTTGCACTCCTTTCGGACACAACGAAACCAAAACCACCGCAAGCGGCTATGCCGCCTGCCGTCACACCGTCTTGCCGCCGCCCTCCCTCATCAGCCGATCGCGCACTTGGTCAGCGGATAACCTGCCTTCCTCAATTCGACCGCCGACTTGGCCAATTCCTCGGCTTCGTTTTTGGCCTCGACGGCGGCATGTGCATTGCTGTCCACCAACTGGCTGATGCTCTCCAGACTGGCCGACACGCTCGCCCCGGCTTCGGACTGTTCCTTCGACGCTCCGGCAATGTGTTCAATACGCTCCGAGACGCTGTTGGTCGCCGCCATAATCTCTTTCAGCCCCTCGCCATTCTTGCGGATCAGCGCAATGCCGATCTCCACTTCGGCCACAGCCTCGTGCATCGATTTTACCGCCGCATCCGAGATCGTGCTGATCTCGCCGATGGTAAGGGCAATGTCCTTGGTGCTGGACGCAGTGCGCTCCGCCAGCTTGCGCACCTCGTCCGCAACCACGGCGAAGCCGCGTCCCTGCTCGCCGGCGCGCGCAGCCTCGATCGCGGCATTCAGCGCCAGCAAATTGGTCTGTTCGGCGATCTCCTTGATCGCATTGGCAATCGAGCCGATGTTCTCTACCGCGCTACCCAGATCGGAAATCGTGCTGCTGGTGCCCCGAACGGTATCCGCCACCTTGCTGGTCGCGGCGATGCTCAACTCCATGTTGCGGCTGTTTGCCTCGACCACCTGTTGCATCGCCCGCGCATCGCCGAGCGAATCCCCAGCCATGTTGGCGACCCCGGCGACCGAACGGCTGAAGCCCTCCATCGTGCCGGTGATCTCCTGGATATGCTGGTGCTCGTTCGCCGCATTGTCGGCGACGCTGGATACCCGCGTGCCCATGTCCGCGATACGCTTCTGCATCTTGCCGACCGGCGTGACCACCTCGTCGACGATGGTGCGCAGATAGGACTGCATGGTCTGCACGCCGCACAGCAGCACGCCCAACTCATCGCGCCCGGCAATGTCGATCTCCTCGTTCATGTCGCCCTGCATCAGCTTCTCGAACTCGCGCTGTGCAATATCTGCCGGATTCGCAACATATTTTTTGACCAGGAAAGCGAGGTAGAAGAACAGAAACACCTGCAACGCAATCTGGCCAATCAGCGTGCGCTGCTCAAGCTTTGCAATCGCATCGAATTGCGGCGTCACGTCGATCTCCAGTTCCGACACCCCGAGCACGGCCCCTTCCTCAACCTGGTGGCAACCGGTGCAATCCGTGCCATGAAAATCCTTGCTGGCCAGGTAGGGGGTCACAACATGGACATGCGTCCCGTCCTCGTTGAACGTCACGATCTGCTGTCTGGTCTCGATCACCCGGCGTTGCACGTCGTTTGATATCTGCTCTTCCGGCAGGCCGGGGCCATACGCATCCACCACAGGTTTGGCGCGCACCATCTGAACCGACATGACGCCCTCGGATACGGATATCTTATGCAGCAGCAACTTGCGCAGATCGGGATTGCCGATCTGCCCGGCAACCATCAGCATGTTGGAGCTATCGATAATCTCGTTGGAAAGCTTTCCGGCATCCCTGATCGCGGCCGTCCGCGCATCGTCCTTCATGTGTTCGAACACGGAATATTGGCCGTATCCGAGCGCCGCCAACAGGGTGACCTGGATCGCGAACTGCAGCTTGCGCGACAAAGTCCAGTTGCCAAACTTGAAACGCTCGAAACGGGATACAAGCTGCTCGCCGCTCTGGTTGATCCGGCGATACAGGCTCTCGGCCTCGGCGACCTGTGCGCGTGTTGGAGGTCGGCGCACCGAGGAATAGCCGATAACTTCGCCGCCCTCGAACACCGGCGCAACCGTCGCGCGCACCCAGTAATAATCGCCGTTCTTGCAGCGGTTCTTGACCGTGCCGCGCCATGGACGGCGCTCCTTAAGCGTATCCCACAGCCACTTGAAGGCCTGCGGCGGCATGTCCGGGTGGCGCACGATGTTGTGGCTCTTTCCGATCAGTTCTTCGCGCGCATAACCGGACATATCGACGAAAGCATCGTTGGCATAGGTAATGATGCCCTTGGTGTCGGTGCGCGAAATCAGCACCGTGTTATGCGGGAATGGCACTTCCTTTTGTGAAACATAGGCATTCTTGTTCTGCACAACTTCCCCCCGACATAACGCTTCAGTTATTTGGTTCTGCCCACGGCGAAACGATGATGTCCGCCTGCGAGCTCCAATCACGCAGACCAGAGTAGCAAGCTTATACAGCAAACAAACCGTCAAATAGGGGTTGGGAACAGGGTTATTTAGGAAAGTGCTGAACGAGTATGGTTTTGTCGTTCCCGCGAAAGCGGGAACCCAGTTAAATCAAAAAGCTGGATTCCCGCTTTCGCGGGAATGACGATTTAATCAGTATTTCCTTAGGAACCAGTTCATTCCTTTCTTTGAGCAGCACATACGACACCGGTATCACCAGCAACCGCCAATCACGGCGCTGGGCGACCCAAATCACAAATGCTATTTCTCGATTTCATTAATCGAAACGCCCTGTCATCAGTGGCGCTTTAACCAGACCTGATTGAACCCGGCAATCACCGCCGCCTCGCACGGCAACTGCCGGTCAAGCCGCATCGCCTATTTCCTGGACATGGCGTCGCGCATTTCCTCGCGCTGCATCATCTGTTCCATCATCATCTGCATCATCTCCATGCGCCCCTCCATCATCTGATACATAGGCATCATGTCGCCGGCCTGAGCCTGCGGCCCTTTGCCCTGCCCCATCATACCCATACCCATGCCCATCCCCTGTCCAGAGCCCACCATGCCCATCATCGTCTTGCCGCGCATCATGCCCATGGTGTCGCGCAGCGCTTGCGCATGCTCCTGCATCAGCCTTTTACGCTCGGCGGGGTCCTTGGCCTCGCGCAGCTTGGACATGAGCGCCTGCGCCTGTCTCATACGCTCTTGCGCCTTGACCATCTGCGCGTCAGTAATGCCCCCCGGGCCGCTCATGGCTTTATCAGGTGCGGCTGGTTGCCCGGGCTGTACCGTTTTCTCCGGTGCGCTCTTGGCCGCAGGCGTACCGCCCTGTTCCGGATGATGCTCATCGACGGCATAAACCGCTGGTGCACCGCCACACAACACCGCAACAACACTGCTAATCAGCAACTTTTTCATGACCATCTCCTTTCAGATTGAAGAAAAACACCCATACACTGCAGGTGCATTGTTGGAACTACATCAAATCGTGAAGTGCGGCTGCACTCCCTTCAAAGAGTTCACATCATCGAAAACTACCGATTACATCTTCGCCCGATTCAGCCGAAGCGCATTAACAATCACCGACACCGAACTGAAACTCATTGCCGCCGCTGCGATGATGGGCGACAGCAGCAGTCCGAAGAACGGGTACAGCACGCCCGCCGCGACGGGGATGCCGAGCACGTTGTAGACGAAGGCGAAGAACAGGTTCTGGCGGATGTTCTTCATGGTCGCGCGGGAGAGGCGCAAGGCGCGCACGATGCCGCGCAGGTCGCCCTTGATCAGCGTGATGCCCGCGCTTTCCATCGCCACGTCGGTGCCCGTGCCCATCGCGATGCCCACCTGCGCCTGCGCCAAAGCCGGGGCATCGTTGATGCCGTCGCCCGCCATCGCCACGATGCGGCCTTCCGCTTGCAGTTGCTTGACGATGGAGGCCTTCTGCTCGGGCAGCACTTCGGCCTCGATGCGGTCGATGCCCAGTTTTTTCGCCACCGCTTCTGCCGTGATGCGATTGTCGCCGGTGAGCATGATGACCTGTACGCCCTCATCATGCAGCGAGCGGATCGCCTCCGCCGTGGACTCCTTGACCGGATCGGCCACGCCGATCAGTCCCGCCGCCTTGCCGTCGATCGCCAGCAGCATCACCGTCTGGCCGTCGCTGCGCAACGCTTCGGCGCGTGCGGGTAATTCACCCGCAGCTATATGCAGTTCCTCGAACAGCTTGAGGTTGCCCAGCGCGACCGCACGGCCTTCGACCGTTCCCATCACGCCCTTGCCGGTGATCGAGCGAAACCCGTCGACCGCCGTCAGTCTGATGTTCCTTTCCTGTGCGCCATTCACGATGGCAGCCGCCAGCGGATGTTCGCTTGCGCGCTCCAGGCTGGCGGCCAGCCACAACACGACGCCTTCATCGAATTCGCTCAGCGGAACGACCGAGGTCAGTTTCGGCTTGCCTTCCGTCAGCGTGCCGGTCTTGTCCACCACCAGCGTGTCCACCTTCTCCATGGTTTCCAGCGCCTCGGCGTTCTTGATCAGCACGCCAGCCGTAGCACCCCGCCCGGTGCCGACCATGATGGACATCGGCGTGGCCAGTCCCAGCGCGCAGGGGCAGGCGATGATCAGCACCGCTACCGCGTTGACGATGGAGTGCGCCAGGCGCGGCTCCGGCCCGAACAGCCCCCACACCGCCAGCGTGGCGAGCGCAACCAGCACCACCGTCGGCACGAAATAGCCGGCGACGACATCGGCCAGGCGCTGGATAGGTGCGCGGCTACGCTGCGCCTCGCTCACCATATGCACGATCTGCGCGAGCAGCGTATCGGCGCCGACGCGTTCGGCGCGCATCAACAGGCTGCCGGTGCCGTTCACCGTGGCGCCGATCAAGCGCTCTCCCGCTGTCTTTTCCACCGGGATGGATTCGCCGGTGACCATGGATTCGTCCAGCGCGCTGGCGCCCTCCAGCACCACGCCGTCCACCGGCACCTTCTCGCCGGGACGCACGCGCAGCACATCGCCGGGTTTCACGTGCTCCAGCGGGATGTCTTCCTCGTTGCTGTTAAGGAGGAATTCGCGCAGCGATTCGTTCGCCCCCTCGCCCGCTTGCGGGAGAGGGGAACGCACAATGCGTGCAGTCTTGGGCGCAAGCCCCAGCAACAGCTTGATCGCCGCACTGGTCTGACTGCGCGCGCGCAACTCCATCACCTGTCCCAGCAGCACCAAGGCCATGATCACAGCCGCGGCCTCGAAATACACCGGCACCGTATCCATCATGCTGCGCATCGCGAGCGGAAAGATGCCCGGCAGCAGCATCGCGACCACGCTGTATACCCAGGCCACGCCGACGCCGAGCGCGATCAGGGTGAACATATTGAGGCTGCGGTTGACCACGGACTCATAACCGCGCTTGAAGATCGGCCAACCGCCCCACAGCACGACGGGGGTGGCCAGCGCAAATTCCAGCCATTGCAGCATCGTCATCGAAACAGAATCCGGTATAAGTTCCGGTGCCAGATCGGAAACCATCGCCATGATGAAGACTGGCAAGGCCAGCACCGTGCTTACCCAGAAGCGCCGCGTCATGTCGTCCAGTTCGGCATTGTCTTCCGCCGCTGCATTGCGCGGCTCCAGCGCCATGCCGCAGATCGGGCAACTGCCGGGTTTGTCGCGCACCACTTCGGGATGCATGGGGCAGGTGTATTCGACCGCGCTTGCGGGTATCGCGACCGGCCCTACGGGCTCCAGCGTCATGCCGCATTTCGGGCAGTTGCCCGGCCCGGGCTGGCGGACTTCCGGGTGCATGGGACAGGTGTATATCACATCCGGTTTGGCAATCCGCGACTCTACCGGGTGCGGCCCAATATAGGTCTCGGGCGACGCCTGGAATTTGTCCGCGCACTTTGCGCTGCAGAAGTGGTATTCAATGCCGCCATATTCGGAGTGGTGCGGCGAATCCGCCTTCACCGTCATGCCGCATACTGGATCGATAATTGTGCTCACGAACCGCTCCTTTCATATGAAGAAACCGGGTGCGGGGGTATTGCGAGAGATGTATCTGAACTGTAAGGGGGCATACATTTCGATGCGACCATCTCGCGCAGCACACACTCTTCTGCCAGGAATGCCCGTACTGCAACAGGATCAAATTGTGTGCCGCTCATGTTGACGATTTCCGCGAGCGCCTGATCGAACGACAGCGCCTTGCGATAAGGGCGATCAGAAGTCATTGCGTCCAGAGTATCGATTACGGAAAACAGTCTCGCGCCCAAACAGATTTGCTCGCCATGCAACCCGCGTGGATAACCGCTTCCATCGAAGCGCTCCTCATGGCTGAGCACGATTTCGGCGGCTTCTTCCATACCGGGAATTTTCGAGACAATCCGGAATCCCTTTTCGGGATGGGTCCGCATTTCCCGCCACTCATCTTCGTCGAGCGGCCCCTGTTTCAACAGGATGGCATCGGACACGCCGATCTTCCCGGCATCATGCAGCAGGGAACCCCAGTAAATCTGGCGAAGTTGATCGGGATCGGCGATGAAACGACGCGCCAACACCAAGGTATGGCAGGCCACCCGCCTGGAATGGTCACCTGTTTCATGTTCGCGAATGTCCAGCGCCTCGGCCAATGCCTCGGCAAATGCGGCATCTGCCCGTTCCAGAATATCTGCTTCTGCTTTCATTCAGTTTCCTCCGAAAACAACTCGACAGAATTGCCGATTCGTCGTGCATACCGAAACGATTGCCATTTCCCTTGTCGCGATAGCGGGGCGCCACGCACCAAACCGGCCATATTGCCCTTCATGCCCTGTCCGCTGCTGTCAGAACCAGAAACGCACACCGGCGACCCAGCGCGTCTCGCGGGATTTCACCCCCGCCGCGCGGGCCAGATCGGCCGTCCCGCCGAACTTGGCGGCCCATTCGATACCCGCATAGGGCGCGAACTGGCGGGAGAATTCGTACCTGAAACGCAAACCGGCCGCGCCGTCGGACAACCCGCAGCCGGTATTCCGGGCCGGGTCACGCTTGCCATACAAGTTGAACTCGACGCGCGGCTGCAGAACGAATTTCTGCGTAAGCAGCAATTCGTATTCCACCCCCAGACGCAGCGCAGTTCGCCCATTGCCGCCCACATAGGCGGCCGCATCGACTTCGAACCAGTAAGGCGCGAGACCCTGCACGCCGAAAGCCAGCCAGTTGCGGGCAGCACCCGCGCCGCCGTCGTGGCGCATGCCCAATTGCGCATCCCAGTATGCGGCGACGGCATGGCCCCACAGCAGTTCGGTGCGGGATTCCCGCAGTTTGCCTCCGGCAGCTTCGCCCTCGACCTTGACCACCGCGCGGTCGTAATCGCGCCCGAACCAGACTAGTGCGTCATAGACCGTGTTATTGCCATCGCGGCTATGCGCCCGTTCCAGCCGGTCGATGAGCAGCGCGCCGAAGTTATGCTCGTCGGACAGGCGCAGGATGCGCGGCCCGGGCAGCACATACGGCCCAGTATCGAGTGTGTAGCCGCCCGACCATGCATGCGGGTCGCGCGCATCGGGCGGGGCTGAGCCGCCCTGCATGTTCATTTCGCCATGCTCCATGCCAGTCGCGCCGTGATCCATGCCGCCGTGATCCATCGCGGCGGCGAGCGCCCAGACGGGTAGTGCGAACAACCCGATGATGGCCATTGCGAGGAGATACGTGCGCATATCGATCATCATCGGTTTCCTCCCGTTCATGCCACGACCACTTCGCGGAACATGCCCGCATCCATGTGGAGCATCAGATGGCAATGAAAAGCCCAGCGTCCGGGCGCGTCGGCCGTGACGAGAAAGCCAATGCGTTGCGCCGGCTGCACCGGAATGGTGTGGCGGCGCGCCTGGAAGCCGCCGCCGTCCTGTTCCAGTTCGCTCCACATGCCGTGCAGGTGCATGGGGTGGGTCATCATGGTGTCGTTATGGAGTATGACGCGCAACCGCTCGTTATGGCGGAAATGCACCGGCGTGGACTTGCCGAATTCGAGGCCGTCGAGCGACCACGCGTAACGCTCCATGTTGCCGGTCAGGTGTAGCTCGATTTCGCGTTCGGGCCCGCGCGGGTCGAGCGGACCGCCGATACTGTGCAGGTCCGCCAGCGTCAGCACGCGGCGCCCGTTGCCGCGCAGGCCGATGCCGGGGTCATCCAGGTTGGTGCGCGCCATGTCCACCCGCATGTCGGTGCCGGGGCCGTATTCGGTTTTCGCGTGACGCACCTGCGTACCCGGCCTGGCGAGTTCGCCGCCCATGTCCGTCCCGGACGGCATGGCGTGCATGCTGTGGTCCATGGCCATGCCGCCGTGATCCATGCCTGCCATCCCGGCCATGCTGCCGGAACTGCCGTGATTCATGCCGCCTGCCATCGCGCCCATCATGTCGGTCATGCTCAGCCACTCGGCGGGATCGGTTTGCGGCACGGGTGCCGCCAGCCCCTCGCGCACAGCCAAGGTGCCGCGCGCGTAGCCGGTGCGGTCCATAGTCTGGGCAAAAACGGTATAGGCATCGTTCTGCGGCACCACCATCACATCGTAGGTTTCGCCCGGGCCGAACCTGAATTCGTCCACCGTTACCGGCTCGACGTTCTGGCCGTCCGCCTGCACCACGGTGAGCTTGAGCCCCGGTATCCGCACGTCGTAAAAAGTATTGGCTGCACTGTTGATGAAGCGCAGCCGGACCCGCTCGCCCGGACGGAACAGTCCGGTCCAGTTGCCTGCGGGCGTGGTGCCGTTCATCAGGTAAGTGAGCGTCGCGGACGAGAGATCGGCCAGGTCGGTCGGGTTCATGCGCATCTGGTTCCACATCTCGCGCCTGTCGATGGCGGCCTTGAGGCCGTTGCGCGACGCATCGCGCAAGAAGTCCAGCGCGGTCGGGCGGTTATGGTTGTAGTAGTCGCCCTGCATCTTGAGCTTGGCCAGGACGCGCATCGGATCTTCGTCGGTCCAGTCCGACAGCAGCACCACATGCTCGCGGTCGACCCGGTTCGTCTCCCCGGCGCCCGGTTCGATAACGATGGCCCCGTACATGCCGGTCTGTTCCTGCATGCCGGAGTGCGAGTGGTACCAGTAGGTGCCGCTCTGCCGAACCTTGAAGCGGTAGGTGTAGGTCTCCCCCGGCGCGATGCCCCTGAAGCTGATGCCCGGCACGCCGTCCATCGTGAACGGCAGGATGATGCCGTGCCAGTGTATGGAAGTGGCCTCGCGCAGCCTGTTGGTCACGCGCAGCGTGACCGTGTCGCCTTCGCGCCAGCGCAGCGTGGGCGCCGGGATCGAGCCGTTGATGGTGGTGGCCATGCGCGGGCGACCGGTGAAATCGACCGGCGACTCGGCGATGACCAGGTCGAACTCGGTGCCGCCGAGCACCGGCGCGCCGCGGTTGGCCGCTTCTGCGCCGATTGCCCAGGACGGCCTGATGAGCGGCGACAGTCCGAGCAGCACGCCGCCGGCCGCAAGTCCCTGGACAAATCGCCTGCGCGGCCAATCCGGTTCGGCTGAAGGAAGCGAAGAATGACGATTCATCAGCAAGGCCCTCCATAAACGTCAATGCACCCGTGCGGACTAATGGCAGCGTGTTCTGCCTGTCACCTCAAGGCTGCCGATCTCGCATTCTTCCTGGTAATTGATGAATGCCAACTTGAGCCGTTCCATCCAGCCGCCTCCGAGTTCGCTCCCGATCGACGCCAGTTTGTCCGCGATCTGCTCGGCCGTGACTTGCATCAAGTCATAGCGGATTTCGATGTTTTCGCCTTCGATGCAAATTTCATTTATTCCCATCATTGCAAGCAATGCGCGTTTGACGAGTTCCGCCTGACCGGCATCCAGTGGCGCAGACAGCACCATGCGCCGTTGCTTGATGACTTCTTTACCTTGTTGCGCGGCCGCCTTGCGGCCCGGTAAACCGGTGTACAAATGCGGATTTGCCAGGAACCGGTCTCTGCACTGCGCCGAACAGAAGGCGTAGCTGATGCCTCCATATTCGGTGGCGAACGATGTCCCGGAAACTGCCATGTGGCAAACCGGGTCTTCGACTGTCTTATTCATGTTGACCTCCTGTAACGTAAATTGGCTCCGCCCGGAATCGTTTCGCACCACCACTCTGCAATCCAGAACGGGAGCATTCCGAAAATAATTCTGCGGTCACTACGGCGAACAACATGAACCACCTCTTTGCTGAATGGAAGGGCAAGGGGTTGTGCCGTAAGAACAGAAAACGCAACAATCCCCTTTCTTCGGCTTGAGCAAAGCACCGCATGCTTTGCATTCGTAGAACCACTGACAGGTGTCTGTTGGCATTGTTTCCGTTTGTTCATTCCCGCATTCCGGGCATGTGATTGTCGATTCGAGAATGATTGTCTTGCTCATGAGACACCTTGGGTGCGATGAGGAACAAATCTCGGAGTGCGGGCCGCATACTCCCGCCACTGCTCGCCAAAGCGGGTTGCCGCTTCCCGCTCCTCGATATAGGCCAGGCGCACATAAACCCAGACCAGGATCGGGAACATTAGCAGCGTGATGATCGTCGGCCATTGCAGCAGGAAGCCGAACATTACCAGCACGAAAGCCGCATATTGCGGATGACGGATGCGCGCATAAGGGCCGGAGGTCGCGAGTTCGTTTCGCCGTACCGCTTGATAAAGCACTTTCCAGGACGAGGCCAGTAACCAGAAGCCGCCGACGATGAACGCCATGCTGAGCATATGAAACGGCCCGAAATGGGGATTAGTGCGCCAGCCGAACATCATCTCCAGCAAATGGCCGGCATCGTGCGACAGCCAATTCACGCCGGGGAACTGCTCGGTCAGCCAGCCGGAAAGAAAGTAGATCGTCAGCGGGAAACCGTACATTTCGGTGAACAGCGCCACGATGAAAGCCGAATACAGACCGAATGTGCGCCAGTCGCGCTTGCTTTGCGGCTTGGCGAAACTGAAGGCGAAAATGATGAATACCAGCGAGTTGATGATGACCAGTGACCACAAGCCGTAAGCGTTTTCCGCGGGGTTCATTTTTCGCTCCTTTCGCCATATTCATCATGGCTGCCGTGTGCGCCATGTCCATGGTGCATGAACAGATGCATCAACGGGCAGGCGAGCAGCAACAAGAACGGCAATGCGCCAAGCAGGTGGGCCTGGTGTTCGGTAATCAGAAAAAAAGCGGCAATCGCCAAAAAGGCAATGAGAACCCAGTTGTATCCGCGTGGGGCAGGATGTGAATCGTGCCCGGTATGATCATCATGTTCCATCATGCTTTCCATTCAGAAAAAATTTCGTGATCAAAAACCTCCTCACACGCTTGTCCGGGCAATAATCCTGTCCGCCATGTTGATGTCCATGGATGCTGTCTAAAAATACTGTCACGTCGCATACAGGATCCGTTGTCATGGCATGCTCCTTTCCGGCGGAAACATTCAAGACCGCGCCACTCCGAATTTTTTATTTCAATATCCATTTGAAACTTCTGAGAGAGGCAGCGCCTGCCAAGCGTATTTGCAACTCCACCGATCCCGGCTTCGGAACGATGGCCTTGAAGCGCAACAGGCCCTTGCGGTGATGACCTCCCGGCGGCGCACCTTCCCAGCCAGTTGGGAGGTATTGCTTCCCATCCGCAATGAGCACGGATGACTTGGTCAAGTCGTCGCTCAAGTCCCGGGTGTGGGACTCCACAGTCACTTCAAAGTCCCATGTTCGGGCTTCATTCGAGATGTCCTTGGGTGCGACGGTGATCTTGATGCTGCGCTCATCGCTTGTTTGCTTGGCATACTCGGCCGCCGCAACGGCGGGAATGCAGGAAAAAACGATTGTTGCGGCGAGGCTGCTCAGTAGATTCTTCAGCATTGCTTATGCTCCTTCGAGGCTTGGACAACTTTGGACAGGATGTACGAGACGCCGGCGGCATTGAATGTCAGCCCGACCCAGAACAACTCGACCTGATATTCCGCGACTACAGCGAGAAAGCCGGTGACTCCCAGTATCGGCAGGATGTTGGTCAGGTAATGGGCGCAGCAGGAAACCATCGCGGCAGTGGAAGTCGTGCCGGATACCGCAACCATCTTGCCGGATGCTCCATGCCGGCCGACGAGATTCTTGAGATGGATGTAGAGTCCGACCTGAATGCCGAAGCCCACCGAGAGAGTCACGATGAAATACCAGAATTCCGCAAACTGTTCGAGCGCGAAGTTCCTCCCGGAAATCAGGCTGACCACGCCGAAATAGACGGCGAGCAATAACACACATGCACCCAGCCCAAATTGGAGTGGTCTGACGATCCCGCTTGCCATTGTGTCCCGGGACGCTGGTACAAGCGCCATGCCGCACCTGGGACAGGCGCCCGGAGACGATAGCCGTATTTCCGGATGCATCGAACAGGTATAGGTTGCAGTCGCCTCATCGTTGATTTCGTTCATGCTGATTCTCCTTCGCTTTCGTTCCGGCCGACTAGACGGCCGCGGCACGGTCGCCGTAAAGATCGCGCCGCGTGAGCGGGACCGGGCTGACTAATGGCGCGCGCCTGGAGGCCAGTATCTGGTACACGCCGGTGTTGCCCGCTTCGAACTGCATCGCGCTGGCCGCCATATACAGTCGCCAGATGCGGTAGACAGATTCCGGCACATGTTCCAGCGCCGCCTCGCGACGCCGTTCGAGGCGGCGGACCCATTCCCGCAACGTCAGCGCATAGTGATGCCTGAGCGCCTCGACATCGTGAATCTCGAAACCCGCATCTTCCATGAACCGCTGCACCGTGCCGACGGTTTCGGTTTGACCGTCCGGGAACACATAACGATTGATGAATTCGGTCGCGACGTTCTTCTTCCAGCCGCCTTCGTCGCTGGTGATGCCGTGGTTCAAGAACAGCCCGCCGGGTTTGAGCAGGCGGCGGGCAACGGCAAAGTACATCGGCAGGTTCTTCAGGCCCACATGCTCGAACATGCCCACGCTTGTCAGCTTGTCGTACTCGCCCCTGAGGTCCCGATAATCCGTCAGCTCGACCGTGACCTTCCGTTCGAGTCCGCAGCGCCTGATCGTATACTGGGCATGCTCGTACTGGTTCCGGCTCAGCGTGATGCCGTGCGCCTCCACGCCGTAATGTTCCGCGGCCCAGCAGACCAGCGCGCCCCAGCCACAACCGATATCGAGCAAGCGCTCGCCCGGCTTGAGGCGCAATTTGCGGCAGATATGGTCGAGCTTGTTGCATTGCGCCTGTTCCAAGCTCTGGCCGGCATCCTCGTAATACGCGCAAGAATAGACCATCTGTTCGTCCAGCCACAGCGCGTAGAAATCGTTGGAAACGTCGTAGTGAAAGGCGATGGCATCGCGGTTGAGCTCCTTGCCGTCCTCGAATCCGAGTCTTTGCCTGAGGCTCCTTGCCCACCTGCGACTGCCATCGGATTCCGTCCTGTCCGGCTTGATCGACAATGCCTTGGCCGCAAGCATGGCCTTGTCGGCGAGCGACAGTTGCAACGAACCCAGGTAGTGACGCAGCCTGAGCGCGCTGTAGAGGTCGCCGTCGATGTCGACGAGCCCCTGGAAATAGGATTCGACGAGTTGCAGCGGATGGCGCGACAGGACCATATCCCGGAAAGCCTTCGGGGAGCGGAAGACCAGCGAGAACTCCGGACAGCCGCGCCCCAGATGCACCTCGGTGCCATCCCAGAGACAGATGCAGACACATCCGTCGAAATTCCGGAACAGACGCTGCAGGATTTGTCTGGCCGGACCGGTTCCGGGATTGCGGACTACAGAGTGACTTCCGTAAATGGTTGCCATTTCACTGAACTCCTTTCTCAATTGGCTAGAGAATCTCCGTTCAAATCAACTCAAAGGCAGACATAGCCGCCAAACTGCAAGCCGGGGTTTGCCCGGCAAAAAACCTTTTCCTCCCGTCGCGGATGCCTGACTATCATTCGACCGAGAACACTCGCGGTTCCTGCCCGTTTCTGGAAACGGCATAGATCGTCAGGGTTCCCTTCTTCATCTCGCCCATCCCCGGCGAATTCATCGGCATGCCGGGGGCGCTGATGCCGGTTATCGCAGGCTTCTCCTTCAGCAGCTTGCGGATGGCGCCGGCCGGCACATGCCCTTCGACCACATAGCCGCCGACCAGTGCCGTGTGGCAACTGGCGATATGGGATACGCCATGGCGCTTCTTGACGGCATCCATATTGGATTCATTCACGGCCGTCACCGCAAAACCGTTCTCGCGCAAATAGTCCACGTACTTCTCGCAGCAGCCGCAGGTAGGGCTCTTGTACAGGGTGACGGCGGTTGCGGCGAACGCTGGGGTTGCGTTGAGGGACAAGACCAGCATGCCGATATGCAGCCAGTTGATCCGGGATTCTTTCTTGCGATGCATGGTTACGCTCCTTGGTTAGCCTGGCTGCGATGCCAGGTGAAATGTTCATAGATGCCCGCCCAGTACAGCCCGAAGGCAAAACCGAAAGCGAGTTCCTCCAATGGAATGCTGCCCAGCAGCACTCCGGAAATGTCCGGCAGATTCCACACCCGCTCGATGTAGCCCGGCGCAAAAATAACCAGCAACAGCATGAAGATTGCGTACAGCAACAAAAACAGCATACCGCCGACCAGGGTATTGCGCAGCAAGTCAGGACGGCACAGCACGTTGGCAACGCCGCCGATTGCCAGTGAGACGATGCCAGGATAAATCGGGTTCCACGGCAGGAAATACAGTGCAGGGAAAACGAGGAACGGCAGCGCAATGGCGAGGCGATGCCAGCGGTGGCGCCCGTTGTGCCGCTCTGCATGCGGTACAACGAAAAGTGCCCGGTTTGCAAGCGCGTTGTACATGACGGCACCGATGCCACCAATCGCGAAACAGAAGACCAGGCTTTCGATGTCGAAGCCCGTGCGCTGGGCAAGGTCGAACAGGCTCGGCGGGTTCCAGTATTCCGGCACGAAGACCGGCTCGCTGAGACCGAGCAAGCTGGTCGCCAAGCTGATGCGCAGCATCTTCTGCCGGAAAGCAGGCTTGAAGAAATACAGCAACGCCCAGGGAACCAGGAACGCGCCAGACCAGATCAACCAGATGTATTGCATGCCGATCACTTGACTTGGTGCCTGCTGCAGCACTGCCCGGAACCACACCCGGGACTACACAGGAAAAAGTTGTACAGTGGCACCCAGATCAGCGCGAAATACCAGCCGTAGCCATAGCTCTCGATCAACCCCAGCCAGAAGCTGGACCAGCTGATCCACTCGAATCCCGGCAGCAACTTGCGCCATGCATCGTACATGGCGTGCTGCGGAAAAAGCAGGTCGAACGCCACGCAGAGGACGAAAGTAATCGCCAGGAACAGGCCGGTCGCCTGTCCTACCGCATAAAACGAGAGTCCGTTTTTCATGACAATTCCTTTCCTTTTTCCAAATACTGTTGAGGATCGGCCTCGAATTTGTCGAGGCAGTTCCTCGAACAGAAATGATAAAGCGTGCCCTGATGCACTTTCGTGTAACCGCTGTCCGTCGCGACCTGCATGCCGCAGACCGGATCGACGCCACCACCATCCGCCGCACCGTGCCCGGCATGCTCGCCGTGCTGATGGCCGTGGCCGCCGTGGCCAATGTGAGCGCCGCAACCAAAACGCATCATCAGGAAAAACACCACCGCAACCAGTAACAGTGAAAACAATCCTTCCATGATTTTCTCCTTCTTGATGGTTAAACCTATGGAACCGGCGGACGGTTGCAGCAAGCAGCGTTCTTCCTGATCTCGCTTTCCTCTACATTCATCCTTTGATAACTATTCGAAATTTACCGGGAATGCCGCACCTGCTTGATCCGTGCAAAAGCCAGCGGGTTTGGCGCCAAATTTCCATATCAAACTACACGATAGTCCTTGCCCATCATCTGACTTGGCAGTTGTCTCAGCACAATACGTCACATGACTGTTATCAAGACCGGAAAAGATCCGGTCCCAGCGCTTCGGATTGGAAAAATAATAACGTTTGCGCAGCTCTCCCAAATGGAGATGACGCTCGACAGCAAATCCATGAGCCTCGTAACGCCGGTTCGACATCTCCAGCACGAGATGATTGTCTTTCCCTCGTTCGTGGTCATGAATCAACTCCCCGGCAGTGAATGACTTCCCGTCACTTCTGACCATTTGATGAACATGGGCGGGATTGGCGCACCCGGTCATCCACAAAACGGCCAGCATGCTTAAACAAAATGTTTTCATCGCATTTCCTTCCACTAAATAACCAGTAGTGCTGCGGCGCAAGAAAAATCAGACGCCACATGGCCAACACGCCAAGGATTCAGTTCCACTTTTTTTGCTTTTTCCTGCTCGGGCATGACCGTTTCATATTTCTCTATACTCCGTTCAGCGTTTGCGCTCAATGCGGGTAATTGCCCATTTTTTCGACTGGGTTTGTTCCAGCTCGAAACGCACGCTGTCGCCCACCATTACCTCCTTGGGCAACGGCTCGCGCAACGCGAACCACATGGTCATCGCCGGCCAGCCTAGCGAGGGTATCGCTTCGTGTGCGAGTTGCACCTTGCCCGCTTCCGTGTTCACTGCTTTAAGCACGCCGTAACCTTCATGCTTCACTATCTGGCTGGCAGTGCGCTGCATTTCCAGGCCGGGCGATGGCGTTGCGGCACATGCTGCGCCCGCCATCGCAGCCGTTGCGGCCATGGCGATCATCAGCGTCAGGGATAAATTTACTGTTTTCATCGATCTTCCTTTCATGCATTGATGTCCTTCATCCCACCCGCCCTCCGGCACTCCATCGGGCAGCCGAACCACTGCTTCAGTGCTTCTCTTTCATATGGTCGTGCCGGTCTTTTGACATTTCCTTGTCCATATGCGGTGCCGATTCGTTCATCGGCACGTTGGTCTTTTCTTCCATATGGCTATGTTTCTTTACCGGCTTCTTCACCATTTTTTTCGCCTCGCCCTGTTCGGCGGTTACAGCTTCAGGCTTCTCCGCTTCGGCGGCGATTGCAGTTGCGATCGCGCCAGCAAACATCGCCAGGGTGGCGGCCAGTAATGTCGATTTCAGTTTCATTTTGTGCTCCTAAAAAGTTTGGTTGGTTGAATGTGCTGCAACTGACCTGAAAAAATGCGCTGGCTTGGTACCTCCTTTTGAAAAAATAAATTGAAGAAGTCTTCACATGAAGGACAAGGAAAAAATTCAATGCGCGTGATCGTGTTCATGCCCAACCTCATCGTGCGGCGCCATGTCTTGCACGGCATGAGCCTCCGGCAAAGCCATGACACCCAGCCCATGGCGATACACCAGTTCGGCACCGTGCCACGCCGTGCTTGTCACCAGCAACCATGCCGCAACCAGCAATCCCAGAAAGCTTGACGATGGCATCTTGCGAAAACGTCCGCGCCATACATCCCAGGCTGTGAGTGCAAGCAATGCGGCCAACGCGCCCAGCGCCCAGTTGCGGTGCAGGGTCATGGCCGCATGGCTCACTTCATCATGCGCAACGCCGTTGAAAGCGAACCAGCCAAACGCAGCGGCGACGAGTGCGGACAATGCCGCGCCCCACAACATCCAGCGCCCCGTCATCCGGCACTGCGCCGCATAAGACCAATTCCCGAATAACGTGCCAACGGCGGTGAAGGCCAGCGCCGCCGTAGTAAATGCGATGGGGAAATGCACCAATGCCGGGTGCCAGTTTGGAATAATTTCGATCATGATTTCGTGCCCTTATTGAGAAGATTGATTTCGCGCGCCTTGATCAAGGCATACAGCACCGGTATCACCAGCAGCGTCAGCACCGCCGATGAGACCATGCCGCCGACCATGGGCGCAGCGATGCGGCGCATCACTTCGGAGCCGGTGCCGCTGCTCCACAAGATGGGCAGCAGGCCGGCCATGATCGCCACCACCGTCATCATCTTGGGGCGCACGCGTTCCACGGCGCCCTCCATGATGGCCGCATGCAGATCGGCGGCGGCCGGTTTGCGGCCTTCGCTGGCGCAGCGTGATTGAACTTCCTGCCATGCCTTCTCCAGATAGATCAGCATCACCACGCCGGTCTCTGCCGCGACGCCGGCCAGCGCGATGAAGCCCACCGCGACCGCGACGCTCAGGTTGTAGTCCAGCAGCCACAGCAGCCACACGCCGCCGACCAGCGCGAACGGCACGGACAACATCACCACCATCGACTCAGTGATGCGTCTGAAGTTGAGATACAGCAACAGGAAGATCAGCAGCAGGGTGATCGGGATCACGATCTTCATCTTTGCCGCGGCGCGTTCCATGTATTCGAACTGCCCGCTCCAGGTCGCGTAGTAGCCGGGCGGGAACTTCACCTGCTCGGCCACCGCACGGCGCGCCTCGGCCACGTAGGAGCCGATGTCGCGGTCGCGGATGTCGACGTAGATGTAGGCGGACAGCAGTGCGTTCTCGGTGCGGATCGAAGGCGCGCCCTTGGCTATACTGATGCGTGCGAGTTGGCCGAGCGGGATCATCGCCCCGTCCATCGTCGGAACCAGCACCTCGCGCGCGATCTGCTCCGGCGTGCCGCGCAACTCGCGCGGGTAGCGGATATTCACGCCGAAGCGCTCCAGCCCTTCCACGGTGGTGGTGACGTTCTCGCCGCCCAGCGCGGTGGCGATCACCTCCTGCACCTCGCCCACCGTCAGGCCGTAACGTGCCAAAGCCTGCCGGTCCGGTTCGATGTTCAGATAGAAACCGCCGGTGATGCGCTCGGCGAAGGCGCTGCTGGTGCCCGGCACCTTGCGCACCACTGCCTCGATTTCCTTCGCGACGCGTTCCATCTCGTCCAGGTTCTTGCCGTACACCTTGATGCCGATGGGCGTGCGTATGCCGGTGGAGAGCATGTCGATGCGCGCCTTGATCGGCATGGTCCAAGAGTTAGCCACACCGGGAAATTGCAGCGCGCGATCCATCTCGGCGATCAGCTTGTCGGTGTCCATGCCGGGCCTCCATTCCTCCTGCGGCTTGAGGTTGATCACCGTCTCGAACATCTCTAGCGGCGCGGGATCGGTGGCGGTCTGCGCGCGCCCCGCCTTGCCATACACCGAGGCGACCTCGGGGAAGCTCTTGATGATCTTGTTCTGCGTCTGCAGCAGCTCGGCCGCCTTGGTCACCGACATGCCGGGCAGCGACGCGGGCATGTAGAACAGCGTGCCCTCGTTCAGCGTCGGCATGAACTCACTGCCCAGCTTCATCGCCGGATATACGCTCAACAGCAGCGCCAGCGCGGCGACGGCTAGCGTGGTCTTCTTCGCTTGCAGCACGCCGGCGATCAGCGGACGGTAGATCGCGATCATCCAGCGATTCAGCGGATTCTCCGCTTCCGATTTGATGTGGCCGCGGATGAACAGCAGCATCAGCACCGGCACCAGCGTCACCGACAGCAAGGCTGCTCCCGCCATCGCGAAGGTCTTGGTGAATGCCAGCGGCGCGAACAGCCGCCCTTCTTGCGCCTCCAGCGTGAACACCGGCAGGAAGGACACGGTGATGATGAGCAGCGAGAAGAACAGCGCGGGGCCGACTTCCTTGCAGGCGGCGATCATCGCTTCCGCGCGCGACTCGCCTTCCTTCATTCGTTCCAGATGCTTATGCGCGTTCTCTATCATCACGATCGCCGCATCCACCATTGCGCCGATGGCGATGGCTATCCCGCCCAGGCTCATGATGTTGGAGTTCAGGTTCAGGAAACGCATCGCGATGAAGGCGATCAGCACGCCTATCGGCAGCATGACGATGGCGACCAGCGCACTGCGCGCATGCATCAGGAACACCATGCACACTGCTGCCACGATCAGACCTTCTTCGAGCAAGGTCGTCTTCAACGTAGCGATGGCGCGCTGGATCAGTTCTGACCGGTCGTACACCGCCTGTATGGTCACGCCCTCCGGCAGTCCGGGGGTGATCTCGGCGATCTTGTCCTTGATATTCCGGATCACCTCCAGCGCATTCTGACCGTAGCGCGCCATCGCGATGCCGGACACGACCTCGCCTTCGCCGTTCAGTTCCGCGAGGCCGCGCCGCTCGTCCGGCCCGAGTTCGACGCGCGCGATGTCGCGCAGCAGCACCGGCGTGCCGCGCTCGGCCTTCACCACGAGGTTCTCGATGTCGCCACGGCCGGTGAGGTAGCCCTTGCCGCGCACCATGTATTCGGTCTCGGCCATCTCCACCACGCGCCCGCCGACGTCGCGGTTGCTGTCGCGTATCACCTGTGCGACCTTGCTGAGCGGGATGTCGTAGGCGCGCAGCTTCACCGGATCGACCGTGACCTGGTACTGCTGCACGAAGCCGCCGATGGAGGCGACTTCGGCGACGCCGTGCGCCTTGGTGAGCTGATAGCGCAGATACCAGTCCTGCATCGTGCGCAGCTCGGCGAGGTTGTGTTTCTCGCTGAGTACCGCGTACTGGTACACCCAGCCCACGCCGCTGGCGTCCGGCCCGAGTTGCGGCGACACGCCCTTGGGCATGCGACCGGCGATGCTGTTGAGGTATTCCAGCACGCGCGAACGCGCCCAGTAGATGTCGGTGCCGTCCTCGAAGATCACGTACACGAACGACGCGCCGAAGAACGAGAAGCCGCGCACCACTTTCGATTTCGGCACGGACAGCATCGCCGTGGTGAGCGGATAGGTGACCTGGTCTTCCACCACCTGCGGCGCCTGCCCCGAGTACTCGGTGTAGACGATCACCTGCACGTCGGACAGGTCGGGCAACGCATCCAGCGGCGTCTTGACCACCGCGTAGATGCCCGCCAGCGTGATGAACAGGGTTGCGAGCAACACCAGAAAGCGGTTGCGCGCCGACCAATCGATAAGGTTGGAGAGCATGTCAGTGTCCCTCGTGCTGCGGCATCGCCCGCAATTTGGTGATCACCCATACGCCTTCGCCGCGCTCGACGAGTTCGAACGTGATCGCATTGCCCGGTTTAATGCCTTGCGCGAGCGAAGAATTGGCCAGTTCGAAATCCATCGTCATGCCCGGCCAGCCCAGCGACTCGATCGGTTCATGGGTAATGCTGACCGTGCCGTCGGCGTTGACCGTCTCCAGCGTGCCTTGCGCCTGATGCCCCACCGTTTTGGCGGGTAGGTCGGGCCTAAGCCCGACTTTTCTGTCCTGATAGGTATCCACTTGCCCGTTAGCGGGTTGGGTCGAAAGACTAGCTGTTTCATCGGATTGTCGGGCTGAAGCCCGACCTACATTGACTGAAGATGCTGCGGCTGACAGACCGGACAACGCCGCCTTCAGATTGCTCTCCGCATCGATCAGGAAGTTGGCCGAGGTCACCACCTGTTCGCCTTCTTTAACACCGGAGAGCACCTCGACATAATCGTCGCCGCGTATGCCTAGCGTGACGGTACGCGGCTCGAAACGCCCCTCGGCCAGTTGCACCAGCACGACTTGCCGCACACCGCTGTCGATCACCGCCGATGTCGGCACGGTCAGCACCTGACTGGCGCCGCCCACCGGCAGCTCGACCTGCGCGAACATCGCAGGCTTGAGCAAGCCCCGCGGATTGGCGAGCTCCGCCCGCACTTGCACCGTGCGCGTCGCGCTGTTCAGCGTCGGATAGACGAAGGCTATCTTGCCGTCGAAACGTTGCTCCGGATAAGCATCGACTTTGACCCGCACCGCATCGCCCGCCTTGATCCCGGCGATGTCCTGTTCGGCGACATCGGCGACGACCCACACCGTGGACAGGTCGGCGATACGGTACAGTTCTTCGCCCGGCATGAAGCGCATGCCCTGCACCGCCCGCTTCTCCAGCACGACGCCGGTGACCGGCGCATGGAAGGTCACGCGGTTGCCGTTCACCCGGCCATCCGCGATGTCCCAGTTCTTCAACCGCGCGGCGCTGGATTCGGCGAGGCGCCGCATGCCGTCGCGCGCCTCGTCATCCGCATCCTTCAACGCGTCTATGCCCTGTGCGGCGAGTTCGCGTTCGCGCCGTGCCGAGAGTAGTTCCGGACTGTATACCTCGAACAGCGGCTGGCCCTTGGCGACCGCCTGGCCCGTGGTGTTCACGTACAGTCGTTCCACCCAGCCTTCAAATTTGGGCGCAACGACGAAGGTGCGGCGCTCGTTGATCTCGATACGCCCGACCGCGCGCAACGTCTTGTCCAGCACGCGCATCGCCGCCGCCTCGCTCTTCACGCCCAGCTTCTGCACCTTGTCGGTGCTGATGCTTATCTGGTTCGCTCCGCCCTGCTCCGCATCGCCCTCGTATACCGGCACATAGTCCATGCCCATCGCGTCCTTCTTGGGCACCGGCGAAGTGTCCGGCAGCCCCATCGGGTTGCGGTAGTACAGCAGCTTGCGCTCGGCCTTGCCCACGACGGTTTCCGATGACGGTGCAGCGGAGCGCGTACCCAGCCAGTAGCCGCCCGCGGCCACGCCCAGCAACGCCAGCACGGCAATGAGTATCCGGTAATTCTTTTTCATAATTCTTCTCCCAACAAACGTTCGATCTCGGCCAGCCGCAGTTGCGCATCCACCTGCGCCTTGAGCAGTTGCTGTTTCGCCTTCAGGATTTGCCGTTGCGCCTCGATCAGCATCGCGAACTCCACCCTGCCGGTTTCGTAGCCCGCGAGCGCGGACTGGTAGGTCAGCTCGCTCTGCGGCAACAATCGCGTCGCCGCCAGCGACTCGGTGCGGCGCGCCGTCTCCAGCCCGTACAGGCTCTCGGACAACTCGGCCAATGTCTGGTTGAGCAGTGCTTCCTTGCGCGCGCCGGATGCGGCCAGCAGCGATTCCGCCTCGCGCTCCTGCGAACGGCGCGACTCCTGCTGCAGCGGGATGTTGAATTCGACCATCAGGTCCCAACTCTTTACGGAACTGCCGGACTGGGTGGGGGCGACGCCCAGCGTGAAGCCGGGATAGCGATTGAGCTGAACGAGGTCGCGGCTTTTTTCGGCGGACTGGATCTGCGCCTCGGCGATCTGCAACTGCGGGTTGCGCGCGCGCAGCTTCTGCTCCAGAAACGAATAGTCCAGTTGGGCTGCGGCAGGCAATCGCCGCAGTTGCGACGGCTCAGCCAGTTCCGCCATCGCGGGGCGCGACAGCAGGCCATTCAACCAGCTTTGCTGGTGATGCCGTTCGTTCTCCAGTTCCAGCAACTCGGCGCGCAAGCCGGTCTGCTCGACCTGCACGCGGATGACATCCTGCTGCGCGCCGAGTCCGTGGGCATAGCGCGTCTGCGCGATCTGCTCCAGCGTGGCCAGCAATTCCAGCGTCTGCCGCGCCAGCCGTTCGCTGCCGGACAGATAGTAGTAGCTGGCATAGCCAGTCTTGATCCGGGTAGCCAGTTCTGTCCAGGTCGCGGCGACTTGGCCGTCGGCCTGCTGGGCCTGCGCCTCGGCCACCTCGCGCTGCAAACCGCGCTTGCCGAACCAGGGCACGCTCTGCATCAGCAGATAGCGCGTACCGCCCACTTCGGACGGCCACAGGCTGGGGGGCTGGTCCGTCCCCTGATTGGTGACATCCATCAGTTCGGCGCGCAACACCGGGTCGGGCAATGCGCCGGCAGGCTGCACGCGCTGCAGCGCGGCGTCCGCTTCATGGCGCATCGCCGCCAGTTCGGGATTGTGTTCGCGCGCATAAGCCAGCAAGCCGGCGACATCGCTGCCCAACTCGGCGGCGACGGCCGGAATCGGGCCGAGCAGCATGCCGGCGAGCAGGTAAATCGGTATTCGTTTCATGATCCGTTCCTCGCGTTAACTTGAAACTCGCGTAGCGATTCGTTTGCCTGGCTGCGCCCCCCTCGCTTCGCTCTCCCGCTTGCGGGAGAGGAGTGAGGTGAGGGAAACGGGTGTGGCAAGTCTCATAATCAGGGGGAGATGCTTGCCATGCCCGTTGATTCCATCGGACGGACGCGATGCGGCCGCCGAACGATGCGGAACGAGGTCAGTGACTAAATCGGATTACGAAACAGCAGACGGACTCGTCCCGCGTCAGGCGCGAACGAGAGGCGGAGGAACCAGCGGAATGGAGGTAATGGAATGGAACGAAACGGTATACGGAGTCGTTGCGGCAACGGCTTGCTGCATATCCGGAGCGGCGAGACCCGGCACGGCCAGATAACCGCTGCATGCCAGATGGCAAACGCCGCAGGCATTGCAGGATGAGTCCGTCTGATCTTGTACGGCCGGATGATCATGCGATGCAGCCTGATCCATCGCCGCATCGTGGTGATGCATGGACATGTCCTCGTCGTGCTGCATGGCCGCCTGATGGCAGGAGCCCTGCTGAGCCTGCATCGCCAGCGAAGCCGCGAGTGCGCTGCCGCCGGACAGCGGCAGCCACAGCAGCATCAGTACGGCAATAAATTTTCTGGACAGGTTGGACATGTGTGTAGCTTGGCAAACTCGACGAATTCTGTCAAATAAAGAACGGCAAATTACCCAAAACACCGCATCAATCCGATGCATCTTCCAGCCGCAGCACCTGGGCTATCACATCGAAGCCGAAACCACGCGACTGCAGGAAACGCATCTGCCGCGCCTTCTCTTTCGCATCCTGCGGCGGAACGCCGAACTTCTTGCGCCAGACCTCGCGCGCCGTTTGCAGTTCGGACTCCCTCAGTTCCGGCAATGCCCCGGCGATCAGTGTCTCGTCTATGCCGCGCTGGCGCAGTTCATGGGTGATGCGCTGGGTGCCGTAGCGGCCACGCTTGGCGTGCAGCAGTTGGGTCGCGGCACGTTGGTCGGACAGCCAGCCGCGTTGCGTCAGGTCGTCCAGCAGCGCATCGATATCCGGCGTCGATGCGCTATCGAATTCCTCATCGGCCTGAACATGCGGCAGCAGCTTGGCGCGCAGTTCGGCGCGGCTGTATTCGCGGCGCGCCAGATATTGCAGGGCGCGTGTGCGCAGGCTTATTTCAGGCTTTTTCCTCACCCGCGCACCCGGACATAACCAGCGATTTGACGGAAGTTATTCGGCTGCGTCCTTCGCAGCCGACTTGCCCGCCGCCTTGGTCTTGGTCTTTTCACCGCCATCGAGCAGCGCCACGCCCAGTGCTTCGCGCACCCTGTTCTCGATCTCGAAAGCGATTTCCGGATGCTCGCGCAGGTATTCGCGCGCGTTGTCCTTGCCCTGGCCGATCTTCTCTCCCTTGTAGCTGTACCAGGCGCCGGATTTCTCGACCAGCTTGTGCTGCACGCCCAGCTCGATGACCTCGCCCTCGCGCGAAATGCCCTCGCCGTACAGGATGTCGAACATCGCCTCGCGGAACGGCGGAGCGACCTTGTTCTTCACGACCTTGACGCGGGTCTCGTTGCCGATAACCTCGTCGCCCTTCTTGATCGCGCCGATGCGGCGAATGTCGAGGCGCACCGAGGCGTAGAACTTCAGCGCGTTGCCGCCGGTGGTGGTCTCCGGGTTGCCGAACATCACGCCGATCTTCATGCGAATCTGGTTGATGAAGATCACCAGCGTGTTGGAACGCTTGATGTTCGCGGTCAACTTGCGCAGCGCCTGCGACATCAATCGGGCGTGCAGGCCCATCTGCGCGTCGCCCATCTCGCCTTCGATCTCGGCCTTGGGCGTGAGCGCGGCGACCGAGTCGATCACGACGACGTCCACGGAAGAGGAGCGCACCAGCATGTCGGCGATCTCCAGCGCCTGCTCGCCGTTGTCCGGCTGGGAGATCAGCAGGTCTTCGACTTTCACGCCCAGCTTCTGCGCGTATTGCGGGTCAAGCGCGTGTTCCGCGTCGATGAAGGCCGCGGTGCCGCCCAGCTTCTGCATTTCGGCGATGACTTGCAGCGTCAGCGTGGTCTTGCCGGAAGATTCCGGGCCGTAGATCTCGACGACACGGCCGCGCGGCAGGCCGCCGACCCCCAGCGCGATGTCGAGGCCCAGCGAACCGGTGGAAACCACCTGGATGTCCTTCGCGACGTCGCTCTCGCCTAGGCGCATGATCGAGCCCTTGCCGAATTGTTTTTCGATCTGGCTCAGTGCCGCCGCGAGTGCCTTGCTCTTGTTGTCGTCCATGTTTGTCCCCTTTCAAAAAATGTGGCCGGATTGTGGCACATCGTTTTTAATTTGTACAGAACGTTCGTTCTCTTTTTTATTCGGACAAAAACAACTGTCCACGAAAGTCACGAAAAACACGAAAAGATTCATACGCATGCCACAACCAGAGGCATCTCGATGCCTAAACCAACCTATCTCTATAAGGAACAGGTTTGTTTCGTGCCTTTCGTGTTTTTCGTGGACAAAGGGTCTATGCAGTTTCCGTGCGCTGCCCCAGCAACTCCACCACCCCTTGCAGCGCGATGCGCATCGCCTTGACGCGGACTTCGGCGCGGTTGCCGTCCAGCCTGTGCATGCGCGAGAAGGCGTAACCGTCGCGCAAAGCCCAGGCGAACCAGACCGTGCCGACCGGCTTGTCCGGCGTGCCGCCGTCCGGCCCGGCGATGCCGCTGACCGCCAGCGAAACTTGCGCATTGCTTTGCCGCAACGCGCCCGCGGCCATCTCGCGCACCACCGCTTCGGACACCGCGCCGTGCCGCTGCAGCGTCTCTTCACTGACGCCCAGCATCTGCTGTTTGGAGAGATTCGAATAGGTGATGAAACCGCGCTCGAACCAAGCCGAACTGCCCGCCACCTCGGTGACCGCATAGGCGACGCCGCCGCCGGTGCAGGACTCCGCGGTCGCGAGCATCAGGCCGTGGGACTTCAGCAGCCCGCCGATTTGTGCGGAGAGAATATCCATCGTCGTTCCGTATCGTAGGGGCGCGATTTATCGCGCCCTGTGGTTTTATATCGGGATTGGGCGCGATACCCAAAGGGTACAAGAACCTCTTCGAGGTGAATCGCGCCCCTACGCCAATCCGCGTGCCAAATCGTTCTCGATGTCCACGACCGCCTCCAGCCCGACCGCGATGCGGATCAGGCCGTCGGTGATGCCCGCGGCGGCGCGCGCCTCGGGTGTGATGCGCGCATGGGTCGTGGTCGCCGGATGGGTGATCGTCGTGCGCGTGTCGCCGAGGTTGGCGGTGATCGAGATCATCTTCGTGCTGTCGATCAGACGCCAGGCCGCATCTTTGCCTCCCTTGACCTCGAACGACACGATGCCGCCGCCGGTCTTTTGCTGCTGCATCGCCAGTGCATGTTGAGGATGCGACGGCAGGCCTGGATAGAACACGCGCGCGACGCCGGGCTGCGCTTCCAGCCAGCGCGCCAGTTCCAGTGCGCCGGCCGAGTGCGCGTCCATGCGTATTTTCAGCGTCTCCATGCCCTTCAGGAATATCCAGGCGTTGAACGCGCTCATCGTCGGGCCCGCGGTGCGCAGGAATCCGTACACGCCTTCCATGTTCTTTTTGCTGCCCAGCACCGCGCCGCCCAGCACCCTGCCCTGCCCGTCAAGATATTTGGTCGCGGAATGGATCACGAAGTCCGCGCCCAGTTCCAATGGCCTTTGCAGGATGGGTGTGCAGAAGCAGTTGTCCACCGCCAGCAGCGCGCCGCAGCCTTTGGCGACCGCGGCAATCGCCGCGATGTCGGAGATTTCGGTCAGCGGGTTCGATGGCGTCTCCAGGAAGAACAGCTTCGTGTTCGGACGCACCGCGGCCTGCCACTCGGCGACATCGGTCGCGGAGACATAGGTCGTCTCGACGCCGAACTTCTTGATGATGTTGTTGAACAGGTTGACCGTCGCGCCGAACAGGCTGCGCGAGGCGACGACATGGTCGCCCGCCTTCAGCACGCCCATCACGCACGCGAGAATCGCCGACATGCCGGATGAGGTCGCGACACATTGCTCCGCGCCTTCCATCGCCGCGAGACGCTCTTCGAACATCGTCACGGTCGGATTGGTGAACCGCGCGTAGATGTTGCCCGGCTCCTCGCCGATGAAGCGGCGCGCGGCCTGCGCCGCATTGTCGAAGGTGAAGCTGGAGGTCAGGAACAGCGCCTCGCTGTGTTCGTGGAACTGGCTCTGCACCGAGCCCGCGCGTATCGCCAGCGTCTCCGGCTGGTATTGGTCTTGATCTGACATGATGTCCCCTGAAATGCAAAAACCCGGAAAGCTTGACGCTAAACCGGGTTCACCCTCTTTAGCTGTATTTATTATGCGCCCGCAAGCTGTTCCTCAAATCGGCGCAAACGGAAAGTAGCACCGGCCTGCACAGCCTGTCAATCCGGCACAGGCCGCACAGCAGGTTCACTACATCGAAGTGACGCTCATCGCCAGATTGAGTTCCATCTGATCGTCGTCTACAGGCTTGTCTGACTTGCTGGCGCCGCGCGCCGCCTCGATCGCATCCAGGTATTCGGCCGTGATGTCGCCGGTGATGTAGCAACCGTCGAAACAGGAGGCATCGAAATCGACGATGGCCGGATTGGCCTTGCGCACCGATGCCTTCAGGTCTTCCAGATCCTGGTAGATGATACCGTCCGCGCCGATCTCGCGGCATATCTCCTCGTCGCTGCGACCGGTGGCGATCAGTTCTGTGCGGCTGGGCATGTCGATACCGTACACGTTCGGGAAACGCACCGGGGGTGCGGCGGAGGCGAAGTACACCTTCAGCGCGCCGGCGTCGCGCGCCATCTGCACGATCTCGCGGCTGGTGGTGCCGCGCACGATGGAATCGTCCACCAGCAGCACGTTCTTGCCCTTGAACTCGACGCCGATCGCGTTCAGCTTCTGGCGCACCGATTTCTTGCGCATCGCCTGTCCCGGCATGATGAAAGTGCGGCCGATGTAGCGGTTCTTCACGAAGCCTTCGCGGAACGGGATGTCGAGGTGGTTAGCCAGTTGCAGCGCGCTCGGGCGGCTGGAATCGGGGATGGGGATCACCACGTCGATGTCCACCTCGCTCCAGGTACGCTTGAGCTTCTCGGCCAGATATTCGCCCATGTACAGCCGGCTCTCGTACACCGAAACGCCGTCGATCACCGAGTCCGGGCGCGCGAAATACACGTATTCGAAGATGCAGGAATTCAGCTTGGCCTTATCGCTGCATTGCTTGCTGTGCAGCTTGCCGTCGAAATCGACGAACACCGCCTCGCCCGGCGCGACATCGCGCAGAAACTTGAAGCCCAGCGTGTCGAGCGCGACGCTCTCGGAGGCGATCAGGTACTCGGAGCCCTGCGCGGTCTCGTTGACGCCGATCACCAGCGGGCGGATGCCGTAGATGTCGCGGAACGCCAGCAGGCCATAGCCGGCGATCATCGCGACCACCGCGTACGCGCCCTTGCAGCGCTGGTGCACGCCGGACACTGCGGCGAAAATGGTCGGCACGTCCAGACGCAGCCCCTTGGATTTCGATTGCAGTTCGTGCGCCAGCACGTTCAGCAACACTTCCGAATCGGAATTGGTGTTGACGTGGCGCAGATCGTCCATGAACAGCTGCTTCTGCAACTCGGCGGTGTTGGTCAGGTTGCCGTTGTGGCCGAGCACGATGCCGAACGGCGAATTCACGTAGAACGGCTGCGCCTCGTTGTGGTCCACCGCGGAGCCGGCGGTCGGGTAGCGCACATGCGCGATACCGGCGTTGCCCTTGAGCGCGCGCATGTTGCGCGTGCGGAACACGTCGCGCACCAAGCCGTTGCCCTTATGCAGGTGGAAGGTGCGCCCCTCCAGCGTGGCGATGCCGGCGGCATCCTGCCCGCGGTGCTGCAAAACCTGCAGGCCGTCGTACAGCAACTGATTGGCCGGCGTATGCGAAACGACTCCGAGAATGCCACACATGATGTTCTATCCTAAAAATTAACCACTCAAAAACTGCTAACCGCGTGCGCCGTAACGAATGCGCTGCGCGACGCCGTCAGGCAACCAGCCGCGTGTCCACAAGGCCACATCCTCGGCCGCCCGGCTGGTCTGCGCATTGCGCCAGAACGGCTGCTCCGGCATGCTCGTCAGCCCGCCCAGCCACACCAGCGCCAGCACCACCAACAATCCGCGCACCAGCCCGAACACGCCGCCCATCGTCCTATCCAGCCCGCCCAAACCTACCGCTTTCACCAGTCGGGAGAACAGCCACACCAGCACACTCCACAGAATCAGCGCGGCGACGAACACCGCAGCGTAAGCCATGGCGGTACGCATCGCGCCCTCGCCCGGCATCGCCGGCGCGACGTTGGACGCAAAAAATTTGCTCAACAGAAACGCAATCGGCCATCCGGCCAGCGACAGCAACTCGTAAGTCAGCCCGCGCCATACGCCGATAGCCAGCGACGCCGCCAGAATGGCGATGACGGTGTAATCGAAACCGGTCATTTGATGCTGACGATGCTGGGATGCAGCCCATGCTTCTCCAGCAATTTTATGACCTTCTCCGCCTTGACTCGTTCCTCATAAGGCCCGACGCGGACGCGTATCTTGTTGCCGGCCTTCTCGGTATAGGCCTTGAAGCCCCAGTCCTTCAGCTTGGCAAGTTCCTGTTTTGCGGTATTTGGATTGGAATAGGCGCCGACCTGGGCGGCGTAGGTGACGGCCTTGTCTTCTTTCTTGGCCGAGCCGGCTGCGGGCGCGGGGGCTGCCTGGACTGCAGATTTGGATTCGGCAGATTTGGATTCGGCAGATTTGGATTCGGCGGGCTTGGATTCGGCGGGTTCGGCCGCCTTGGGCACGGCGACGCTAACGACGGCGGAGGTCGCGGCCGGCTCGGAAACCGCGGCGACGGCGGATGCCACAACGACGGCGGAGACGGGCAGCGCCACCGGAACCTCGGAGATCGCGACGTTAGTCACGAACTCGCCGGCCTTCTCGGGCGAGGGGATGCGCAGATCGATGTCCTGACCGGTCGGTTTGGGCTGGCTTTCCAGCACCATGGGCAGGATCACCACCACCGCCAGCGTCAGCGCAATCGCACCGATCAGGCGGCGGCGAGCCTTGCGTCTCAGGTTCAGTTCGTCGTCTGTCAGCTCTTTGGCCATGCCACTATCCTTAATTGACGGAAAGCTCCCGGGCCTGCATCGCTTCAGCCACGGTATGGAACGATCCGAAGGCCGCGATTCTATCATTTTCGCCTGCCTCGTTGCAGGCTAGGCGAAGTGCTTCGGCGACAGCTTCGAAGGTCCGAATCTCCCCATGCACGCCGCTGTCTTTCAGCACCCGAGTGAGCTCTTCCGCACTCGCGCCGCGCGGCACATCCAGCCCCGCGACCAGCCACACGTCGATATGCGGCTCCAGCGCCTGCACCACGCCCGCCATGTCCTTGTCCTTCAGCATCGCAAACACCGCAAAGGTCTTCGCCGGCGGCAGACTACCCAGATTCTGTGCCAGCGAACGCGCCGCATGCGGGTTGTGCGCGACGTCCAAAATCAGTTGCGGCCTGCCCGGCACGAACTGGAAGCGCCCGGCCAGCTGCACCTCGACCAGCCCACGCCGCACTGCCTCCATGTTCACCGGCAGCTTGTCTTTCAGCGCATCCAGCGCCGCCAGCACCGCGCTGGCGTTGTGCAACTGGAACGCCCCGCGCAGCGCCGGGATGGGCAGCGAGGTGCGCGCACCCGACTTGCCGAAGAAATCCCACTGCCCCTGATGCGACTTGAAACCGAATTCCTGGCCTATGCACCACAGCTCCGCGCCGATCTCCCGCGCATGGTCGCGTATCGCCTGCGGCACATCGCCGTCGGCGCAGATCGCCACGCGATCCTTGCGGAAAATGCCTGCCTTCTCGAACGCGATAGCCTCGCGCGTGTCGCCGAGATAATCGACGTGGTCAATGTCCACGCTGGTCACAACCGCGGCATCGGCGTCGAACACGTTCACCGCATCCAGCCTGCCGCCCAGCCCCACCTCGAGGATGGCGACATCGACCTTGTGCCCAACGAACAAAGACATCGCGGCCAGCGTGCCAAACTCGAAATAAGTCAGCGCGGTTTCTCCCCGCGCCTGTTCGATGCTCTCGAACGACGCGCACAACTCCGCATCGCTCGCCTGTTTTTTAGCTATGCGCACGCGCTCGTTGTAATGCAGCAGATGCGGCGAGGTATAACAGCCTACCTTGTAACCGGCGGCATGCAGGATGGACTCCAGCATCGCGCACACCGACCCCTTGCCGTTGGTGCCGCCGACGACGATGACCGGGAATTCGGATTGAAGAGCCATCCGCTGTTTGACCTGCGCGACGCGGGCCAGGCCGAGCGCTATGGTCTTGGGGTGCAGGGATTCTAAATAGGAAAGCCAATCGGCCAGATTATTGGGCATTTGATTTTGTAGGGTGCAATAAGCGCAGCGCATTGCACCAAATCTCGTTGAAACATCCGGCGCAATGCCCGTTGGTTATTGCGCCCTACGCTTACTCACCATGGACTAGCTCTTGGTGCCTAGAATTTATTTTCATAACCACCTCATCACCTCGCGCATATGCTCAAGGTATATGCCGCTATATGTTTCTAAGCGGCGTTTTACCTCAATGGAGTAAGACTTGAATAACCAACTCCAAAAAGTTGGCGTCCAGAAGGCGCTATCGACATCTCGCCACTTAACTCCATAAACTCCTTGTTCCCACGGAAAAACGCCGGAAGATACCCAGATGCCGACGTCATCAAAATAGAGTTCGTAGCTACGCAGAAGCAGAACTCGATACCCGACAAAAAGCGCAGAGACGACTAACACTATGAGGCCCGCTATCCAATGAATAGACCAAGCCACAGGGACGGCTATGAAGAACAACAACAGCGCTATAAGTCCAACGCCGATATAGGCTACCCATGATTTCTTAGCAATCCACTCGCCCTTGGACGGAAAGGCGATGACGTTGTCACTGTCCATTTGCTCTCCTTCATGCGATGTGGCGAAAAGGCCGAACATAATCTAAGCCGCCTCGATCTCCGCCACTGCTGCCTGCTTGGTCAGCAGCGTGATCAGCGTCGCGAGCTGGTTCTTCATCTCGCGGCGGTCGATGATCATGTCCACCGCGCCGTGTTCCAACAGGAACTCGGCGCGCTGGAAGCCTTCCGGCAATGTTTCGCGCACGGTCTGCTGGATCACGCGGGCGCCGGCGAAGCCGATCAGTGCGCCAGGTTCGGCGATCACTACGTCGCCGACGAAGGCGAAGCTGGCGGAGACGCCGCCCATGGTCGGGTCGGTCAGCACCGAGATGAACGGCAGCTTTTCTTCGGAGAGCTGCGTCAGCGCGGCGCAGGTCTTGGCCATCTGCATCAGCGACAGCAGGCCTTCCTGCATGCGCGCGCCGCCGCTGGCGGAGAAGCAGACGAAGGGGCATTTCTGTTCCAGCGCGACCTGCACGCCGCGCACGAAACGCTCGCCCACCACGGAGCCCATCGAACCGCCCATGAAGCTGAATTCGAACACCGCAACGACCACCGGCACCGCATGGATGCTGCCCTGCATCACCACCAGCGCATCGTCCTCGCCAGTGGTTTTCTTCGACGCGACCAAACGGTCGGAGTATTTCTTCTGGTCCTTGAACTTCAGCGTGTCGATAGGCAGCACCTCCGCGCCGATCTCGAAACGGCCCTCGCTGTCGAGCAGCAGGTCGAGACGGGTGCGCGCGGTGATGCGGTGGTGGTGGCTGCACTTCGGGCAGACGCTCTGATTCTTCTCCAGGTCGGAGTGGTACAGCACGGCCTGACAACTCGGGCACTTGCTCCACAGGCCTTCCGGCACGGTCTTCTTCGCGTCGCCGTCGCGGCGCTTGATCTTCGGGGGCAACAGTTTCTGGAACCAGCTCATAAATCTCTCCTCTTTAGGCCTTATCGATGGCCTGTCTCAATTCCTTGACCAGCTTGCCGACGTTGGCGACGACATCCTGTTCGGTCGAATTCTCCACTTCCTGCACGATGCGGCTGCCGACGACGACGCCGTCGCACAGCTTGGCCACCGCCAGCGCGGTCTCCGCATCGCGGATGCCGAAACCGACGCCGATGGGCAGCGAAATGTATTTGCGCAGATGGGGCAGCTTCTCCGCTATCGCATCCAGATCGAGGTGGCCCGCGCCGGTGACGCCCTTCAGCGACACGTAATACACGTAGCCGCGCGCCAGCTTGGCGACCTCGGCGATGCGCTCGTCGCTGGTGGTGGGTGCCAACAGGAAGATCGGATCGAGGCCGTGCGCCTCCAGGTGCGCGAACGCCTCGTGGCTCTCTTCCGGCGGGAAGTCCACGGTCAGCACGCCATCGACGCCGACTGCGGCCGCGCTCTTGGCGAACGTCTCCCAGCCCATCGCCTCGATCGGGTTGCCGTAACCCATCAGCACCACCGGAGTGGAGGCATTGGTCTTGCGGAACTCGGCGACCATGCCCAACACGTCGCGCAGGGACACGTTGTGCTTCAGCGCGCGCTCGGAGGCGCGCTGTATCGTAGGGCCGTCCGCCATCGGGTCGGAGAACGGCACACCCAGCTCGATCACATCCGCGCCCGCCTCGACCAACCCGTGCATCAGCGGCACGGTCACTTGCGGATTCGGGTCGCCCGCGGTGACGAACGGGATCAGCGCGCGGCGCTGCTGCACCTTCAACTTCTCGAATGCTGCCTGGATGCGGCTCATAGCGTGATCCCCTTGATCTTGGCGACCGTGTTCATGTCCTTGTCGCCGCGGCCGGACAGGTTGACCAGCAGCGCCTTGTCCTTGCCCATCGTCGGCGCGATCTTCATCGCATGCGCCAGCGCATGGCTGGACTCCAGCGCGGGGATGATGCCCTCGAAACGGCACAGCGCGTCGAACGCATCGATGGCCTCGTCGTCGTTGATCGCGACGTATTCGGCGCGGTGGATGTCTTTCAGCAAACAATGCTCGGGGCCGACGCCGGGATAGTCCAGGCCGGCGGAGATCGAGTGTGTCTCGATGATCTGGCCGTTCTCGTCCTGCATCAGATAGACCTTGTTGCCGTGCAGCACGCCGACCTTGGCGTTGCCGGTCAGCGGCGCGGCATGCGAACCGCTTTCGATGCCGTGGCCGCCCGCCTCGACGCCGATCAGCTTCACGTTCGGCACGTCGATGTAGGGATGGAAGATGCCGATGGCGTTGGAGCCGCCGCCGACGCAGGCGATCACCGCATCCGGCTGGCGTCCAATCAGTTCGGGCATCTGCACCTTGGCCTCGTTGCCGATCACGCACTGGAAGTCGCGCACCAGCATGGGGTAAGGATGCGGGCCCGCCGCGGTGCCGAAGATGTAGAACGTGGTCTCGACGTTGGTGACCCAGTCGCGGATCGCCTCGTTGCAGGCGTCCTTCAGCGTGCGCGAACCGCTTTCCACCGGAATGACGGTCGCACCCAGCAGCTTCATGCGGAACACGTTGGGCGCCTGGCGCTGCACGTCTTCCGCGCCCATGTACACCACGCACTCCATGCCGAAGCGCGCGGCGACGGTCGCGGTGGCGACGCCGTGCATGCCGGCGCCGGTCTCGGCGATCACGCGCTTCTTGCCCATGCGCTTGGCGAGCAGTGCCTGGCCGATCGCGTTGTTGATCTTGTGCGCGCCGGTGTGGTTCAGGTCTTCGCGCTTCAGATAGATCTGCGCTCCGCCGAAATGCTCGGACAGGCGCTTGGCGTGATAGATCGGACTGGGACGGCCGACGTAGTATTTCAGTTCATGCGCGAACTCGGCCTTGAACTCGGGATCGTCGCGAAAATGCTCGTACTGGCGGCGCAGTTCCTCGACCGCAGGCATCAGCGTCTCCGCCATGTAGATGCCGCCGTAGGGACCGAAGTGGCCTTTGCTATCGGGATAGTTGTACATCGACTCGTTTTACCTCGTTGACGAATGCCGCGACCTTCGCCGCATCCTTGATTCCTTTGCCCGCCTCTACTCCGCTGGACACGTCCACCGCGTAGGGGCGCACCCGCTCTATCGCCTCCGCGACGTTTTCCGCATCCAGCCCGCCCGACAGTATCACCGGCAGCGGCAGTTGCCGCGGGATCAACCCCCAATCGAAGGTCGCCCCGGTGCCGCCCGGCACGCCCGCCACATAGGCATCCAGCAACAGCGCCCGGGCCGTGGAAAATTGCGCCGCGCATTGTAGCAAATCCACCCCGGCTTTGACGCGGATCGCCTTGAGGTAGGGCCGGCCGAATTGCGTGCAATATTCGGGCGACTCGTCGCCGTGGAACTGCAGCACGTCCAGCGGCACTGTGGCCAGCACCTCGCGCACGAAAGCGGCTTCGGCATCGACGAAAAGACCTACCGTGGTGACGAACGGCGGCAGCGCCGCGACCAGTTGTGCCGCCTGTTCGGCGCTCACATGGCGCGGACTCTTCGCATAGAACACCAGCCCGATCGCGTCCGCGCCGCTGGCGGCGACGGTGCGCGCATCTTCCGCGCGCGTAATGCCGCAGATCTTCACCCGCGTCACAGCAGTTCTCCCGGCATCGTATCGTCGTCCATCTGCGGCAATCCCCATTTTTCCTCGTATCGAATGCGGCGCAAGTATAAGCCATCGGGCGCGAAGGTCGGCGCGGCAAGACGGCGCTCGCGGCCTTCCAGCACATCGCGCAGCCAGTCCGGCGGATGCTTGCCCTTGCCGACGTAGACCAGACAGCCGACGATGTTGCGCACCATGTGGTGCAGGAATGCGCCGGCGCTGAGGTCGAACACGATCATGTCGCCCTCGCGGTGAATGTCGAGCCGGGTTAGTGTTTTGACCGGCGACTTAGCCTGGCATTCCGCCGCGCGGAACGCGCTGAAGTCGTGCTCGCCCAGCAGGTGCTGCGCGGCCTCCCGCATCACTTCGACATCCAGCGGCGCATGGAACCAGCCAACCTTGCCGGATTGGATCGCCGGGCGCATCGGGCGGTTCAGCAACAGGTAGCGGTAGCTGCGTCCGTGCGCGGAGAAGCGCGCGTGAAATTCGTCCGGCACCGCATGCGCCCAGCGCACCGCGACGCTCTCCGGCAGCAGCGCGTTCGCACCGCGCACCCAGGCGGTCAGCGGCCGGTCGGTCTGCGTATCGAAATGCACCACCTGTTCGGTCGCATGCACGCCGGTGTCGGTGCGTCCGGCGGCGGTGACAGCGATGGCCTCGCCGGCGATCTGGCTCAGCGCAGCCTGCAATGCGCCCTGCACCGTCGCCCTGTCAGGCTGGCTTTGCCAGCCGGAGAACGGCCGACCGTCGTATTCGATACCCAGTGCAATCCTCATCACAAGCTCCACCATAACAGCGACAGTGCGGCACCCATCAGCAGCGCATCGCCCAGACCGAATCTGTACAACGGCAATTCCATCTCGCGAGTCGATTCGCCGTGTGGCTCAAGCAGGCCGTCCAGCGTCTCCCGCCAGCCGCGCTTGCCGCGCAGCATCGCCGCCTCGGCATAATGCAGCGTCAACGCCAGCCGCACCGCGAAACGTTCGCGCACTCCGCCCAACAATTGCAGCGGCGCGAACAGCGTATAGAGACCAGAGATCAACTGCATGCGATGCAACCGGTCCAGCAACATCGCCAGCGCGGCCAGCGCGGCCAGCAGCCGCAACAGTTGCGACAGGCCATCGAGCAGTCCCTCGCGGCTGGGACTGAACGCGCCGAACGGCGCGTACAGTGCTACGCCCGGCGTGCTCCAGGCGTAGATCAGCAGCAGCGACAGCATGATCCAGCGGGTGCGGCGCAACAACTGCGCGAACTTGTGGCGTGCAACGAAGACTGCGCACAACAGCACCGCACCGCTCGCCAACAGCAGCGCATCGAACTTCAGCAGCTGCAGCATCGCGACCAGCAAACACCAGGCAAGTATCTGGGTGGCGGGATGGAATTTCACGCAAAGCTCCCTGCGTCGGACAAAAAGAAAACGGCAGCCCTGCTTCGAGCTGCCGTCACCAGGAAACGCACGATCAGATCAGTTGATCGATCAGCGCCTGAGCCGCCTCTTGCTGCTCTGAGTCGCCGTCGCGCAGCACTTCATCGAGGATCTCGCGGGCGCCAGTCTGATCGCCCATTTCTTGATAGGCGCGAGCTAGGTCGAGCTTGGTCGCGACTTCGTGCCAGCGCTCGTCCTTGACCACCTCTGGAGCGGCTTCCGCAGGCGCGCCAATATCGTCCAGATTCAAGCTGATACCGGACAGGCCGATATCGGCCGCCGGTGCGGCCGGCTTGACCGCTTCTTCCTCTACCGGGAAGTCCAGCGAGAATTCCATCACGTCATCGTCGCTGTGCTCAACCTTTCTCGGCTCTTCGGGTTCGGCGACCGGCATGGACGTGGAAGATATATCGAAAACCAGATCGTCCAGATTGGGCAGTCCCGACTCGGCTGGCTCTTCCTCAACCGCGGCTTCCTCCGTCATGGCTGCGGCAGGCATGGACGGGCTGGTCGAGGTGATGTCGAAATCCATGTCTGGCGCAGACAACGAAGGATTGGTCGCAGTCAGATCGAAGTCCATCACCATTTCCTGCGCTGCCGGCATCTCCTCCGGGTTCAGGATCATGGTCTTGCCTGCGTCGTCCCCACCCAGATCGAAGTCCACTTCCGGCGACGATGTCTCTGCCACAATCTCCGGCGCCATATTCAGCACCATGGTCTGCATGGTCGCGCTCGCCGCATCCTCTATGGATGGACCGCCGTACATCGGGTTGTTCGGCTCCAGCTTGCGGCCCATTGCCGCAGCCTGCTGCCAGGCCGGCTCGTCGCCGGACATCTGCAACTGACGTGCGATGGCCGCGAACGAATTCACGTCCACGCGGTTGGCATAGATGCCGAGCAGCTTGAGATGAATGCGGTGATCGTCCGGCGTGCGCAGCAAGGCTTCTTTAAGCACCTCTTCGGCCTGAGCATCGCGCCCGAAATTCAGGAACAGGTCGGCTTCGCTGATCGGGTCCACGTCATCGGACTGAGCGCCCTCGACTTCATTGGTAGCGACCAGCGCGGTGAAATCGCCGGTATCCGGAGACGGGGTCTGAGGCGTAGCCATCCGGCCAGTAATCTCGCCCAGTTCTTCCTGCTTCTCGCTGAACGCAGCAGCAGGACTCTTACGCCGGCGCTGCGCCATGTAGCCCAGACCACCCAGCGCGAGCAGCACCGCAGCACCACCGGCCAGATAAAGCGGTTCGCCCAAAATCTCGTCGACCAGCGTAGGCTCGGGCTCGACCACCTTGGGTGCGACGACCTTGGGCTTGGGCTGAGCGACTGGTGCAGAGGCCGCCGCCACTTCACTGGCAGCCGCTACCGCAGAGGCCGCAGCCACATCGGAAACCGCGCTGGCGGACTGCACCAGCGCCGCAGCCTGCGACTTCAGTTCGGCCAGACGCTGCATATCCTTGAGATTCTGCTCCAGCATCGCCAAGCGGGTCTTCTCTTCTTCCATGGCCTTGGCCTTGGCGATCGCCTCTTCCTGCGCGGCATTCTTCCTGTCCTGCGCAGTCATCGCCTTGCCGCCGCCGGCCGCAGCCTGATCGCCGGGCGCCTCGCCCTTGGACAGCTTCAGCACCTCCTTGGCGGATTCCTTCGCAACCGGCGCCTTGTCGGCGACCGTGCTGGTGATCTTGCCGCTGGAGACCTGTTGTGCCTCCTGAGATTGGCTGCTCACAGGCGCTGCGCTGGCAAGTTTCTGGCGATAGGCGTTCCAGTCGGCAGCCTGCGCGCGTATCTCCCTGACAGCCTGGGCTTGCGCCACGTTCATCAACTCATCCTGCTCGGGCAGGCGCAGGATCTTGCCGGTCTTGATGCGGTTCATGTTCCTGCCGTCGAACTGCTCGGCATTGGCGCGGTACAACGCGACCAGCATGCGTTCTAGGCTGACGTCGACCGGCTTGTTCTCGGCGGCGATCTGATTCAGCGTGTCGCCGCGTTTGACGACGATCTCTCCAGCCGGAGCGGCCTTGGCGACCGGCTTGGGCGCAGGAACGGCGACAGGCTGTTTGGCCAGCGCCTTCTCATCGCCAGGCGCTTCGGCACGCATGGTATCGGACTCAGGCTTGGCCGGCTCGGCCCACTCCTGCTGATACTGGCGCTCCTGCTCGGTCTGTTCGACAGGCGCAGCAGCGGGTTCGACGGTCTCGACCGGAGCTGCAGGCGCGACCGGCGCGACGGTCACGACCTCGGCCGGTGCGGGCTGTTCTGCGACGTAATCGGGAGGATCGAGCAAGAAGGTGTATTCGCGCAGCAGCTTACCGGACGACCATGTCAACTCGACCAGCAAGCTGACGAAGGGATCGTTGACCGGCTGTGCGCTGCTCACGACGAGGTAGGAACTGCCGTCGGCGCGATGCTCCACCTGAAACTTAAACTTGTTGCCGTAAGGGTACTCCAGCCCGGCGCCCTTGTAGGCGTCGGCGGAAGCGAGGCGTGCGACCAGACTGGCTTTCTCGGCCTTGCCGACCGACACCAGTTCGATATCGGCCTTAAGCGGCTGACCCAACGCGGACACCACGTTTATGCCTCCCAACCCCAGAGCCGAGGCTGTTGCGGACAGTGCCAGAGCGACAACAAACCCGAGCAGTTTCAGTAGTGATTTATGCACGCTACCACCCTCACCTTATTTATTGGACAAGTAAAATAACATCATGGGGTTATCAGCACAAGCTGATAATTCAAGTTCACAACCCCCGCTTAATCAAACCCGGCTAATCCAGGTACTTCTCGATCAGGATCTCGGCGATCTGCACGCTGTTCAACGCCGCCCCCTTGCGCACGTTATCGCTGACCACCCACAGATTCAGGCCCAGCGGGTGGGATACGTCCTCGCGAATACGCCCCACATAGGTCGCGTCGGTGCCCGCCGCCTCGACCGGAGTCGGGTAACCGCCCGGTTCGCGCTTATCCATCACCTGCACGCCCGGTGCCTTTTCCAGCAGCGCACGCGCCTCGTCGGCAGTGATCTTTTTGCGAGTCTCGATGTGTATCGCCTCGGAATGTCCGTAGAACACCGGCACGCGCACTGCGGTCGGGTTCACCAAAATGGAGTCGTCTTCCATGATCTTCTGGGTTTCCCACACCATCTTCATTTCTTCCTTGGTGTAGCCGTTTTCCATGAACACGTCGATGTGCGGCAGCACGTTGAAGGCGATTTGTTTCGGGTAAACCTCGACCTTCACGTCCTGCGAATTAAACAGCGCGCGAGTCTGGTCGGAGAGCTCGTCGATGGCTTCCTTGCCGGTGCCGGACACGGCTTGATAAGTCGCCACGTTGATGCGGGAGATGCCCACCGCATCCTTGATCGGCTTCAACGCCACCATCATCTGGATGGTCGAGCAGTTCGGATTGGCGATGATGCCGCGATTCTTGTATTGAGCGATCGCGTGCGGATTTACTTCCGGCACGACCAGCGGAATGTCGCGGTCGTAGCGGAAGTGCGCGGTGTTGTCGATCACGACACAACCGGCTGCCGCCGCGATGGGCGCATACTTTTCCGACACGCTGCCGCCAGCCGAGAACAAGCCGATCTGTGCCTTGGAGAAGTCGAATTTTTCCACATCGAGAACGGTGATTTCCTTGCCGTTGAAGGTCACGGTGGAACCGGCCGAGCGGCTGGACGCCAACGGGTACAGGTTGCGCACCGGAAACTTGCGCTGTTCCAGGATGGACAGCATCGCCTCGCCCACCGCACCGGTCGCACCGAGGATACATACGTCGTATTGCTTGCTCATTATTTTTCCTAACTAAATTCGATAAAGCCTGATAAACCGGAAGAAGGGTAAAGGGGGAAGGGGAAGGGATAAGGGTGAAAATCTCTCACCGCTGCTACCCTTCTCCCTTCCCTCTTCCCCCTTCCCAATAAGTTAAAGGGCCGCAACCACCGCGTCGCCCATCGCCTTGCAGCCGATCTTCTGCATGCCGGCCTCGGCGATATCGCCGGTGCGCAGGCCTTGCTGCAGCGTCTTGCGCACGGCCGCCTCGATGCGCTGCGCGATGTCTTCGCGCGCGAAGGTGTAGCGCATCATCATCGCGACCGACAGGATGGTCGCCAGCGGATTGGCGATGTCCTTGCCGGCGATGTCCGGCGCGGAACCGTGGCAGGGCTCATACAGGCCCTTGTTGTTCGCGTCCAGCGAGGCGGACGGCAGCATGCCGATGGAGCCGGTCAGCATCGACGCCTCGTCCGACAGGATGTCGCCGAAGATGTTGCCGGTCAGGATCACGTCGAACTGCTTGGGCGCGCGCACCAGCTGCATCGCCGCATTGTCCACATACATATGAGACAGCTCGACCTCGGGATATTCCTTCGCCACCTCGGTGACGATCTCGCGCCAGAACATGCTGGTGTCCAGCACGTTGGCCTTGTCCACGGAGCACAGTTTCCCCTTGCCATTATTTTTAATGGCGCGCTTCATCGCGATCTGGAAACCGACATGCGCGACGCGGCGGATCTCGGACTCGCTGTAGTGCATGGTGTCGAAACCCTGACGCTCGCCGTTGTCCAGCGTGCGGATGCCGCGCGGCTGGCCGAAGTAGATGTCGCCGGTGAGTTCGCGCAAGATCATGATATCCAGTCCGGACACCAGCTCCGGCTTCAGGCTGGAAGAATTGACCAGCTCCGGATACACCATCGCGGGACGCAGATTGGCGAACAAGCCCAAGCCCTTGCGGATACGCAGCAGGCCCTGTTCCGGGCGCATGGGACGCGGCAGGTTATCGTACTGGTAGCCGCCGACCGCGCCGAGCAGCACCGCATCGGATTCCTGCGCCAGCTTCAGCGTCGCTTCCGGCAACGGATCCTGTGCCGCGTCGTAACCCGCGCCGCCGATGTGCGCGTGTTCCATCTCGATCTTCAGGCCGTCGCTGCGCAACGCTTCCAATACTTTCACCGCCTGCGCGACGATCTCCGGTCCGATGCCGTCACCCGGCAATACTGCGATTTTCATTTCAACATCCTCTCTTAAAACTTACCGTAGGTCGGGTTAGCGCGAAGTGCGTAACCCGACATTGCGGTCGTCGGGTTACGGCCTTCGGCCTAACCCGACCTACATATATTTGTTCAGGCAAACAGCCAAGGCTGCGCCGCGCGATGCTTCGCCTCGAACGCCTTGATGTCGTCCACATGCTGCAAGGTCAGGCCGATGTCGTCCAGCCCGTTCAGCAGACAATGCTTGCGGTGCGCGTCCACGTCGAACTTGTACGTCGTGCCGTCAGGCAGCGCGATGGTCTGTTGCTCCAGATCGACCTTCAGTTTGTAGCCGTTATTGGCTTCCACCGCCTTGAACAGCGCATCGACCTTGTCCGCATCCAGCTTGATCGGCAGCAGGCCGTTCTTGAAGCAGTTATTGAAGAAGATGTCGGCGAAGCTGGGCGCGATGATGACGCGGAAGCCGTAGTCTTCCAGCGCCCACGGAGCATGCTCGCGCGAACTGCCGCAGCCGAAGTTCTCGCGCGCCAGCAAAACTTGCGCGCCCTGGTAGCGCGGCTGATTCAGCACGAAGTCAGGATTCAGCGGACGCTTGCTGTTATCCATGCCGGGCTCGCCGTGGTCGAGATAGCGCCATTCGTCGAACGCATTCGGGCCGAAACCGGAGCGCTTGATGGACTTCAGGAATTGTTTAGGGATGATCGCGTCGGTATCGACGTTGGCTCTATCCAACGGCACGACCAGCCCATCGAGCAAGGTGAATTTACGCATTACTTGGTAGCCGCCTTTTCCAATTTCTCGCCGCCATGCTGGATGTCCTTGCCCAGACCTTCCATGGTGTTGCAACCGGCCAGAACCAATACCGCCAACAACAAAGTTATTGCCTTCATCATCATCTCCTTACAGTTTGCTCACATCGACAAAATGGCCTGCTATTGCCGCAGCCGCAGCCATCTCCGGACTTACTAGGTGCGTGCGCCCGCCCTGCCCCTGCCGCCCCTCGAAGTTGCGGTTGGAGGTCGCAGCACAGCGCTCGCCGGGTTCTAGGCGGTCATCATTCATCGCCAGACACATCGAACAGCCCGGATCGCGCCATTCGAAACCCGCTTCGATGAATATCTTGTCCAGACCTTCCTTCTCCGCCTGCGCCTTCACCAGACCGGAGCCGGGCACGACCATCGCCAACTTGACGTTGACCGCGACCTTCTTGCCCTTGGCCACGGCTGCCGCCGCGCGCATATCTTCGATGCGCCCGTTGGTGCAGGAACCTATAAATACCTTATCGATCTTGATCTCGGTGATCGGCGTGTTCGCCTGCAGCCCCATGTAATGCAACGCGCGCTCCCAGTCACCGCGCTTGACCGCATCGGGTGCGGAAGCCGGATCCGGCACGCGACCATCGACGGACGTGACCATCTCCGGCGACGTGCCCCAGGTCACTTGCGGGCGGATGCTCGCCGCATCCAGCTCGACCACGGCGTCGAACGCGGCGCCCTCGTCCGAATGCAATGTCTTCCAATAAGTCACGGCCTTGTCCCAGTTCTCGCCCTGCGGCGCGAACGGACGGCCCTTGATATAGGTGAATGTCGTTTCGTCCGCCGCGATCATGCCGGCGCGCGCGCCCGCCTCGATGGCCATGTTGCACAGCGTCATGCGGCCTTCCATCGACAGGCCGCGGATCGCGCTGCCGCCGAATTCGATCGCATAGCCCGTGCCGCCCGCGGTGCCGATCTTGCCGACCACCGCCAGCGCGACATCCTTGGCGGTCACGCCCTTGTGCAGCGCGCCTTCGACCTTGACCAGCATGGCCTTCGACTTCTTCGCCACCAGGCATTGCGTCGCCATCACGTGCTCGACCTCGGAAGTGCCGATACCGTGCGCCAGCGCCGCAAACGCGCCGTGGGTACTGGTGTGCGAGTCGCCGCACACCACCGTCATGCCGGGCAGTGTCGCGCCCTGCTCGGGGCCGATCACGTGCACGATGCCTTGGCGGATGTCGTTCATGCCGAACTCGGTGACACCGAACTCGGCGCAATTCGCGTCCAGCGTCTCGACCTGCAGGCGCGAGATCGGGTCGCTGATGCCGCCGCTGCGGTTGGTCGTCGGCACGTTATGGTCCGGCGTCGCCAGCATGGACGCGGTGCGCCACGGCTTGCGGTGCGCCAGCTTCAGGCCTTCGAAGGCCTGCGGACTGGTGACTTCATGCACCAATTGGCGGTCGATGTAGATCAGCGCGGTGCCGTCGGCATCCTGCTGCACCACGTGTGAATTCCAGAGTTTGTCGTAAAGAGTCTGTGCGCTCATGTTGTATCGCTTGCCCGATTCCCGATTTCAAGAGCGCGCGATTATGCCATATATGGCGCGGCTTCGCAGCCTGCGGGAGAGTCCACCGGGGGGAAGCGCCCCTCACAGACGGGAAAAAGTTGTACGATAGTTCCGCCACACCCCCCGCTCCCGACAGGCCCTCGACATGCTCTGGGAAACCCTCAAGACCTCCGTCATCCTCGCCGCCACCTTCTATGGCGTGATGCTGCTCATGCTGTTCCTGCGGCAGGACGGCCTCGTCTATTACCCCAACCTGCCGAGCCGCGCATACGAGGCCACGCCCAAGGATTACCAGCTTCCATACGAGAACGTCACGCTGACCACCTCGGACGGCGTCCGCCTCGCCGCATGGTTCGTCCCCGCCGAGCATCCGCGCGGCACGCTGCTCTATGCACACGGCAACGCCGGCAACATCTCGCACCGGCTGGACTCGATCAGGCTGTTCCACGACCTGGGGCTGTCGGTGTTCATCTTCGACTACCGAGGCTACGGCCGGAGCACCGGCGAACCGGACGAGGAAGGTACCTATCACGACGCCGAGGTCGCCTGGCAGCACCTCACCGCGCAACGCGGCATCAAGCCGGAACATATCGTCGTGTTCGGCGAATCGCTGGGCGCGTCGGTCGCGGCACACCTCGCGGCGCAGCATAGGCCGGGCGCGCTGATCCTCGCCTCCGCCTTCACCTCCGTGCCCGACCTGGCCTCCGACTTCTACCCGCTGCTCCCGGTGCGCTGGATCACCCGCTACAGCTACGACACCCGACGCTATCTGCAGGATGTGCATGCCCCGGTGCTGGTCGCGCATAGCCGCGAGGACGAGATCATTCCCTTCCTGCATGGACAGTCGCTCTACGCTGCTGCGCACGAACCGAAACAATTTCTGGAATTGCGCGGCGGACACAACGACCTGTTCTTCATGAACACGAAACCCTTCGCTCGTGCAACGGGAAGCTTCATCGAACAACACCTGCCCCGCCCCGATCAGCAGTAACCGCGAGGGGCAATATCCGCTAAAATGCGCGCCTAGTCCGATTCAAGGAGCAGCCACGATGCCACCCTCTTTTGCTACCGTTGAACAACAAGCCACTGCATTGCTTCCCGACGAGCGCGCCCGGCTTGCAGAGATTTTGCTTGAATCTTTGCACAACGAGCCGGTGCTTGAGATTGAAGCGGCATGGCAGCATGAGATCGCACAACGCGTTGCACGCTACGAGCGTGGCGAGGTGGAGAGCTTCCCCGCAGAACAGGTTTTTGCCGAAGCCAAGCGCATTACCCGGTGAAACACGCTCGCTTTGTCGCCGAAGCCAGACTCGAATTCCTGTCCGAGGTCAGTTATTACAATCGGGCACAAGAAGGTTTAGGGGCGCGATTTGCCGCATCAATCGAAGAAGCCGCCGCTCGTGCGCTGGTTTATCCGTTGGCCGGCACGCTCTCGGTAGAGACAGATACTCGCCGCGTGATGGTCAAAGGATTTCCTTTCGCACTTCATTACCGCCCTGAACAAGAAGGCATTGTGATATTCGCGGTTGCCAACCATCTCCGCCAACCGAACTACTGGCAGAATCGCACTAAAGAATATTGAATTGCAGCATTCCAAACAACAAACAAATCATTCGACCGCATGAACCTGATCCTCCAAGCCCTGCACGACATCCCTTCCAGCCATATCGAGCATATCGCCCAACTCTCCGGCGCTACGCGCATCGAGCAGATCGGCACGTATGCCTGCCGCTTGCGCGAGGCAAAGCCGCACGACGCCATCGCCGACTATTGTTTCGAGCACCGCATCGACTACGGCTTCGTGCCGCAGGGCAAGCACCTTTCCGGCTTCGGGCTGGTGGTGATGGACATGGATTCGACGCTGATCTCCATCGAGTGTATCGACGAGATCGCCGACATGCAGGGGCTGAAGCCGCAGGTCGCGGCGATCACCGAAGAGGCAATGCGCGGCGAGATAGACTTCGCCGAGAGCCTGCGCCGCCGCGTCGCGCTGCTAGAAGGACTGGACGAAGGCGCATTGCAGCGCGTATACGACGAACGCCTGCAACTGAATCCGGGCGCGGAGATCATGCTCGCGGCACTGAAGAAACACGGTATCAAGACGCTGCTGGTGTCCGGCGGCTTCGTGTTCTTCACCGAGCGCTTGAAACAACGCCTCGGCCTCGACCACGCCCATGCGAACACGCTGGAGATCGTCGACGGCAAGCTCACCGGCAAGGTGCTGGGCGGCATCCTCGACGCACAGGTCAAGGCCGACTGGCTGGTGAGAACGCGCGACAAACTGGGACTGAAGCCCGAGCAGGTGATCGCGATGGGCGACGGCGCGAACGACCTGAAGATGATGGCGCAAGCCGGCATCAGCATCGCCTATCATGCGAAACCGGTGGTGCGCGCACAGGCGAGCTACGCACTGAACTTCGTCGGGCTGGACGGACTGGTGAATCTTCTGGATCACAGCTAAAGGCAACATCGATTTAGTCGTCGTTCCCTATGAAGCCTTGAACTCGCCCCCGTAGGAGCGGCGGTTTTCGTGGGAGCGGCTTCAGCCGCGAAGGTCTCATCGAGCTGGAACGTGCCTATCGCGACTAAAGTCGCTCCTACAGGGCGTTTCATCATTCGGGGCAGCATCAACCACCATGATCGTTAACTCGCAACATTGCGGCTAAAGCCTGTTCTAGATTCATCGAAGGGCCGCTCCTGCAAAAAGCCCATCACCCCCACCCCACAAAAATACGCTAGGCTGTCGCACGACGCCCATCCTTCCCGGCAATAGAGGCGTATCTGGGAGAGCCCATGAACAACCGAGTACGCCAGATCGTCGAGCAGATCGCCGCGCTGGAAGAGGAACTGGACGCCGCGATCGAGGAACACGAGCAGCGCCTGCGCTACCAGATCGAAGGCAAGCGCGTCGTGTTCGAGCAAGCCGTCCGCGACGCGCATCGGCGGGTCAAGCTGGGCATCTTCCACTGGTTCCTCACCGTGCGCCCCCAGAACTACCTCACCATGCCCATCATCTACGGCGCGGCCGTTCCGCTGGCGCTGTTCGACCTGTGCATCAGCCTGTACCAGACCATCTGCTTCCCCGTCTACCGCATCGCCAGGGTGCGGCGCGCCGACTACATCGTCTATGACCACCAGCACCTGGCCTACCTGAACGTCATCGAGAAGGCGCATTGCCTGTACTGCTCCTACGCGGTCGGACTGCTGGCCTATGCGGGCGAGATCATCGCGCGCACCGAGCAGTATTTCTGCCCGATCAAACATGCGCGCAAGATGCGCGCCGCGCATGCCCGCTACGAACGCTTCCTCGAATACGGCGAAGCGGACGACTTCCACGGCAAGCTGGAATCGTTCCGCGCCGAACTCGCCAGGGAAAAGACAGATAACAAAAGCGGCGGTCGGACTGGAGACTAAATCGTAACCAGATCGTCCGGGATGTCGATGTCGGCAAATATCCCGTCGTCGCTGGTCTCGATATGCACGACACGAGAATTGTCGCGCTCCAGCCAGTGCCGTGCGCCGGCATCTCCCTGTAACGCCAGCAACTCTTCGCGATAATGGGCGGCGAACCCGACCGGATGGCCGCGCCTGCCTTCGCATGCCGGCGCTGCCAGGCCCGCTCCGCCCAACAGTGCATTACGCACGCTGGCTATGGCCGCCAAGGGCACGGCAGGCATATCGGCCAGCCCGATCAGCCAGCCTTCAGCGTCACGGTTCGCATGCACACCACATGCGAGGCTGTCCGCCATGCCGTCTGCGGCATCCTTGCAGACAACCCAGCGTATAGGCGCCGACTTGGCCGCACCCAGCGCTGTTTCGATCTCGTGGCAGAACGCTCCTGTGCCCGGCCTGACGACGACCGTGACCCGCCTGAATATCTCCAGCCACGGCTGCAGGCTGTGCGCGGCGAGCGGCAGCGTCACGCCATGCCTTGTGACCGGATGCCGCAACTTGTCCGAACCGAAGCGGCGCGAGGCCCCCGCAGCCAGCACGACCGCGGCGATTTCGTAACGAGCCCCTCTCCCGCTTGCGGGAGAGGGGGTGGAGAGAGGGATGTCAGCTATAAGGAGATCCAAGTTTCTACCCTCTCCCCAACCCTCCCCCTGGTGCGTGGTTGTTGCCGCTTCAGCGGCTTTACAACCACGGCCTCCTCCTTGCGGGGACAAGGGGGAGGGAGCAGAAAGCACGCTGACGTCAGACAAGACTAGCCTGATCGAACGGCATGCGGCGCAGGCGCTTGCCGGTCAGCGCGAACACCGCGTTGGCGACCGCAGGCGCGATCGGCGGCGTGCCCGGTTCGCCTATGCCGCTGGGCGGCTCGCTGCTTTCCACGATATGCACCTCGACCTCGGGCATCTCGGAAAAGCGCAGCGGGGTGTATTTGTCGAAATTGGATTGCATCACGCGGCCGTTCTCCAGCGTGATCGCGCCGTGCAGCGCGGCGGAGAGACCGTAGACCATGCCGCCTTCGACCTGCTGGCGCACGCCATCCGGATTGACCACCATGCCGCAATCCACCGCCGCCACCACGCGATGCACATGTATCTTGCCGTTCTGCAGCGACACCTCGGCGATCTGCGCGACATAGCTGTCGAACGACTTGTGCACCGCCGCACCGTAAGCATGCCCCTTGGGCAATTTCTTCTTGCCCCAGCCGGCTTTCTGCGCGGCCAGTTGCAGCGCGCCGCGATAGCGGGAATCGGCAGGCAGGATGGAGAGCCGGTAAGCCACCGGATCTTTGCCGGCGAGATGCGCCAGTTCGTCCACCATAGTCTCGACGACGAACGCGGTATGCGAGTGCCCCACCGAGCGCCACCACTGCACCGGCACCTGATTCTTCGGGCTGTGCAAATCGACCTGCAGGTTGGGGATCAGATAGGGCAGCGTAGCAGCGCCTTCCACCGAGGTGACATCGACGCCGTCCTTGATCATCATGGCCGAAAAAGGCGAGCCCTCCATGATGGACTGGCCGACGAGGGTGTGTTTCCACGCCACCGGTTTGCCGTCCTTCGCGATGCCCGCCTCGATATGGTCCGCCCACATCGGCCGGTAGTAGCCGCCGCGCATGTCGTCCTCGCGCGTCCACACTACCTTGACCGGTTTCGCCGTCTCATTCGTCGCCCTCATTGCCTTGGCCACCTGCGCCGCCTCGACGACGAAATCGGATTGCGGGTTGGCGCGCCGGCCAAAGCCGCCGCCGAGGAAAGTAGTGTGTATCTCCACCTGCTCCGGCTTGAGCCCGACGACCCTTGCCGCCATGTCGCGATCCACGGTCTGAAACTGGGTGCCGGTCCATATCTCGCAGTGGTCCGGCTTGAGGTCCACCACCACGTTGAGCGGCTCCATCGCGGCGTGCGCCAGATAAGGCACCTCGTATTCGGCGCTGACCGTCTTGTGCGCGTCCTTGATGCCCTGCGCCGCGTCGCCCTCCTTGCGCGCCACCGCGCCCGGCGTCTTCGCCAGCGCGAGATATTCCGCGCGCATCTTAGTCGTGGAGAGCGCCGCGCCCGGCCCCTCGTCCCATTCGATCTCCAGCAGGTCGCGCGCGATCTTCGCGGGCCAGAAGCCGTTCGCGGCCACCGCCACGCCGGTGGGCACCTGGTAAGCGCCCTGCACGCCGGCCACCTTCAGCGCCTCGGTCGCGTCGTAGCGCTTCACCTGACCACCGAACACCGGGCTGCGCGCGATCAGCACCGTCAGCATGCCGGGCAGGTGGACGTCGAGGCCGAACTGCGCCGTGCCGTTTATTTTCTCCGGCGTATCGAGACGTTTTGTCGACTTGCCGATCAGCTTGAAATCCTTGGGCTGCTTGAGTTCGACGTTGACCGGCAGCGGCAGCTTGGCCGCCGCATCGGCCAGCGCGCCGTAGCCCGACCGCCTGCCGCTAGGGACATGGATCACCTGGCCCGCCTCCGCGCGGCATTCGCTTTGCGGCACGCCCCATTGCAGCGCCGCGGCGCGGACCAGCATCATCCGCGCGCTGGCGCCCACGCGCCGCATCTGCTCCCACGACGAGGCAACACTGGTGCTGCCGCCGGTCATCTGGATGCCGAACGCGGTGTGGTTGTACACCGCCGCCACCGGAGCGGACTCGACACGGATACGGCTCCAGTCCGCCTCCAGCTCCTCCGCCACCAGCATCGGCAGCGAGGTGTAGACGCCCTGCCCCATCTCGGACTTGTTGACGAGGATGGTGATGCTGTCGTCCGGCGCGATGCGGATGAATGCGTTGGGCGGATACACCTGCTTGGCCAGCGCGGGCGATGCCTCCGCCGCGAAGGCGCGGTTGCCCTTCATCGGCAGATAGAAGCCGATCACCAGCCCGCCCATCAATGCGGCGGAGCCCTTGATGAATTCGCGGCGCGATGGATCTTGCACAATCATGTCGTTCATTTCGCGCCTCCCTGCATCTCCGCCGCGCGCTGTATCGCCGAGCGGATGCGGTTGTAAGTGCCGCAGCGGCAAAGGTTGCCGTCCATCGCGGCGGAAATCTGCGCCTCGCCGGGATGCGGATGCTCCTTCAGCAACGCGGCGGCCGACATGATCTGGCCGGACTGGCAATAGCCGCACTGCGGCACATCCTCTTCCTGCCAGGCATCCTGCACCGTCTTGCCCAGCGCAGTCTCGGCCAGCCCCTCGATGGTGGTGACCTGCTTGCCGCTCGCCGCCGAAACCGGTGTCGAACAGGAACGCACCGCCTTGCCGTCCAGGTGCACGGTGCAGGCCCCGCACTGCGCGATGCCGCAGCCGAACTTCGTGCCGGTCAGTTGCAGATGGTCGCGTATCACCCAAAGCAAGGGCGTACTGGGATCGGCATCGACTCTGGCATCCTTGCCGTTGATCTTGAAAGAAATCATGAGCACCTCCTAAAAAACCGCAATTGGTCCACGAAAAACACGAAAGGCACGAAATAAATCCATTGATTACCCGAATGCCGCGATTCAACCAGCGGGGGTCGTACACCCGGAAAGTGTTTTTGAATTCGTTCGTGTCTTTTCGTGATTTTCGTGGACAGCCGAGTTGTTACGAACTGCAATCAAATGCGCGAGGATGGACACCGCGATCTCCGGCGGCGTGCGGCTGCCTATGCTCAGGCCCACCGGCCCGTGCAGCCGGGCGATCTCCTCCGGCGTGAGGTCGAACAGCGCCAGCCGCTCGCGGCGCTTCGCGTTGTTGACCTTGGAGCCCAGCGCGCCGACATAGAACGCGGGCGTTTTCAGCGCCTCCAGCAGCGCCATGTCGTCCAGCTTGGGATCGTGCGAGAGCGCGACGATGGCGGTGCAACTGTCGACCTGCAGCGCCAGCACCGCGTCGTCCGGCATCTCGCGGATGAACTCGGTGTTCGGCACATCCCAGGTCCGGCGCATCTCCTCGCCCGGCTCGCAGACGATGACCTGATAGTCCAGCGCCTGCGCCATGCGCGCGAGGTAGGCGGATGTCTGGCCCGCGCCGATAATCAGCAGCCGCCAGCGCGGGCCGTGCACCGTGGTCAGCGTCGCGCCGTCGAAGGCGAGGCTGTCGGCGCGAGTCGCGTCGTCCAGTTCCACATGCAAGGTATCCAGATGCAGCGTGCGCCTGACCATCTGGCCGGTCTGGATCAGTTGCAGCACCCGCCCCACCCAGCCCGCGTCGCGCACCGGCTCAACCACCAGCCGCATCGCGCCGCCGCAAGGCAAGCCGAAGCGCCGCGCCTCCTCGCGCGTCAGACCGTAAGTCAGCTGCTCGTAACGGTCCAGCGGCAACTTTCCGTCCCGCGCCAGCCGCACCAGATCGTCCTCGATGCAGCCGCCCGACACCGAGCCCACCACCAGCCCGTCAGCGCGCAACGCAAGCATCGCGCCCGGCGGACGCGGACTGGAACCGAAAGTCTCCACCACCGTCACCAGCCATTGCGTATCACCCTGCCACTCGCGCAGGGTCTTGAGTACCGAAAGATCGACGCTATCCATTGCGCTGCCTCCATGGGTTCGTTCGGCTTCGGACGCACCGATGCGACGGCTGCCTGAAGGATGGCGCAACTTAACAAACTCGCGGACGCTTACCTATGGGGTGGATACCTACCCGAGGGGGATGGGAAAAGACGCATCGGACCAACGTCAGATGAAGATATATGCCGAAATATCTATGTATTTCGGCATATTGTTCGGGTGGGGTGTATCGGGTATGGTGCGGCCTTCTCCGGCATTTTTCTTGTGTCTACTTAACATTAGCCATTTCCGAACTCGAATATGAATCTCTTCATCGATACAAACGTTTTGCTCAACTTCTTTTACTTCTCCAAAGACAGTTTGGATGAGCTTGAGAAAGTCTTTGTACTCCAGAACTACGGGAAAATAAGTCTTTGGCTGACAGATCAAGTAGAGCTTGAGTTTTCCAGGAATCGTGAAACGAAGATCGCAGATGCACTCAAGAAATTCCTCGATGAAAAGCCCAACTCAGGAATTCCTCATGTAGCACGAGGCTATCCTGAATCCGATCAATTGATGGAAGCCCTGAAACAAGTAAATTCATCACGAGATCAACTGATGGTGAAAGTACGAAATGACATATCTAAAAAATCGCTCTATGCCGACAAACTAATTAAAGAGATATTTGCAAAGTCCACACGGATTAAATTCACGGAAGATCAATTTACTGCGGCCAAAAGAAGATCCGACTTGCGAAGTCCCCCTGGAAAAAACAACTCCTTAGGCGATGCCATCAACTGGGAAGCGCTGCTAGAGGCTATTCCAGAAGGTCAGGATATTTATATTGTTTCTGAGGATGGAGACTTCACAAGCCCACTAGACACTGAGCGTCTTAGCGATTTTTTGACGGAAGAATGGGCAAGCAAGAAGAAATCAAAGGCAATTCTCTACAAGAGACTGTCTCAGTTCCTGTCCCTAATGTTTCCTGATGCGAAGGTGGCAGCCGAACTAGAAAAGGACATCCTAATTGCGGAACTCGCTAGCAGCGGCTCCTTCGCCGCAACGCATCAGGCTGTTTCCGAACTAAATAAATTCGCCAGTTTTTCTCCGAAACAAGCTAGCGAAATCGCAGATGCCTACATAGTAAACTCCCAAGTCGGCTGGATTGCGACAGACGAGGACGTTCATGCCTTTGGCAAAAAGATTCAAGAAGCGCACAGCGCCACTCTTGATCCAACGCAGCAAAAGGCGTTTTTGGGTATTCTCACTAAATAATCCCTGCACAATCCCGGATCTGCGCAAAAAGCCGCACAGGCCGATTACTTCTACATTAGGAACTGCACATCAAATTGCATTCAACATGGATAGCATACTTACATCATTGGGGTTAGCTACTGGTGGCGGGATACTCGCTGTTGTAGCCAAACATTTTTTCGACAATCCAATTCGAGAAATTGCCTTTAATCTTCCCTGGCTTAGAGTGAAGGCGAGTTCTCTCGCGGGCTACTGGCGCGCCGAATATGAATTCCAGGAGTGTGGAAAGAATGGCGTACATACATCGGTATCCGCACTCTATGAGCTAATCGAATGGCCTGGAAATATCGTGCTCATTCGTGAGATACCTACCAACGGTGCTCCCGCCTCCATTGTGATTAAAGCAAAAAAGCGAAACAGCTACTTGAGTGGCTCCTATGAAAATGCCGCTGCTCACGACACGCTGCACGGTGTATTTCAATTATGGCTACACCCCAAAGGCGAAGAAATGCGTGGGCATTTCTTAGGCTTTAGTGCTGAGGCTCCAAATTGCTTCAACACCGGCGAATGGCTGTGGTCGCGACTTACGACCGCCAGAACTGATGAGGCATTGGAGGAGGCAATAAAAAAGTTCGCTGAACATTGATGTGTTTGTTGAATCGCACCCCTAAGTTCTCCTCCGGCCCATTTGTACTATCATTCATGCGCAATCACAGCATGGGATGACACTAGCGATGACACAGGAAATCAGCACCGAGGTATTGCTGGAAAAATACGCCGAGCCGGGCGAGAACTCGGTGGAGGACGTGCGCCGCCGCGTGGCGCGTGGGTTGGCGCAGGCCGAAGCGCCGGAGCAGCGCGCGCAGTGGGAAGAGAAGTTTTTCCTCGCGCAGGAAAACGGCTTCGTACCCGCCGGGCGCATCAACTCCGCCGCGGGGCTGGATAGCCAGGCAACGCTGATCAACTGCTTCGTGCAGCCGGTGGGCGATGCGATCTCCGGCGGCTTAATAATAGGGGACAGACCCTGAGGTTTCCCCTCAAATGATCTTTCTTATTCAGTTTGTTACAGCTAAAGGCTGGCATGCATGACACCGATAACTCCTCCATCTCGGCGACCAAACGTCGAAGGAGGAAATGTCATGCATGCCAAGGGGATTGTAGACGCAATGCTGGGGAATTGTCTTTCCGGCCTTCACGCGAAGTTGGCTGAATCCGTCAAAGCAGCGGTGTGCAGCGCATTGGTTGGTGGTCGTCTGAGTTTGAGCCAGCTTGCCCGTTCGGTAGATTCTCAGACGGCGATGCGCCATCGCATCAAACGTATCGACAGGCTGCTTGGGAACGAAGCGCTGCACGGAGAACGCGCGACGATTTACCACGAAGTCGCCGCGCAGTGGCTGAATGGAATCGAGCATCTGCTCGTGATCGTAGACTGGTCGGATGCAACGACCGATCAACAGTGGCATTTGCTGCGTGCCAGCGTTTCGGTCGAAGGGCGCAGCATGACGCTGTATGAAGAAGTCCATCCGCAGCGCAAGTATGGAGACCGAGACGTGCATCGGCGATTTTTGACTCAATTGGCAAACCTGCTGCCTGAGGGCTGTATGCCCATCATCATGACCGATGCCGGGTTTCGCTCGACTTGGTTCGACTTGGTGACGAAGCGTGCTGGCAATGGGTGGGGCGAATCCGAGGAAAAGATATGGTCAGCATTGCGGGCGGCGCATGGAGACGATGTACGGATGTTTACCAAGAGGCCACCTCGCGCGCGCGTCAGTTCGTCGATGCACATTACGTCCGCAGTCGTCCGACGAGCTGTCGGCTAGTGTTGGTCAAACGCGAAGCGAAAGGACGCACTCGTCGTACTCGCATGGGGAAGCGCTCCTGTTCCCATACCTCGCTCAAAGCCGCACGTGGTAGCCGTGAGCCATGGCTGCTGGCTTGTTCGCCGGGGCTTGCCCATCTGACTCCGGAGTCGGTTGTTTCTCTCTACGCACAAAGAATGCGAATCGAGCAATCGTTCCGCGATATCAAGAATGAGCGGCTTGGTTTTGGTTTGACCTCTTCGCGTTCGCGTACGGGTAAACGGTTGGAGATACTGCTGCTGATCGGGTACTTGGCCGGGTGGCTTATGCGGCTAATTGGGGAGTGCGCGCAACAGTGTCAGATGCAACTTCAATTCCAAAGCGTCGCACATCTCGACCACAAGGAAATCTCTGTGCTCACGTTGGCGCGCAGGGTCATTGATGCGGGGGCTCCATGGCTGAAACGTCTTCGTCCAAAAGACTCATTCATCCTTTTGCGCCAACAAGCTCGGGAGGCCTGCCATGGAATGTGATGTTAAATTTGAGGGGAAACCTCAGGGACAGACCACGGTTTCCCTAGCCCACGTAGAGCGCACTCGGGCAATGCGCCGTATGCATCCCTCCCAACATCCGGCGCTCTATTGAATCGCCATCACGCCGCCAGCAATTCCACCTTCAACTTCTTCCCCAGCACCGCTGCCGCGCTCGCCAGCGTGGTCAGTGTCAGGCTGGTGTTGTTCTCGTCCAGCAGGCGGTTCAATGAGGCGCGGCTGGTGTGCATTTTCTTCGCCATCGTGGTCTTGTTCAGGTTCTGTACTTTCATCTCCTGCTCGATCTGCCATGCGATGAAAGCGATCATTTCTACTTGGCGCTGACACCCCAAAGCCGGATTCGCGCGAAGACGGCAAAAGGGGCGCGAAGCATCAAGGTAGTCGGCGGACATAGCCGCCAGACCGCAGAAATACAGCACGAAGCCCATCTGAAAAGCTGGCTGCCATACCCACCGTACCGCATAAATACGGCATCAAGCGAAGTGTTTTCTCGTCGTCGTGAAGCTATTGTAACTTCGCCGCATCCAGTCTACGCCGCGGTCTCGCACTCGCGGCCATCATCACGCCGCACTTCGCATAATTTATTGCAAGGAGAAATAAAATGAAAACAAAGTTTAATTTTAAAGCAGCATTAATTTCAGTTGCACTTCTGGGCGGATCAATAACTTCAGGCGCGGTGTATTCAAGCCCTTTCCCTTTGCTCAAAGCCAACGGCGTTAGCACGGCCCAAGATGCCACCGACTATTACCGCACCATCGACCCCCCGGTTGCCGGACACCCGAACGGCCTAAGATATACCCAGGCAGAATGGAGAGAAGTTAATGGCTTTAATGATCCCGCGAATGAAATCGTTGTGGTGGGGGGACACAAAAACGTCTCTGATCTCGGCTTCTGGCGAAGAATTGAGATGGTCATTGACAAGCGTTGGGGGAAAAGGAGGAACGTCGCGTTTACCACCTACAACTTCGAGTTCGAATCTGACACGACAGACGTAAAAAAAGCAAAGTCCATCGTGAATATGGAATACTCCCCTGGCCCGAATGGTGACCGTATCACCAAGTTCTACATCTACAATCCCGATGGTACACGCAAGGCCGATACTTTCTTTGATCCTGACGGCATTAACGACCTGACCAAGCAAGATAACCTGAACTTGCCAAACGGTTGCGCTGCCTGCCATGGTGGAGGGGAAGACTTTAGAGCCCATAGTGGTAAGACCGACGGCGGATTCCTTGCGTTTGACTTCAACGTTTTCGAGTACGGCACGCTGACATCCCGTGCAGCTAATGAACCCAATGTGAAGAAGCTTAATCAAGGGGTGCTGATGACAGATCCGCCCAGCGCCGTAAAGAATCTGATATATGGACTCTACGGTGGCAAATCCCTGCCGTTGGCCACGCAAAACTCGGATTACATGCCGAGCGACTGGGCCACAGAGCCAGCACTCTGGAAGGTCGTCGTGACGGATTGCCTGGGCTGCCATACCCTGTCCGAATCGTCAGTGCTGAACCTCAATTACTGGAAGCTCCACGTCGGGTCGCTCCGTGAGCAACTTTTCGAATATCGACTCATGCCAAACTCGCCTTATGCAAACAGACGTTTCTGGAATATGGACCCTAATCAGCCGCCTACTACGCCGGCCCATAGTGATACCGTAAGAGATGCACTCAAACGCTTCCGCCCTTGATCAGCAATCTGAATTAGTCACTGTCCATAACTCGGCTCTGCGCCACGTGCCACTAAACAGGCGGCTGCTCCGGCAGCCGCCTGTTTTCTTTATAGTTGCTCAACCGAGTATTCATGCGATGCAACTCCACCTTCAGCTTTCTTCTCCAGCCCACGTAGGCACTACCCCCCGGCAGGCTGATTGTCTTCCACAAGCCCTGAACTTGTCCTCTGACCGTTTCCTGTTTGTACTATCATTCATCGCAATAACTGCACGGGATGGAATCAGCGATGACACAGGAAATCAGCACCGAAGTTTTGCTGGAAAAATACGCCGAGCCGGGCGAGCACTCGGTCGAGGATGTGCGCCGCCGCGTGGCGCGCGGGCTGGCGCAGGCGGAGAAGCCGGAGCAGCGCACGCAGTGGGAGGAGAAATTCTTCCTCGCGCAGGAGAACGGCTTCGTGCCCGCCGGGCGCATCAACTCCGCCGCGGGGCTGGACAGCCAGGCGACGCTGATCAACTGTTTCGTGCAGCCGGTGGGCGACGCGATCTCCGGCGTCGTCGACGGCAAGCCCGGCATCTACGACGCGCTGCAGCAGGCCGCCGAGACCATGCGGCGCGGCGGCGGCGTGGGCTACGACTTCTCGGCGATCCGTCCCGAGGGCGCGCATGTGAAAGGCACCAACTCGCGCGCCAGCGGCCCGATCTCCTACATGCGCGTGTTCGACCGCTCCTGCGAGACGGTGGAATCCGCCGGTGCGCGGCGCGGCGCGCAGATGGGCGTGCTGCGCTGCGACCATCCCGACATCGAAAAATTCATCGGCGCCAAGGACAAGGGCGACCTGCGCAACTTCAACATCTCCGTCGGCGTGACCGACGCGCTGATGCGGGCGGTGGAGAAGGACGAGGAATTCGAGCTGGTGCATGCCGCCGAACCCGCCGCCGCGTTCAAGGAACAGGGTGCTTCCCGCCGCGCCGACGGCAAGTGGATCTACCGCAAGGTGCGCGCCGTCGAGCTGTGGAAGCAGATCATCGCCAGCACCTACGACCACGCCGAACCGGGCGTGCTGTTCATCGACCTGATGAACCGCGACAACAACCTGTCGTATTGCGAGGTGATCGAAGCGACCAACCCCTGCGCCGAGCAACCCCTGCCCGCCTACGGCTGCTGCTGCTTAGGCTCGATCAACCTGACGCGCATGGTGAAGAATCCATTCTCGGTGCATGCCGGCTTCGACTACGAACCGTTCAAACAACTGGTGCGCACCTCAGTGCGCATGCTGGACAACGTGCTGGACGTGAGCGCGTGGCCGCTGCCGGAACAGCAGCAGGAGGCGCAGAGCAAGCGCCGCATCGGCCTGGGCTACACCGGGCTGGGCGATGCGCTGGCGATGCTGGGGCTGCGCTACGACACCGACGCGGCGCGCGCCTTCGCCGCCGACATCACCCGCATCATGCGCGACGAGGCCTATTCCGCCTCGGTGGAACTGGCGCAGGAGCGCGGCGCGTTCCCGCTGCTGGATGCGGAGCAATATCTCGCCGCACCGCGCTTCGCCTCGCGCCTGCCGGACGAGCTGAAGGACAAGATACGGCGGCACGGCATACGCAACAGCCATCTGCTGTCCATCGCGCCCACCGGCACCATCTCGCTGGCCTTCGCCGACAACGCCTCCAACGGCATCGAGCCGGCGTTTTCCTGGTACTACACGCGCAAGAAACGCATGCCGGACGGCACGACCAAGGACTACCAGGTCGAGGACCATGCCTGGCGGTTGTACAAGAAACAGGGCGGCGACACAGAGCATCTGCCGCCCGCCTTCGTCTCCGCGCTGGACATCTCCGCGATCGACCACATGAAGATGGTCGCCGCGGTCGCGCCGTTTATCGACACCTCGATCAGCAAGACGGTGAACGTGCCCGCCGATTATCCCTACGAGGATTTCAAGGACCTCTACACCGAGGCATGGAAAGCCGGACTCAAGGGGCTGGCGACCTATCGGCCCAACAGTGTGCTGGGCTCGGTGCTGTCGGTCACGCCGGAACCGAAGACAGACGAACAGCCGCAGGATTTCGTGTTCGACCAAGATCGGCGCATCGAGCTGGAAGCCACGCCCACGCCGGCGCTGGCCTCCTTGCGCTGGCCGGGCCGGCCGAAGCTGTCCGCAGGCAGCGAGGGCTGGGTGTCGCAGGTGGTCAAGCATCCGCTCGGCAGCTTCGTCGCGTTCGTGTCGCATACCACAAACCGCCCTCTCCCCAACCCTCTCCCGCAAGCGGGCGAGGGGGCAAACGAATCGCTGCGCGACTCTTCAACTCTGGGCCACAACCATCCGTTCGAAGTATGGGTGAACGGCTCCGAGCAGCCGCGCGGACTCGGCGCGCTGGCGAAGTCGCTGTCGATGGACATGCGCACGCGCGACCCGGTGTGGATACGCATGAAGCTGGAGATGCTGACCAAGACCGCGGGCGACGACGCCTTCGACATGGCTATGCCACCGGACGGTGAAATGAAGCGCATGCCCAGCCTGGTCGCCGCGTTCGCGCACCTGCTGAAATACCGCATCGAGGCGCTGGGCGCGCTGGAGATCACCGAGGGCGTGACCACGCCGATGATGGACGCGCTGTTCGCGAAGAAGGAACCCAAGACCGGCACCGACGGCACGATGAGCTGGACCGTGGATATCGCCAACGCCGGAACCGGCGACGACTTCGTGCTGGGCCTGAAGGAACTGGTGCTGCCCGACGGACAGCGCCGCCCCTATTCGATGTGGCTGTCCGGCGTGTATCCGCGCTCGCTCGACGGGCTGTGCAAGGTGCTGAGCCTGGACATGCGCGTGATCGACCCGGCGTGGATAGGCATGAAACTGCGCAAGCTGCTGAACTTCGGCGAACCGCTGGGCGACTTCATGGCGCGCGTGCCGGGCGGGATGAAGATGGAGAGCTACCCCTCGACCGTCTCCTACGTCGCCAAGCTCATCATCCACCGCTACGCGATGCTCGGCATCCTCGACGAACAAGGCTACCCGGTGCAGCAGATGGGCGTGCTGGAGATCCCCGAAGGCCAGATCAAGCCGACCACGATCACCAAGCCGCTGACCGGCAAGCTGTGCAAGGAATGCGGCAACGCGACATTGATAAAAAAGGATGGGTGCGAGTTCTGCACCAGTTGCGGGGCGATAGGGGCGTGCGGCTGACGAGGACATAACCGTACGACCTGCGCCAACATAACAAACAGGGAGGTGGCGCATGAAACAGGTTCAAACGATATTTCGTTCAGCCGTCGTCGCGGCTGCGTTGTTGCTGGGTGCATCCGGCGCACAGGCCGGGGATGAAAGCCCGCCTCTCGAATGCAAAGAGAAGGAGAACGGTCAGCATGTCCTGTGGGAGAACGACGTGCTCACCTCCAAGCTGCTGGGCAAGTCGGACAAGTGGTACACGGATGGCATCAAGTGGGCATCGAGCTACAAGCCGAACTGCACGCCGGGCTGGCTGCCGGACAAGCTGCAGAGCACGCTGGCCGATCTGATGCAGGAAGACAGATACGACATCGTGTACGGCGTCACCGTCGGCCAACTGATGTTCACCCCGAAGAACCTCGCCACCGCCCTGCCGCAGCCGATGGACCGATTCTGGGGTGGCTGGCTCTACACCGGCATGCAGGTGCAACGGCAACCCCGGGACGACAGCAACGAACTGGAGACGCTGGAAGTCGATTACGGCGTGACCGGCGCGTTGTCCGGTGCGGAACAGGTGCAGCGGGTGATCCACAGGCTCAGCAATTCCACGCCGCCACAAGGCTGGAACAACCAGATCAAGACGGAACCTTCGATCCAGCTCACCTACTCGCGCACCTTCCACACGCCGCAGCGACGGATTCCCGGCACGGCGCTGTCTTCCGACTTCGCCTGGCACTACGGCGCGGTGGCGGGCACGCTGTTCGACTACGTCAACGGTGGCGTCACCGCACGGCTCGGCACCAAGCTGACGGACGTGACGCCCGGCACCATCGAGAATCCGGCGATAGGCCAGTTCAGCAAACTGTCGAACGCCGCCTACCTGATGGCGAGGCTGGACATGAAAGCGGTCGCCCACAACACTTTCATCGACGGCAGCCTGCTGCGCGAAGCGCCCCATGATTCGCAGGTCACCAGCAAACAGATCGTGCCCCAGCTCAGCTTCGGGGTGGTGCTGGAGTGGGCGGGCAAGGGTAACGACGAGGGCAAGCGCCTGAGCATCCTGCTCCACCGCCGCGGCTCTGAATTCAGGTCGCCCGCAGGACCTGCGCCGATCTTCAACTTCGGCACGATAGCCTGGGAGTGGGATATGTAACGTGCGGCAAGGCCGCTCAAAAAAGACGATTGAGTTCAACGTTATGCTGAATGGCCGGAACGTGAATCTGTAGATCGTGCCACCTTTGCGGCGGCTCGCGATAACATAATCAGCGCATCCCTAAACTAGGATATTCCCCGCCGTCAGCTGAACGATGTTCACCCCAGACAGGACCACCAGCGCCGTTTCCATGCCGTTAGCCGCCAGGTCGGTCGAGTGGTACACCGTCACCGCGTTGCCGTTGGCCGAGTCGGCGATCACGATGTAGCCATCCGTAGCGATCACGGACACGTCGGCCGCAATCGCATTCGCCGCATCGGCAATCGCCACCGGCGTGGCGTCGAAGATGAAGACGTTGGCGGCGACGAAATCGGTCGTCAGGGTCTGGCCGGTCGCGACGGAATCGGTCAGGTTGGCGATGGCGGACAAGTCCAGCACGTCGCCGCCGTTCGCGACCGGCGCGGCGCTGAAACCGAGGACGGTGTCGGTTCCGTCTGCAATCGAAGTCAGCAGGATCGTCGCGGAGCCGGCCGCGGTCGCGTCGGCGATGACGATCTGGTCTGCGCCCGCGCCGCCGGCGATGAGGTCGGCCCCGCCGTTGCCATAGAGCACGTCGCCGGCCGCCGTGCCGTTCAGGATGTCGGTTGCGATGCTGCCGGTGACAATAGCGCCCGTTCCCAATGGCGTGACTTCTGCGGTGCTGAAACCGGGAATCGCCGAGAGCGACGCGGCGGCATCCGTCAGCAGCGCGGTCTTGGCGTCGTTGGACAGCACGTAACCGTCGGCAAACACCAGCCGGTCGTTCGATGCGCCCGTCGCCGCTGCAACAATTACCGTCTCGCCGCTCGTCGCGTTGGTGAAGGTGATCTTGGAAGTGGTCGCCGCCTTGCTGTAGTCGGCCCAGTTGCCGGTGAGGTAGATCTTGTCTTCGCCGCTGTTCAGTTTGGAGGCGTCCACCGTCGCGCCCGCCTTGACGTAGACGATATCTACGCCGTTGCCGCCGGTCGCGATGAAGTTGATCCCCGGCGAGGTGCCGGTGAACACTTCCCCGGTCGTATCCAGCGCGAAGCCCTTGACGGTGGCGTTCAGCGTGGTCGGCTGCGCCGGCGCCGCGCCCAGCGTCGGGATCGAGCCGCCCGATGCCCAGCCATGCAGGTCGAACGTGCTGGCCGCGCCATTCGCGAACACCACGGTGTCGTAATTGAGCGACGTGCCCTTGGCCAGCAACACCGTCTCGGCGCTCGCGCCGGTTCCGCGCGTCAACGTCACCGTGGAGGTGGTGACGCTCGTCGCGTAATCCGCCAGGTTGCCCGTCAGATAGATGTTGTCGATGCCGCCATTGCTCTTGGTAAAGTCGAATTTTATGCCGGGCATCAGGGAAACATTGTCGATGCCGTTGGTGCCGGTGAATACGATGTACTGCCCTTGTAACGACATCGCTCCGCGCGCCAGATCAAAATGCGTCAAGTTGTCGCCTGGAGACTGCGTGACGAAATATTTCGATGATGGCGGAGCAGATATGCTGATGCCGCTGCTGGCCACGGATTCGACAGTGCCATGGGCATCGACATAGCCGGCAACTACGCTGACCGCCTTGCCGATATCGGCTTGCGTCGGAATGTAAGTGCTATTGGTCGCGCCAGCGATGGCGACGCCGTCTGCAAGCCATTGATAGCCTATGGCACCCAGCCCATCGGCATCGGCCAGGGTGTTGGAGGCGGTCAGCGTGTAGCCCCGGAAGGCGGCTCCCGCAATGGATACACTGCCCGTCGGCAGGCTGTTTATAAAAATCTGATCCCCATACAAAGAGAAGTCGCTCGCCGAGAACGTACCCGCGAGTTGCACCTGCACGTCCGCGCCCGCCACGGCATCGGTGCCGATAAACAACGACGTCGTTCCCGCAGAGGATGCGCACTGGACCTGATTGGCCAACACAGCGCCGCCGTTGCCCGCCGCGACGCTTCCGGAGAATGCCGCACCCGCGATGCTGATGCTGTCTCCCGCCGCAAGATCGGCAATCGTGTCGAGACCGTTTCCGCTGGCAGCAAAGGCAAACACGTCGTTCCCGCCGCCTCCGGTGAAGATGTTGTTGTTCGAATTGCCGGTCAGGACGTTGTCCAGCGTATTCCCGGTGCCGTCGATCACAGCGGTGCCGGACAGGGTGAGGTTCTCAACGTTGTCGCTCAGCGCATAGGAGACCGAACTGATCACATGGTCGGTGCCTTCGTTGGCCAGCTCGGTGACTTGTTCGCCAAGGTAACTTCCTGGCATGTTATAGCGAACTGATCCATACAACATTGGGTCGAGGGGATACCCATTTAAAGAGAAAGTTGCAGACAGGCTCCTGAGAACAGGCTCCGCACCCGAATAGTCTATGTTGATGGAGTCGATAGAGAAGCTGCCGGAAAGTTCAGTACCATAACCTAGGCCATTCATGCTGTAAGCAAGGCCTGGATGCCCAAAATTGGCGAAGGACGCAAATTCTGCGTTAAGGTAAGTCCCTGGGGCAAGGTTAGCTCCCAACTGATCGGTTGCTAAAGTCAAATTAAAAAAGTCAGTTGTGCTTAAGTAGTAGAAACTAAGATAGTCGACAGATCCATCGTTATTCTGATCAAGGAGCTGGTTAACCATCCAGTTCCCTGTTGCCAGGGTGAAAGTGAAAGACTTGTCTCCAGTCCACCCCAATCCCTTTAAAAGGCCATTCTCGACACCATGTACATTCAAAAATGCCACTGGAACCATGGCATCTACTATATAGGTGTCATTTCCGCCCCCACCCAAAAACCAGTCCGTACCTCCTCCTCCGATCAGCGTGTCGTTCCCCGCACCACCGCTCAAGGTGTCGTTGCCATCCCCTCCGTCCAGTACGTTATCTGCCGCATTTCCGGAGAGGATGTTGTCGAGCGCATTCCCCGTGCCATCGATCGCAGTACCCGTCAACGTCAAATTCTCGACATTCGCTCCGAGGGTATAAGTGATTGCACTTTGGACGGTATCGATGCCCTGCTCTGCTAATTCAACAACCGAATCGCCCAGCACATCGACGACATAGGTGTCGTTGCCCAAGCCGCCCGACATGCTGTCGCTGCCCAGCCCGCCGTCCAGCAGATTGGCGGCATCGTTGCCGGTCAGCACATTGCCGAGCGCGTTGCCGGTGCCGTCGATCGCTGTCGTTCCGGCCAAGATCAGGTTTTCGATGTTGGCGCCCAGCGTGTAGCCAACCGAACTCTGAACGGTATCGCTACCTTCATTCAGGTTCTCGGTTACGACATCGCCCGCGTTATCGACGACATAGATATCGTCTCCAACTCCGCCCACCAGCGTGTCAGCGCCTATACCACCGTCAACGATGTCGTTCCCAGCATAGCTCCATAACACGTCGTTATAGCTGCTGCCGGTGAAAGTATCGTTACCGGCAAAGAAGTAGGCGACGAGTCCGACAGCATCGTTGTTAAGCGCATAGGATTCATAGACGCCGCCGGGAATACTCAATCCGGAAATGGAGTCTTGCACCACCCAGCTCAGATCGTATGTGGTGATGCCGGTCAGCGTGCTGTCGGGCCAGGACAGGTATTGATAACCACCGGAGTAGGTGTAACTGAAAGAGCCGTAGTAATCAGCATAACCAAGGATCGAATCGCTCAACTGGACCAGCGACGGCCCCATAGACAGCACAGACGACGTTCCTCCCCCCGAGTCCACGCCGACCGCAGCCGGTGAATTGTCTGAAAAAACGTAGGTTATGTAAGTCGCCATAATTATTCCTGAGTATCAGACCTATCCCGCATTAGATCGAGCAAGCGACCATATGCGAAATATGCCCATTAAACAATAAGCCGAAATATCTATACTTCGATCCTGAAGAGATAGATTCATCACTACCGGACCATCCGCATTACAGGCAAATCCATCGAGGACAGTTCTGCATGTTCAGAACCCTAGATAGCCATATCGAGCAAGTACAAATTCGGGCTTGCGGGGTGTCAGACCAGCATATTCCCCGCCGTCAGCTGCGCGATGGCCACCCCGGACAGGACCACCAGCGCCGTTTCCGTGCCGTTAGCCGCCAAATCTGTCGAGTGGTACACCGTCACCGCATTGCCGTTGGCCGAGTCGGCGATCACGATGTAGCCATCCGTAGCGATCACGGACACGTCAGCCGCAATCGCGTTCGCCGCATCGGCAATCGCCACCGGCGTGGCGTCGAAGATGAAGACGTTGGCGGCAGCGAAGTCGGTCGTCAGTGTCTGGCCGGTCGCGACGGCATCGGTCAGGTTGGCGATGGCGGACAAGTCCAGCACATCGCCGCCGTTCGCAACCGGCGCGGCGCTGAAACCGATGACGGCGTCGATTCCGTCTGTAATTGAAGTCAGCAGGATCGTCGCGGAGTTGGCGGCGGTCGTGCCGGTATCGGTGATGACGATGGTGTCGGCGCCTGCGCCGCCGTTGATAGCGTCGGCTCCGCCGTTGCCGTAGATCACCTCGCCGGCCGCCGTGCCGTTCAGGATGTCGGTTGCAACAGTGCCGGTGACGATAGCGCCCGTTCCCAATGGCGTGACTTCTGCGGTGCTGAAACCGGGAATCGCCGAGAGCGGCGCGGCGGCATCCGCCAGCAGCGCGGTCTTGGCGTCGTTGGACAGCACGTAACCGTCTGCGAACACCAGCCGGTCGTTGGATGCGCCCGCCGCTGCCGCGACGATCACCGAGTCTCCGGTCGTCGCATTGGTAAAGGTGATCTTGGAGGTGGTCGCCGCCTTGGTGTAGTCCGCCCAGTTGGCGGTGAAGTAGATCTTGTCTTCGCCGCTGTTCAGCTTCGAGGCATCCACCGTCGCCCCCGCCTTGACGTAGACGATGTCCACGCCATTGCCGCCCGTCGCGATGAAGTTGATCCCCGGTGCGGTGCCGGTGAACACTTCCCCGGTCGCATCCAGCGCGAAGCCCTTGACGGTGGCGTTCAGCGTGGTCGGCGGTACCAGCGCCGCAGCCAGCGTCGGGATCGCGCCGCCCGCCGCCCAGCCGTGCAGGTCGAACGTGCTGGCCGAGCCATTCGCGAACGCCACGGTGTCGTAATTGAGCGACGTGCCTTTGGCCAACAGCACTGTCTCGGCATTTACGCCCGCTCCGCGCGTCAGCGTCACCGTGGAGGTGGTGACGCTCGTCGCGTAATCCGCCAGGTTGCCCGTCAGGTAGATGTTGTCGATGCCGCCATTGCTCTTCGTAAAATCGACGACCACTCCGGGAGCAGCGGTCACGTTGTCTACACCGTTTGTGCCGGTGAATACAATGTTCTGCCCTTGAAGCGATGACGTGCCATAGGCCAGGTCAAAATCCAGCAGGTTGGAGCCCGGCGACTGGGTGACGAAGTATTTTGAACTCGCAATGAATGAATAAATGTTGAGACTATTGCTGGCAACCGATTCAAAAGCACCAAAACCGTCGGTGTAGCTGGCAACCACGCTGATAGCCTTGCCGACCTCGGCTTGAGTCAGGGTGTAAATGTTACTGGTTGCACCTGTGATGTCGATGCCGTTGGCTTGCCACTGGTAAGCGATCGTACCGAGGCCGTCGGCATCGGCCAGGTTGTTGCTGGCGGTCAGGATCTGGCTCAGGGTGGGAGTGCCGCTGATGGTCACGCTACCTGTCGGCAGACTATTGAAAAACAGCCAGTTTCCGTTCAGCGAAAAGTTGGATGACGCATAACTGCCTGTCAGTTGAATCTGGACATCTGCGCCAGCTATCGCATCGGTTCCGATGTACAGCGTTGTCAGGCTGGCTGAATTAAACAGCTCGACCTGATTGGCCAGAATACTCGCCCCGTTCCCGCTCGATATGGCGCCCGTAAAACTGCAGCCCGTTATATCGATCCGGTCGCCCGACGAACAATCGGAAATCGTATCGATTCCATTTCCGCTTGCACCGAACAGGAATACATCGTTTCCGCCGTTTCCGACCAGCGTGTCATTGCCGGACGCACCACCGATGGTATTGCCCTCAGCGCTCCCCGTCAGAATGCGGCCAGCCGTGCCATAAGCGTATAAGTTCTCGACATTAAGAAGGCTGGCTAGACTGTAATTGAAATTTGCCCAGATCGAATCAATGCCTTCGGCGCTGTATTCGACGACAGTATCGTTTATCGTGTTCAGATAGTAAGCATCGTTGCCCGCGCCGCCATACAGCGCATCGTTCCCTGCCCCGCCGTCCAGGGAATTGGCCGCATCGTTGCCGATCAATGTGTCGTTGCCGGAGCCGCCAGCCGCGTTCTCGATAATCGCGCCATAGGCAATGCCCAGATTGTTCGTGCCGTCGTAAGTCGGCGCATAGCCGGGCGCCGTCGCCCCTGCCGGAAGCGGATCAGACAGGATGCGGATGCTCGAATAGCTTCCGGGAGTGAGATCGATCCGGCAGTTCTCCGAAAAATTGCCGACGTCTATCGTATCGTTGCCGCCGGCGTCCCAAATCGTTTTTAGGAATGGCAGAGCGGGATCGAAAGTGTAAACGTCATCCCCTGTCCGATAAGTCAGGTTCGCGCCATAGAGATGCTGGATGGCGGCGATATCCAGGACCATCGGGGTCTCTGGCGCTATCGCCCCCGTGCTCCATGAAAAAGACACATCCGTGATTTGCGTGATCGTTCCAAAGAGATTGTTGGCCGGGTCGGTGTAGGACATCACCGTTTGTTGACGGTTGTCGAGTGCGACCGGAAGTTGCGACAGGCCTTCAAAAGGATGCTTTAACCCTAATGAGTGTCCGACTTCATGGATCAAAGAGAAATAGTTATGCGATCCTGCAGACCAGTCTGCATCTGTCGCCCCGCCTTGAAGGGTGCTTATCCAGACATCTCCGGAACTTGGGAGCGCCTGATTTAACGTATAACTCCAACCCCATGCCTGCGACCCGGCATCCACCGCAGAAGTAAATGCGAAGCGAATATCGCCGACGTTCGTGCTGGTGTCGGTCGTACTTTGAAAGGTAATGTTGGATACATTGGCCCAGGCAAGCAAAGCATTGCTTGCAGCGGTTTGCTGAACCGCATTCAAGCCATATACAGCGGCCGCAACGGGTTCATTCAGCGTCGAATAGGACGTCCCGTTCGCACCGTAAAAAACGGCGCTGCCGCCTGTCGCCCAGGGAAAACTATAGGTAAGCGTCGCTCCCGCTCCGACCGCTCCGCCCCACTTGGCGCCCTCAATGAGCGCGTCGAGGTTGGTAAGATTAGTCGGCGAAACGTTGGTAATCAAACTTGAGGTTGTAGGTAATGCCATAAACGATTATCTGGACGAACGACATAAAAACACGGAAGAAGGAAACCACGCCAACTCCCGTGAGACTGTCGGCAATATAATTCGTTCATGCAATCCGGTCGAGGATTATGGTTTACCTTCTTTCGGGTCAGTCGACCCCCAGCACTTTAGCGAAGTCTGAATATTCATCCTCGATCTCGCCAAAATGCGATTGCATCTGCTGGAAAGAAAGTTCGAGCCGCATCATCGCGCCATGGGACAACGGCGGCACCTGTCCGGAACCGCCAAAATCCAGCGCATGGCTCAACACCTCCGCGACATGCACCGTATCGGCCATACGCGACGACACATCGTCGAACACATGATGATGCCCACCTATCGCCTCGCCAATGGCGGACGGGAAATTCCATCTATCCACCAGATGCGCGCCTATTCCGGCGTGGTCTATTCCTAACACCGCATGCTCCGCCACGGAAATATGGCAGTCCTGTCTCTTCTTGTACTCCATCACCGCATGCAATTCGCCCGGCAGCGTAACTGCCACCACCAACTGCCCCACGTCATGCAGCAATCCGGCAACAAAAGCGATATCCGGATTCAGGTGGATTCTTCGGGCGATAAACTTGGCGCAGCAGGCTACTCCGATGCTGTGACGCATGAATTTCCCGAAATTGAAATCGTCATGGCTGTTTTCCCGAAAATGGCTGGAAAGCCCGTCCAGGCAGGCCAGATTACGAATCGCGTTGAAGCCCAGTATCGTCACCGCCTGCTGGGGAGATGAGACGCCGCCCCTGACGGCATAACGCGAAGAATTCGCCAGCTTCAACACCCCGGCCAGCATACCGAGATCGCTCTCGATCTTTCGGGTCAACAACTGCGGCGTCATACTGTCGTCGTCGATAGAGCGGATTATCTCCACGACGGCCTGGGGCAAACTGGGAAACGACTCGACTGCCCCCAATATCTCTTCGGTGGATTTAAAGGACGAGGTATTCATGCCGACCCCTCCAGCCTGTATTCCAGCACCAGTTGATACAGCGACGCGAGATGCTCATCCTGTCCTGCATGGCGGAACAGCATGCCTAGGCGATCCAGCACCTTGGCGCGCTCGGCTGCCAACTCATCCTCGCCACGAGTATCTGCCACTTGTATGGCTATATGAGCAATACCGCGCTTGCGCAAACCGGAGAGCGCGGACTCCGAAAGCTCGCATCCGGCCTGCAACAGCACATCGCCACGCTGGTTGCATACCGCAGCCGCCAGCTGCATTCCCGGCACCGCCTGATCGAGCGGAATTTTATTCAAACGAAATTTCATACCCAGCCTCCTCCTCTTCTCGGTTAACGCCTCCCTGAACAACTCCATTTGCGGCAGCACCGCGTTTTCGAGGGCAAAGCGTCTCTCAAGACATCAAACGCCGGAGCCATCTGAAATTCACACACCCAATTGCACTAATCCTTGCAACATCTCCGGATCGAACTTCCAATCGGAGGGCTTCTCGATGCCGGCAATTTCATCCAGCGATTTCGACAAATCCATCATCTCCGGATAAAGATGCTCGCGCTGGCGGCCGGAATAGAACACCACTACTTTAGGGGTCAGCAGACTGTCGGCGGATTGGTCGGCCACCACGCCCAGACGCCCGGATGCGAGGCTGACCAGTGTTCCAATCGGATAGATACCCACCGTCTTGACGAAGGCATGGAACACCGATTCATCGTAGTTACCGTCCTTCCACTCCGCCATCTTGCGGATCGCCTCGGCCGGGTCCCAGCCGGACTTGTAACAACGCGTCGAAGTAATCGCGTCGTACACGTCGCATACCGCCCCCATACGCGCAAACAGCGAAATGGATTCGCCAGACAGTTTTTCGGGATAGCCTTTGCCGTCGAGTCGCTCATGGTGGTGCAGGCAGACGTCCAGCGATATCTCGCTCACGCCGGGCGCAATCTTCAAAATTTCCCATCCGCTGCGCGGATGCTGCTTCATGATGTCGAATTCCTCGCGGGTCAACGAACCCGGTTTGTTGAGCACCTCCTCCGGCGTCATGATCTTGCCGATGTCGTGCAGCAGCCCGGCCATGCCGGCCTGTCTCAAGGCGTCCCCCTCCATCCCCAATTGCCGCCCCAGCGCAATCATCAGCGCACAAACGGCCACCGAATGAAGATAGGTGTAATCGTCCTTATTCTTCAGGCGCGCCAGACTCAACAGCGCGCACTGATTGCGCATGATCGATTGGCTTATCTCCTCAACCAGCGACTCGGCCTGCTCCAGTTGCAGCGCCTTGCCCATGCGGGCCTCCTGAAACATCGAAGTCACTTCCTTCTTGGCCCTGGCATGGATCATCCGGGCTCGCCCCAGTTCCTGATGCAATTCGACCGTCCGCTCCGACTTCTTTACAGTTTTGACCGCCGATAGCAGCGTCTCATCGACCTTCAGTTTCTCATCTTCTTCGGAAAAAGCCTCGGCATCGGCCCCAACATCCAGCCCCTTGGAAACATCGATCCACACCTCTTGGATACCGCAATCCTGCAACGTCTTCAGCATGTTGGCATTCGACACCTTAAACGTCTTCTTCCAGAACGGATGATCCATCCAGCTGCCGCACACCTCGTGCACATACATCCCGAGCCTGACATCGGCAACATGGATCTTTTTCAGATTGGCATTCATTTTTTTCCTCCAAACTCACACATACCTAGAAGGATGCCTCCAGCCTGAACCCGATCACCCAAGCATCCTTCAATGCCGGGTCCATGTTCGGGTTCACGATGTATTGTACGCTCGGCTGCAACGCCAGCCAGGACTGCAACTGCATGCGGTAGGTCATCTCGACGACGGTCTCGGACGACTCGCTTGCGTTCAGCAAACGATACTTGGCGCTCGCATGGCTGTTGGTCACCGCGATGCCGGCGGCATCGTCGTCGCGGCCGTCGAACAGGCCCTGGTAATTCAAGCCCAGACTGCCCGACCAGTTGGCCTGATAGACATTCTTGTTGACCACGCCGAAACGCACGAAGCCGGAAAGCCCCTGCGCAGAATTGCCCTGCTCGGCCATCAGCGTGCGCTCGGCGACGATGTACGCGCCCTGATCGGTGCGCTGATCCGGAATTGCCGGATCGAGATCGGCCGCGCGCGCGGTGTAGCGCCACAGGCCGACTGCCGTCTTGTCGTACTGGCCCTCTTCCGTCTCCGGGGTGTAGCCGAATTCGGCCACCGCGAGGCTGCCGTCGCCCTGATCGAACCTGATCTGGGTGCCGTGAGGATCGTTGGGGTTGCCCGGCACGCCATCGGTCACTGAGGCCTGCGCGTAGTAGGCATCGCCGGTGTATTTCAGCCGCAGGCCCAATGCGCCCATCGGAAACACCGGCGGGCCGTTGCGTCCGGTCTGCGCCATTTCGGCGGACATGCCGTAGGGCGGCTGCAGGAACAGACCGGAGGTGTCGGTCACATAGAATTCGGAATCGACGGCATACAGGCCGGCCAATACCGAGAGGCTGTCGCCGGCGAAATTCTGCTGCAACCATGCCTGATAGAACTGGCCAGTGCTGACGCCGGTCTCGATATTGGTCACGCCGGCGAAGCCGCCGGTGTAGGCGTTGATCGACTGGTTGCCGTGCTGGACGTGATACTGAACGAAGGCGCTCGCGCCGCTCAATCCGGCGAGTTTGTCCAGATCGAAGCCGACCGCCGCCTCGCTGTTCATCAGCACCACGCCGCCACGGGCAGCGCCGCCTGCGGCGTTGACCAGCAGGTCGCTCTTGTGGGTGAGTTCGACAATGACGCCCTTGTCGCACAGACTGCTGCGCCCCCAGTCGCCGCTCAGCGTGTCCTGCTTGAAGTCGGGACAGTTGTCCGCGGCAAATGCGACATTACCCACCAACAATCCCGCCAACAACCCCATAAGTATGGCAGCTGTCATGAAGACAGTCGCAACGATCACACGGAGCATCATGCTCATATCCTTGTAGAACAATCCCCATTTCCTGTAACTCAATTCCTGCATTTCGTCTTCCCTTTCCATGTCCCATCCGTTTCTGTACCAGCGACCTTGTCGCCTTCCTCAGGCGGCCAATATCTGCAGCACGACCAGCAGGATCAGCAGCGGGGGCAGAGCCAACGCCGCTTCCTTGATTCGTTTCATTAGCGCTCCTTGCGTTTCACTGTTTCCTTCGCGGTCGCCTAACGGTCAGACCTTGTATTTCTCCACGCTGCGGTGCAAATCGGCCGCCAACGCATCGAGCCGGTCCGCAGTGACGTCGGTGGCTTCCGCCGCCGCGCTGGTTTCCTCGGTCATGTGGGCAATCCGTTCCATTTGTATGGCGATGTCGTGAATCGCGATGTCGCTCTCCTTGATCGAATTGGCGATTTCTTTCACTCGATTGTTGATCTGATCGCCGTTATGGCCGATCTTCTCCAGCGCCTCCTCGGCGTGTTTGGCCGTTTCGACGCTGCGCGCCGCCTGCTCGTCCGCCCCGCTCATCGCCTCGACCACATGCTCGATTTCCATCTGAATCGCATCGATCAATCGACCGATCTCCTCGGTCGAACCGCCGGTGCGCTCGGCCAGCTTGCGCACCTCGTCGGCCACGACCGCGAAGCCGCGCCCCTGCTCGCCGGCACGCGCCGCCTCGATCGCCGCATTCAATGCCAGCAGATTGGTCTGGTCGGCGATTTCCTTGATGACCACGACGATCCCGCTGATCCGGCCGGAGCTCTCCGACAGACGCGCGACATTGGCCGCAGAATCCTTGATTGCCTGAGCGGTCGCGCCCATCCCGGACATGCCTTCGTGCGTGATGTCCAGCGCCTCGCGCGTCTCCCGCCGGCCCTGTTCGGACAGCGTCTCAGACTCCCCGGTATGCGAAGCGATCTCGCTGATCGCGACGGACAGCTCCTCGGTCGAGGCCGCCACCGTGGCCGAAATATCCGATTGCTGGTGCGTCACGTTCTTCGCCTGCTCGGTAGTGTGCGCCAATTCCTGCGAAATCGTGGCGATCTCGTCGACCGAGGCTCGCGTCTGGCGGATGATGTCGCGCACCCGGCCGACCAGGTGATTGAATGCCTGTGCGGTCTGCGCCAGTTCGTCGCGGCCTTCCACAGGCGCCAGAAGCGTGAAGTCGGAGTTGCGCTCCACTTCGCTGATCGTGGCCTGCAACCGGGTCAGCGGACGGACGATGGAAAGCGTGATCGTGCGAGCCACGAGGAATGCAATCGCAACGACCGCCAGCAAGGTGTACAGGGCCGTTTTCCGCGCATGGCTGGTCTCATCATCGGACTCATCGATCGCCGCCTCCATCTCGTCCACCTGCGACTTGATAAACGGCGCCAACTCGCTCTGCAACGCCAGGCTGGCCTGATCGAACTGCCCCATGGTCTTGTTGCCTTCCGCCGAACCGCCAGCGATGTAGGCCTGCGCCATTTTCACGCCGGTCTGGTAATAGACATCGAAATCGGCCTTGATACGCTGGACTTTATTCAGGCCATCCTGATCGCCCTCGGAGCTGTACATTTTCTGGAACTCGGACAGGTCGCGGTAAAACGAATCTCGGCTGGCCTCGGCCTCCTTGAATCCGTCGTCCAGACCATCCAGCCCGCGCGTCGCGGAAATATCGGTCAGCCACTGCTGCACCTGGACAACCTCCTTTTCCATGTTCTTGGCCGCCAGCGCAAACGGCACGCTCTCGACCTTGACGTGGCGCACATGGCCGGAAATGTTGCCCATCGACATCTGCAACCAGCCCCCGAAAGCAACAAACAGAGCCAACGGCAAGGCGAAGCCCACCAGCAACCTGCGACCAATCTTTAAATTCTTGAACATCACCATCTCTCCTAACCTAAAATCACACCACCCATGCCGCATGGTCAAACGATCTGCTTCTATTTACAGCCCAACGCTAACTCGGCAGTTAAATCACCTCCGGCATAGCCGGGGGTTTTATCTCACTTATTGGCCTTTCCATAATTCGTGACAACATGCGGTTACCGTAGGTCGGGCTTCAGCCCGATATGTCGGGTTAAAACCCGACCTACAAGAGGCGGACGTCCTGTCTTCAATTATGGAAAGCTCAATAATTACCAATCTCCGCTATCGAACGTATCCGGCTTCCTGCTGCCCGAAGCGTCGAATACGGACTCCAGCCATAAGTTATCCGCCTCGATTCTGTTGCCATTGCCCTTCCCCCACTCATCCAGTATCAAAGAAGTCCACGGCTCGCTCGCATGCATTTGTTCTTCTGATTCCGTTAATACTCCCTCGTAATGATCCTGATTCCCGAATTTCGTATTCAGCGCCAGCAAAGACCAGCCGTGGTTTTTCAGCGCCTCCAATGCGATGTATGCTTCATCCGGTAATCCGCCCATTTTCATTCTCCGTTAATGCCCGTGCACGTCGCTGAGCAATTCCTTGATGTCCAGAATCAGCACGATGTCGCCCTCGCTGGACATCGTGACGCCGGCCCTCCCCTTGGGACGGAAACTATCCAGCGACTTGATCACGACAGCCCAACGTTAATTCGGCAGTTAAATTACCCCCGGCATAGCCGGGGGGTTTACCTCACTTATTGGCCTTTCCATAATTCGTGACAACATGCGGTTACCGTAGGTCGGGCTTCAGCCCGATATGTCGGGTTAAAACCCGACCTACAAGAGGCGGATGTCCTGTCTTCAATTATGGAAAGCTCAATAATTACCAATCTCCGCTATCGAACGTATCCGGCTTCCTGCTGCCCGAAGCGTCGAATACGGACTCCAGCCATGCGTTATCCGCCTCGATTCTGTTGCCATTGCCCTTCCCCCACTCATCCTGTATCAAGGAAGTCCACGACTCGCTCGCATGCATTTGTTCTTCCGTGTCCGTTAATACTCCCTCGTAATGATCCTGATTCCCGAATTCCGTATCCAGCGCCAGCAAAGACCAACCGTGGTTTTTCAGAGCCTCCAATGCGATGTATGCTTCATCCGGCAATCCGCCCATTTTCGTTCTCCGTTAATGCCCGTGCACGTCGCTGAGCAATTCCTTGATGTCCAGAATCAGCACGATGTCGCCCTCGCTGGACATCGTGACGCCGGCCACCCCCTTGGGACGGAAACTATCCAGCGACTTGATCACGACATCCTCATGCCCGACAAAGCCGTCTGCCGACAGGATGAAGCTGTTGTGGCCGAACTGCATCAGTACGCCGACCTCGGATTGCTCGTTGCTCCCCCAGCCGATCAGCTGAGCCAGCGGCAACACCGGCAACACCTCGCCGCGCACCACCATGGTCGCGCGTCCCGAAACTTGCTGCAGTTGCTCCTGCGTGACCGGCAATATCTCGCGCACCATGGACAGCGGCACCGCAAACGACTGGTCGGCCAGCCGTAACACCAGCACCGGCAGGATCGCCAGCGTCAGCGGCAAGGCAATCGTGAACACGCTGCCCCTGCCCGGCTCCGAGTGAATGGCTATCGTGCCGTTGAGCCGCTGGATGTTGGTCTTAACCACATCCATGCCGACGCCGCGGCCGGACACGCTGGAGACTTCGTCTTTGGTCGAGAAGCCAGGCAGGAAGATCAGTTCCAGACATTGCCGCTCGTCCAGAGTGCTTCCGGCTTCGCTGGTGATCAGCCCCTTCTCGATTGCCTTGTTGCGGATCGCCTCTGGACGCATGCCGCGACCGTCGTCGGTGATCGTGATCAGGATATGGTCGCCCTCCTGGCGCGCGGAGAGTTCGACGATGCTCTTCTCCGGCTTGCCGGCCGCGATACGTCCCTCTATGGTCTCGACGCCGTGATCCACCGCGTTGCGCACCAGATGCACCAGCGGGTCGTTGAGGTCCTCGATCATGGTCTTGTCCATCTCGGTCTCTTCGCCGACCAGCACCAGTTCGACGTCCTTGCCCAGCGAACGCGCCAGATCGCGCGCCAGACGCGGATATTTCTTGAACAAACGGCCGATCGGCTGCATGCGCGTCTTCATCACCGCGTTCTGCAGGTTGACCACCAGCATGTCCAACTGGCCGACCGCCCGGTCGAGCTCGCTTAGCGTATTGGCATCGTTGCGTCCCTGCAGAATATCGGAGCGCAGATGAGTCAAACGGTTCTTGGTCAAACCGATCTCGCCGGACAGGTTGAGCACCTGATCCAATCTATCGGTATCCACGCGTATCGTGGATTCCTTGGCTTCTTTCGGAGGCACGTCGCCGTCGCGCCGTCCGACCGTGGCGCCCGGCGCATCGGCGTCCCGGCGACCGATGGCCTTCCTGGTGAGCTCTTCCTCGGAGATTGCATCGATAGCCTGTTGCATCGGCACGATTTCCGCCTGCCTGTGCGGAACCGGCATTTCCGCGGACACCCGCTTGACGATATCGCCATCGCCGGTCAACGCGCTATACAACGCATCCCAGTCCACGCCATCCGGAGCCTGGGTAGCGGTCGCCCCGGCGACCGGCTGCGCCGGCATCGCGGCAGGGGCCGCAGCATTGCCGACGGTCTGACCGTCCAGCGCCGCCTTCAGATTGTCCAGCATCCCGGCGGGAGCGGCAGCCGGTTGCTGGCTCTGCTGCAACGCGCCGAACATCCTGCGCACTTCGGCGGTCGCCGCGAAGATCACATCCATCAACTCTGCACTCAGCGTCAGTTCACGGTTGCGTAGCTTGTCGAACAGGTTCTCGGTCAGATGGCACAGCGTAACCAATTCGGTCGCATCGAGAAAACCCGCGCCCCCCTTGATGGTGTGGAAACCGCGAAATATCTCGTTGAGCAGCCTGCCGTCGTCCGGACGCTTCTCCAGTTCCATCAGCTTGCTGTCCACGTCGGACAGCATGTCGCCCGCCTCCAGCAGAAAATCGCCCAACATTTCTTCCATGCCTGCAAAATCGTTCATGTCAGAACCCCAAACTTGCCAGCAGATCGTCCACCTGATCCTGGCTGGTCACGATGTCATTGCGCCCGGCCGGATTGATCACCGGTCCGTTCTGCAACCCGGCGTCGAACTCCGACTTCACCCCGAACTCCGCCTTCACCTCGGGCGGCGCGCTCTCCAGCAGCAACTGCACCAGTTGCTGCTCCATTTTTTGCGTCACATCCACAATCTTCTTGATGACCTGACCGGTCAGATCCTGAAAGTCCTGCGCCATCATGATTTCCATCAGTTGCGCATTGGTCGCCTTGGTCTGAAGCGGTACTTCGTTATCGAGAAAATCCCGTGTCTGCAACACCAGATATTTGAACTGCTCGACATCCAGCTTCTTGTCGAACAGCATCTGCCACTGACCAGACAGCCGCGCTGACTTGCTGCCAAGCTTTTCCATGATGGGCTGCGCCGTATCGGTGGCGTTCAGCACCCGCTCCGCCGCCTGCTGCGTCATCGTCGCGACATAGTTCAGGCGGTCGCGCGCATCGGGAATCGTCGAGGAAACCACTTTCTCGATCTCCTCGTTCAGCCCCAGTTCGCGCAGCGTGTTGTGCAGCGTACGCGCCATGTGCCCGAGGCTGTTGATAACCTTGTCGCCTTCCGCGCCCCGCGCGGAATCCCCGGCGCCGTCGGCTTGCGCCGCGAGAATGCTGTCAAACAGCACTTCCAGTTCGTCGCTGTCTGTGTTGGTGTGATTACTCATGAGCCTGCTCACTTTTGCATGTTGTGAAATATTTTCTTCAGCTTCTCGTCCAGCGTCCCCGAGGTGAACGGCTTGACGATATAGCCCGAAGCGCCTGCCTGCGCCGCCTCGATGATGTTTTCCTTCTTCGCCTCCGCGGTGATCATCAGTACCGGAAGATGCTTGAGCCCTGCGTCGGCACGGATGGCCTTGAGCAGCTCGATGCCGGTCATGTTCGGCATGTTCCAGTCGGTCGCCACGAAATCGAACTTCTCCTTGCGCAGCATGTTCAACGCGGCCACGCCGTCGTCCGCCTCCTGTACGTTGGAAAACCCCAGCTCCTTGAGCAGGTTGCGCACGATGCGACGCATCGTCGCGAAGTCGTCCACCACCAGAAATTTCATGTTTGGATCAGCCACAACAACCTCCGGAAAAAACCATGCTCACGCCGCCAGCAAGGGGCGCAGCGTATCGGACAGGGCCAGCCCGTCGAACTTGGGTACGTAGTAGTCCACGCCGACCCGCCTGCCCATCGCGCGGTTCGCGTCCGACGACAGCGACGAGTGCATCACCACCGGGATGCCGTCGAAACGATGATCGGATTTGATATGCTGGGTCAGCACATAGCCGTCCATCTCCGGCATCTCGGCATCCACCAGGATCGCCTGTATCTGGTCGTGCAGCCTGACGCCTGCGGCCTGGGTGCTTTCCGCCATCACTTTCAGGCGATCCCATGCCTCGCGACCATTGTTGGCCTGCATCTGGCGCACGCCCATTTTGTCCAGCACCTCGGCGATCTTGCGGCGCGCGACCGAGGAATCGTCCACGAAGAAAACGCACAACTCGTGCCCGTCCTCCAGCTTCTGGACCTCGCCTATGGCATCCTCGCCGAACGCGCTGACCAATATCTGCTCGACATCCATCAGCGAGACCAGCGAACCGTCCTCCAGCTCGGTCAGCGCATTGACCAGCCCGCCCTTGCTGGTCAGCATGTCGTCGGTGGCGCGCACGCGATCCCAGTCCACGCGGATAATGCGATCCACCTCGTGCACCAGAAAGCCGAGAATATGTTTGCTGTATTCCGCCACCATCATCGCCCGCTGCGATTCTGGCGGCGCATTCACCCCCATGAACCTGGCCAGATTCAGCACCGGCAACACATGGCCGCGCAAGCTGACGATGCCGTCCACACCCTGCGGCATGTTCGGCGTCCGGGTCAGCGACATCGCGCGGCACACCTCCTTGATCTTGAATACGTTGATGCCGAAGCGCTCGCCGGTGCCTATCGAAAACAGCAGGATTTCCATCTTGTTGCTGCCGGCCAGATTGGTGCGCGCGTCCACGCTGCCCAGCAGGGAGTCGTCCCGCATCTGCATTAGTTCTGTTCCTTTCATGCCCTGTCCTCTCAAGCCAAAAGACGCGTCAATGTCTGCGCCAATTTCTGCGGTTCGAATTTCGGCACATACTCGTCCACGCCGACCGACTTGCCGAGCATCTGGTTGGAGTCGCTGGACAGCGACGAATGCATCAGTACCGGGATGCCGTTGAAGCGCTTGTCCGCCTTGATCTTGCGCGTCAGCATGTAGCCATCCATCTCCGGCATTTCCACATCGGTCAAGATGACCTGGAACGTATCGGTCAACGGCCTGTTAGCCGCTTCTGCCTGATCCGCCAGCTTCTTGAGCTCCTGCCAAGCCTGCATGCCGTTCACCGCCGAAACATGGTTCACCCCCATCGCATCCAGCGTGCGCGAAATCTGGTTGCGCGCCACATGGGAATCGTCCGCGAAGAACACCGTGCGATCGCTCACGCCGAGCGCTTTCACGCTCTTGAAAACATGCTCGTCGTCGAACCGGGTGGTTTCCGACAGCACCTTCTCGACATCCATCATCATCACCAGCCGTTTGTCCGGCAACTCGGTCACCGCGGTGATCAGCCCGCCCATCTGGGCATTGAGCATCTCCGGCGGCACGCGCATCGCCGACCAGTCCAGGCGCAGGATGGTATCCACCGACTCGACCAGAAAACCCTGAATATGGCCGTTGTATTCGGTCACGATCATGATGTTGGGACGCGTGTCAGTTTCCACCCCGACATACTTGGCCAGGTCGATCACCGGCACCAATGCGCCGCGCAGGCTGACCATGCCCTCCACCGCTTCCGGCATCTCCGGTGCGCGCGTGATCGCCGGGATGCGCATCACCTCGCGCACCTTGAACACGTTGATGCCGAAGATCTCCTGCCGCCCGGTGCGCTGATCGCGCCCGAGCGTGAACATCAATATCTCCAGCTTGTTGGTGCCCGCCAGCTTGGAGCGGGCGTCAATGTTTCTCAATAAATCGGACATCTATTTCTCCTGCAAAGACATCGCGTGTAGGAGCCCGACTTGTCGGGCGATCCCAAAGACATCGCGCAACACCCAAGGGTGCAAGAACCTCTGCGAGGCAAGTTGCGCTCCTACAACCGCATTTCCAGACATGGGCGGGTGAATCAATCAACGGCGCACTTGGTCAGCGGATATCCGGCCCGACGCAATCCTGCCGCCGATTCCATCAATTCGTCGCCGGCCGCCTTCGCCTCCCTGGCCTGTTGCGCGTTGTTGTCCACCAGGCCGGTCAAATTTTCGATGCCTCTTGCCACACTCTCACCAGCGGCAGACTGCTCGCGCGACGCATGAGCTATATGGTCGATGCGCTGGGCGACGCTGGTCGTCGCGCTCATGATTTCCTTCAGCCCTTCGCCGTTCCGTCGGATCAGTTCGATGCTGTTTCCGACCTCGGTCACCGCGCCGCGCATCGACTGCACCGCAGCCCCGGAGATCGCGTTGATCTCGCCTATCGTGCTGGCGATATCCTTGGTGCTGGATGCGGTGCGCTCGGCCAGCTTGCGCACCTCGTCGGCCACGACCGCGAAGCCGCGCCCCTGCTCTCCGGCGCGCGCCGCCTCGATCGCGGCATTCAGCGCCAGCAGGTTGGTCTGGTCGGCGATATCCTTGATCGCATTAGCGATCGTGCCAATTTTCTCGATTGACGCCCCAAGATCGGCAATCGTCTGGCTGGACGATTGCACGGTCTCGGCCACCTTGCTGGTCGCGGCAATACTGAGTTCCATGTTGCGGTTGTTCTGCTCGACGACGCCCTGCATCGTCTTGGCGTCGTTCAGCGAATCCGCCGCCATTTCCGCGACCTCGGCAACCGACTGGCTGAATTCCTCGACCGTGCTGGCGATCTGCTGGATGTGGTCATGCTCGCCGGCGGCATTGTTCGCCACGGTAGTCACCTTGCTGTCCATCTCGGTTATGCGTTTTTGCATATGCCCCACCGGCGTGACGATCTCATCCACCACGGTGCGCAGATAGCTTTGCATGGTCTGGACTCCGTTCAGCAGCCGTCCAAGTTCATCGCGCCCGCTGATGTCGATTTCATCGTTCATGTCACCCTGCATAAGATGCTGGAAGCCGATCCCCGCCATCGCCGCCGGCGCTCCGACATATTTACGAACCAGATAACCGATATAGAAAAACAGGAATATCTGCAGTACGATTTGTGCGAATAGCACCTTGAGTTCCAGACGATCGATTTTCGCCATATGCGGCTCGATGTTCAGCACCAGATCGGATACGCCAAGCACAGTTCCTTCCGGAGCGGCATGACAGCCGGTACAGTCGGTGCCGTGGAAATCCTTGCTGGACATGTAAGGCGTCACCAGGCGCAGGGTCTTGCCGTCAGCACTGAAGATGGTTTGCGGCAGTTCGCTGTCAATCGCGCGCCGCTGTACATCGTCATCGATCTGCGCCTCCGGCAGCCCCGGCCCGTAAGCCTCCACCACCGGCTGCGCGCGCAACAGGCGCACCGATTCGACCCCCTCGATCGAGCCCTTGACCTTTTCCAATGACAGCTTGCGCAGGCTGGCGTCGCCAACCTGCCCGGAGACCATCAACATATTGGCGCGGTCTATCGCCTCGTTGGCCAACTGCTGGGTTTCAGCGACCAACGCCTCTTTTTCGCGTTCCTTGATATTCCCGAACAGGTAGTACTGACCGATACTCAGCACGATGAACAGAATGATCTGGAGAGCGAATTGCAGTTTGTGCGACAGCGTCCAGTATTTGAATTTGTACGACTCGAATTTAGACTCGATTCGCGCGCCGCTGGCGTTCAGCTGCTTGTACAGCGCCTCTGCCTCGGAAACCTGCTGACGCGTCGGTGCGCGCCGCACCGACGAATAGCCGACGACAGCGCCATTTTCATAAACAGGCGCAACGGTGGCACGCACCCAATAGTGATCGCCGTTCTTGCAACGATTCTTGACCGTTCCGCGCCATGCGCGTCCGTCCTTCAGCGTGTCCCACAGCCACTCGAACGCCTGCGGCGGCATGTCCGGATGGCGCACGATGTTGTGGCTCTTTCCCATCAGCTCTTCGCGCGCATAGCCCGACAGCGCGACGAAAGCGTCGTTGGCATAGGTGGTGATACCCTTGATGTCGGTGCGCGACACCAGCACAGCCTTGTCCGGGAACGGCGCCTCCTTCTGCGACACATAAGCATTCTTGTTCTGCATAATTCCCAACCCTCTTACCTGATAAAAATCCATTGAGCCGTTGCGCGCAAGGCACGCCTGCCCGACCTCCGCCTGTATCTGCCCGATCAACAGAGCCTGTACGCTCCGTCATTCCGGCGAAGGCCGGAATCCAGCGGATTTAATTAAAAATGCTTTTATGTCAGTGCGTTGCACTGTCTGTTCTATTAGCTGTACACCGGCCTGATGGAACTACTAGCCATTCGACTAAGCTGGCAAACAACGCCAGCCAAGTCGCTGGTTATTCGCCGGTGTGACGAATTACTTCAATTCCTAAACTATTAATCTTGAAAACAGTTACACCCGGAAACGCCCAATCGCCGATTCCAGTTCTCCAGCCAGTTCGCCCAGATGGCGGATGTCGTCGGCGGTCCGCATGATGCCGGCATGGTTTTCCTCCGCCATGCGCGCGATGTTCTCGACATGCCGCGCAACCTGGGCGCTGACCTGAGTCTGTTCGCGCACCGCCGCCGCGATGTCGTTCACGCCGTGGCTGGCCTCGCCGACCGAATTACCGGCCTGATCCAGCATGCCGGTCACGCGATCTATGTGCGCCAATGTCGCATGCAACGAAGTCAGACCGCTCTCGATGGCGGCCTCGGCACGCTCTGCCTTTTCGCTCAACGCGGCGGTCACCCCGTCGATTTCCCCGGCCGACCGGGACGACATCTCGGCCAGCTTGCGCACTTCGTCCGCCACGACCGCAAAGCCGCGCCCCTGCTCGCCCGCTCGCGCCGCCTCGATCGCCGCATTCAATGCCAGCAAATTGGTCTGGTCGGCGATGCCCCTGACCTGCTTGGTCATGCCGGCGATGGAACGGGTGCTCTGCACGAACTCCTCGACCGAGGCGGCGACCTGCTTGACCGTTTCCTCGACGCGGCGCACCTCCCGTATCATCCCCGCCGCGCTCTCGTTGCCTTCGCGGGTTCGCGCCAGACTATCCCCGGACAGCCTGCGCACTTCTTCGGTGCTGTCGGCGACCGAGCCGATGCTGACGGTCATCTGCTCGACCGAGGCTGCCGTCGAGGCCGCCGCTTCGCTTTGCACCAGCGAGCCCTCGGTCACCTTGCCGGAGACGCTCGCCAGCTTCGCTGCGGTGTTCATCACGTCCTGCGCGCCGGCATGCACCCGGCGCAACGCATCGGCCAGGCTGTCCATCAGCGCATCGAACGCACGCGAAATCTGTCCGATCTCGTCGTTGCCGCTCACCGGCGCGCGCCGGGTCAGATCGCCGCTGCTCTGTATCGCCAGCATGACTTGCTGCAAGTCCTTGACCGGCTGGATCACGTGGCTGATCACCCAGCCGACGACGAAAAACAGCACAACTTGGATGAATACCTGCGCGCCCCACAACACGATGTTGGCCCGAGAGATAAACGCATATTCATGCGACACGTCCGACACCACGCTGACTGCACCGTTGACAGTCCCTTCGGGGCCCGCATGGCATTGCAGGCAGTTGACGCCGCCGTGATCCTTGCTGGCCAGAAATGGCACGACCATGCGCAAGGTCGCCTGCTCCCCCGCATGGGTGACCGCACCCACCTGCGTTCCCTCGCCCGCCAAGGCCGCCCGATCCATCTCGTCCTGCGGCTGTTCGCTCGCCGTACCCGGACCATATTGATCCTGCACCGGCTTGCCGCGGATCAGACGCACCTCGGCCAGATTCAAACGTTTGTCCCGCAACACACCCTCCAGCACTTGCTTGCGCCGCTCGGGGTCGCCGATTTCGCCGTTGAGCATCAGCGCATTCATGCCGCGGAATGCCACCTCGGCGGTCAGCGCCGTTTTTTGTTTGACCTCCTCCAGTACGCGATCCTCGAACCAGACGAACGCGAAATGCTGTCCAGTCAGCAGAATCAGCATCAGGATCAGCTGCACCGGAATCTGCAACTTGTTTTTCAGCGAAAGATCGCTCCACCATTTTTTCATTTGCCGCTCCTCCTGACGTCACACAAGTTCGATCTTGATGTCGAATTTGGAATCATCATACCAGAATCGACTATTTTATGATATTTTTATCACTTGTTTCATTTATGCCATATATAATAGCCGCGCCGCCGATGCATTTATTCGGCGGTGCAACCCGCCTTCTCCCACACCCTCTCGTGGGGTTGAAGGCTTCCCCCCCCTCTGTAGTGGAGGGGGATTTTTCGGTGTACGATTTTTTATTTCAGGCGCAAACCACGGTTTTTTGCGTGGCCGCCGCGGACGGACGAGGCAAGCGATGGACAAAACCCGAACAAACATCATCATTTACACTCTGGCGGGAGGCGCGGCGCTGGCGGTGCCTGCAATGTTTTCCGGTGGCGCGGAAACAAACCCGTTGCTGCTAGCCTCGCTAGCGCCGGCACTGCTCGCCTTCGTGCTGCTCGCCCGGATCGGCCTGACGCAACTCGATGCCGCGCATAGTCTGAGCGCGCAACTGGGCGAAATGATAGAGCGCAAGGACATCCGGCATCTCTTCGTCCCGGTGCCAGGCACCCCGGAGATGAACGCAATCGGGCTGCAACTGAACATCCTGATCTACACTTTGGCCGAGTCCAGAAACAACCCTACGGCAGCTCCAGGCGCGGATGAAATGCCCTGGCGGAATACTCAAATGCTTCGCCAATGCAGCAATCTGGAGGCGATCGCCGATGCAGCGTGAACTCAGATTCCTGCTGGGGTATTACTCGGATCTGGACGCAGAGCCATCCGCGGACGTTTTTTTCGTGAATCTGGTGCGCGACAACATGGCCACGCTGACAGCGGCGACGCATCGCGAAGGCGGCCTGTCACCGCAGGACGGAACAAAGCTGGCCGAAGCCATGGCGAACATCGGCCATGCCGCCGAGGCGATGGGCTATCCGGTTGTCAAGGCAATGCTGGACGGGATAGGCACGGAACTCCCCCGCAAAGGCAAGAGCTTCCCCCCGAAGCGGCGCGCAAAGATCGCCGAAAAACTCTCCACGGCCCAGACGCTGATCCGGGACATGGTCTGCCTGGCTGAAACTGGTGCAATTTAAAAATTGCGGCCCCATTCGATCACAAAGAAAATATGTCCAAGTTCAACATCAATCTGCATGAGACGATTTATTCGTTGTCGAACGCGCTCGATCTGGTTGGCGTAGACCATATCCATCACGGCAAGCGCGTCGCCTATATGGCTGCCGAATGCGGCAAGCTGATGGGATGGGACAGGTGGCGCATGGACGACCTGTTCCAAGCCGCGATACTGCATGACAGCGGCGTGTCGAAAACGCAGGTGCATGCCCGGCTGGCGCAATTCGAATGGGAAAACGAGGCAGAGCACTGCAATATAGGCGCATCGCTGCTGTCTTCCAGCCGCCGGCTCTGCCATCTGTCCAACATCGTGCTGCACCACCACACTCACTGGAGCGAATTGAAGGATCTGAATTTGCCGCTCGAAGTGAAGCTGAGCGCGAATCTGATCTACCTCACAGACCGCGTGGAAGTGGCGTCGCAACCCTGTTTCTCCGGGGGATCGGACATCCTGCTGGCCAGAGAGGAAATTACCGCAAAAATCGTCGATAAAACGGGCAGTTGGTTCTGCCCGCAACTGGTCGATGCATTTTTGAGCATTTCAGCTTCCGAAGCATTCTGGTTCATGCTGGACGGCGACCATATCGACGGCTATCTGGCTACCTGGCTTTCCAATTGCCACGACCACGAGATCGAATTCCGCGAATTACGCGAATTAGTGCGTGTGTTCTCACATATCGTCGATGCCAAGAGTCCGTTTACCAAGCAGCACTCCGACGGCGTGGCAAACTTGGCCCGGCTCATCGGCGGGCTGTCAGGGCTGCCGGAAGTCAAATGCGACATGCTGGAACTAGCCGGCCTGCTGCACGACATCGGCAAGCTCAGAATTCCAGACGAATTACTGGAAAAACCCGGCAGACTCACCGAGCAGGAATTCGTCGTCATGAAAAGGCACAGTTTCGACAGCTACAACATCCTGCACCCTATCAGGGGACTGGAAGAAATCGCGCTGTGGGCGTCGCAGCATCACGAGCGGGCGGACGGTTCTGGCTACCCCTATCATCTGAATGCCGAAGATATTCCTCTGGAAGCAAGAATTCTCGCCGTCGCCGATGTGTTTCAGGCCTTGGCGCAAAAGCGCCCGTACCGGGGACCGCTGCCGCCGGAAGAAATCCTGTCCATCCTGCGGGAGCAGGCGACCGGCGGCAAGCTGGACGAACTGATAGTGTCCCGAGTCGAAGCGAACCTGCACGAATGCTGGCGCACCGCGACCATGGATGCCTGTGTACCGCAATGCAGCAACAAACGCATAGCCGAAGTTGTTTGTTAATCACGAAGGAGATTTGTCATGTACGTATCGACATCGATTGCCACAGCCCCGATCAACACCCCCCTCGCTCAGCTGACGCCCGCGATCAGCAAGGCTCAGACGGCGGTAACCCGACAGGAGTCGACGATCGTTTCCCTGTCCACCGCGGGATTGTCGCTCAGCCGCGGCGACAGAGCACTTTCCTCCGGAGAACGAAGCGAATCGACGATTGCCGAGTCGTCCGAGCCGATCAGCGTCCAGTATATGGAAGGCGAGATCAAGGGCGGGCGCATAGCTACTGCCGGGATACACGGCTAGTGTGGTGTTGCACGCTGTCTGGAACTTATAACAATGATCAGCGGCGTCTGGTAGGTCGGGATTCATCCCGCATGTCGGACTAAAGTCCGACCTACAAGGGGCAGCGCTGTCTGGTAGGTCGGGATTCATCCCGACATGTCAGACTAAAGTCCGACCTACAAGGGGCAGCGCATTCCTTATAGCAGGGAATCGACCAACTCTATCAGCTTCAGTGGCGAGAATGGCTTGACGACATAGGCGTCGGCCCCGGCCAGTTCGCCATGCCACCTGTCGCTCTGCTGGCCGAGCGCGGTCAGCAGGATGACCTTGATTTCCTTCAGTTCCGGTTGTGCCTTGATTTGCCGGCAGGCCTCCAGGCCGTCCAATTCGCCGGGCAGCATCACGTCGAGCAGGATGACGGCGGGCCGGAGCTGGCTTGCCAGCCGGACGGCATCGACGCCATTGCAGGCTTCGTGTAACTCGTATTTTCCGTAACCGAACGTTGCCACGAGCAGCCTGCGCAAATTGGCGTCATCGTCGACGATCAACAGTCTGGGCAAAATATTTCCCTGCGTTACGCTTCCGGATGCATCAGTCACCATCAACTCCTCGCTTTACTTCCGGGAACCATAGGGTGACTTCAGTGCCCTCGCCGAATTCGCTGGCCACTTCCACGCGCCCACCATGTATTTGCATGATTTCCTTCACCAGCGACATGCCCAGCCCGGTGCCGGGAATCTGTCCGGTGGTGTCGGCGCGGTAAAAACGTTCGAATATCCTTCCCAGCTGTTCCGCCGTCATGCCGATGCCGCAGTCGCGCACGCGGATGCCAACCCAGTTTGCCTGCTTCTCCTTCAGCTTCACGGATTCGATCGCCACCTCTTCTTTGCCCGCAGAATACTTGTACGCGTTGCTCAGGACGTTGAGCAAGGCCTGGCCGATCTTGTCGGCATCCAGCGATGCCAGCGGCGAACGCTTGGACAGTTTCACCCGTATCTTCCGCGTATCGCCCGGTATGTTGAAATCGGTCACGACACGCTTGACCACGGGCCACAGCTCCTGCTCCTGCAGGTTGAAATCGCGTCCGACGCGCGCTTCGATGCGCGCAAGATCGAGCAACTCTCCCAGCATCCGGATCAACCCCTGCGTTTGCTCGTGGATAATGCCCAAAAATTCGCGCCGGTCCGTCTCATTGAGCGCACGCGTCAGCAACAACTCGACGAAACCATAGATGCTGGACAACGGGGTGCGCAGTTCATGCGCGGCGGTCGCGAGAAATTCGCTTTTCAGACGATCGACCTCGGTTTCTCTGGTGACATCCCTGAAGAACAGGATATGGCGCAATATCGGGTCGTCCAGCTGGTGGACTTCCCATTTGACGATCCGTAGCGGCCTGAGCAGCCGCAGAGTGCCCTCTGCCGCGCCCCCAAATCCCTTGAACAGGCCGGACGCATCGCTCAGATCCAGCTGCGCGCCGATCTTTTCCATGAAGGCTATCGTGGTGAGCCGCTCTCCCGGCGCAAGCTCGATGCCGAACAGGCTCAACAGCCGCTGGTTATAGAAGGTCAGCTGATTGGTCTGGCTGAAAACCAGTACGCCCTCCGGGCTGAACGACAGGATTTCCTGAAGCTGGCGCTCCCGGCTTTTAAGCTGCTCGTCTACGGTCTTGACCCGATCGATGTCGGCAAATGTCCCTATCACACGCAACGGCGTTCCATCTGCGGCGCGCTCGGCGATCACGCCGCGATTGAGCACCCATTTGTATCTCCCGTCCTTGCAGCGCAAACGGCATTCGCTGATATAGACTTCGGTTTCCTTGCGGAGCAGCCGCTCCAAGCCGTCGCAGCGGATCTCGGCATCGTCCGGATGCACCAGTGCGTCCCAGTCGGCCTGCGTGTCGCCGATTTCATCCGCGTCATATCCCAGCATCGCCCGCCACTGCCAGGAATGGACGACCTTGCCGGTGCCGACATCCCAATCCCACACGCCATCGCCGGCGCCTTCGATCGCCGTCTTCCAGCGCTCCTCGTTGTTAGTGCTCGACATGCTCATAATCTCACCCAAGCACCGTGAGATTAATTTGCACCACGCTGTTCCGCATGCAATTTCCTGTTGGCGATTTCCTGTATTTTTGCCTGTATCAGCGCGAACGGCGCAGGCTTGAGGAAAACCGCAACCCCTTCCGGAACGCCGCCTCTGCGCTCTATCTGTTCGCTATCCAGTCCGGTCACAACGATAATTTCGACATCGTTGCTGCCATGATCCGCGCGTATTTTCTGCAACATCGCGATGCCGTCCATTCCGGGCATGCTGATGTCGGCGATGATGATGTCGGGTTTATGCCGCCCGAGGCGGATCAAGGCGTCAAATCCATCCCGTGCAATTTCGATCCGCACCGGTATCCCCCAACCGGAAATCGTCGCCTCGTACAAACGACTCAACGCTTTATCGTCTTCGACGATCAACACGCTGATTTCGCGGTTCGGAATCTGTTCTTCGGCCTCGCCACGAGTCGCCAGCAAGGCATCCAGCGAGGCGGCCCTGATCCTGCGATGGCCCCCCGGCGTCCGCCACGCCGACAATGCGCCGCTTTCAACCCATAACTGGACCGTACGCAACGATACGTCCAGCAGTTTTGCAGCTTCTCTCGTCGTATATACTTTTTCCACAGACTCTTACCCTGCCCAAATTAAAGATGATTTGTGATAATGTCACACTTATCAGTATTTTCAAATCACCATCAAATGCCGGCAACTGCCGCGCATACCTCAGTTACGAGTTATCCATGCCAGCATGGCTAAAGCAAATTCATACAGCGAGACCACCAAGTTGCGAAGCAGAATCAATCTAAAAAGCGCCCTTAAAAAACTCGACACTTTGCCGGCCATGCCCGCAATTGCGCAGAAACTGCTGACCCTGCCGCTGGACACCAATGAAGGAGAAATTGCGATGCTCAGGCTGATTGAGCATGATCCGCAGCTTTCCGCAAAAATCATCGGAATGTCCAACTCGCCGTTGTTCGGGGCATCGATCAAGACAACTTCGGTAAGAGATGCGGCGATGCTGCTTGGCATGACCCGGGTAAAATCGGTCGCCATCGGCATCGCCGCGATGTCTGCGCTGACCAAGATGCCGCAAGGGCGCTTGAGCGTGCAGAACCTGTGGCTGCACAGTCTGGCGGTCGCGCTGTCCATGCGGACAATAGCCCAACACATGTCCGCCGGAAATCGTCCAGCCGATGACCAGATATTTCTGGCCGGGCTATTGCACGATATCGGCTACCTGGCCCTTGCTTATCTGGACACCGGTCTCAGCGACGAATTGCATCTCCGCATGGATGAAAAATCAGACCGGTCGATACTGGAAATCGAACAGGAATTGCTGGAAGTGACGCACAGCGAACTGGGCGCCCAATTGGCGCATAACTGGCAGTTGCCGAACGAAATCATCACAGCCTTGCGCTACCACCACATGTCCGATTCCCCTGAAGTTCCGGACAGAGAGATGTTGCCACGCATAATCAACATCGCCGAAAAACTGCTGCCATCGTTTGGCATAGCTGAACTGCAAGCGCCAGGCATAGACGATGCAGAATGGGTGTCGCTAGGCATAGATCCCGGCAAAAACGAAGAAATTTGCAGTCGCATAATCGAACAAGCCGAACAAGCCAGACAGCTCACAAACACCATCACGTAAGACCAGGGTATTTCGGCGATCCTGAAATCCCTCCATCTGAAACGCAGTAAATCTCCCCTATCCGCATCCGAGCCGAAGCGTTTTTATTCGCCGCCCCTAAGTGCGGCCGGTAATGAGCGATCAGCGAAACTGCCTGAAAATACAGGGAATCATGTATTGAAAATACAGCCCGCCCGCCGCACGCTACACCTCACCTAAGCCCCATCACGAGAACACCGGATGCCGTTACTGTCGATCGGTATCAATCCAAGGAGACCTCCATGAACAAGGACGCTGTCATCAAAACGCTCAACCACATTCTGGAACTCGAACTGGCCGGCGTGGTGCATTACACCCATTACGCGCTGATGGTCTATGGCTACAACCGTATTCCCATCGTCGACTGGCTGCAAAAACAGGCCGAAGAGGGACTGGTTCATGCGCGGCTGGCGGGAGAACTGGTGACCTGGCTGGGCGGCCACCCGTCACTGGGCATCGGAGCGCTGCTGGAAAAACACACCCATGACATCGGCGACATCCTGCGCGAGTCGCTGGCACATGAAGGCAAGGCGCTGAAGGCCTATTACGAGTTGCTCGATCTCGTCAAGGACAAGGACATCCGGCTTGAGGAATACGCCCGCGACCTGATCTCCGCCGAAACGACGCATCAGGATGCAGTGAGCAAGATGCTGCACAAGCCTTGCCACTCCTGCGTTCCGTAAGGGCCGGGAGTCAAGCGCGCTTTCCCGTTTGGCAAACCCGTTGCGCGCGTTTCAGGGGCAAACACAGGCCGCTCGTAATGCGCCCGGACCAGACATAGTTGATCGGAGGTTAATCCCATGCCGCGCGACATTCCCATTGGAAATGGCAAGATGCTCGCCGCATTCGATTTCGACTACCAGTTGCGTGATTTCTATTACCCGCGCATCGGAAAGGAGAACCATGCGCTGGGTTATCCGTGGCGCTTCGGCGTATGGCTGGACGGCGAGTTTTCCTGGCTCAATCGACGTAACTGGACGCTGAGTCTGGATTACGTCACGGATGCGCTGGTGACGGAAGTCAGCGCTACGCATGCGCACCTGCCGCTGCGCCTGGATTTCACCGACACCATCGACTACGAGAAAAACATCCTGATCCGGCGGGTGACGGTGCATAACCTGTCCTCCAGACCGTTGTCGCCACGCCTGTTCTTCCACGCCGACCTGAATGCGCTGGAGAACGAGAATGGCGATACAGTCTTTTTCGATCCCAAGAATGCCAGCCTGATCCACTACAAGGGGCCACGATACTTCCTGATGAGTTGCGCCACGGCATCCACGCTGGGCGTCACGCATTTCTCCACGGGGATTAAACGCCATCACGGGCTGGAAGGCGCATGGCGCGACGCGGAAGACGGCCATCTGGCGGGCAACCCCATCTCGCAAGGAGCGGTGGATTCGGTGATAGGCGTGCATCTCGATCTGCCGCCGGGCCGGGAAAGCGTCTGCCATTACTGGATGGCGGTGGGAGAAAAATACAGCGAGGTCGAAGAGCTGCATCGGCTGGTGGCGCAGATAGGGCCGGATCGGCTGATAGGGCGCAACATCGATTACTGGCGGCACTGGGTCTCGACCGGAGACAGGAATCTGGATGGACTGTCGCCCGCACTGGTGACGCTGTACAAACGCAGCCTGCTGATCCTGCGCACCCAGATCGACAACGGCGGCGCGGTGATCGCCGCGAACGACACCGACATCCAGCAGTTCAACCAGGACACCTACAGTTACATGTGGCCGCGCGATGGCGCGGAGGTCTCGCAGGCGCTGGACCGTGCCGGCTACGGCAGCCTGAGCCAGAGATTCCTGAACTTCTGCACCAGCAAGGCCGTCAGTTTCAATTACTCCGCCAGCATCCTCGACGAGACCGGATTCCTGATGCACAAGTACAACCCGGACGGTTCGGTGGGCAGCTCATGGCAGCCCTGGCTGGAAGGCGAAGAGATGCAGCTCCCCATCCAGGAGGACGAGACCGCGCTGGTGATCTGGGCGATCTGGCAGCATTACCTGATCCACAGGGACATCGAGGTCATCCGTCCCTTCTACAGCCCGTTCGTGGAACGTGCCGCCGATTTCCTGCTGACCTTCCGGGACGACCACACCGGACTGCCGCTGCCCTCCTTCGACCTCTGGGAGGAACGACGCGGCATCTTCAGCTACACCACCGCCACCGTCGTCGGCGGACTGAGAGCGGCCGCCTCGCTGTCCCGCCTGTTCCAGGAAAACGAGCGCGCCGATACCTATGCCGATGCCGCGCGGGAGATCGTCGCGGCCATGGACAGACACCTGTACAACCCGGATGAAGGTCGTTTTGCGCGCGGCATCCTGTTCAAGGGCGGACGGCAGACCCTCGACATGACCATAGACGCCAGCCTGCTCGGGCTGGTCACGTTCGGGGACTACGATCCGCTGGACGAGCGTATCGTCAGGACCGCCCAGACCATAGAACAGCGCCTGTGGGGCAAGACCGGCATCGGCGGCTTGGCCCGCTACGAGCACGACGACTATCAGCGGACGGTGACCCGCAATGACGTGCAGGGCAATCCCTGGGTGGTCTGCACGCTGTGGCTGGCGCAATACCGCATCGCCGCGGCGCCCGACCTCCCGTCGCTGGAACAGGCCCTGCCCTTGCTGGACTGGGTGGCCGCAAGAGCGCTGCCGTCCGGCGTGCTGCCGGAACAGGTGCATCCGGTGAGCGGCGAATTCATCTCGGTCTCTCCGCTGACATGGAGTCACGGCACGCTAGTCGCGACGGTGCTGGATTACGCCGAGAAAGCGCAATGGCTGGGCCGTCGGGAAGCGTTGCCTCTCGCCCCCCTGCCCGGTATGGATATGGGGTGACGACATGACAGGACCGCTATATGGCGATGTAACCCCACCGGTATTCGACGACGACTTCCGCCGTCAGCGTCTGGCCTTCCTCAAGTTCGAGGAACAGGACTACGCATTGCTGCACGACCTGGAAGACCTGTTCCGGGAACGTCTGGACGAGATCGCAGAACAGTTCTACCGGCACATGCTCGCCTTCGACGAGACCCGCAAGGTGTTCAGGGACGAGGCGATGATCCGTCGTCTGGGCGAGGCGCAGAAGGCCTACCTGATGGAGGCGGTGCGCGGTCCTTACGACACCGCCTATTTCGAGCGGCGCTGGCGCATCGGCTATATCCACAACGCCATCCATGTCGAGCCGCACTGGTTCATCGGCGCGTTCCAGCTCTACCACCGCATCCTCTACCCCATCATCCTGGAGCGTTACCGCGACAACGCGGCCGCGGTGGTGGACCATATCCAGGCGCTGGACAAGATCATGAATCTGGACCTGCAGCTCGGTAACCAGAGCTATTACATCCACTACGAAGGCACGATGGTCAAGCTGCGCCAGCTGAACGCCGAGATCGAGGCGGCCAGCGTCGCCAAGAGCCAGTTCCTGGCCAACATGTCGCACGAATTCCGCACGCCGCTGAATGCCATCATCGGCTTCACCGAGGTGCTGCAGGACCAGATACCCGGTCCGCTGAATGCCGAGCAACTGGAATATCTCGGCGACATCCACGACGGCGGCCTGCTGTTGCAGCGACTGATCAACGACGTGCTCGACCTGTCCAAGGTCGAGGCGGGCCGGCTGGAACTGTTCTACGAGACCTTCCCCATCGCCCAGATGGTGCGCGAGACCATCACCACTCTGCGCGGTCTGGTGGAGAAGAAGGGACTGGACATCCAGTGGAAGCTGCCGCCGGACCTGGGGCTGATCACCGCCGACCAGATACGCTTTAAGCAAGTGCTGTACAACCTGCTGTCGAACGCGGTGAAGTTCACCGACGAAGGCGTCGTGACCGTGTCCGCAGCAATCGAAGACGGACAACTGCACCTGACGATCGCCGACACCGGCATCGGTATACGCGAGGAAGACATGGGCCGCATCTTCATCGAGTTCAGCCAGGTGGATTCCTCGCTGACCCGGCGGCACGAGGGGACCGGCTTGGGGCTGGCGCTGGCCAAGCGTCTGGTGGAGGCCCATCGCGGGCGCATCTGGGTGGAAAGCGTCTTCGGCGAGGGCAGCACATTTCACGTCCTGTTGCCGTTACGGCCTGACGCGAGCGGCAAGCAGGTCTCGACCCCGTAGAGGAAGCATCTTATGGACACCGACGACATTCAGCCGGAATACCGCCCCGCCAGAGCCCTCACCGTCCTGGTGGTGGAAGACAACCCGCAAGCGGCGAAGCTGCTGTCGCTCTACCTGAATCAGGCCGGCTATCGGGTGCTGTTCGCTCAGAGCGGCAGCGAGGCATTGATGCTCGCGGCGCAGTGCCAACCGATGGCGATCACGCTGGACCTGCTGCTGCCCGACATGGACGGCTGGCAGGTGCTGACCGAACTGAAGAGCATGCCCCGCACCCGCAACATCCCGGTGGTGATCGTCTCGGTGCTGGATCGCCAGTTGCTGGGCTTCCGCCTCGGGGCCGCGGACTATCTGGTCAAGCCAGTGGACAGGCTGGAACTGCTGCATGCACTGAGGCGCTGCATCCCCAAAGAAGGCGAGAACGGGGTATGCCACAGGGTGATGGTGGTGCATACCGATCAGAACGAGCTGAGCCTGCTGGCGATGATGCTGGCGCAGGAGAAGTACGAAGTCATCCAGGCGCTGGGCACGGAGGAAGCGATCAATCTGGCGAAATGCATGCATCCCGATCTGGTGGTGACCAACCTGCTGTCCGGCGGGATGGATTTTTTCAGCCTGCAGGAAGGGCTGAAGGTGCTGCCCGAGACCGCCCACATCCCCATCCTGGCATTGACCGCCAGAATCTACAGCTCAACGGAGCACGCGGAAGAGGAAGGACGAATCGAGTTCGTGCTGCTGCAGGGCAACGAACTGATCGAGAAGCCCCTGCTGGCGGCGATCACCAAGCTGTTCCGCCGGACGAATATTTCCTCTGGAAACCGCTGAGGTGGCGACGATGGAACAACCGGTGAAAACCATACTGCTGGTCGAGGACGACGCCACCAACCGCAAGCTGGTGCGCGTCGTGCTGGGCGACAAGAAGCGCTACCGCATCCTGGAAGCGACCGGCGTCGCCGAAGCGCTGGCGCAACTCAGGAACGAAAAACCCGACCTGCTGCTGCTCGACATCCGCCTCGCCGACGGCAGCGGCCTCGACGTGATCGGCGCATTCAGGGCAAACCACGCCTTCGACGACGTACCTGCGGTGGCGGTCACCGCGCAGGCGATGAAGGACGACGAAGCGCGCTTTCTCGCCGCCGGTTTCGACGGTTATCTGAGCAAGCCGGTGGACACCCGTCGCCTGCCCGAAGTGGTGGATAGCTTCATCAAATCAGGCAGAAAGGCGGCGCATGTCTGACATTCCTGCCGCAGCGACGATACTGGTGGTGGACGATTCCGCGCCCAACGTGAAATTGCTGCGCCTCATTTTGGGCGCCGCCGGCTACCGGGTGTTCGACGCATACAGCGGCCCGGATGCGCTGGAAATACTGCATCGCGAAAAACCCGACGCGATGCTGTTGGACGTGCGCATGCCCGGCATGAGCGGCTACGACGTATGCCGGCAGATCCGCAAAGACCCCGAATTCTCCGGCCTGCCGGTAATCATGGTCACGGCGCTGTCGCTGGCCGAGGAACGCATCACCGGCATCGAAGCCGGCGCGACCGACTTCATCAGCAAGCCGTTCAACAAGAAGGAGCTGCTGGCAAGGGTGCGGGCCAGCCTGATGCTGGCGAAGCATGGCGGCATCGTTCCCCAGCTGCCCGGCGCGGTAGCCATCGCCGATCCCGACTGGAAAATACTGGCGCTGTCGCCGTTGGCCTCGGCCTTGCTGGGCGTCGGTTCGCAAGAGACCGTACACTTCGACTTCACGCAGTTGCTGGGCGCGGCCGAAAAGGAATTGCTTGCATCGGGCGGGGATCTCGTCGATTTCAGGCTGCATCTCCAAGCCACGTTAAACGCCAGACAGACCACCATCACCGATCCGAACGGGCGGCTGATCCTGCGACTGATTGCGCTGGCTCAAGCGAGCCCGGATTAAACCTAGAAACCTCAGTTGACCGCTCCACTTGGTACGCATGATATTGAACATGAGAATATTTTTTGATTTATCCACGCTCACCAGCCCGCCAGCCACAAGCGCAGGCGCAAGCCGATCTCCGTGGTGTAGCCGATCTCGACGAAGCGTATCTGTCCGTCGCGGTCCACGATGAAACTGGCGGGCACTGCATGTACGCCCCACGCGGCGGAGATGCGCCCGTCCGCATCGTTCAGCACCGGAAAGTCCAGCCGCTGTTCGGCCATGTGTCTGGCAACATCGGCGGGGCTGCCGCTCTGCATCGCGACCGTGACGACCTCATAATCGCCCTGCGCTATCGACTGGATGCTGCCCTGCTCCGCACTGCACACCGGACACCATGTCGCCCAGAAATGCACCAGCACCGGACGCTGAGGAGACAGCTTATAGGCAGTGCCGTCCAGCAACGTCCCAGCCAATGAAGGAGCAGCGCCGCTGACGACATCGCGCTGCTGCCAGACGCGGATACCGACGATGACGATGATGAGGATCAGCGCCTCGATCGCGCGGCGACGCCAGCGCGCGGCGCGTGTGGGGACTGGAACGGTCATTGTTCTAAAAACCTCGATTTACAGCTTTTTTCAATATCACTCGCCCTGCCTGACGGACATGGCAACTGTGCAGCCTTTGATAATGAAACCTGCCATGTCCGTTCCCTCTCCTCAATCCTCTCCCGCAAGCGGGAGAGGAAGCAAACGAAACGCTACCCGAGTTTTTCGTTAAGCCGCTCGATCTCGCGGCGGTCGCGCTTGGTCGGCCTGCCCTTGAAGTGCGGCAACGGCAGCAGTTTGTTCTGCGCGGCGATGGTCTCGCGCCGCGACCGGCTCTCGTCGCTCTCGCAATACAACTGCTGCGCCTCGGGCGCCGGGCCACGCTTTCCCGAAAGACCCAGCACTTCGATTTCGTATTGATATTGCCCGACACGGATGTCCAGCCGGTCGCCGACCGCCAGCGCCTTGGCCGGTTTGACGCGCGCGTCGTTGACCAGCACCTTGCCGCTCTCGACCGCATCGGCGGCCAGCGCGCGCGTCTTGAAGAAGCGCGCGGCCCACAGCCATTTGTCGATGCGGAGTTTTTCGGCGGTGTCGGCGGAAGATTCTTTATGCGGCATGAGACCTACAGTTCCAGCGTCATCTTGATATGCGGCAGGCCCGCGTCCATGAATACCTCGCCCTGCTCGACAAAACCCAGGCTGCGATAGAACGGAAGCGCCTGCGTCTGCGCATCCACGTCCACGCGGCTCAGTCCTTGCGCGCGCGCCTCGGCCAGCAGAGTCTCCATGATCGCGGTGCCGAGCCGCTGTTCGCGCCACTGCGGCAGCACCGCGATGCGCCCGATATGGCCTTTCGCCAGCATACGGCCGCAACCGATAGCCTCGCCCTGCAGGCTCAACGCCAGCGCATGGCGACAGTTCTCGTCGAGGCCGTCCCACTCCAGTTCCTCGGGAACGCCCTGCTCGCGGATGAACACCGTCTCGCGGATCGCACGCAGCAGTGGCTCGCCGTCATGCCATGAAACCAGACTGACCGTAAAAGGATTGCCCATCGTGAACCTCCCACTCAACCAAAATAGTTCATGATCCTTCAGAAAATCAGAGCATTGTAGGTCGGGTTTTAACCCGACATGTCGGGCTGAAGCCCGACCTACACCCCAATGGATAATCCTAGCTCAAGCCTTGATTTCGACTTCCGTTCCCACCGGCACGAGATCGAACAGTTCAATCAGTTCGTCGTTGCGCATCCGGATGCAGCCGTGCGAACCGGGGATGCCCATGGACACGGCATCCGGCGTGCCGTGGATGTAAATGTAGCGGCGCATGGTATCGCATTCCCCCAGCCGGTTGTAGCCCGGCTCGCGGCCGGACAGCCACAGGATGCGCGTCAGTATCCAGTCGCGCTGCGGGAACTGCGCGCCCAGTTCCGGCGTGTACACCTCGCCGGTCGGACGGCGGCGCACGAACACCGTGTTCGCGGGCTGGCCCGCGCCTATCTTCGCGCGCACCACATGGCGGCCGCGCGGCGTGCAGAAACTGCCGGAGCGTTCGCCTGCGCCGTTGGCGGCGGTGGAGACGGAATAGCTGCGCAGCAACTCGCCCGCGTCGCCGCGCAGCTCCAGCGTCTGGGTCGGAATGTCTACGGTGATCTTCATACTACCCCGTCATTCCGGCGAAGGCCGGAATCCAGATGATTAAAAATCTCCCGCGCAAGCGGGACAAAACCTTGGGGCTGTCCGCTACGCGGGCTGTTTGTTTTTGCTGGATTCCGGCCTGCGCCGGAATGACGATCCAATAGGTTTTTAAGGTTAAGCATTGCGTTGCTGCGCGCGGCGCATCGCGAAAAAGTTGCTGAGCATCGCACTGCACTCCTCCGCCAGCACCCCGCCTTGTACCTGCGCATGATGGTTCAGCCGCAGCTCGGCGAATGCATCCAGCACACTGCCGCAAGCCCCGGTCTTCAAGTCGCGCGCGCCGTACACCACGCGCGCGATGCGCGCATGCATGATCGCTCCGGCGCACATCATGCATGGCTCCAGCGTCACGAAAAGCTCGCAGCCCACCAGCCGGTAATTGCCCAGCCGCTGCGCCGCATCGCGCAGCGCCATCATCTCGGCGTGCGCCGAAGGATCGTGGCGCGAGATCGGCGCATTGAACCCGCGCCCGACGATCTCGCCATCCTTCACCACCACCGCGCCTACCGGCACCTCGCCGGCCTCCTGCGCCTGGCGCGCCAACTCCAGCGCGGCGCGCATGTATTGTTCGTCGTTCATCTCATCTATCCAGCGGGCTCACTACGCCCCTGCCGCCTTTGTTAAGGACGTGAGTGTAAATCATCGTGGTGGAAACATCGGAGTGGCCGAGCAGTTCTTGCACAGTGCGGATGTCGTAGCCGCTTTGCAGAAGATGCGTGGCAAAGGAATGGCGCAAGGTGTGCGGCGTGGCGGGCTTGGTGAGTTCGGCATCGCGCACGGCTTGCTTCACCGCGCGCTGCACGCCCTTCTCATCCAGATGATGGCGGCGCGTCTTGCCCGAGCGCGGATCGACCGACAAATTCTTCGAGGGGAAAATATATTGCCAAGCCCATTCGCGCCCGGCATTCGGATATTTTTTATCCAGCGCAAACGGCAAATATACCTCGCCGTAGCCCTGCTCCAAATCTTCCGCGTGCAACGCCTTCACCTTCACCAGATGCGTTTGCAAGGTCGCGCTCACCGCCTCCGGCAACATCGTTGCCCTGTCCTTGAAACCCTTGCCCTCGCGCACCAGAATCTCGCGCCGCGCAAAATCCACATCCTTCACGCGCAAGCGCACCGCTTCCATCAGGCGCATCCCGCCGCCGTACAACAACGAAGCGATCAACAAATACGTGCCGTTCATCCGCCCCAGCACCGCCTGCACCTCCGCCACCGTCAACACCACGGGCAAACGCTTGGACACCTTGGCCTGAATAATATTGTCCAGCCAAGGCAAATCGATCTCCAACACCTCGCGGTAAAGGAACAGCAGGGAACTCTTGGCCAAGTTTTGCGTGGACGCGGAAACATTGCCCTCCACCGCCAAGTGCGTCAGAAAAGCCTCAATCTCCGCCGCCCCCATCTCTTTGGGGTGACGCTTGCCGTGAAAGAAGATATAGCGTTTAATCCAGCCCGTATAAGCCTGCTCGGTGCGAATGCTGTAATGCTTCACCCGCAACTTGTCGCGGACTTGATCGAGTAATTTGGGAGATTTTGTCGTGGTGCTTTTATCTGGAAAATTAGGGGTTGCCATAATTTCTCCTTCAATAAAAACAAGGCATTGCAGGGCGGATGCCAGATTGTACACCTCGAAGGTGCCTTTCTCGGCATTTTTTAGGGTGTCTACTTTACGTTGGGCAGCTCTCTGAATTAGCGATTGGAAATAGCTATGGGATTATTTGATTGGTTAAAAGGAAAACAATCGGCGCAGGCCAACCTGCCGTTGCCGTATGCGAAAGAGCAGAATTCGGTTGCTTCAGATGGACACACTGAGAAGGAAATATTTCAATCTCCCTCGCTACTTGCCGAGTGGGTCGATAATTTTATCTTGAGACCATTTCCGCTAGAAAAGGACTACGAACTACTGCCCGACGATGAAACGAGAAAAAATCTAAATATATCGATTGAGCAGCGTGAGCGTTGTGTTCGCGAATATTCTGTATTGCGGGTTGCTGGTGTTTCCAGTTTTATAAAGCAAAATTACCCGGACAGTTTCTGGTTGGCATTTTCAAGTCAGGTCGCTCCCTATCTTTGTCGTCACATTTATGGCGCACGGGGTGATGAGCATTTTTCTGAAGTGGCCCAGGCAGTGGAGTCTTATGTGGATGGCTTTGTATCAGAAGATCGAGTTGATCTCTGCGCCCAGAACTACTTGGCTCGCGTTTATGATGACAGTGATAATTTCTTCAAACTCAAGTTTGGTGGCGTTGGTTTTATAGGTTTTGACTTTATCGCCCACACGTACGAAGCCTTTCGAGATGCTTATTGCCAAGTCACGCAGGGAATGTCATATGAGAGCGTCAAACTAATTGCAGAGGCTCTTGAGAAAATTGAAGCCGAGAAGGCTCAGCAATAGGTTGCCGCCCAACCTAACGTTCGAGCGGGACTGCCGCGAAGCAGCCCGCGTCAGCCCCTCAACTTAACGTTAGCCGCTTTCGTTTCATCAAACGTAGCACAACCAAGGAGGTTTACCATGGCAGGGCTTCTCAATAGTGTCGCCAATGACAAGTGGGAATTCTACAAAGACCCAAAAGGCGAATGGCGTTGGCG